>NZ_JBSFGE010000010.1:0-328598 GCF_053596435.1 Streptomyces sp. NPDC001700
GTGGGGCCGTCCCAGGTGAAGTCTGTTTGCTCCAGGACGGTTTCGCCGTCGGCGGCGAGGCGTTGTTTTGTGGTGCGGCGGCCGAAGGGGTCGTATTGGTAGCGCCAGAGGGTTCCGTCTGGGGTGGTGACGGTGGTGAGGCGGTCTTCGGTGTCCCAGGTGTAGTGCCAGGTGTCGGGCTTCTTGGAGAGGCGGGTCTTCTGGCGGAGGGTGAGGCGGCCCGCTTCGTCGTGTTCGTAGCGGATGGTGCCCGCGCGGGTGATGCGGGTGCCGGTGTAGGTGCGTTCGCCGGTGGCTTCCTGGGGGGCACCCTTGGTGGGCCAGGTTGCTTGGGTTTGGTTGCCTGCTTCGTCGTAGGCGTACGTCTCGGTCCAGCCGGAGGCGCGGACCGTTGTCACGCGGCCTGCCGCGTCCAGGTCGAAGGTGCTCGGGCCGTTCAGGCGGTCGTTCACGGCGGTGACGTTGCCGTCTGCGCGGTAGGTGTAGGCCCGGTGCTGGATGGGGGACGCGTCGGATCCCCCGGCAAGGGACTGGGTGGTCAGGCGGCCCAGGGGGTCCCAGGTGTTGGTGAGGGTGAGCGCGTCGCCGATGTGGCGGGTTGTTTCGCGGCCTGCCTCGTCGTGTTCGGAGGCGAGGGTGTGGCCACCTGCGGTCAGGGCTGTGCGGTTGCCTGCCGCGTCGTAGGCGTACGTGGTGATCGCGCCGCTTGGCGTGACGCGGCGGGTGCGGCGGCCCAGGGGGTCGTACGAGTGGGCCAGTACGCGGCCGTTGACCATCTCCGACTTGATTCGGCCCAGGCGGTCGTGTTGGTAGACCACCTCGGTGTCGGGGCCGACCGCCGAGGTTAGGCGGCCTGCTGGGTCGTAGGTGAGGGTCGTCACCTGGTCTGCGGCGGTCTTGCGGGTGATCTGGCCGAGTGCGTCGTGGTCGTATGTGACGGACTCGCCCAGGGGGTTGGTGCGGCGGATCAGTTGGGCGGCTGCGTCGTGTTCGTATGTGACGGTGCGGTTGTCGAAGTCCGTCTCTGAGGTCAGGCGGCCAGCGGGGTCGTACTCGTAGGACCAGGTCAGGCCCTGGGGGTTCGTGACCTGGGTGAGGCGCAGGGACGCGTCGTGCTCGAATTCGTAGCGGACGCCGTCCGGGCCGGTGCGGGCCGCGAGCAGGTCGAAGTGGGTGTACTCGAAAACGGAGGTCGCGCCGATGGCGTCGGTGTGGGTGGTGCAGTTGCCTTCGCCGTCGTACGTCCAGGTCTCCGTGGAGCCGTCCGGGGCGGTGCGGCGGATGAGCTTGCCTTCCACCGTCCAGGTCAGATGGGTGGTGGCGCCGACCGCGTCGGTGATGGTCACCGGGCGGCCGAAGGCGTCGCGTTCGTAGCGGGCCACCGCGCCCAGGGGGTCGGTGATCTTTACGGGGAGGCCCGCCTTGTCGCAGCCGACCTGGGTCGTTTCGCCCAGCGCGTTGGTGACGGAGGAGAGGTGGCCGTACGCGTCGTAGGCGTAGCGCGTGGTGTGGCCCGCCGCGTCGGTGGACGAGGTACGGCGGCCCGCCTCGTCGTACGTCTGGGTCCAGGTGGCGCCGTCCGGGCCCGTGACGGACGTCGGCTGGCCGAGGTCGTTGTAGGAGGCTGAGGACTCGCTGCCGTCGGGGGCGGTGATCCGGGTGAGGTGGCCTGCCTCGTCGTAGACGAATGCCACGGTGCGGCCCAGCGCGTCCGTGCGGGACAGGACGCGGTCGTGGCGGTCGTATTCGGTGCGGGTGGTGTGGCCCAGGGGGCTGGTCTCGGCGACAACCTTCCCCGCGTCGTTGATGAAGTAGCGAGTGGTGTGGCCCTCGGGCGTGGTCACCCTCGTGACGCGGTGGCCGGTCGCCTGGTCGACCTCGTCGTACGAGATGTGGATGGAGACGTGTCCCGCCTCGCCGCCCTCGGCGATACAGCGGTCCTGGTTGTCGTAGACGTAGTCGTACCGGCGGTCGTTGGTGTCGATCCACGCTATGACGCGGCGTTCTTCGTCGTACTCGAAGCGCAGGGGGAGTTCGCTGGAGTTGATGACTTCGGTGAGGTTGCCGTCCGTGTACGCGTAGCGCATCAGCTCCTGGTCGCCGCCGTCCTCCGCCGCGCCCGCCAAGTGGAGCGCGGTGATGCGGCCCTCGGCGGTGCGGAGCTTCAGCTCGTATCCGGCGCTGTGAGCGATGCCGGTCGGGGTGCCCTCGGTGTCGTACTCGAAGGTGATCCAGTGGCCGGAGCGATCGGATATCTGCTCCAGCGGCGCGATCCCGTCGCCACCGGGGTCCACGTCCCGTGGACCGTTGAAGTGGCGGACCCGGCCGGTGGTGGGGTCAGTGAGGGTGTAGTCGCCGTGGGGGTCGCGTTCGAGGGGCCAGCGGGGGCCTGCCTCCGGGAGGGTCGGGAGGTCGGGTGCGGGGTGCGGGTAGGACAGCAGCAGTCCGTCGTCGCTGATGAAGACGACACCTTGAGCGTCGATCTCCAGCCGCTGGTCCGCCGTGCTTGTCCAGGAAGGCCCGAACCAGCGCCCCGCCGTGTAGCCGGATTCCACCCGGCGCGTGAACACCAAGGGCAGGGCGCCGGGCAGGGAGACATCGGTCTGCGGCAGGAACATCTTCCCCGTGGCGAGGTCGATCGGGTCCGTACCGTCACATGTCTTTTCGCCGTCTTTGTGCCCGTGGCCGTGCGGCCCCTCGCTGTTCAGCGTGTCGCGCGCTTTGCCCTTCGGGAGACCCCCGTGCTTGCCGAGGCTGGCCCCCTTGCGGGCGGCGCCGAGGCCCTTGGTGCCGAAGAGTTCGGGGAGGAGCCGTCCCGTGCCTTCGGCGGGGTCCTTGGCGAACCCGTCGATCATGCCCTTGAAGGCCTTGCCTGGGTTGCTGGCCACCGTGTGGAGTTGTGCCGCGGCCTTGTTCAGGTTCGTGTAGTACTCGGCAGGGTGGGTGAGGTTGTACGGATCCCACACGTTCAGTGCCCGCGCTTGGCCGAAGAGCCCGGCGGTGCCTTTGAGGGCGCCGCCGGTGAAATGCATCGAGTCCAGCTGCAGCCCCTCGAGCCCGTCGCCGACCTGTTTGCCGTACGACGGCTTCGGCGGGGCCGAGTCCTTGGCCTGCTGGACCGCCTTGCGCGCCGCGATGACCGCCTCGTCCCGCTGGCGCCGCGCCTCGTCCAGCTTCTCCTGCGCGGCCTTCGCCTTGGCCGTGCCGGGGTCGTGGAACTCGCCCGGCTTGGTGGGTTTGGCGCCCGGGTCCTTTCCGGACTCCGCCTTCGTGTTGTACGCCTCGGCGGCCGTGTTGTACGCGTCCACCTTGGTGTTGTGCGCGGAGCGGGCCTCTTCGGAGGCGGTCTTGGCCTCCTTGTACGCGTCGATCGCGTCCTGTGCCTGGCCCTGCGCCCATTCCACGGTTCCGGCGAAGTCCTCCAGCGCCCCGGCGGCCTTCTTGCACGCGTCCGCCGCCTTGAACCACTCCTTCGGCTTGACCGACACCTCCTGCCGGAAAGCGTTGGCGGCCTCGCCCTTCCAGTGGGAGGAGTCCAGGGCCTTCAGGCCGTTGCCGACCTTCTCGAACGCCGACTGGAAATCCGTGAGGTGCTTCACCGTGGAGCGGATTTTGTTCACGCTGCCGTAGACCAGCTTCTTGGGGTCCTCGGTCTCCCCGAGCTGCATCTCGGCGACGTCCGCGCCCAGGTAGTTCGCGGCGGAACGGGACGTGTCGCGGACCGCGTCCGCGCCGCTCTCCCAGCCGACCTTGTCCAGGCCGTCCGCTGTCTTGTTGCCCGCCCATTCGACGCCGTCGCCGACCAGCTCACCGCCCTTCTCGACGGTGTCGTCCAGCCAGTCGGGCGTCAGGTCACCGATACCCATCAGCGGTCACCCTTCTCCGTCGCCTGCTGGGCGAGCTGTTCGCTGGCGTGCTGAAGGCCGGGTGCCTTCTGGGACGTCTCTTCGCCGGTGGCCTCCCAGATTTTGTTGACGTCGGCCTGGCTCTTCTCGAAGGACTCTTTGCTGTAGTCAGGGTCGTAGGTGTCGGAGGAGAACAGTCCTCCCCGCCCTCCCCAGTCCTTCTTGACGACTTCCTCCTCGCTCAGGTGCGGATTGCCCGCGATCGCGTTCGCGGTGACCTTGAACGTCCCCTGGGCGTACTGCTCCTGCTCCCACTGCGAGCCGGCCGCCAGTCCCACCTTCTCCGCGAGCTTGCTCGCGTCCTCGATCAGGCCGCGCACACCCCAGTCCCACAGCTCGCAGAACTCCTCGAAATCCTTGGCCAGGCCGTTGTGTCCGGCCTCCATGGACGTCATCGACAGATCATCGAACCCGGCACCCATCTCCGCGCCCGACGCGGAGCCGACGTCCCGCAGTTCATCGATCGCCCCGCGCAGCCCCTTGACGATCAGCGCCTGCGAATCCTCGTCCAGAGCCAGGTCCGCGTTGCCACCCTTGGCGCCGCCCTCGCCACCGCTCACCGTTCGCCCTCCCCGTTCGACACAGCCCCCATCCAACCAGCACCGTACGACACTCGGTCACCGCGAGCGACGAAGGGTAGGCGGTGTGTTCGATTGTGGAGCCGGGTCTCCGGGGCTCAGTCCGCTACGAGGACGACTTCCAGGGTGCGGGGGCCGTGGACGCCCTCCACGCGGTCCAGCTCGATGTCGCTCGTCGCAGACGGGCCCGAGATCCAGGTCAACGGGCGGGCCGGGTCGAGGAGTTCGAGGGCCTGCGGGACCGAGTCCACGACCTGGGACGGGACGCGGATCACGCAGATGTGGTGGTCGGGGACGAGGGAGATGCGGCGGCGGCCCTGGTCGGTGTCGGCGTCCAGGACGATGGTGCCGGTCTCGGCGATGGCCACCGCGCAGGCGGTGACCACACTGGACACGTCGTCCAGGTCGTGGGGCGTCTGGTCGGGGGAGTCCGTCAGCCGTACGGCGTCGGTGGCGGACAGCCACTCGGCGGGCAGGCCGGACGGGGCGACCACGCTCGTGGCGCCGCGTGCGGTGAGCAAGCCCGCGATCACACCGGGCAGGGCGGAGGCCGTGGTGCGGTGGACGATCGCGCGGTAGTCGGCCAGGTGCTCCGCGAGCAGGTCGACGGTCTCGGCGGTGGTGCGGTCGCCGTGGACGCGGTGGTACGTACGGTCGACCGCCACCTCGCGCGGTGTCTCGGCGCGCGGGATGTCGGCCAGGGCGCGGCGGATACGGGCCATCACCAGGGCGCGGGAGCCGGAGGGACCGGATGGGGTGCTCATGGGGTTTTCCTCGCGTCGTGGTCGGCCTGAGTGGCGCCCCGCGTCCGTTGCCACCAGTCGCGGAACGACTCCGCCGGTACCTTCGGCACCTCCCGGGTGTCGCTCCACGCCCGCCCCGGCCCTGGCAGGCGGCGCGGGTGGAAGCGGCGGGTGCGGGCGGCCAGGCGCTGGCCGGTGCGCAGCACCCCGGGGTGGTCCAGGGCCCAGCGCGCGGCCCGCATGGCGGCGCGTTCCGCGGCGTGGCCCTTGGCGGGCTTGATGACCGTACGGGTGCCACGGACGGAGGCGGGGCCGCCCTCGACCACCCGCTCGCGCAGGTGCACCAGGATCTCGGGGATGTCGATGGCCACCGGGCACACCTCGTAGCACGCGCCGCACAGCGAGGACGCGTACGGGAGCGAGGCGTCCAACTCGCTCTGCGTACCGCGCAGTTGCGGGGTCAGGATGGCGCCGATCGGGCCCGGGTACGCCGAGCCGTACGCGTGGCCGCCAGCCCGCTCGTACACCGGGCACACGTTGAGACACGCCGAACAGCGGATGCAGCGCAGCGCCTGGCGGCCCACGGTGTCCGCGAGGGTGTCGGTGCGGCCGTTGTCCAGCAGGACGAGGTGGAAGGTGCGCGGGCCGTCGCCGTCCGTGGTGCCGGTCCAGGTGGAGGTGTACGGGTTCATCCGCTCGGCGGTCGAGGAGCGGGGGAGGAGCTGGAGGAAGACCTCCAGGTCCTGGAAGGTGGGCACCACCTTCTCGATGCCGACGACGGAGATCAGCGTCTCCGGGAGCGTCAGACACATCCGGCCGTTGCCCTCGGACTCGACCACCACCAGGGTGCCGGTCTCCGCGATCATGAAGTTGGCGCCGGAGATGCCCACCTTGGCGTTCAGGAACTTCTCGCGGAGGTGGAGACGGGCGGCCTCCGCCAGGTCGGCGGGCGCGTCGGTCAGCCCCTCCGGGGCCGGGCGGCCCCACCCCGCCATCCGCTCCGTGAAGATGTCGCGGATCTCGCCGCGGTTGCGGTGGATCGCCGGGACCAGGATGTGGGACGGGAGGTCGTCGCCGAGCTGCACGATCAGCTCGGCGAGGTCGGTTTCGTACGCTGTGATCCCGGCGGTGGCGAGGGCGTTGTTGAGGCCGATCTCCTGCGTGGCCATCGACTTGACCTTGACGACCTCGCGCTCGCCCGTGGCCCGCACCAGCTCAGTGACGATCCGGTTCGCCTCCTCCGCGTCCGCCGCCCAGTGCACCTGGCCCCCGGCCGCCGTGACCGCGCTCTCCAGCTGCTCCAGATAGTGGTCGAGGTGGCGCAGCGTACGGTCCTTGATGGCCGCGCCCGCGGCGCGCAGCCCCTGCCAGTCGTCCAGCTCGGACACGGCCGTGGCGCGCTTCGCGCGGATGGTGTGGGTGGCGTGGCGCAGATTGGCGCGCAGCTGGGTGTCGCGGGTGGAGGCGTCGGCCGCCGCCGGGAAGGCGGGCATGCCCAGGTAGGTGGCTTGGTGGGTGGCTTGGTGGGTACCGCTCACCAGACATCTCCTTCCGTGCTGGCCAGGATCTCCGCGATGTGCACCGGGCGGACCGCCGAACCCTGGCGGGCGAGCGTGCCGCCGATGTGCATCTGGCAGGAATTGTCGACCGTGCAGATCGCCTCGGCGCCGGTCGCCGTGATGTTGCGCGCCTTGTCCGCGCCCATCGCCGCCGACACGGCCGCGTTCTTGACCGCGAACGTGCCGCCGAAACCGCAGCACTCCTCCGCTCCCGGCAGCTCCACCAGGTCCAGCCCCTTGACGGCGGTGAGGAGCGCGCGCGGGCGGTCGCCCAGGTGGAGCATGCGCAGACCGTGGCAGGTGGGGTGGTACGTCACGGTGTGCGGGTAGTACGCGCCCACGTCCGTCACCTTCAGGACGTTGGTCAGGAACTCGGTCAGCTCAAGGGTTTTCGGGACGACGGTCGCCGCGAGGTCCGAGAGTTCGTGGCCACGGCCCTCGGCGGCGGCCTTCGCGCCCATCCTCGGGTAGTTGTCGCGCACCATCGCTGCGCACGATCCGGAGGGCGTGACGATGTAGTCGTAGTCCCGGAAGGCGGTGGCGTAGCGGCGGAGGAGGGGTTCCGTCTCGTGGCGGTAGCCCGTATTGAACTGCGGCTGGCCGCAGCAGCTCTGCTCGGGTGGGAAGCCGACCTCGACGCCTAGGCGTTCCAGGAGGGTGACCACGGCCTGGCCGGTGCGCGGATAGAGCGTGTCGTTGACGCAGGTGATGAAGAGCGCTACCCGCACGGTTCCTCCTCGGCCGCCTTGGCCTCCTGGGTCGCGGTGACCTGTGTGCTGTCCAGGCGGGATGCTGCCCTGTCCCACGCCGAATGATCACCTGTGGGCTCATACTGCCTCAGCGGCTGGGTGCTGTGAAGGAGCGCGCGGAGTTCCGGCAGCCCGCCGCTGATCGTTCCGGCCGTGCGCGCCTGGATCAGGACGTTTCCGAGGGCTGCTGCCTCGGCCGGGCCCGCGACGACCGGGAGGCCGCAGGCGTCGGCGGTGAGCTGGCAGAGGAGTGTGTTGTGCGCGCCACCGCCCACGATGTGCACGGTGTCGACCGTACGGCCCGACAGGCGCATGGCGTCCTCGATCGCGCGGCGGTGTGCCAGGGCGAGGGAGTCCAGGATGCAGCGGGTCGTCTCGGCGGGGGTACGGGGTGCGGGCTGGCCGGTGCGGTGGCAGGCGGCGGCGATGCGGTCGGGCATGTCGCCCGGGGCGATGAACGCGGGGTCGCCCGCGTCCACGACGGAGCGGAGCGGGGTGGCGTGGGTTGCTGCCTTGAGGAGAGTGGGGAGGTGGTGTTCTTGGTTGGTGTTCTGCCAGGTGCGCAGGGACTCCTGGAGCATCCACAGGCCCATGATGTTGCGCAGATAGCGCACCGTGCCGTCCACGCCCAGCTCATTGGTGAAGTTCGCCAGCCTGCTCGCCTCGGTGAGGACCGGCGCGTCCAGCTCCAGCCCGGCCAGCGACCAGGTGCCGGTGGCGATGTACGCGAAGCGGGGGGTGGTGGCGGGGACGCCGACTACGGCGGAGGCGGTGTCGTGCGAGCCGACCGCCGTTACGGGGGTGGGGTGGGGGAGGCCGGTTTCGGCGAGGACGTGCGGGAGGAGGGTTCCGGCGGGGGTGCCGGGGTTCCGGAGGGGTGGGAAGAGGGACAGATCGATGTTGAGGGTGTCTGCGATGTGGCGGGACCAGGTGCGGGTGCGGGGGTCTATGAGCTGGGTGGTGGAGGCGTTCGTCAGCTCCGTGCCCGCCTCGCCCGTCAGCCAGTACGAGATGAGGTCGGGGATCAGGAGCAGGCGGTGGGCGGCGGCCAGGGCGGGGGTGCCCTCGGCGGCGATGAGCTGGTAGATCGTGTTGAAGGGGAGGTGCTGGAGGCCGGTGGCGGCGTAGAGATCGCTCGGCGGGAGCGTTGTTGCCACCTTCTCGGATGCGCCGGTGGTGCGGGTGTCGCGGTAGTGGACTGGGGTGGCGAGGAGCGCGCCGGTGGTGTCCAGGAGGCCGTAGTCGACGGCCCAGGTGTCGATGCCGATGCTGGTCAGGGGGGTGGTGGTTGCGGTTGCGGTTGTTGCTTTGAGGCCGTTCAGGACGCCCTGGTAGAGGGACAGGATGTTCCAGTGCAGGGTGCCGTTGAGGCGCACTGGGTCGTTGGGAAAGCGGTGCACCTCGTGGAGCGTCAGCGTGTCCGGCGTGACGTGGCCGACCATGACGCGGCCGCTGGACGCGCCGAGGTCTACGGCGGCGAAGCGGTGTTCTGTTGGGGGCACCTTGACCTCGTGGTGGGTGGGGTGGGTTCTTGGTTGCGGTGGTTCGGTACGGGGCGGGTGCCGGGGCCTGCGGGGCAGGGCCCTGGACTCATATATTTTTGGCGCCGGTGCTCGGAAACGTGGGGTGGGCCGGAAGTCCACGGCGCCACAAATACACGTCGTCGTCCAGGGCCCTACCCCTCCGACCCCGTCCCCCTCACGCGCGCGTCAGCGCAGGAACGCCGCCGCGACCCCCGCGTCCACCGGGATGTGCAGGCCCGTGGTGTGGGACAGGTCGCCGCCGGTGAGCGCGAAGACCGCGTTCGCCACGTGGGACGGGAGCACCTCGCGCTTGAGCAGGGTGCGCTGGGCGTAGAACTCGCCCAGCTTCTCCTCGGGTACGCCGTACACGGCGGCTCGCTGGGCGCCCCAGCCGCCCGCGAAGATGCCGCTGCCCTGGACCACGCCGTCGGGGTTCACTCCGTTGACGCGGATGCCGTGCTCTCCTAGTTCGGCCGCCAGGAGGCGTACTTGGTGTGCCTGGTCGGCCTTGGTGGCGGAGTAGGCGATGTTGTTCGGGCCCGCGAAGACGGAGTTCTTGGAGGCGATGTAGACGATGTCGCCCCCCATGTTCTGGGCGATGAACACGCGGGCCGCCTCGCGGGAGGCGAGGAAGGAGCCCCGGGCCATGATGTCGTGCTGGAGGTCCCAGTCCTTGGTTGTTGTTTCCAGGAGTGGTTTGGAGATGCTGATCCCGGCGTTGTTGATGAGGAGGTCTACGCCGCCGAAGGCCAGGGCTGCGGTGGTGAAGGCTTCCTTGATCTGGTCTTCGGATGTGACGTCCGTTGTGATGGGGATTGCTTTGTCCGGGCCGCCCAGTTCTTGGGCTACGGCTGCCGCTGAATCGGCGTTCAGGTCGGCTACGACGACGCAGGCGCCCTCGGCCACTAGGCGGTGGGCGATCGCTTTGCCGATGCCCGAGCCCGCGCCGGTGACCAGGGCGATGCGGGTGGCTAGGGGCTTGGGCTTGGGCATGCGCTGGAGCTTGGCCTCTTCTAGTGCCCAGTACTCGATGCGGAACTTTTCGGATTCTTGGATGGGGGCGTAGGAGGAGACTGCCTCGGCGCCTCGCATCACGTTGATCGCGTTGACGTAGAACTCGCCCGCGACCCGGGCCGTCTGCTTGTCCTTGCCGTAGCTGAACATGCCTACCCCGGGGATCAGCACGATCGCCGGGTCCGCGCCGCGCATCGCCGGGGAGTCGGGGGTGGCGTGGCGGTCGTAGTAGGCCGCGTAGTCGGTGCGGTAGGTGGTGTGGAGTTCCTTGAGGCGAGTGATTGTCTCGTCTAGGGGGGTCGTTGGGGGGAGGTCCAGGACCAGGGGGCGGACCTTCGTACGGAGGAAGTGGTCCGGGCAGGACGTGCCGAGTGCGGCCAGGCGGGGGTGTTCCGCGCGGGAGACGAAGTCCAGGACGGTGTCGCTGTCCGTGAAGTGGCCCACCTGCGGGCGGTCCGTGGAGGCCAGGCCACGGATCACGGGGGCGAGGGCGGCGGCGCGGGCGCGGCGCTCGGTTGGGGGGAGGGTGGTGTGGATGGTGGGGCCGAAGGGGTCCGTCTTGCCGCGTTCGGTGAGGAACTTCTCGGCGGTGCGGATGATGCGCAGGGAGTTGGCTTCGCATTCGGTGGAGGTGTCGCCCCAGGCGGTGATGCCGTGGCCGCCGAGGATGCAGCCGATGGCCTGGGGGTTGGCCTTCTTGATGGCGGCGATGTCCAGGCCCAGTTGGAAGCCGGGACGGCGCCAGGGCACCCAGACCACCTGGTTGCCGAAGCACTCCTTGGTGAGCGCTTCGCCGTCGGCGGCGCAGGCCAGGGCGATGCCGGAGTCGGGGTGGAGGTGGTCCACGTGGGCGGCGTCGACCAGGCCGTGCATGGCGGTGTCGATGGACGGCGCCGCGCCGCCCTTGCCGTGGAGGCAGTAGTCGAACGCGGTGACCATCTCGTCCTCGCGCTCGACGCCCGGGTAGACGCCGGTGAGGGCGCGCAGGCGGTCCAGGCGGAGGGCGGCCAAGCCGGAATGGGTGAGGGTGCCCAGGTCGCCGCCGGAGCCCTTGACCCACATCAGCTCGACGTCCTGGCCGGTGACGGGGTCGGTGTCGGTGCCCTTGGCGGAGGTGTTGCCGCCCGCGTAGTTGGTGTTGCGCGGATCGGCACCGAGGCGGTGGCTCCGCTCCAGCAGCGCGGCCGCGGTGGGGTGGAGTTCTGCGGTCATGTCGTCCTCTGTGGGTGGGGTGGGCCTGTCTGTCTCAGTGGGTTTCCAGCTCCCAGCCCCTCCGGCGTTTGAGGAGCGGGGTCCGGGGGCTTGCCCCGCCACGCGGCGGAGCCGCGTATCAGATGCTGCGGGAAGTGGCGGGGTGCGCGCCGCAGGCGCTACGCGCCCCAGCCCGCCTGTTCGCCGCCCACGCGCTCCGCGACGATCCGGTCCGCCCAGCCGGACGCCCGGTACGCGGCCATCGGGTCGGGGCCGATGCCCAGCTCCTCGCGGACCTCGGCGAGGAGGGGGCGTACGTCGGTGTTGTACGCGTCCATCAGGACCGCGTTGGCGCCGAGGACGTCGCCCGAGCGCTGGACGGCGGCGAGGGCGTCGCGGTCGACCAGGAGGGCCTTGGCGGTGGCCTCCTGGACGTTCATCACCGAGCGGATGATGGCCGGGATCTTGGGCTCGATGTTGTGGCACTGGTCGAGCATGAAGGCGATGTCGGAGGTGAGCCCGCCGCCCCGGATGACCTCGTACATGATGCGGAAGAGCTGGAAGGGGTCGGCGGCGCCGACCATGAGGTCGTCGTCGGCGTAGAAGCGGGAGTTGAAGTCGAAGGCGCCGAGCTTCCCCTCGCGCAGGAGGAGGGCGACGATGAACTCGATGTTGGTGCCGGGGGCGTGGTGGCCGGTGTCGACGCAGACCTGGGCCCTGGGGCCGAGCTTCAGGCAGTGGGCGTACGCGGTGCCCCAGTCCGGGACGTCCGTGGTGTAGAAGGCGGGCTCGAAGAACTTGTACTCCAGCAGCATGCGCTGGTCGTCGCCGAGGCGGTCGTAGACGGTGCGCAGGGCCTCGGCGAGGCGGTCCTGGCGGGCGGCGATGTCGTCCTGGCCGGGGTAGTTGGTGCCGTCCGAGAACCAGAGCTTGAGGTCGCGGGAGCCGGTGGCGTCCATGATGTCGACGCATTCCAGGAGGTGGTCCACGGCCTTGCGGCGGACCGCCGGGTCGGGGTGGGTGACCGAGCCGAGCTTGTAGTCGTCGTCCTGGAAGACGTTGGAGTTGATCGCGCCCAGCCCGAGGCCGCGTTCCTCGGCGTACTTGGCGAGGGCCGCGTAGTCGTCGGTCTTGTCCCAGGGGATGTGCAGGGCGACGGTGGGGGCGACGCCGGTGAAGGCGTGCACCTGGGCGGCGTCGTCCAGCTTCTCCTGGGGGGTGCGGGGGACACCGGGCTGGGCGAAGACCTTGAAGCGGGTGCCGGAGTTGCCGTACGCCCATGACGGCGTCTCGATCGCCTGGCTCTTGAGTGCTGCCTTCACGGCCGGAACGTCAGTCATGGGTCTCCTTGGAAGTGAAACGATTCAAGAAAGCTAAGCGCGCTGGTCGGCGCGCGTCAAGAAGTGGTACGAGCCCGAGCCCGCGGCGTACACCGCGCAGCCGTCGGCCAGCCGCAGGAAGCGGGCGCCCCGCTGGGTCACGTCGGTTTCGCGGCGGGCGGGTACCCAGATCTCGGCGGTGGTGTTGACCGGTATGGAGACGGAGAGCGTGAACTCGCCGTTTTGCTGTGACCAGCGGGTGGTGATCGGCCCGTAGAGGGAGTCGTGGCGGCCCTCGGCGGAGCGCACCTCGCCGCCGGGGCGGGGCCGGATCAGAATGCGGCGGAAGCCGGGGGCGTCGGGGGTGATGCCGGTGATGTTCTGGTACATCCACTCGCCGACCGAGCCGTAGGCGTAGTGGTTGAAGGAGTTCATCCCGACGTCCTCGAAGCCGCCGTCCGGCTTGATGGAGTCCCAGTGTTCCCACATCGTGGTCGCGCCCCGGTCGATCTGGTAGCCCCAGGAGGGGAAGGTGCGCTGCTGGAGGAGGCGGTGGGCCAGGTCGGTGTGGCCGGTCGCGGTGAGGGTCGGGAGCAGCCGCGGGGTGCCGAGGAAGCCGGTGGACAGGTGCCCGTCGCGGGCCTCGATCAGGGCGACGAGGCGGTCGGCCGCGGGGCGGCGCAGGGTGGCGGGCAGCAGGTCCATGGAGAGGGCGAGGACGTACGCGGTCTGGGTGTCGCCCTTGACCTTGCCGTCGGCGGAGACGTACGCGGTGGTGAACGCGGTCTTGATGCGGGCCAGCAGGTCGTTGTAGGGGGTGGCGTTCTCGCCGAGGGCCTGTGCTGTGCGGGCTACGAGGTCGGTGGCGTGGGCGAAGTAGGCCGTGCCGATGACGTCCTTGGGGGTCTCGGCGTCGACATTGAGCCAGTCGCCGTAGCCCTCGGCGGGGCGCAGGAGATCGGTGCTGTGCTTCTCCAGGTAGGTGATCCAGCGTTGCATGGCGGGCCAGTTCTCGCGCAGGACCCGGGTGTCGCCGTACGCCTGGTACAGGTTCCAGGGGACGGTCACCCCGGCGTCGCCCCAGCCCGCGGTGCCGCTGCCGAGGCCGCTGACGACCGGGGCCACGTCGGGGAAGGCGCCGTCCGCGCTCTGTCCGTCGCGCAGGTCCTGGAGCCACTTGGTGAGAAAGCGGGCCGACTCCATGGTGTACGCGGCCGTGCCGGAGAAGACGTTGATGTCCCCGGTCCAGCCGAGCCGTTCGTCGCGGGCCGGGGTGTCGGTGGGGACGGAGAGGAAGTTGCCGCGCTGGCCCCAGGTGATGTTGGAGTGCAGTTGGTTCAGCATCGGCACGTCGGTGCGGAAGGACATGGTGAACGGGGCGGCGGTGTGCATGACCCGGCCGGTGACCGCGTCGAGCGGTGGTGTGCCGGGGTAGCCCGTGACTTCGACGTAGCGGAAGCCGTGGAAGGTGAAGCGCGGTGCGTAGGTTTCGCGACCGCGGCCCTTCAGGGTGTACGTGTCGACGGGGTGGGCGGTGCGCAGATTGGCGGTGTACGCGGTGCCGTCGGGGTTCAGCACCTCCGCGTGGCGGATCCGGACCGTGTGACCGGCCGGTCCCGAGACGGTGAGGCGGACGCTGCCGACCATGTTCTGGCCGAGGTCGAAGAGGTGGACGCCGGGGGCGGGTTCGGTGCGTTTGACGGGTTTCAGCTCGCGTTCCACCCGGGTCGGCGCGTCGACCTGGGCCACCACTTCGGTGGTGATGTCGGCGGCGGTGGTGGCGGGCCGCCATCCGGTGTCGTCGAAGCCCGGTGAGGTCCAGCCCGGGGTCTCCTGGCGGGCGTCGTACGCCTCGCCCATCAGCGGGTCGGCGGTCAGCAGCGGGCCGGTGGCGGCGCGCCACTCGGGGTCGGTGGTGACGCGCTCGGTGCTGCCGTCGGTGTACGTGACCTCCAGTTGGGCGAGCAGCGCGGGGTGGGTGCCGTACTGGTGCTGGCCGAGCCAGGCGACGTTTCCGGCGTACCAGCCGGGGGCGAGGGTCACGCCGATGGCGTTGGTCCCGTGGCGGAGGGCGTCGGTGACGTCGTACGTCTGGTACTGCACGCGTTTGCGGTAGTCGGTCCAGCCTGGGGTCAGCTGGTCGTGGCCGACGCGGACGCCGTTGAGGTGAGCCTCGTAGAGGCCGAGCGCCGTGGCGTACAGCCGGGCGCGGGCGACGGGCTTCCGGGCGAGCCGGAAGGTGCGGCGCAGCTGGGCGGGCGACTGCTGTGGCAGCACCCTTCCCCATGGTCCGCCGCCCCAGGGGGCGAGTTCTTTGGCGGTGGTCCAGTCGCTGTCGTCGTGGCCGGGGGAGGTCCAGGTGGCGGGTGGGCGCTGGTCGGTGGTGCGCCAGGTGCGGTCCGTGTGGTGGTGGGTGGTGCCGTCCTCGGTGGTGAGTTCGAGGGTGGCCAGCAGACCGGCCGGGCCCTGCTCGGCGTTGGTGGCCGCGATGGCGAGGGTGGCCGAGCCCCGGCGCAGGTGCTCGGTGACGTCGACGGTGACCGGGTGGGCCCACGCCTTGGCCACGCCCAGCGCCTCGCGGGCGGCGACCTCGGCGCCGTCCACGTGGGCGGTGAAGCCGTCGTCGGCCGCCACGATCAGGCGGGCGCGCCGGACGGTGCCGGTGGCCGGGATGGTGGTGCGGAACCAGAGGGTGGCCGCCGGGGCGTCGGTGGCCGGATCGCCTTCGGGGAACCAGATCCAGGTGGCGCCGTCCAGTCGCGGGGGCGCGGTCAGTTCGGTGGGCGCGGTGATCCAGCGCGCCTGCCACTGCCCGGCGCCGAGCAGCCCGGTCTCCCACCAGTCGGCGGCGGACCACGGGGAGGGGCGGCCGCGGTCGTCCCAGACGCGTACGGACCAGTGGTAGCGGGTGCGCGGGCGCAGGGCCGGGCCGTCGTAGGGGACCAGGACCGATTGGCGCGATGTCCGCTTGCCGCTGTCCCAGACGTCGGGGGAGTTGAGTCTGTCCGGGGAGGTGGCGACCCGGACGCGGTAGGCGCTCTGCGACTGGTCGCGCGCGTCGGATGCGAGGATCCAGCTCAGCCGGGGGTGGGGGGTGTCCAGGCCGAGCGGGTGGGTGGCGTACTCGACCGTGGTGCTCCTGATGTGCAGTCCGGCGGTGGGGCGGTCCTTGGCGGCGGCGGACGGGGTGAGTGCGGGCAGACCCGTGAGGGCCGTACCGGTGGCAGCGGTGGTGGCGAGCAGGTGGCGTCTGCTGATCACGAGCTTCCTCCAGGGACGGCTGGATGAAAACGATTCAATCGCACAGGCGCCTGGACCGTAGGGCCGGTGGCCGGGGTGCGTCAAGTGGTCGCGCGGGTAGGGGATTTACCTGCCGCGCACCCTCTTGACGGGTCCATGGCGCGGGGCTAGCTTCCCGGAATCCGCTTTGAAACATTTCATTCTGGAGCCTCCGTGAGTCAGTCTGTTCCGGTCCTCGCCCTCAAGGGGGTGAATAAGTCCTTCGGCGCCGTACGGGCCCTCATGGACGTCTCGCTGGACCTCTTCGCCGGTGAGGCGCACGCCCTGGCGGGGGAGAACGGCGCGGGCAAGTCGACGCTCATCAAGGCGCTGGCCGGAGTGCACCGGCCGGACTCCGGTGAGGTGTTGCTGGACGGGCGGCCGGTGGTCTTCCACGGCCCCGCCGACGCCCGGGACGTGGGCATCGCCGTGATCTACCAGGAGCCGACGCTCTTCCCCGACCTGTCGATCGCCGAGAACATCTTCATGGGCCGCCAGCCCCGGCGGCCGCTGGGCCGGATCGACCACAAGGCGGTGCGCGCTTCGACGGCCGGGCTGATGGCGCGGCTCGGTGTCGACCTCGACCCGGACCGGCCCGCGCGCGGACTGTCCATCGCCGACCAGCAGATCGTCGAGATCGCCAAGGCGCTCTCCTTCGACGCCCGCGTACTGATCATGGACGAGCCGACGGCGGCGCTGACCGGCAGCGAGACCGCGCGGCTGTTCGCGGTGGTCGAGGCGCTGCGCGCGGAGGGCGCCGCGGTGCTGTTCATCTCGCACCGGCTGGAGGAGATCTTCGAGCTGTGCCAGCGGGTCACCACGCTGCGGGACGGGCGCTGGGTGGCGTCCGAGCCGCTGGCCGGGATCACGCAGGACGACCTCGTACGCCGCATGGTCGGCCGGGATCTGGAGGAGCTGTATCCCAAGCAGCCGACGCGGGTCGGCGAAACCGCGCTGTCGGTGCGCAGGCTGACCCGGGAGGGCGTCTTCCGGGATGTGTCGTTCGAGGTGCGGCGCGGGGAGATCGTCGCGCTCGCGGGGCTGGTCGGCGCGGGGCGCAGCGAGGTCGCGCAGGCCGTCTTCGGGGTGGACCGGGCGGACGCGGGCGAGGTGCGGGTGGGCGGCACGGTGCTGCGGCCCGGTTCGCCGACCGCCGCCATGGACGCGGGGCTCGCGCTCGTCCCCGAGGACCGGCGCCAGCGCGGCCTGGTCATGGAGATGTCCATCGAGCGCAACATCGGGCTGACCGGTCTGGACCGGCTGGGCCGGGCGGGGATGGTGAAGCGCGCGCTGGAGCGCGGTCGGGCGTCGGACTGGGCGGTACGGCTGCAGTTGAAGTACGGCAGCCTCGGCGACCGCGTCGGGGTGCTGTCCGGCGGCAACCAGCAGAAGGTCGTGCTCGCCAAGTGGCTGGCCACCGAACCGGCGGTGCTCATCGTGGACGAGCCGACGCGCGGCATCGACGTCGGGACGAAGGCCGAGGTGCACCGGCTGCTGTCGTCGCTGGCCGCGGACGGGCTCGCGGTGCTGATGATCTCCTCCGATCTGCCCGAGGTGCTCGGCATGGCGGACCGGGTGCTGGTGATGCACGAGGGACGGCTGGTCGCCGAGATCCCGCGCGCCGAGGCCACCGAGGAGTCGGTGATGGCCGCCGCGACGGGGCTGGCGGGCGAGGGGAGGGCCGTGGCATGACGGTCACGGTGGAGAAGCCCGTATCGGCGGACGAGGCGCGTTCGGCGCGTTCGCTCGTCGACGCCGTCTTCCGGGCGCGGGAGATCAGCATCGCGGGCGCGCTGGTGCTGCTGGTGCTGTTCACCTGGGTCGCCGAGCCCCGCTTCCTGAACGACCAGGGCGTCAAGGACCTGCTGCTGAACGCCGCGATCCTGGTGCTGCTCGCGGTCGGGCAGTCCGTCGTGGTGATCACTCGCAACATCGACCTGTCGGTGGGGTCCGTGGTGGGCCTGTCCGCCTTCGCCTGCGGGAAGTTCGTCTCGGGGACGGACCACGGGGTGCTGACGGTGCTGGTGCTCGGCGTCCTCGTCGGCGCGGCCTGCGGGGCCGTCAGCGGATCGCTCGTCAGCTTCGGCAAGGTGCCCGCGCTGGTGGTGACGCTCGGGATGCTCTACATCATCCAGGGCCTCGACTACTGGTGGGCGCAAGGAGAGCAGATCAGCGCCGCCGATGTGCCGCAGTCCGTGCTGGACCTGGGCAGCGGCAGCGTGCTGGGCGTCCCGTATCTGCCGCTGATCTCCCTAGCGGTGCTCGCCGGGACCGCGTACTTCCTGCGGACGTACCGCAGTGGCCGCGAGCTGTACGCCATCGGCTCCAGCCCCGAGGCCGCCCGGCTCGCCGGGGTGCCGATCCGGCGCCGGGTGCTCGGCGCGTACCTCTTCTCCGGCGCCGTCTCGGGCTTCGCGGGCGCGCTGTGGCTGGCCCGCTTCGGGACCGTCGTCGCGGACAACGCGCACGGCTGGGAGCTGACCGTGGTCAGCGCGGTGGTGGTCGGCGGTGTCGCCATCGTCGGCGGCACCGGGACCGTGTGGGGCGCGGCGCTGGGCGCGCTGCTGCTCACCACCATCGGCAGCGCGCTGGCCGTGCTGAAGGTCGACTCCTTCTGGGCGGACGCCATCGCGGGCGCGCTGCTGCTGGCCGCCATCAGCGTCGACCGGATCGTGAACGTGCGCATGACCCGTGCGCTGAGGAAGAGGAGCGCACGTTGAACAGGGCACTGCTGCGCTGGGACACCGCCGTCGGGGTGCTGCTGGTCGCGGTGTTCCTCACCGGGCTCGGTACGACGGACGGCTTCGCGAGCCGCGACAACCTCGCCTTCGCCTTCAACGACATCGCCGAGGTCGCGCTGATGGCGCTGCCGATGACGCTGCTGGTGGTGGCCGGGCAGGTCGATCTGTCGGTGGCCTCGATGCTGGGTCTGTCCAGCGCGCTGACCGGTCAACTGTGGGAGGCGGGCTGGGCGTTCGAGACCATCGTGCCGGTCGTGCTGCTGGTCGGCGTGGCGGGCGGGCTGCTCAACGGCTGGCTGGTCACCCGGGTGGGGCTGCCGTCGCTGGCCGTCACCATCGGCACGCTCGCGCTCTACCGGGGGCTGGCCTCGGTGGTGCTCGGCTCGAACGCCATCACCGACTTCCCGGAGACGTACGCGAAGTGGGCGGTCGACACCACCACCGTGCCCGGGACCTTCCTCACCTATCCGGTGGCGCTGTTCATCGTGCTGGCCGTCGTCGCCGCCGTGGTGCTGCACTCCACGGGCTTCGGCCGGTCGCTGTTCGCCATCGGCGCCCAGGAGGACGCCGCGTACTTCGCGGGCATCCGCGTCAAGCGGGTCAAGCTGCTGCTGTTCGTCGTGGCGGGGCTCATCTCCGCCTTCGCCGGGGTGGTGTTCACCCTGCGGTACGGGAGCGCCCGCGCGGACAACGGCCAGGGCTTCGAAATGCTGGTCATCGCCGCCGTCCTGCTGGGCGGCGTCGACTTCGACGGCGGCAAGGGCACCCTGTTCGGCGCGGTCGCCGGGGTGCTGCTCATCGGCGTCCTGAAGAACCTGCTGACGCTCAACGACGTGGCCAACGAGGTCCAGGTGATCGTCACCGGGCTGCTGCTGGTGGCGTCCGTCCTCACGCCCCGCATGGCCAAACGGCTGGCAGCTGACGGATGACAGATTTCAGATATTGATAGACGTGAAAGGTCCGCCCATGACCCAGCGCTCCTCCTCGCGGCGCCGCGCCGCCGCCACCGCCGCCGCGGTGTGCGCCCTCGCCGTCACCCTCGCCGCATGCGGCGGCACCACCAAGAAGGACACCGACAACAGCGGCAAGGCCAACACCGGGTCGGGGGCCAAGGCCAACCCCGACGCCCCGCTGAAGAAGGGGCTGAAGCTCGCCTTCCTGCCCAAGCAGATCAACAACCCGTACCTGAAGATCCTGGACACCTCCGGGATCGGCGCCGCCCGGGAGTTCGGCGGCAAGGGCAAGGAGGTCGGCCCGTCCGACGCCAGCGCCTCCTCCCAGGTGTCGTACATCAACAGCCTGGTCCAGCAGCGGCAGGACGCCATCCTCATCGCCGCCAACGACCCCAACGCGGTGTGCGGCCCGCTCAAGCAGGCCATGAAGAAGAACATCAAGGTCGTCGCGTACGACTCGGACACCGCCCCGGCCTGCCGCCAGCTGTTCATCAACCAGGCCAGCTCGGAGGAGATCGGCCGCAGCCAGGTCCAGCACCTGGCCAAGCAGCTCGATTACAAGGGCGAGATCGCGATCCTCTCGGCCACCCAGAACGCGACCAACCAGAACACCTGGATCGGGTTCATGAAGGACGAGCTGAAGAAGCCCGCCTACAAGAACATGAAGCTGGTCAAGACGGTGTACGGGGACGACGACGACCAGAAGTCGTTCCAGGAGACGCAGGGCCTGCTGAAGGCGTATCCGAAGCTGAAGGGCATCATCTCGCCCACCACGGTCGGCATCGCCGCGGCCGCCCGCTACATCAGCGACTCCTCGTACAAGGGGAAGGTCGTGCTGAACGGCCTCGGCACGCCCAACCAGATGCGCAAGTACGTCAAGGAGGGCACCGTCGAGCAGTTCGCGCTGTGGGACCCCAAGAAGCTGGGGTACCTGGGCTCGTACGCCGCCGCGGCGCTCGCCTCCGGGCAGATCACCGGGGCGGAGGGGGAGAAGTTCACGGCCGGGAAGCTCGGTGAGTACACGGTCGGCAAGAACGGCGAGGTCATCCTCGGCCCGCCCACCGTCTTCGACAAGTCCAACATCGACAAGTTCCACTTCTGAGGCGGGCGGTCCGCGATGCGGCGTGTGTGTTTTCTGCTGAAGGTCCGCCAGGAGCGGCTGGCCGAGTACCGCGAGCGGCACGAGGCCGTGTGGCCGGAGATGCTGGAGGCGCTGTCGGCCGCCGGATGGCACAACTACTCGCTCTTCCTGCGCGAGGACGGGCTGCTGGTCGGCTATCTGGAGACCGAGGACTTCGCGGCGGCGCAGGCCGCGATGGCCGCCACCGATGTGAACGCGCGGTGGCAGGCCCAAATGGCTGACTTTTTTGAGGAGTTGGACGGTGCCAAGCCGGATGAGGCCATGGCACCGCTCACCGAAGTGTTCCACCTTGCTTAGGACACGTAGGAGACACAGGAATATGAGACCCCTGCCCGTGGCTCTGCTTGCCGCAGCACTCCTCGCGGCCGCCACCCCGGCCGACGCGACCGGACGGGCCCCCGGCCCGGCGGTCAGCAAGGTGGCCGACACCCAGCTCGACCCCAAGGCCATCTACTTCGAGTCGTACAACGGCCTCGTCAACAACAACGCGTTCCAGAAGAACGGGCTGCTCACCTACAAGGGCTACCAGTACGCCGTCTGGTACACCGGCGACCGCAGCGCCGTCATCGGCCGTCGCGCGCTGGGCCGGGCGGACTGGCAGACCGCCCGGCTGCCGCACAAGCTCACCGCCGACGACTCCCACAATGTGATCTCCATGGGGATCTCGCGCCTCGACGGCCGACTGCACCTCAACATGGACTCGCACAGCAGCGGCTTCTTCTACGTGAAGTCGGTGGCCGGGCTGCTGGACAACCCCGCCGGACAGCCCTGGAGCAGTGACCGGTTCGGCGCCGTGCAGACCACGCTGGACGGGCTCGCGCTCACCTCCCAGTTCACGTATCCGCAGTTCGTGGCCACCCCCGAGGGCCGCCTCCAGCTCAGCTACCGGGTCGGCGTCTCCGGCAACGGCCGCAACGCGCTGGCCGAGTACGACGGCACCAAGTGGACCGCGCTCGGCGAATGGTCCGCCTCCACCGGTACGTACACCAGCGAGCACGGCTCCAGCACCGCCCGCAACATGTATCTGCACGGCATCGACTACGGCGCCGACGGCCGTCTCCACGCCTTCTACACGTGGCGCGAGCAGAACAACGCCGTGATGTGCGATGCCGGTGGCCTCACCAACCACGACACCGGCTACGTCTACAGCACCGACCGAGGCCGCACCTGGCGCAACGCGGCGGGCACGGTCGTCGGCACCACCGGCGGCGCCGACAAGGTGGCCGTGAACGACACCGGCACCGTCGTCGATCCGCTGAACCCCGACCACTCGCTGATGAACCAGGAGAGCCAGGCCACCGACTCCGCCGGGCGCCCGCACGCCGTCATCAGCTACGTCCCCGGCCGCTTCGGCCAGTGCACCACCGACTATGTGGCCGACCGCACCGCCAACGGCCGCGCCTTCCACCTCTTCAAGAACGCCTCGGGCGCCTGGAAGAAGACCGAGATCCCGGTGGCGCTGAACTCCAGCCAGCGCACCCACCTGGCCTTCGACAAGCACGACAACGCCTACGCCGTCATGCCGTACGGACGCGTCGTCGCCGCGTCCAGCGCGTCCGGCTACACCGACTGGAAGACGCTCTTCGACGGCAGCGGGCTGAACGCCTTCGGCGAGGTCGTCGTGGACGACACCCGCCTCGCCCAGGACGGTGTGCTCTCGTTCATGTACCAGCGGAAGTCCAGTGGCACCACGCCCTCGGCCCTCCGTGTCATCGACTTCCAACTACCGGGCTAGGGAGGTGACTTGAGGGCCCGTGGCGTGGGCATCAAGGAGGTGGCGAAGGAGGCCGGGGTCTCGGTCGGCACGGTCTCCAACGTCATCAACCGCCCCGATGCGGTGTCCGAGCGGACCCGGGCCCGGGTGCTGTCCACCATCGAGCGGCTGGGGTACGTCCGCAGCGAGTCCGCGCGCCAGCTGCGCGCGGGCCACAGCCGCATCGTCGGACTGCTGGTGCTCGACATGGCGAACCCCTTCTTCGTGGACGTGGCGGGCGGCGCCGAGCGCGCGGCGCGCGAGGCGGGCCTCGGGGTGATGGTGTGCAACAGCGCCCAGAGCCCCCAGGAGGAGGCCGACTACCTGGGGCTCTTCACGGAGCAGCGGGTACGTGGCGTCCTCGTCACCCCCGCCGACGCCACCGGGCGCAACCTGGAGTCGTTCCGGCGGCACGGCATCCCGTTCGTCTACGTCGACCGCGAAGTGCCCAGCGCCGAGGGCTGCTCGGTGTCGGTGGACGACATCGAGGGCGGCGCGCTCGCCGCCCGCCACCTCCTCGACCAGGGGCACCGCGCCCTCGCGTACGTCAGCGGCCCGATGCACCTCGCCCAGTGCCGCGACCGCCGCACCGGCGCGCTGAACGCCCTGCGCGAGGAGGGCGTCGGCGAGGCCGCGCTGCGCCATGTGGAGGTGGAGCGGCTGGACGTGGCGGGCGGCCGGGACGCGGGGGCGCGGCTGCTGGGCATGTCGCCGTGTCCGACGGCGGTGTTCTGCGCGAACGACCTGCTGGCGCTGGGGGTGTTGCAGGCGCTGTACGCGGCGGGGGTGTCCGTCCCCGGCGAGGTGGCGCTCGTGGGGTACGACGACATCGAGTTCGCGGCGGCCGCGGCGGTGCCCCTGACCTCGGTGCGCCGCCCCGCGTTCCGGATGGGACGTACGGCGGCCGAGCTGCTCATCGACGAGACGGGGGAGGCGGCCGACGCCCACCGCCACCGGCGGATCGTGCTGCGCCCCGAACTCGTCGTCCGCGGATCCAGCCTGGCCCGAACCGTTCACGGCAGGTGACCGTGGCGGCGGGGTGGCGGCAATCACCGCCGCGTACGCCATAGCATGGGTCCCGCGGCCGAGGTGGGCCGCGGAAAGGCGGAGGCCGAGGTCGTGGGACGCATGGTGGGGATCAAGGACGTCGCACGGCAGGCGGGAGTGTCCGTCGGCACCGTATCGAACGTGATCAACCGTCCGGAGATGGTCGCCGAGGCCACCCGCGACCGGGTGCAGGCCGCCATCGAGCGGCTCGGCTACGTACGCAGCGAATCCGCGCGCCAGCTGCGCGCCGGGCGCAGCCGGATCATCTCGCTGCTGGTGCTCGACATGGCGAACCCCTTCTTCGTGGACGTGGCCAGCGGCGCCGAGCGCGCCGCCCGGGACGCGGGCCTCGGCGTCATGGTGTGCAACAGCGCGCAGAGCCCCGACGAGGAGGCCGACTACCTGGGGCTCTTCGCCGAGCACCGGGTGCGCGGCGTCCTGGTCACCCCCGCCGACGCCACCGGTGGCAACCTGGAGAACTTCCGCCGCCACGACATCCCCTTCGTCCTGGTCGACCGCGAGGTGCCCAGCGCCGAGGGCTGCTCGGTGTCGGTGGACGACATCGAGGGCGGCGCGCTCGCCATCCGCCATCTGCTCGCCCAGGGACACCGCGGGCTGGTGTACGTCAGCGGCCCGATGCAGCTTCCGCAGTGCCAGGACCGCCGCGCCGGGGCGCTCGCCGCGCTCGCCGAGGAGGGCCTGCCGCCGGAGGCGCTGCTGCACATCGAGGCCGCCCGGCTGGACGTGGCCGCGGGCCGCGACGCCGGGGCCCGGCTGCTGGGCATCTCACCCCGGCCGACGGCGGTGTTCTGCGCGAACGACCTGCTGGCGCTGGGCGTCCTCCAGGCGCTCTTCGCGGCCGGGGTGTCGGTGCCGGGCGACGTGGCGCTGGTGGGGTACGACGACATCGAGTTCGCCGCGGCCGCGGCGGTGCCGCTGACCTCGGTGCGCCAGCCCGCGTTCCGGATGGGGCGCACGGCGGCGGAGCTGCTGATCGAGGAGACGGGCGAGGACGCCGACGCCCACCGCCACCAGCGGATCGTCCTCCAGCCGGAGCTGGTCGTACGGGACTCGACGCTGGCGGCGAAGCCGGGCGCCTGAGCGGCGGGCTGTTCCCGGGGCGCGGTGCCAGTGACGGGCGCCGCGCGCCGTACGCCTCGGCCCGGCGGGTCAGACGACGGCCGGGGTGGCCGCCCCGTTCAGCAGCGCCCGGATGTCCTGTACGGCGGCGCGGCCCGCCCGGTTCGCCCCGATCGTGCTGGCCGACGGCCCGTAGCCGACCAGATGCACGCGCGGGTCCCGGACGGCGCGGGTCCCCTCGACGGCGATCCCACCGCCCGGCTCGCGCAGCCGCAGCGGGGCGAGATGGTCGATCGCGGCACGGAAACCGGTGGCCCACAGGATGACGTCCGCCGCCACCGTGCGGCCGTCCGCCCAGCTCACCCCGGACGGAGTGATCCGGTCGAACATCGGCAGCCGGTCCAGCACACCGCGCGCGCGGGCCCGCTCCATCGCCTCCGTCATGGGCAGCCCGGTCACCGACACCACGCTCTGCGGCGGCAGCCCCCGCCGCACCCGCTCCTCCACCAGCGACACCGCCTCCCGGCCCTGGTCCGCGCCGAACGGCCCGGTGCGGAAGACCGGCGGGCGGCGGGTGACCCAGGTGGTGGCGGCCGCCACCTCGGCGATCTCCAGCAGATGCTGCACCCCGGACGTCCCGCCCCCGACGACGATCACCCGCTGCCCGGCGAACGCCTCGGGGCCCGGGTACCGCGCGGTGTGCAGCTGCCGCCCCCGGAAGGTCTCCTGCCCCGGGTAGCGCGGCCAGAAGGGGCGGTCCCAGGTGCCGGTGGCGTTGATCAGCGCGCGGGCGGACCACGTCCCGGCCGAGGTCTCCACCCGTAGCCCGCCGTCGTCGGTGTCCCGTACGGCGGTGACGTGCACGGGCCGCACGACCCGCAGGTCGAAGGCGCGCTCGTAGCGTGCGAAGTACGCCGGGATCACCTCGGACGACGGCCGCTCGGCAGGGGCGTCGTCGCTGGTCAGCCGCATCCCGGGCAGGTCGTACATCCCGTGCACCTTGCCGTACGTCAGCGACGGCCACCGGAACTGCCACGCCCCGCCGGGCGCGGGGGAGTGGTCGAGCACCACGAATCCGGTGCCCGGCTCGTACCCGGCCCTCCGCAGGTGATGCGCGCCGGACAGCCCGGCCTGCCCGGCGCCCACGACCACGACGTCCACCTTGTTCATGCTTCTGCCAACTCTCCTGCGGCGCCGGATCTTCCCGGTGTGGGGCGGTAAGGTCCAACTCTCGCTGACAGAAGGGGGATCGCTGTGAGGTTCCATCGCCTGCGGTGGCCGGTCGCCGCAC
Organism: Streptomyces sp. NPDC001700; assembly: GCF_053596435.1. NCBI lineage: Bacteria > Bacillati > Actinomycetota > Actinomycetes > Kitasatosporales > Streptomycetaceae > Streptomyces > Streptomyces sp. NPDC001700. The sequence goes on from NZ_JBSFGE010000010.1 coordinate 25,867, forward strand.
TGCTGGCCACGGTGGCCGTGGCGGGCTGCGGGTCCGGCGCCACGACCGGGTCATCCGGCGAGAAGAGGGGCGTGCCGCAGGTCAAGGAGGCGAAGGATCTGCCCCGGCTGCCCATCGACCGGTACCGGCTCGGCGAGCGGGCCTCGAAGGACTTCGACGCGGCGCGGGATCGCCTCGCCCAGCGCTGCATGGTGGGCCTGGGCTTCACCGACTTCCCCCTGGACCCGAAACCCCCGAAGAGCTACGGCGGGGGGTCGTCGCTCCTGGCGGTCAGCGTGTCGGAAACGCCGCTGGGCCCGCTCGACCTCGACCGGGCGAAGCGGTGGGGCTACGGCTGGGCTTCGAAGACGAATCCGCTGGGCCTGCCCGGGCCGAAGGGCCGCGCCATGACGGACAAGGAGTACGCGGCCCTGTACGCCCTGTCATCCGGCTCCGGCGCCCCCAAGGGCGGCTGCTCCGGGCAGGGGGACACGCGGCTGCTCAAAGGCGTGGCGGACGCCAACCGCATGTGGACGTATCCGGATCGGCGCGCGAAGCGGCTGAAGGGGGCGGTGGCCAAGGACCGCCGTATCCGGCAGGCGTTCGCCACCTGGTCGGACTGTGTCGCGGACAAGGGGATCAAGCGATACGGGAACCCGGAGGCCGCGCGGGAGGACAAGGCCTGGGACACCGGCCGCGACGGCGACACCACCCACACCAAGCGGGAAGTGGCCACCGCCGTCGCGGACATCGAGTGCAAGCGGAAGCACAACACCCTCGGGGTGTGGTGGTCCGTGATGAAGGAGCGCCAGCGGACCGACATCGCCCGGCACAAGGCCGCGTACGAAGCGGTCCGCCGGGACCTGGACACCCTGCGGGCCAACGTACGCTCGGCCGCCGACTAGGGCCTGTCCGGCGGATCGGATACTGCCGGACAGGCCCGGGACTGCGATCAGTCGCACCGGCCGCACAGGTATCCACGCCGCACAGCGGACCGAGACGTGGCCACCCCCGGCACAGGCGCCCACCGGCCGCGGTGTGCCCGGTGCGGCGGCGGACCGTACGGCGACTGCCAGGCCGGCCGCTCGGTTCGCGCGAGGAGCCAGGCGTTGAGGAGCTTGTGGTTCGCAGTGACGCGGAATGTGCCGTTCACTCGGAAGTGCTCGGACGCGCACGTGTGGCATCGGCGGAGACCGATCGGCAGGCAGATGGGCACGACCGCCCAGTTTTTGGACACAGAGTTACACCGGTTCCAGTGAGAAGACCGCAGCGAAAAGGAGCACGGCGCACATGTGCGACGCGCGACGGATCAGCGCTTGGGTGTGCTCACTTGGTGTACAACGGCGTGTCCTTGGCAGGGTGACTGTGGGCGGGAGCACGGTAACGGCACACGGGGGCGCGGTTCCACAGATTTTCGGGCGGGTGGCGATGCCTGGCGGTGGGCGCCCGCACCACCCTCCGCCCACCGGACAGCACGCCTAGGACCTGTCGTTTGGATCATCCCGGCGGCGTGGGGTCTGGAGTGCACATCTGCGGATCAGACCCCCTCGGGTCGGCCAAGAGGTACCGCACTTCACAGCCGGGGTGATCCAGGCGACGGCCCTGGTGCTGCGCCGCGGAAGTTCCGCCGATGAGTTTCCGGTGGCTGTGCGGTCTACCCGTCGACGAAGGGAGCGCACCATGCGCAAGATCATCGTTTGCACGTTCCTGACGCTGGATGGCGTCATGCAGGCGCCGGGCGGTCCGGACGAGGACACTCAGAGCGGCTTCGAGCACGGCGGCTGGCAGAAGCCGGTGGCCGACGACGAGGTCGGCACGGCCATCGCCGGTTGGTACGAGTCCTCCGACGCGATGCTGCTCGGCCGCAAGACGTACGAGATCTTCGCGTCGTACTGGCCGACCGCCGATCCCGACAACCCGTTCACCCATCGGATGAACAGCATGCACAAGTACGTGGCGTCTCGGACCCTGACATCCGTCGAGTGGCAGAACTCCACGCTGCTGGAGGGCGACATCGTCGATGCCGTACGCAAGCTGAAAGCGTCCGACGGCGGCAACATCAACGTCGTGGGCAGTGGCGACCTCGCCCAGACCCTCATGCGGCACGACCTCGTCGACGAGTACCGGCTGACCATCCATCCGGTGATCATCGGCACCGGCAAGCGGCTGTTCGCCGACGGAGCGATCCCCACTGCGCTGGAGCCGGCCAGCGTCTCGACGACGAAGGGCGGCACCATCGTCGGCGTCTACCGGCCGAACGGTAAGCCCAGCTACGACAGCTACTAGGCGGCATCGTTCGGATCACCGAGCCATGTCTGACATCTCAACGGGCCCCACGTCGCCGCCGGTTGGCGCCACCGCTTCAGCCAGCGCTTCTACGCGGGAGCGATCCGGAGCGATCTGACGCCGGGTAGCGGGCACCGGTTGCCGAGCCGGGAGGGCTGGGTGCGCCGGGCTCAGCGCTTGAGCAGGAAGGTGAAGTCGCCGGAGTGTTTGACGCTTAGCCGCACGGCCGAGACGAGTGCGCCCCCCGTGATCAGACTCTCGACCTCGGTCCGTGACAGACCAAACCCTTCGGCGATCAGCCGCACCGGCCGGACAGGAATCCGCGCCGCGAAGCGGACCGAGACATCGATCACCTCGTGGTCCAAGTGATCCGGTCTGCCCGTGTCGAGACGCCAGGCTCCGTCCCAGTCGAGGGCGATGCGGTTACGGCGCCGCACGACCGGATCCTGCAGCAACTCGGCTGCCAGACCGGGATCGTTGTCGTGCATCCGCTCCAGCAGATCAGGCCGTACGGAGCGGATGTTCATGCGCTCCAGGACCGTGATCTTCGTGGTGTTCCCGCAGTCGGAACAGAGCGCGAGGAGCCAGGCGTCGATGAGCTTGTGGTTGGCATTGACGCGGAACTTGCCGCTTGTCCGGAAGTGTCCGGAAGCGCACCTGTGGCAACGGCGGAGAACGATGGGCAGGCAGGTGGGTGTGAGCACCCAGTTGATGAGCAAAGAAGTACACCGGTTTCAGTGAGAAAGTCCGCAGCAAGAACCAGCACGGCGCGCAGTGCGCGACGCGCGACGAATCAGCGCTTGGGAGGTCTCACAGGGTGTACAAGGGCTCTTCCTCGCCTCGACGACTTGGTCCGACAGCACGGTAATGACGCGCAACGGGGCCGTGCCACCGGTTTTCGGGCGTCTCGCCCAACGACTGCTGCCGCCGCCACCGCGTCAACTCGGGCTGCCCATATATTCGTTTGCCGTAGGCGAGCCAAGTCGGATAGGAAGCCCGCATGCTAAAGGGCGGCAAGATCGGGCTGAGGGCCCGGCACGAGGACGACATCCCCACTCTGCGGACCGAGCTCTACGACGACGTGGTCAACTCCGCGCGGGCCGAGGCCGGGCCGTGGCGGCCGATCTCACCCGGTTCGAAAGACTCACGGCTCGTGGTAGACGACACGGCGCAAGGCAGCGTCGCGTTCTCCGTGGTGGAGCTGGAAGGAGGCGCCCTGGTCGGCACCGCGACGCTGTGGAGCATCGACAACCACCACCGGTCCGCCCACATCGGACTCGGGCTACTGCCGGCGGCGCGCGGCAAGGGCTACGGCACGGACGTGGTCGCGACGCTCTGCTACTACGGTTTCGTGGTCCGCGGCCTGCAGCGGCTGCAGATCGAGACACTGGCGGACAACCACGCCATGCTGCGCTCCGCCGAACGCAACGGCTTCATCCGCGAGGGCGTGCTGCGCTCCTCGGCGTGGGTGCTGGGCGAGTTCTTGGACGAGGTACTCCTCGGGCTCCTCGTTCAGGACTGGAAACCGGTCTCGGGGAACAACGGCACAGCCATTAACGCTAAGGAATGATCTTGGCCAGTAGGGGCCCCGCCGCGTGACGGGCGCGAATCGAGCCGTTGCTCCCGACCGGACGCCGAAGCGCCCGACCACGCCATCGGCCGGTCACGCGGCGGACTGACCACGAAGATCCACCTCGCAGCGGATGCCCGGTGCCGCCCCCTCGCGTTCGTGCTCACTGCCGGACAGGCCGGTGATGCCCCTGGCCTTCCCTCACGTCATGGCCCGCCTCCGGGTTCCCCGACGGCGTGGCCGTCCGCGCACCAGGCCGGACATGGTCCTGGCGGGCAAGGCCCACTCATCCCGCGGCATCGTGATCACTTCGGCCGGTTCGGTGGTACCTTCCAGGACATCTGTCCGACAAGAGACATGGGGGGCGAAATGCCTGCGTATGTCATTTCCGAGGTCGAGGTGCTCGACGAGTCGCGCGCCGCTGCCTACCGAGAGCTGGCCACTGCCTCGATCGCCCAGTACGGCGGCCGCTTCCTCGCCCGGGGCCGCCGTCCGGACGCGGTGGAGGGGGAGTGGCCGGAGGAGCGCAGGATGGTGATCCTGGAGTTCCCCTCCATGCCCGAGGCTCGCCGCTGGTACGCGTCGCCCGAGTACGCCGAGGCGCTGGAGATCCGCGAGGACGCCCTGGACCGCAGGCTGCTGTTCGTCGAGGGCGGGTCCTGACCACACGGGCGGGTCCTGACCACACGGGCGGTCCTGACCCCAACGGCGGGCCCGGTCACGGACGTTCGTACGGCCTACCGGCCCCCGGCGACCAGCAGTGGCGCGCCGCCCGGGGCCGGGATGTCCGCCACCAGGCCGCGCGAGGCCAGTTCCGGTGTCACGCCCTCGCCGAACCAGTACGCCTCCTCCAGGTGCGGGTAGCCGGAGAGGATGAAGTGCTCGACGCCCAGGGCGTGGTACTCCTCGATCCGGTCGGCCACCTCCGCGTGGCTGCCCACCAGGGCCGTGCCCGCGCCGCCGCGCACCAGCCCGATCCCCGCCCACAGGTTGGGCGAGATCTCCAGCTTGTCGCGCGAACCGCCGTGCAGGGCCAGCATCCGCTGCTGGCCGACCGACTCGCTGCGCCCCAGGGCCTGTTGGGCCCCGGCGACCGCCTGCGGGTCGAGATCGTCCAGCAGCCGGTCGGCGACGGCCCACGCCTCGCGCGAGGAGTCACGCGCGATGGTGTGCAGCCGGATGCCGAACCGGACCTCCCGGCCCTCCCGCTCCGCGAGGCCCCGGATCCAGTCGATCTTCTCCTTGACCTGGGCGGGCGGTTCGCCCCAGGTCAGATAGACATCCGTGTGCCGGGCGGCGACCGGTCCGGCGGCCGGGGAGGAGCCGCCGAAGAAGATCTGCGGCAGGGGGTCCGGCGGTACGGCGGTCAGTCCGCCCGCGACCTGGTAGTGCTCGCCGTCGAAGTCGTAGGGCTTGCCGCCCCACACACCCCGTACGACCTCCAGGAACTCCGCCGTGCGGGCGTATCGCTGGTCATGGTCGAGATGGTCGCCGAAGCGCCGCTGCTCGGCGGAGTCACCGCCGGTGACGATGTTGAGCAGCAGCCGTCCACGGGTGATCCGCTGGTACGTCGCCGCCATCTGCGCGGCCAGCACCGGTGAGATCAGCCCCGGCCGGAAGGCCACCAGGAACTTCAGCCGCTCGGTGTGCTGGGCGAGCGCGGCCGTCGTCAGCCAGGCGTCCTCGCACCAGGTGCCGGTCGGGGTCAGCACCGCCTCGAACCCCAGGTGTTCGGCGGCCTTGGCGATCTGCGTGAGGTAGTCGATGTCCGGTGTCCGGACGCCCCTCACCGGGGTGATGCGCGAGCGGTCACCGCCGGTGTAGGCGTGCCGGTCGACGAGGCTGCGCCCGTCTCCGCCCGTGGGCAGGAACCAGTGGAGATGGGCGGACATCAGGAGCCCTTCGGGAAGGTGCGCGGCGCGGTGCTGGACGGCGGCAGACCGCCGTTGAAGCGGGTGTCCACGTAGTCGGCGAAGTTGAAGCGGCGCGGGGTGAGCTTCAGCTTGGCGAACGTGTCCGCGATCTGCTGCTCGGAGGCGATGGCGGGCTTGTCGACGGCGGTGTACACCCGAGTGCCGTTGGTCCGCTTCACGGAGTCCAGCGCCACCTGGTACGGCAGCCCGGTCTCCTTGCCCCACACCTTGGCCCACGCCTCGGGGTGCTTGTAGACCCAGTTCTGGGCCCGGCGCAGCCGCTCCAGGTAGTCCTTGATGACCTTCGTCTTCTTCTTGTCGTCGAGGGAGGTCGGGTTGGCGACCTGGAAGTTGAGGCCGTTGGTCACCCCCTTGCCAGTGGTGATGGCCCGCGCGTCCGCCTGGCGCTCCGCCTGTGCGGTGTACGGGTCCCAGATGGCCCAGGCGTCCACCTTGCCGCCCTTGAAGGCCGCCAGCGCGTCGGCGGGCTGCAGGAAACTGACCTTCACGTCCTTGATCGAGAGCCCGGCCTTCGCGAGCGAGGCGACGAGCTGGTAGTGGGCCGAACTGCCCTGCGCCACCGCCACGTTCTTGCCCTTGAGGTCGGCGGTCTTCTTCAGCGGCGAGCCCTTCTTCACCACGATCGCCTCGCCGTCGGCCGTGCCGTGCTTGGCGCCCACGATCTTGATCTTGGACTTGGCGGCCGCGGCGAAGACGGGCGGGGTGTTGCCGACGCCGCCGATGTCCACGGCCTTGGCGCTCACGGCTTCCAGGATCGGCGGACCGGAGGTGAACGTCGACCACTTGATCTTGTACGGGAGGTTCTTCAGCTCACCGGCGGCGCGCAGCACCGCCTCGTCATTGCCCTTCTGGTCGCCGACGTTGAGCGTCACATCGCCCTTGCCGTCGACGTGGCCGCCGGAGCCGGAGGACGCGTTCTGGGTGTTCGAGCTGACGCATGCGGACAGCGGCAGAGCGAGGGAGATGAGCAGGGCCGGGGCGATTCGCCGTCTCATGTCAGCGGGGTTCCGTTCGTGAGGGTCGTACAAGAGGGGACGGGGGGTGAGGGGTGGTGACGCGACTGGTTACGCGACCTTCTCCACCTCGGCGGTCTCGGGCGCGTCCACGCCCAGCCGGTCCAGCAGTTCGGCGCGCAGGTCCGTGAGATACGGATCGCCGATGTCACGCGGCCGGTCCCGGTTCACCCGGACCTCGTGCGCGATGACACCGCCGTCCATCACCAGCACCCGGTCGGCGAGCAGCAACGCCTCCTCGACGTCGTGCGTCACCAGCAGCACCGCGCAGCCGCGCCGCTGCCACAACTCGGCGACCAGCCGCTGTGCGGTGATCCGGGTCAGCGCGTCCAGCGCGCCGAACGGCTCGTCGAGCAGCAGCAGATCGGGTTCGCGCACCAGCGCCCGGGCCAGCGAGGCGCGCTGCGCCTCGCCACCGGACAGGGTCTTGGGCCACGCGTCGGTCCGGTGGCCGAGCCCGACCTCCTCCAGCGCCTTCTCGGCGACCTCCCGCCCCGGGCGGCCGGGAAGCCCGAGCAGCACATTGCGCCACACCTTCTTCCACGGCATCAGCCGCGGCGCCTGGAAGGCCACGGCCTTGCGGCGCGGCACCAGTACCTCGCCCTCGATCTCCCGGTCGAGTCCGGCCAGTACGCGCAGCAGCGTCGACTTGCCGCAGCCGCTGCGGCCGAGCAGCGCCACGAACTCGCCCTGCTGGATGGTCAGTTCGAGGTTGTCGATGACGGCGCGGCCGTCGAAGGAGCGGGTGAGCGAGCCGACCCGTACCGCCGCGTCGTCCGTGGCTTCCTTCGTCAGCGCGTTCACTGTGGGCGGGGTCACTTGCCGGTGAAGGTCGGTCGCCATTGCAGCAGCAGCCTCTCCAGAGTGCGGACGATGAAATCGGCGAGCAGGCCGAGGGCGGCGTAGACGATCAGGCAGACCACGATCACATCGGTCTGGAAGAACTCCCGCGCGCGGTTGAGCAGGAAGCCGATCCCGTCGTCCGCGTTGATCGTCTCGCCGAAGACCAGCGCCAGCCAGGCCGTGGCCAGCGAGTACCGCAGCCCGGTCATGGCCCCGGGCAGCGCCCCCGGCAGGACGACATGGCGGATCAGCCCCCAGCGCCCGAGCCCCAGCGCGTTTCCGGCCTCGATGAGCTGCGCGTCCACGCCGCGGATGCCCGCGTACACGTTCAGATACAGATGGAACGCGACACCGAGCGCGATGAGCGCGATCTTCGGCGCCTCGCCGATGCCCATCCAGATGATGAACAGGGGGATCATCCCGACCCAGGGGATGCTGCGCAGCATCTGCACGGTCGCGTCGACCAGGTCCTCACCGAGCCGCGAAAGACCGGAGACCAGCGCCAGCCCGACCCCGACGATCCCGCCGATGACCAGCCCGTTCAGCACCCGCTGCACCGACACCAGCATGGCGTGCGGCAGCGTGCCGTCCTCGAGCAGACCGGAGGCGGTACCGGCGATGGTGCCGGGCGCGGCGAGCATGTCGGCGGGCAGCACACCGGTCGCGCTGCACACCTGCCAGAGCACCAGCAGAAGAAGAGGACCGGTCGTGCGGCGCAGCCAACGGGGTACGGTGCGGCGGCGCGCGGACAGGGGCACGACCGGTTCGAGAAGAACCGGGGACACGGGGACTCCAGGGAGGGGATACGCCTCGGCGCCCGCACGGCATGACGTGTTCAGCGGTCAGCGCGGTACGGCGAGAACGAGAAAAGGGGGGGAGGTACGCGAAAAAGTCAGCAGGCGCCGGGACACGTGGCGGACGCCACCCGCAGCAGGTCGATATGACCGCGCGTGGTGAGCAGGGCTGACGTAGGCATGTCCTCGAAGCTAGCGACGACGTCCGACACAGGTCAACGGTGTCTTGCCCCTCGGACCTTTGTTGCGGGAGTTTTAAGCGAGCACGTACGAGGATGGAGACATGGCTACTTTCCGCACCCACACACTCGACATCACCACCGGCGGCACCGAGACCGTCGCCGACCTCACCGCCGACTGCGAGGCGTATCTGCGCGAGGTGGCGCGGGGCGCCGATGGCCTGCTCAACGTCTTCGTCCCGCACGCCACCGCCGGTATCGCGATCCTCGAAACGGGCGCGGGCAGCGACACCGACCTCCTCGCCGCCCTCCGCGACCTGCTCCCCGCCGACGACCGCTGGCGCCACCGCCACGGCTCCCCGGGCCACGGCCGCGACCACGTCCTCCCGGCCATCGTCCCGCCCCACGCCACCCTCCCGGTCATCGGCGGCACCCTGGCGCTCGGCACGTGGCAGTCGGTGTGCCTGGTCGACACCAACGGCGACAACCCGCGCCGTCAGGTCAGGCTGTCGTTCCTCGGCTGACCCCGCAGTCCGCCGGGCGGCGCCCGAGCCGCCCGACCCGTACGCGAACGAGAGAGGTTGCTGGTGGATACCGGTGGCACGACCGGAGCCAGTCGTCTGGACGATCAGGTTCCGTTCCTCGCCCGGCTGGAACACCCGGAGCGGGTCCTCCTGTTGGAGCTGGGACGTCCCGTGAAGTACGGCCCGCGCACGGTCCTGGTCCGGCAGGATGATCCGTCCACCCATGTGATCCTCATGGTCGGCGGCTGGACCAAGGTCACCCACACGGCGGCGAACGGCTATGAGGCCCTCCTCGCGCTGCGCGGTCCGGGCGACATCGTCGGCGAGGCTTCCGCCGTGAGCGGCCGCCCTCGCTCGGCCACCGTGACGGCTCTTGACGATGTGGCGGCCGTCACGATCGAGCGTGACCGCTTCCTGGCCCATCTCGCGGCCCATCCGGCGACCTCCCTCCAGCTCCTCAGCCTGACCGCGGACCGGACCCGGGCCAGTGACCGGCAGCGCGTGGAACAGGGCGCGCTCGGAGCCCGGGAGCGGTTGTCCCTCCTGCTCCTGGACCTGGCGCGCACGCATGGCGCGCAGGTACCCGAAGGCGTGCGGCTGACCAGCGGCCTCAGCCAGCACGAACTGGCGGGCTCGGTGGGAGCTTCGCGTGAAGCGGTGGCCCGGCTGCTGAGGGAGTTGCGGGAACGAGGCATCGTACGGACCGGCCGCCGAGGGCTGGTGATCGTCCGTCCGGATCAGCTGCGTCTGATCGGACGTGGCGGTTAGCCCTTGTGCGTCATCGGTCACAGAAGGTGTGTGACAACGTCCCTCCTCCGATGTCAGACCCTCAAGGGATAGTGCTGCGGACCGAGTTCGAGCCGTCTCCGAGAGGCACGCATGACACTGGCCCTGACAGAACCCGTCAACCGCACCATCCTGCTGCTGGACATCGAGAACTTCAGCCGCCGGGACGACGTGGAGCAGACGTTCCTGCGCCGCAGCCTGCACAGCCTGGTCGAAGACGCCCTCGCCGCGGCCGGTGTCGAGCCGAACATGCAGTACCGGGAGGATCGGGGGGACGGGCTGATCATCCTGGTCAGCGCCGAGGTCCCGAAGACGGCGCTGCTGCGCTCGCTGCTGGTCACGGTCCCGGACTCGCTGAGCGCGTACAACCGCCTGGCGTCCAGCAGCGCCCAGATGCGGCTGCGGATGGTCCTGGCTTCCGGTGAGGTGGCCCTCGACCCCTACCGCGGCACGGTCGGCGGGCTCGTCGGTCACGACCTGAACCAGTCCTGCCGACTTCTCGACGCCGACGTCCTGCGCGAAGCGCTCAAGCAGCGTGACGAGGACTGCGTGCTGTGCGTGTCGGCACCCGTGTACCACGGCGTCGTCCGTCACGGTCACCGCGGGCTGCGGGCAGCGGACTTCCACCACGTCGACGTGGCGGTGAAGAAGGACCGGCTCGAAGCGTGGCTGCACGGACCGCTCCCGCGAGCCACCGCCGCCACCGCGCCGGATTCGGCTCGGCGGGACGGCTCCCCGGGCGCGGCCCGGGAAGCGGGAGAGGACGCCGCAGAACGGCCCTCCGCACCGAGCGGTACGGACACCGGCGGAGCGCGGATCACCGTCAACGGCGGTTCCTTCGGGGGCAGTCTGGTCGGCGGCGATCAGACGGGCGTGAGCGGCGGCAACGTCACAGGCGACGTCGTGCTGGGGAGCGTCCGGCATGAGAACAACGGCGGGCGGGCATGAGCGAGCAACCGGCCGCCGAGGAGAAGGCCGACCAGCACCTCGACGAGACCGCTCCGGGTTCCGAGGAGTCAGAGCAGGCGAACGAGCAGCGGCCCGAGGAGGAGAACGACCGCCCCCAGGACCCGTGGGCGGCCCGGCGCGAACTCCACCGCCACGCGCCGACCGCCATCGGGGGCAGCCTGGTCGGCGGCGATCAGACGGGTGTGAGCGGCGGCAGCGTCACGGGCGATGTCGTTCTGGGCACGAAGATCGAGCAGCACCACTACCGCTTCGGCTCCGCCACCCACACTTCTGGTTCCATCCCCGACAGCGAACTCGCTGATCTGGCACAGGTGTTCGCGGGTTACGAGGAGCTGGTGCACCCGCTGGTGGACCGGCTGCGCGAGCAGCGGGTCCTCGTGCTGTCCGGCGCCCCCTTCAGCGGCCGGCGCAGCGCCGCCCTGATGCTGCTGCACGCCCTGGACGCCGTACCGGTACGAGCCCTCGACCCGAAGACCAGGCCGACCGCGCTCAACGAGCAGGTGACCGGCGACACGCGCGGCTACCTCGTCCTCGACCTGGTGACCGACCACGATGCCCCGCTGCGCGACATCGACCTGTGGTCCCTGCGGGACGAACTCAAGGAGAAAGACGCCTACCTGGTCATCACCGTTGACCTGTTCGCCGTCCTGCACGGTGTCGACGCCGTCGAGTGGCACCCGCCGTCCCCCGAGTCCGTCCTTCGCTCACATCTGCACCACCTGGTGGACGATCCGCCACGCGAACGCGAACTGCTCGGCCTGTCACCCGCCCAGGAATTCCTCGGCCGGACCGACCACCAGCTGCGCGAGGCCGCGGAGTTCGCGAAGGCCTTGGCCGACCACGCGAAGGACGGGCGAAGCCTTGAGGAATTGGCCGCCTTCGGCTGGTTGATGATCCAGGAACAGGTGCGGGAGTGGTTCGGGGGCGACGAGGCCGACCTGCGGGACAAGGCGTTCCTGATCTCCCTCGCGGCGTTCGACGAGGCCGCTTACGCGCTGACCGCCGAGGTCAGCGACGACCTGTACGCACAGTTCCAGGGCACCGAGGACGCCAACCGGAGAGCTAGGGTCGGCGTCTTCGGGACATCCATCACCAAGCGATTGCGGCTCGCCCGTGCCACCGCGTACTGGCAGGAGGAGCACACCGAATGGGGGCCAGTCACCCAGCGCATGGCCCGCTTCCAGGAAGGCAGGGTCGCCGCCGAGGTGCTGCGCGAGGTGTGGACCGGCCACCCCTCGGCACGCCCAGGCCTGATCCGCTGGCTCCAGCGGCTGGCGAACGACGGCCGGCCGCTGGTGCGCACCAGGGCGGCGGTGGCCGCGGCGGTGCTGGCCCAGGCGGACCTGCCGTCGGCGATGGCGCTGCTCATCGAGGGGTGGGCGAAGTCCAAGCGCTACCGCGACTGCCTGGTGGCCGCCAACGCCCTCGCGACGGCGCACGCCGTAGGCGCCCCGAACATCCCCGCGATCCTGCGGACCTGGTGCGACAGCGACGCGTCCGAGCCACGGCTGCGGTGGACGGCGATCCGTGGTTACGCCCTGGTGGGGGCGGTGATGCCGCGCGAGGCGCTCGCGGCGCTGGCGGACGCCGCCCGGACGGGGGAGGACGAGCAGGAGGCCCGGCACATCGCGGAGTCCGTCGCGCTGCTGCTCACCGATGAGTCGCCCGCGGTCCGCCAGCAGGTACTGCGGGACATGGTCGAACTGTTGGGGGACGGGCCGCCGGTCAGGCGGCTGGCGCTGCAGGCCTTCGTGCTGGCCTGCACGCACACCGACGACCTGCTGATCCTGCGGTGGTACGCGACGGCCGGTGAGGTGGGCGACCCCGAGGACGCCCGTCAGCTCGCCCAGCTGTGGCGCACGGTCCTGAACGACATGCGCTACACCGGTGAAGCACTGAAGGCGTTGGGCGACTGGGTCCGCGAGGCGGACCAGGACCCGGAGGCCGAACGTCACTTGGCGGTGCTGCTTCCCGCTCTCGCCGTCACCGGAGACGACCGGAAACGCATCGGACACCTCCTCGCGACGCTGCGCGACCGACGTGGCGACGCCCCACTGCCGGTGGCAGCCCGTCTGTCGGCCGCGCTGTAGGCGCCGCGGGTCCGGCATCCCACTTCTCTCACCCCTCATCCCTCATCCACGAAGTACTGGAACGCAGACCAAGGAGACATGAACCATGGCCGACTCCCGTCACCAGTTCGACTGGGACCAGGGCGTGGACCGGCACAGCGTCCTGGCCGACCCGGTGGTCACCGTGCGCACGCTTTCCCGGTTCGACTACCGCAAGAACCACAGCCGGATCGACAACGCCCTGGTGTTCACCACCGGCAAGGGCGGCTACGACGTCTGGCTGCCGCCCCGTCGCCCCTCCCGCTCGGAATGCGCCACCAAGCGGTACACCGCCGTCTACGAAGTGGACATGGGCGTCCACCGCTGCGCCGCCACGCTCCTGCTGCCGAGCGACAACGACGCCTTCGACTTCACCACCGCACTGGAGACGACGTGGCAGGTCAACCGGCCCGATCGGTTCGTCGCCAGCGGTGAGCGGGATGTGCCCGCCCTGCTCACCCGGCGTCTGGAGGAGCTGATGCGGCCCGTCAGCTGCGGTTTCTCCATCGACCACAGCGCCGCCGCCGAAGGCGCGGTACGCCACATCCTCACGAAGGCCGGCGCACTGGCCGACGACATCGGGCTGCGCGTGACGTGGACCGTCCAGCTGCGACGGGACGACGACGCCCTCGCTCACCAGCGGGAGCTGCGCCGGATCCGCTATGCCGACGAAGAGTTGGGTGACTCGCACGACCTGGCGATGCGCGAGGACCGCCTCCAGGCAGAGCGTGACACGGCACAGGCGCGGCACGGACACGACCTGGCCATGCTCCAGGGCCACCAGGAAGCGGAACTGCGGGAGTTGGAGGCGAAGAAGATCGAGTTCTACGAGTACTACCTCCAGCACGGTGGGGTGGCGACCTGGGCCCTCCATCTGGCGCGGCACCCCGAGGACTCGCGCCTGGTGATGGAGAACCTGCGCGCGGACCAACTGGCCCTCATCAAGAGCCAGACCGAGGTCGCCCTGGAGGTCCTGAAGGGGGAGAACATGGAGGAGTACCAGCGTTCGGGCCTGAACAAGCAGGCCGTGCAGATCATCGAGGAACTCCTCACCCACAGTCTGCCCGGCGCCTCCCCGGCCCCGCCCATGCCGGGCTCGCTCCCCTGGGGCGGACACGCCGAATCCACGGCGGACGAGGCGTGAGCGGCGGCAGGGCAGCGGGCGGGCCCGGTGTGGGAGGGCGCCTGCTCGCAGAGGTGCGAGCGGAAGTGGCCCATGCCGACAGCAAGGCCGCCCTGCTGCTGGGTGCGCTCAGCATGACGGTGGGTCTGCTCGGGGCTCTCCTCGCCGCCCAGGGCGGGGCGTTGTCCGGGCTCTCCGGTACCAGGACCGGGCTGCTGTGGGTCGGTCTGACGGCGTTGGCCGGATCGCTGGTGTGCCTCCTCCTGGCCGTTCTGCCTCGGTACGGCAGCAGCCGCTGGGCCCCGGGGCGACCGCTGACCTACTTCGACGACATCCGCCGCGCCGCGGACCAGGGCGTGCTGGCCGAGGCGCTCGACGCCACCGAGGAGGATCCCACCGGCGGTCTGCTGGAAGCCCTCGCCCAGAACAGCCGCATCGTCGGCAGCAAACACCGCTGGATACGCGCGGGCCTGGCCGCCTTCTGCGCGGGGGTGGTGCTGATGCCCGCCGCGCTGACCATCCGCTGAACGTCGCCGGCTCGCCGCACCATCCGGACACGTCCCGTTCGTACGTAGGGGAAGACACTCCATGGCCACTCCACCCGACCCCACCGGTTCCGATCTGCCTCCGCCACCGCCCTATCCCGGCGAGGAGCCACCGCCTTATCCCGGTGAGGAGCCGCCTACATACCCCGATGACCGGCCTCCGGATCCCGGTCCTGTGGGCTCCCGTCCGCAGGACATGGACTTCGGCCGGTCAGGCCGGGTGCACCTTTCCGATCGGCAACGGTGGACCGACGCGACGGCCATGGGACGACTCCTGCTGTACCTGCCGTGGTGTGCCGCCAGCCTGTTGCTCGTGGCGCTGGTCTCCTGCGCCCTGCTCTCGACCGCGGGCTGGGTCGTCGTTCTGGCGTGGCTGGCCACGGGCGCGCTGGCGTTCCACCGGCCCACCGAGAGCGCCCTTGCCCGCCACCTGCTCGACTTGCGCTACCCGACCCCTCGGGAACGCAGCCGACTGGAACCGGTCTGGCGGGAGGTGACGGCCAGGGCGGGCATCGACGGCAGGGCCTACGAGCTGTGGATCCAGGACAGCGACGCCATCAACGCCGTCGCCGCGGCGGGCCACATCGTCAGCGTCACCGGGTATTCCCTCGAACACCTGCCCAGCGACCAGCTCGCCGCGGTCCTCGCCCATGAACTGGGGCACCACGTCGGCGGACACGCGTGGTCTTCGCTGCTGGGCGAGTGGTACTCCGCGCCGGGACGGATCGCCTGGGCCGTCGTCCGGCGGCTGGCCCGGCACGCGCTCCGGGTCGGCCGACGGCTCAATGGCTGTGTGGCACTGGTGCTCGTCCTGGCGGTGGGCAGCGTTCTGGTGGCGCTCGCGCTGTCCTACTGGTTCGTTCTGCTGGTGCTGGTGGTGGCGCCGTACCCGATGGCGGCACTGGCCCGCCAAGCCGAACTACGGGCCGACCGGTATGCGGCGGCGCTCGGTTTCGGTCCCATGCTCGCCGAGGTGCTGCACACGATGCGGAGCGGGGAAGCGGAGGCCGAGCGTCGTCGCATGGTCGCCGCCACTTCCGGCTGCGGCGGAGCCGCGAGCATGTCCGGTGCGACGGGACGGGCTCCAACCAGCCGCCTGATCATGATCGACAAGCTGCTGTCCACCCACCCGGACTACCACACGCGCCTCCATCATCTGGCCCCCTACCTGGCGAAGTGGCGGTGAAAAGGCCGCCCGGGGCCGCCTCCTGTCGCCGCCACGGTGGCGGAGACAAGGAGGACGGCAAGGGGGAGGCGGCTTCCGGGGTCAGCAGGTGGAGTTGGTCTGGGTGAGGAGGCCGAGGCGCCACGGCAGGGTGTTGTAGTCACCGCTGGCGTTCGGGCTCATGCCCTGGTAGAGGTACTGGAGCTTGCACGGGTTGACGGTGAGCGTCTGGTCGGTTCCGGCACGGATCAGCTCGCCGTGGCTGACGTCCTTGGTCCAGGCGCCCGCGGGGAAGGTGGTGTTGTTGGCCCGCGCGAACGGATTGCTCTCGGAGGCGGCCAGCGGGGTCCACGAGCCCGCGATGCTGCCGGAGGTCCAGGAGCGGAAGTAGCGTTTGCCGTCCGATCCGATCGCCTCGACTATCAGCAGGTATTGATTGCTGCCCTGCACCTTGTAGACGTTGCTCGCTTCGAACAAGGCGTATTTGTTGGAGTCCTGGGCCGCGATGACGGTGTTGGTGAACCCGTTCGGGAACTGGGCCAGGGTGGTCTGCGAGCGGTACAGGTGTCCGTTGTCGTCGGAGGAGAACAGGTAGCAGTTGGCGCTGTCACAGATCACCCACATGTCCACCCAGTAGCCGTTGCCGATGTTCTGCTTGATGATGTCCGGCATCGAGGAGTAGAAGTGGCGCGGGGCGCTCCAGCCGTTCGGGTTGCTGATGTCGCTGTTGGTCGAGTACGAGGCGTTCCCGGTCTGGTAGACGAGGTACCACGTGTTCTGGGGTGCGAAGAAGAACACCTGCGGCGCGGCCCGGTAGCCGGTTCCGATGCCGCTGCGGTCCAGGTAGTGATGGGTGGCCGAGGCCGCCTGGGACCAGTCGGTGAAGCTCAGGTAGACCAGGTTGTAGCCGGAGGCGCTGGCCACGCTGGCGAACACGTGCCACTTGCCGTTGTGGCGGACCACCGTCGGGTCCTTGAGTCCGGCGATGTTGTGGGTGGCGTCCGGCTTCGGGGACATCAGGATGCCGCTGGAGTTCCAGCGGAAGGTGGAGGGCAGTGCGGACGCCTTCTTGGGCGTGGTGGTGGGTGTGGCCTTGGCCGCCGGGGTGCCGCCCATCGCGGTGAGCGTGGCGTTGTAGGCGGGCTTCTTGTTGCCGTTGTTGTCGAAGAGCAGCGGGTTCTCCCCGGCGCGCCACGAGTCGCGGTCCCGGATGCCCCAGACGGTGATGCCGTTGCAGCGCGGGACGTTCATGCAGGCCTTGACGGTGTTCGCGTACGCGGTCGTCGGCGCCTGCGCGATGTCCAGCTCGGTGATCTGCACGTCCACGCCGAGGGCGGCGAAGCTGGACAGGGTGGTCTGGAAGCTGGACGGCGGGCCGCCGGTTCCGAAGTGGGCCTGGAGGCCGACGCAGTCGATGGGCACCCCGCGCGCCTTGAAGTCGCGCACCATGCGGTAGACGGCCTGGGTCTTCGCGTCGGTCCAGTTCTCGATGTTGTAGTCGTTGTAGCAGAGCTTGGCCGCCGGGTCGGCCGACCGTGCGGCGCGGAAGGCCTCCTCGATGAAGCCGTTGCCCAGTACGTTCTGGAACACCGAGGGGCGGTGCTGGCCGCTGCCGCCGTCGGCGAACGCCTCGTTCACCACGTCCCACGCGTAGATCTTGCCCTTGTAGTGGGCCATCGTGGTGGTGATGTGGTTCTTCATGACGCTGCGCAGGGTGGTGGCGTCGCCGATGGAGCTGACCCAGCTGGGGAGCTGGGAGTGCCAGACCAGGGTGTGTCCCCGTAATCGCTGTCCGCGCGAGGTGGCGTGGTTGACGATCTGGTCGGCGGGAGCGAAGTTGAACGAGCCCCGGGAGCGCTCGATCGTGTCCCACTTCATCTCGTTCTCCGGGGTGACCATGTTGAATTCCCGGCCCAGGATCCCCGTGTACGTGGCGTCCCCGAGCTTGCCCGCGGCCACGGCGGCCCCGAAGTACCGCCCGGACTGGGCCGCTTGGGCGCCCAGGGTGGAGGCCTTGGCGGAGCCGGTCGCGGTCGGGGCCTTGGCGGAGCCGGGCGCCGTCCGGTCCTGAGCGGGGCCGGTCGCCGCACCGGCCGTCCCGGCCATCGTCATGACGGTGGCGGCCAAGAGCCCCAGCCCGAGCGCCGTCACGCGGCGTCGGCCGTGCCGTTGTGGAAGAGCCATGTCTCTCCTTTGAGGATGGCGTGTGGTCACGCTATGGGAGCGCTCCCATAGCGTGACATGAACACGACCTTCCCGGAAGTATCCCGGCGCCCCCCGCGTCGGACGGCTGGGAAAGACTTCGTCGAGTGGGCCCGTGATGGGATGATCGTGATGTGGACAGTCCTGATCGCCAAGTGGGCAGCCAGCTGCCCGAGTTCCGGAGCCGCCGCTGTCCCTGGAACGCGGCGGCACTGCGTCTGCTCGGCGACACCTACACCTTCGCGGCCGCCGGTCCCCGTCGGCACGAGGGCTGGGCGCACGACGTCCTTGCCGTGCTGCACCGGTCGGTGCCCGACCCCCGGGGCTTGGTCCGGTTGGACTGGGACCACGACAACGCCGCCCGCCACACGGTGCCCGCCTACCCCTTCGACCCTCCGGCGGCGTCGGAGTTCCCCGACCGCCTGTATCCCCTGGACGCGGAGGCGGCGGTCGCCGCGCTCGCAGTCATGGCCGAGGAATGGCAGGCGGAACCCGTGCCCGTGCGCTTCCGCCCGGATCGGGACGTCGTGCTGTCGGACGCCCGAACCCTGCTCGGCAGGTACGGAACCACGGCGCGCTACTGGACCAACGCGACGGCCGCCGCCTCGGGCCCGGCCCCGGACTTCCTCGCGGCGGGCCTCCAGGGCACTACCTCCCACACCTTCCTCACCTCCGCATACCTCAACGGTCTCGACCTGTTCGAGGATCTGGGTGTGATCGCCGTGTCCGACGACGAGGTGGGCGTCTTCTGGTCGTTCGGGGCGTACTGACGTACATGATCGCCTTCCCCCCCCCGGCAGGGGCGTAGCACGCGAGGCGCACACGGAGTGCCCAGCCACATGCGCCCTGACCAGCGGCGGGCCAGCGTCGGGTCAGTGCTGGAGTGCGACTTTGAAGATCACGATGACCAAGCCGAGGAGCAGATTGGCCGCACCGGCGATCAGGACCAGACGGCGCGGGGCGCCGACGCGGACGGCGGCCAGCGCTGCCCAGCCGACCTGTCCCGCCAGCGCGACACCGAGCGCCAGCCATGCCGCGCCCTCGATGCCCAGCCCGAAGAGGGGACTGATCGCCACGGCAACGGCTGGTGGCACGGCCGCCTCGAGGATGGGCCGCTCGTCGGCGCACACGCGGCGAACCGTCTCCCGGCTTCCAGGCTCCTGCGCCATCCGGATGCCGAAGAGGCGGGAGAAGACGTGTGCGGCCCAGAACACCACTCCCGTGCAGAGCAGGAGCAACACGAGTTCCAGTCGTGGATACGAGCCGAGGCTGCCGACACCGGCCACCACGGAGGCGGCGAGCAGCGAGCCGTACACCGCGCCGCTGTAGTCGACGCGCCGCGTGTCATGCGCATGGGACTGGTGGGTCACATCCCCAGGGTCGCCGAGCGGGCCGCGCTGCGCCTCCGCAGAGGGCTCCCGGCCCCGGGGCCCGCGCGAGGGGCCCCGGGGCGAGGGCGTGACCGGGTTACGCCGCCTGGCGGATGAGGTCGGCCGCCTTTTCCGCGATGGCGATCGTCGCGGGGTTCGTGTTGACGGAGACGATCGTCGGCATGACCGACGCGTCCACCACCCGCAGCCCCTCAAGGCCGTGCACGGTCAGATCCGGGGCGACCACGGCGTCCTCGCCGACCCCCATCGCGCAGCTGCCCACGGGGTGGTAGTACGTTCCGGTGCCGCGCGCCAGGAAGGCGCGCAGGCCTGCCTCGTCCTTGACGTCGTCCCCGGCGAGCACCTCGCGCGAGCGCCACGCCGCGAAGGGGCCCGCGGCCGCTATGTCCCGCGCCACCTCGATGCCGTGCAGCATGCGCCGGACGTCCGACTCCTCGCCGAGGTAGTTCGGATCGATCAGCGGCGGCGTGTCCGGGTCGGCGTCGGCGATGCGTACCGAGCCCCGGCTCTCGGGCACGGTCGCCACTCCGAGGGTGAAGCTGTTCTGCGGTGCCTCCATGCCCGGTGGGTGGAACGGCACATGAATGAACATCAGCTGCATGTCGGGGCCCTGAGCGGACGCGTCGCTGCGCCACAGCATCGAGGTCTCGGCGTGGTTGGTGAGTCCGTCCGGGACCGGCCTGCTCGCCTCGTAGACGACCCCGCACAGCGGATGGTCGTGCAGATTGCGCCCCACGCCGGGCAGGTCGTGGCGGACGTCCACCCCGGCCTGCCGCAGTTCGTCGGCCGGTCCGATGCCCGACAGCAGAAGCAGCCGGGGCGAGTCGACGGCGCCGGAGCTGAGGATCACCTCGCCACGGGCGTGCGCGGTGACCGGCTCACCGCCCCGCCGGAACTCCACGCCCGTACACCGGTTGCCCTCGACGAGCAGCCGGTGCGCGCGCGAGTCGGTGGAGACCGTCAGGTTCGGCCGCTGCGCGCTGACCGGGTGCAGATAGGCGTTCGCGGTGCTCTGCCGCTTGCCGTCCGCGATGCTCAGGTCGTGCCAGCCGACGCCCTCCTGGTCGGCGCCGTTGAAGTCGTCGGTCGTCGGGTGTCCGGCCGACGCGGCGGCGTCGACGAAGACCTGCGAGAGCGGGTTGCCTTCCCGCGCCTGCGCCGGACGCATCGGGCCGCTGTCGCCACGGAACTCCGGGTCCTTACCGGAGACGGTCTCCATCCGCCGGAAGTACGGCAGGAGCGCGTCGTACCCCCATCCCGTGCAACCGGCCGCCGCCCAGCGGTCGAAGTCGTTGCGGTGTCCGCGCAGGAACACCATCGCGTTGATGGCACTCGACCCGCCCAGCGTCCGGCCCCGGGGCCACGGTTGCGCCAGGCCGCCCGTACCGGCCTGCGGCACGGTGGTGTACGCGTAGTCGACCTCCGTACCCCACAGCGCGGGCCAGGCGGGTGGCACGGCCAGCTCCGCCTTGGTGTCCGCCGCCCCGGCTTCCAGGAGGAGGACCGTTCTCTCCGGGTCTTCGGACAGCCGCGCCGCGAGCACGCAACCGGCCGAACCGGCCCCGACGATGATGTAGTCGTACTCCTCGTGGCCGAACTTCTCGGACAAATGTCCGCCCTTCGCTTGCCGGTGTGCGGTGTGATCCAAAATGATCTTGTCAGCCGGTCAGGGCTCGTGGCCAGTCACACCCGATGGATCGGCGCGGATCGCGGCGCGGTCAAGGTCGTAAACGTGCGGAGTTGTGTCCGCGTTCCAGGGGAAGTACGCATGGGACGTCACCGCACCCACGCGCCCGGGTGGCGCCCGTGTGCTGCTGGAAGTACGCGTACGGCGCTGGCTGCTGGCCGGTACGGCTCAGTGAGTGTGGCGGGGCGGCGAACCATTCCGTCGCCCCGCTCGTCTCCATGGGCGATGTGGCGTCTCGGTCAGAGACGCCTCGGGGTGACATCGGCCGTATAGATGTCTATGGAAAGGCTCCTGAAAGCGTGTCAGAGGGCTACAGGAACAGAACCGTCCGCTGGATCGCCGGGGCCGCCGTGGTGGCGGCCGTCGTCGGGGTCACGGGCTGCTCCAAGGAGGCGGAATCGGACTCCGGCACCGTGGAGAAGAAGCCGGTGGCGAGCAACTCGACCGGCACCGGGGCGGAGAAGAAGGGGGAGGGGTCGGCGGATTCGCAGGCCTCGGAGCCCCGCCAGGCCACGGCCGAGGAGGCGGTGGCCACGTGGGTGACCGCGGTCGTGAAGAAGAAGCCGAAGGAAGGGTGTCTGGTGATGGCGGCCCCGGCTAAGGGGGCGTCGCCCGCGCAGGTCGGCACCCCGGAGAGGTGCGGCAGCGACGCCCCTGAGGTGCGGCAGTTGCGCGAGAGCGTCACCAGGTTCCATGAGTCGTTCACGCCCAAGCAGTCCACGGGCGAGCCGAAGGTCGAGGTCGCCAAGACCCCGGCCACCGGGGACAAGGCGACGATTCCCGCCGACAAGATCACCATCGACGGGCAGACGCTCGACAAGGTCATCGTGTCCAACTCCACCGGGGTGAAGCCGGGGCAGCTGGACGTGAAGGTGGAGTCCACCAAGATCAAGGACGTCTGGTATGTGACCAACCTCGATCTCAACCTCGGCTGATGCCGTGACCGGGCCTCTCCGGCCACCTGCCGCAGGTGGCCGGAGAGACCGTCGCCCGGCGGGCGGCCACGTGCCGTATCAGCCCGTCGGGCGGGGCTCGCCCCGGTAGGTGCCGAACGACCACTTGTTGCCCTCGGGGTCGGCGATCGCGAACTCGCGGCTGCCGTACGGCTGGTCCGCGATCTCCCGGATGACCTTCGCCCCGGCCGCGCTCAGCCGCTGATACAGGTCGTCGACGTGGTCGGTGACGACATAGGCGCCGAAGGTGCCCGGCCGCAGACACCATTCCGCGCTGTCCGGTTTGTAGGAGCCGAGCATGATGGCGCCGCCCTCGGGCCAGTCGAGCTGGGCGTGTGCCACCCGGTCGCCGTCCTCGTACACGGCGGTGCGCAGGAAGCCGACCGTGCCGACGAGGAAGTCGATCAGGGCGGGCGCGTCATGGGCCTGGAGGGTCGGCCAGACGCTCGGGGCACGCTGCTGGTTCTCCATGGTGTTCATGCCTTTCACTCTTCGCCGTTCCGGTGCCCGCCCGCTTGGATATTCCGGCACTCTTCGGCCAGCCAGGCCGTGGGGCTGACACCGGTGTACTGGCGGAAGTCCCGCACCAGATGCGAATGGTCGTAGTAGCCGCAGTCGGCCGCGACCCGCGCCAGATCGGGCGAGCCGCCCGCGGCCACGATCCCGGCCACGGTGGCCTTGGCGTGCTCGAACCGCATCAGCCGGGCGGCCTGCTTCGGGCTCAGACCGGTCTCGGCCCGGAAGAGCGCCGTGAGCCGCCGAGGGCTGAGCGCCACGTGCTCGGCCAGCCCGCGCAGCGTGCCCGCGCCCCGGTGCCGGGCCAGCCACGCCCAGGCCTCGACCACCTCGCGTCGGACCGGCGCGGCCCCGTCCGTCCCTGCCGCGCGCGCCCTCAGATACGAGCCGAGGAGGGCGAACCGCTCCTCCCACCCCTGTCGCTCCCGCATCCGCTCATGGATCTCCGTGGCCCGCGCGCCCAGCACCTCCGTCCCCGACACCACGAGCTGCTCCGCGAGCGCGCCCGCGGGCAGGCCGAGCAGCCTGCGCGCCGCCAGCGGGTGCACGGCCAGCTGCACCCCGCTCTCGTGCTCCGGCTGGATGATGTACGCCGGGCTCTGGTGCAGCCCGCCCACGACGATGTCGGTCCGCACCGCGTCCGCGCCCCGCGCCTGCTCCAGGGTGAGCCCGCTGGTCACGGGCCCGTCCAGCGAGAAGATCAACGTCAGCCAGGGGGAGGGCAGCCCCCGGTGCACGGCCGGTGGCAGCCCGCCGGTGCGATAGCCCACCGCGGACGCGACCATCCCGCCGAGCCGGGGCGCGAACCGCACGAACTCCCGGAACGCCTCACCTTCCCGCCCCGCCGCAGCAGCCATGTGGCCAGTATGCGACGCACCGACGCCTACGGCTTCGCCCTGACCAGCCCGGTGTCGTACGCCGTGATCACGGCCTGGACGCGGTCGCGGGCGCCGATCTTGGCGAGGACCCGGCCGACGTGCTTCTTCACCGTGGACTCGGTAAGGACGAACCGATCCGCGATCTCCGCGTTCGTCCAGCCCTGGCCGATGGCGACCAGCACCTCCCGTTCGCGGTCGCTGAGCGTCCGTAGCCGGGGATCCTCGGGCGCGGGCGCGCCGGGCGGTGCGAGCACCTGGTGGGCGTAGGCGTCCAGCAGCCGCCGGGTCAGCCGTGGAGCCACGACGGCGTCGCCGGTCGCGACCGCGCGGATGCCCGCAACGACCTCCTCGGGGCGGGCGTCCTTGAGCAGAAAGCCACTGGCCCCGGCACGCAGCCCCTCGTACGCGTACTCGTCGAGGTCGAAGGTGGTCACGATGAGCACCCGGGTGCGGCCGCCGGTGGCGACGATCCGGCGCGTGGCCTCCAGGCCGTCCATACCGGGCATGCGGATGTCCATGAGGACGACGTCGGGGCGCAGTTCCGCGGTGAGCCGGACGGCCTCGGCGCCGTGCTCGGCCTGGCCGACCGGTGTCAGGCCGGGCGTGCCCTCCAGGAGCATGCTGAAGCCGAGGCGCTGCAGCGGCTGGTCGTCGGCGATCAGCACGGTGGTCATGTCAGCCGCTCTCCTGGTGCCGCTGGGGCGGACGGCACGTCGAGCATGACGTCCACGATCCAGCCGTGTCCGCCGGTGCGCGGGCCGATGGTGACGGCACCGCCGTACATGGCGGCCCGCTGGCGGATGCCGACCAGGCCGTGTCCGGGTCCGTGTCCGGTGCCGCCTGAGCCCGCGCCCGCGCCGGTCGGCGCGCCCGGCGGTGGTCCGGTGTCCGCCACCCGGATCCGTACGGTGCCGGTGTCGGCGGCCACGGTGACCTCGGCGGCGGAGCCCGTCCCCGCGTGCTTGAGCGTGTTGGTCAGCGCCTCCTGGACGACGCGGTACACGGTGAGCTGTACGCCGTCGCCCAGCGCGTCGAGGCCGCCCACGGTCCGGTAGGTGACCGCCAGCCCCGCCGCCCGCACCCGCGTCAGCAGCGGGTCCAGATCGCGGATCCCCGGCTGCGGGCTGAGCGACGTCGCGTCCTCCCGCTCCTCCCGCAGGACACCCAGCACCCGGCGCAGTTCGTCCATGGCCTGGCGGCCGGTGTCGCCGAGGATGCGCAGCGCCTCGGCGGAGCGCTCGTGCCTGGTGGCGGCGAGGGTGGCGGCGCCGTCCGCGACACTGACCATGACGGAGAGGTTGTGGCCGACGATGTCGTGCATCTCGCGGGCCACCCGGGACCGCTCGGCGGCGGCGGTGAGCCGGACACGTTGCTCCTGCTCGACCTCCAGCCGCCTGGCCCGGTCCTCCAGTGCCGCCAGATACATCCGGCGGATACGGAGCGTCAGGCCGACGGCGGTGGCCGCCGTCACCGTCCCCAGCAGGAAGAACACGCCGGGCAGCGGATGGCGGACCGGCACCAGGACACACACGGCCAACACCACATTGGTGGCCGCAACCGCGACGGCCCAGCCCAGCACCCGCAGCGAACCCTGCCGGGCCAGGGTGTACAGGGTGATCAGGGCGCTGATACCGGACGGCAGCCACAGGCCCAGCGACCACTGGGCCAGGGACACCAGCGCGATCACGAAGAAGGTGACGGCCGGAGCCCTGCGCCGCCACCACAGCGGCACGGCGAGCGCGGCGGTGAAGACGAACGGGACGGCGGACGGCAGCTGGTCGCGGGAGTCCGTGTCCCCGAAGGGCGAGCTGCCACTGCCCCACACCAGGTCGGGCACGCTGACCAGGACCACGAACAGCACCACGGCGGTGTCCAGCAGCCACGGATGCCGCCGGTCCAGCCGCTGCCGCTCCCGCTGACCGCGCAGCAGACGGCCCAGGACCGGATGCGCCCAGGCGGCGTCGAACCCGGGGGACGGCGGGAGCGCCGTCCCCCGGGCGGTGTCGGCGGCGGCTGCCGCGTGTTCCGGACTCATCGCCACCATTGTCCTCGGTGTCCCTGGTGTCCTCAGCGTCCTCGGTCCGTGGGTCACGCGTCGGTGCGTACGAGCCGGTACGCCGCCCCCGCGAGGGCCAGCGCCACCCACCCCGCGAACACGGCGAGCCCCGCCCCGGGCGAGAGGGAGTCGGCGGACTGGTGCAGGGCGTAGACGGCCGACCCCGCGTTGCTGGGGAAGTACGGGGTGATCGTGTCGTACCACGCGTCGGGCAGCAGCGAGGCCAGGCCGGGGAGGATGAGCAGGGTGCCGACCAGGGCCGCGATGGCCCCGGCGGACGAGCGGATCAGCATGCCCAGGGCCACGCCGAACACCGCCACCAGACCCAGGTAGACGCCCGCGCCCGCCAGGCTGCGCAGCACACCGTCGTCGCCCAGGGACAGCGCGATCTTCTCGCCGTCGAGGCCAGGGGTGCCCAGCTGGAACGCGGCCACCGCGGCGATCGTGGTGAGGACCAGCGCGATCGGCCCGATCACCAGGCCCTTCGACCACAGGACCGGCAGCCGTCGCGGCACCGCGGCGAGCGTGGACCGGATCATGCCGGTGCTGTACTCGCCCGCCGACAGCAGCACCCCGAGCACGCCGATGGCCAGCTGCGCGAAGGACACACCGGTCAGGGCGAGGCCGACCGCGTCACTGCTGGCACCGCTGCTCCCCGGGCCGGGCGGACCGCTGGTGGCGACGGCGTCCGGGCTGTAGGTGGCGGCGGCGATCGCCCCGAAGACGATCAGCAGGACGACGGCGACACCCAGCGTGATCCAGCTGGAGCGCAGGGACCAGAACTTGGCCCACTCCGCACGCAGGACACGCGGGCCGGTCACCTTGTAGGCGGTCTTGGGGGCAGGGGCCACCGAAAGCGTGGTGGACATCAGGCGGCCTTCCGTTCGGGCTCGGCGGGAGCGCTGTGGTATTCGACGGCGTCGCGGGTGAGTTCCATGAAGGCCTGCTCCAACGAGACGGACTGCGGGGTGAGTTCGTACAGCGCCACCCCGTGCCGGGCGGCGATCGCGCCGATCTCGCGGGCGTCACGTCCGACCACCCGCAGTTCCTCGTCGGAGGAGGAGCTGATCGTGACATCCGGGCCTGCCAGCAGCGAACGCAGCTTCGTGGCCTCGGCGGTGGCGACCCGTACCCCTCCACCTGCGCCGCCGCCACCGCCACCGGCCTCCCGGACGAAGTCGTCCACCGTGGTGTCCGCGAGCAGACGGCCACGTCCGATGATCACCAGATGGTCGGCGATCAGCGCGGTCTCGCTCATCAGATGCGATGAGAGCATCACGGCCCGGCCCTCGTCGGCCAGCCCGCGCAGGAGATTGCGTACCCACAGCACGCCCTCCGGGTCGAGGCCGTTGACCGGTTCGTCGAGCATGACGACCGCCGGGTCGCCGAGGAGGGCCGCCGCGATACCGAGCCGCTGGCCCATGCCGAGCGAGAAGGCGCCCACGCGCTTGTCGGCCACGCTGCCCAGTCCGGCCAGCTCGATCACCTCGTCCACCCGGCGGCGCGGGATGCCGTGGGTGTGCGCGAGCGTCATCAGATGGCTGACCGCGGTGCGCCCCGGGTGGACGGACTTGGCCTCCAGCAGCGTGCCGATCTCCCGCAACGGCGCTGCGTGGCGGGCGTACGCGCGTCCGCCCACGGTGACCGAGCCGCCGGTGGGGGAGTCCAGGCCGATGATCATGCGCATGGTGGTGGATTTGCCCGCGCCGTTGGGGCCCAGGAAACCGGTCACCTCACCCGGCTTGACGGTGAAACTCAACCGGTCGACCACCGTCTTGTCCCCGTACCGCTTCGTCAACTCACGCGCTTCGATCATGGGTGGGCCTTTCTCACGACTGATGTGCTCGACGCTACGAGCGCCACCGGTCGCGGGACTGGGACCGCGGGGGACACTTCGGCCTGCCAGTGGTACCGCGGTACCACTCGCCCGGCCCTCGCCGACAGTTCTCAGCGAGGACTCAGCGGACTCTCGGCGAATTCCCAGCTCGCTGTCGCGAAGTTCCCTGGTTGGGCCGCGAGGGTTCTGCCCCATGCCCCAGACATCCCATGGCCCGGGCGTCGCTCATGGCTTCCAGCCCGCGGCCCGGCCCGGCCCCTCCGAGCCGCCCCAGGTGCACACCACCACCGTCGAGATCGTCGTTCCCGTCTACAACGAGGAGCGGGCCCTGCCCGGCTGCCTGCGCACCCTGCACACCAAGCTGCGTGAGCAACTGCCGTTCCCCTGGCGGATCACGGTGGCGGACAACGCCAGCGTCGACCGCACCTTCGAGGTGGCGACGGAACTGGCCCGCGAACTGCCCGGCGTGGACGTGTTCCACCTGGACCGCAAGGGCCGTGGCCTGGCGCTGCGTACGGTGTGGGGCGCCAGCGAGGCCGACATCGTCGCGTACATGGACGTCGACCTGTCGACCGGGCTCGACGGGCTGCTGCCCCTGATCGCACCCCTGGCCAGCGGCCATTCCGACCTGGCCATCGGCAGTCGGCTGGCGTCCGGCGCGCGGACCGTGCGCGGGCCCCGCCGCGAGGCGATCTCGCGCTGCTACAACGGGCTGATCCGGCTGACCCACGGGGCCCGGTTCAGCGACGCGCAGTGCGGCTTCAAGGCGGCCCGTACGGAGGTGCTGCGCCCGCTGCTGGAGAAGACGCGGGACGACGCCTGGTTCTTCGACACCGAACTCCTGCTGCTGGCCGAGCACAACGGGCTGCGCATCCACGAGGTCCCGGTCGACTGGGTGGAGGACGTGGACACCCGGGTCGACGTCGTCGGCACCGCCACCGACGATCTGCGGGGCCTGTACCGGATGGCGCGGCTGAAGGCGTCCGGCGCCGCCCGGGTCGCGCTGCCGCGCCGTCCCGCCCCGGCCGCCGAACACCCGGACGCGGTGCTGGCCCCCGACACCGGCCGGTCCCGGTTTACCTGGGAGGTCGGCTGCTTCGTCGCCATCGGCATCGTCTCGACCATCGGGCAGGCGCTGCTCTACTGGCTGCTGCGCGGCTGGTGGCCGCCGGTGCTGGCGAACCTCGTGTCGCTGCTGGTGCTCACCGTGCTCAACACCGAGGCCAACCGCCGCCTGACGTTCCGCTGGTCGGAGACCGGTGTGGGACGGGCACACCTGGGCGCGGGCGCCCTGTTCGTCCTGGGCTACCTCGTCACCTCCGCCGCCGTACTGCTGTACCGCCAGAGCAGCCCGGACGGCTCGACGGGCGCCGAAGCGCTCGTCCTGGCCGCCTCCTCCGTGCTGGTCACCGCCGTGCGCTTCCTGGTGCTGCGGCTGGCCGTCTTCCGGCGCCCGTGAGCCCCCGTACCCCCTCAGGAAAGCGAAGCGCACCATGACCCGAACGTCACACGGCCCACGCTGGGCCGCCCCGGCCGCGCTCGGCGCGATCCTGCTGCTGGCCGCGGCGCTCTACGGCTGGGCCCTCGGCTCGCTCGGCTGGGGCAACAGCTACTACGCGGCCGCGGTGAAGTCGATGGGCGGCAGTTGGACCAACGTCGTCTTCGGCGCGTACGACCCGGCCGGGGTGCTCACCGTCGACAAGCCACCGGCCGCGCTGTGGCCCCAGGTCCTCAGCACCAAGGTGTTCGGCCTGCACGGCTGGGCGATGCTCCTGCCCCAGGTGCTGGAAGGTGTCGCGGCGGTGTTCGTCCTGCACCGGACGGTACGCCGCTGGGCGGGCGAAGGCGCCGGGCTGCTCGCCGCGCTGGTGCTGACCCTCACGCCCATCACGGTGGCCATCAACCGTGACAACAACCCGGACACGCTGCTCGTGCTGACCCTGGTCGCGGCCGCGTACGCGCTGACCCGGGCCCTGGAGACACCGTCCGGCCGGGGCGCGCTGTGGTGGCTGTGCGGCAGTGGCTTCCTCGTCGGCGCCGGGTTTCTGACGAAGATGCTGGCCGCCTGGATGGTGATCCCGGCCCTCGCGGCGGCGTGGCTCGCCGGGGCGGCCGGGACGTGGCTCGTCCGGGTGCGCCGGTTGCTCATCGCGGGTGCGGTGCTGGCGGTGTCCTCCCTGTGGTGGGTGGCCATGGTGGCGCTGTGGCCCGGCGACCGCCCGTACATCGGCGGCAGCGAGGACGGCTCGGCCTGGGACCTGGTCATCGGCTACAACGGGCTCGGCCGGATCTTCGGCGAGAGCGGCGCCACCGGTGGCATGGGCGGGGTCTCGTTCGGTGGCGCCGCCGGTGCCGGGCGGCTCTTCAACGACCAAGTCGGCGGCCAGATCAGCTGGTTGCTGCCGCTGTGCGCGGTGGCCCTGGGCGTGGCGGCGGCCGTCGCGGTGCTGCGCCGACGCGGTGAGACGGCCACCGGCGAACCACTGGCCACCTCCGGGTGGGTGCTGTGGGGGACGTGGCTGGTGGTGTGCGGGCTGGTGTTCGCCACCCAGGAGGGCACGTTCCACCCGTACTACACGACGCAGCTGGCCCCCGCCGTCGCCGCGCTCACCGCGGGCCTCGCGACCGCGCTGGCCCGCGCCCACCGGGCCGGTGCCCGCTGGGCCCTGCCGACGGGGGCCGGGGCCGTGCTGGTCACCGTGGTGTGGGCGGTCGTGGTGATCGAGCGGGAGCCGTCCTGGAACGGCTGGCTGACGTGGCCGGTGGCGGCCGCCGGACTCGGCGCGACCGCGCTCCTGCTGCTCGCGGGCCGAGCGCACCGGCTGCTCCCGGCCGCGCTGGGCGGCGCCGTCCTGGCGGTGCTGCTGGCGCCCGGCGCGTGGTCGGTCAGCGTGCCGGGGACGACGTCCGCGATGGGCGGCGCCAACCCCACGGCCGGACCGGCCAACTCCGGGGGCATGCCGTTCGGCCGGGGCGCTGCGGGTCCCGGTGGCGGCCCGGGTGGGTTCGAACCGCCCGGGGGCCCGGGTGGCATGCCGGGCGCGGGCGGGGGCGCGGGCGCGGGCAAGCAGCCGAAGGGCATGCCGTCGGGGACGCCCGGCGGGCGGCCGGGCGAGAAGCCGAAGGGCGCGCCTTCGGGGATGCCCGACCTCGGCGGCGGCAGTGGCGGCAATGACAGCGGTGGCGCCGGAAACATGCGTGGCGCGAACGGCATGGGCGGCATGGCGCGGCTCATGGGCGGCACCGGCCTCACCGCCGATCAGCGCAAGATCCTCGACTACGCGGTCCAGCACTCCGGCTCCGCCCGGATCAGCCTCGCCGCCGAAGGGGGCGCCATGGCCACGTCCTCGTACATCCTGAACAGCGACGCCACGGTCATCGGCATGGGCGGCTTCATCGGCACCGACGACGCCCCCTCCGTCCGCCAGCTGCGGACGTGGACGGAAAAGGGCGAGCTGCGCTACGTCCTGGGCTCCGAACCGGGCTCGCGCGGCGCGGGCCCCGGCGCCATGATGGGCGGCTCCGACAGCCCCGCTACCCAGCGCACCCAGTGGATCGGCGACCACTGCGCCAAGGTCCCCGCCTCCGCCTACGGCGGCAGGTCAGGCGGCTCCACCGGCATGATGGGCATCGCCACCACCCTGTACGACTGCGCCGCCACGAAAACGAAGTAAGCGACGGCAGAACGGACCACCACGCACCATGGCCGAGCAGCCCGCCACCCAGCTCACCCACCGCATCCTCGTGGTCGAGGACGACCCCGGCATCCGCCTGTTGCTGGAGTCGGCACTTGGCCTGGCCGGATACCAGGTGAGCAGCGCCGCCACCGGCCGCGACGGCCTGCTGGAGGTCGAGCGGTTCCGCCCGGACCTGCTGGTGCTCGATGTGATGCTGCCCGACCTCGACGGTTTCGAGATCACCCGGAATCTGCGCGCGGTGGGTGTGCGGACACCGGTCCTGTTCCTGACCGCCCGTACCGAGGTGGGCGACCGCATCGCCGGTCTCGGTGCGGGCGGCGACGACTACGTCGGCAAGCCGTTCAGCATCGAGGAGGTGCTGCTGCGCATCCGCGCCATCCTGCGCCGTACGGGCCACGATGTGCCGTACGGCGCGGGCGAGGACGATACCGAGGTGCTGCGTTACGCGGACCTCGAACTGGACGAGCGGGCACACGAGGTGCACCGGGCGGGGCAGTACATCGCGCTGTCCCCCACCGAGTTCAAGCTGCTCACCCTGTTGTTGGAGAACGCCAACCGGGTGCTGAGCAAGAGCCGGATCCTCGACCGCGTGTGGGGCTTCGACTTCTCCGGCGACGCCCGCATCGTGGAGACGTACGTGCGGTATCTGCGGCGCAAGATCGACCACCTCGATCCGCCGCTCATCCACACCGAGCGGGGCGTGGGCTACTGCCTGCGCCTGCCGCGCGACCACGCCCAGCAGCGGGCCGACGGATGATCCGCCTCACCGGGATGCGCGGCGGACGGCCCGCGTCGCTGCGCAGCCGTCTGGTGTGGGGCGCGGCGCTGCTGGCCGCCGTCGCGGTCCTCGCCGCCCAGGCCATCGGGTTCCTGGTGCTGCGTTCATGGCTGCTCGACCGTGTCGACCAGCAGCTCGACGACTTCCAGTTGCCGCCGCACACCTTCTCCCGCGACATCGGCTCCGAGCAGATGCCCCGGCCCCCGGACCCCGGTTCGGTGACCCTGCCCTCCGACTTCCGCATCACCTTCTACGGTGCGTCAGGACACCGGCGCGGCATCCTCGGCGGCGGCGAGGCACCCGGACCGCAACTGCCAGCTTCGCTAGGCGAGTTGCGGCTGTCCAAGGGCCGTCCTGGCACCGTTCCGGCGCTGTCCGGCGACGGACACTGGCGGATCCAGAAGAAGACGGGCCCCGAGCACACCTCGTACGTGGTCGCGCTGCCCCTGGACACGTTCGACGGCGCCACCGCCAAACTGCTGTGGCTCAACGTCATCGTGCTGGCGGCCACCGTCACCGGCCTGATCGCGCTCAGCCGGTGGGTCGTCCGTATCGGCCTGCTGCCGCTGACTCGTATGGAGCGGGCCGCACAGGACATCACGGCCGGTGATCTGAGCCCCCGGCTGCCGGACACCGACCCCCGCACCGAGACGGGCCGCCTCGGCACCGTACTGAACACCATGCTGGACCGGCTCCAACAGGCCCTGCGTGAACGGGAGTTCTCCGAGGCCCGGCTGCGCCGGTTCGTCGCCGACGCCGGACACGAACTGCGCACCCCGCTCACCTCCATCCAGGGCTTCGCCGAACTGGCCCTGCGCCACGAGGAGCGGTCCAGCGCCGAACGGCGCGAAGGCGACCGGCTGATCGCCCAGAACGCCGAGCGCATCAGCCTGCTCGTGGACGACCTTCTGCTGCTGACCAAGCTGGACAAGGAGCCCGACTACCGCCGCGAACCCGTCGACCTGCTCTCGGTCGCCGCCGACTCCATGAGCGCGACGGCACACCAGACCCGCGGCCACCCGATCCGGCTGGGCCCCCTCGGCACCGGGAGCACCGCCGACACCGCCGACACCGCCGACGAAGCGGAACTGGACGTCGTCGAGACGACCGGCGACCCCCACCGGCTGCGCCAGGTCGCGGGCAACCTGCTGTCCAACGCGCTGCGGCACACCCCGCCCGGTACGCGGGTGGACGTACGCGTCGGGGCCGGGCGGGCCGGTCCCGCGACCGGTGGCACGGACCGCCCGGGCCGTACGAGCCCCTCGCCACCGCTGCGCGAAGGGGCCAGGATCTGTGTGCTCGAAGTGGCCGACCAGGGCCCCGGGCTGTCCCCGGAAGCGGCCGACCGGGTCTTCGAGCGCTTCTACCGGGCCGACCCGTCCCGCTCCCACCAGCACGGCGGCTCCGGCCTCGGCCTGGCCATCGCGAGCGCCATCGCCCAGGGACACGGCGGCAGACTGGAACTGGAAACCGCCACCGGACGCGGAAGCGTCTTCCGGCTCGTCCTGCCCGCCACCGGTCCCGGGACCCACTGAGCGATTCACATGTGCACCACGGGAGCCGCCTGGGCGTCGGGGGCGGGCGCGCCGCGCCGGTAGAGGAGCACGCTGATGACCAGGCCCGCGCCGAAGAAGAGGGCCGACCACCAGTACGCGGTGGAGTAGGCCTCCAGACCGGCCTGGGCGAGGACGGCGGGGGCCTTGGGGTTCTTGCCGGTCAGGTAGTCGGTGGCGGCGCTGGTGGACAGGGTGTTCAGCAGGGCGGTGCCCAGGGAGCCGCCGACCTGCTGCATGGTGTTGACGGCGGCGGAGGCGACACCGGCGTCCTCGGCGGCCACCCCGGCGGTGGCCAGGCTCATGGCCGGGGCCATCACCAGCCCGAGGCCGAGTCCGGCCACGACCAGCGGGGGCAGGATGTCCGTCGCGTAGCCGCTGTGCAGGTCGAGGGCGGTCAGCCAGGCCATGCCCGCGGCGGCCGTGCCCATGCCCAGCGGCACCACCGGCTTGGGGCCGAGGCGGGGGATCAGCACGGTGGAGGCGAGGGTCGAGGTGACCATGAGCGCCGCCACCATGGGCAGGAACGCCAGCCCGGTCCTGATGGGGGTGTAGCCCAGGCTCTGCTGCAGGTAGTAGGTGAGGAACAGGAAGACACCGAACATCCCGGCGCCGCTGATCAGCACGGAGATGAACGACGCCCCGCGGTTGCGGTCGAGCAGGACACGCAGTGGCAGCAGCGGGTGTGCGGCGCGCGTCTGCCACCCGGTGAAGACGGCGAGCAGGACCGCACCGGCGACCAGGAAGCCCCAGGTGGCCGGGGAGCTCCAGGCGTGGCTTTCGGCGTTGGAGAAGCCGTAGACCAGGCCGAACAGACCGGCGGAGACCAGGACGGCGCCGGGGATGTCGATGGTGGCGGTCTTGTCGCGGCTGGTGCGGCTGAGCAGGACGGCGCCGCCGAGGAAGGCGACGGCGGCGAAGGCGAGATTGACGTAGAGGGTCCAGCGCCAGTCGAGGTGTTCGGTCAGCACACCGCCGAGGAGCAGCCCGATGGCGCCACCGGCGCCCGCGATGGCGCCGTAGACGCCGAAGGCCTTGCCGCGCTCCTTGGCGTCGGTGAACGTCGTGGTCAGCAGGGACAGCGCCGCCGGAGCGAGCAGGGCGCCGAACAGGCCCTGAATGGCACGGGCCGCGACGAGCACCTCGAAGCTGCCCGCCGCGCCGCCCAGGGCGGAGGCACCGGCGAAGCCGACCAGCCCCACCAGGAAGGTCATCTTGCGCCCGAACAGGTCGGCTATGCGGCCACCGAGCAGCAGCAGGCTGCCGAAGGCGAGGGCGTAGGCGGTGACGATCCACTGCCGGTCTCCGTCGGAGAACCCCAGGTCCTTCTGCGCGGAGGGCAGGGCGATGTTCACGATGGTCGCGTCCAGGACCACCATGAGCTGGGCCAGGCCGATGACGGCGAGGATCCACCAGCGATGGCGAGGGGGCGCGTCGGCGGCCGCCAGGGGCGCGCCGACCGTGCCGACAGACGTGTCGGAGGTGGTTCGGGGCATGAGGGATATCTCCGGAAGAAGAGCTGATCAGCGAGTCGATTGACTCGCCTGACACCTGTCAGATTAGAGTGAATCTGACAGGTGTCAAATAATCGGGGCGGAGGTCCCTAGGATGTCCATGGCAAGCAGTGCGCACGTGGCAAGGGAGACGACGGTGGGAGTACGAGCCGAATCCGCTCGACGGCCGGGGCGCCCCGGCGCGGGCACTCCCGCCCTGCCCGAGGAGGAGAACATCCTCCAGCGCGGGCTCGAAGCCTTCGCGGAACTGGGCTACGAGCGGGCCTCCGCGCGCGAGCTGGCCCGGCGCCTGGGCGTCAGCCACAACTTCATCAACGACCGGTACGGATCCAAGGCGGCGTTCTGGCGCGCGGTGGTGGACTCGGCCCTGGGAGCCCAGCTGGCGCGGCTGCCGCAGCCGGAACCCTCGGCCGACGACGCCGAGTGCCTGCGGCGGACCATCACCGGCTTCTACCTGACCGCGGCCGACGCGCCGCTGATCGGGCGGCTCTTCGTCAACGAACTCAACCAGGACAGCGAGCGGCTGGACTATCTGTACGAGGAGTACATCGCCCCGACCCTGCGGACCCTGACGGCGAGCATCGAACGGCTCGTGGCCGCCGGACGCATGGCGCCGGTCCCGATGGACGTGCTGTTCTTCGCCGTCGTCCCACCCGTATCGGGCATGGTGGACGTGCCCCTGGCGCGACGGCTGGGCAGGCCCGAGCCCGCCTCACCGGAACAGCTCACGGCCACGGCCGAATCGCTGGCCGCGCTCGTGGTGGGCGGACTGCTCGCGACGGGGCCGGGGAGCCGCTGAGCGCAGGGCGAGCGCGGCCGGGACGACGGACGAGACCACGGCCAGCACCGCGCAGGCGCCCACGGCCGCGCCGATGGCCGCCCAGGGAACCGCGACCGTGGTCCGCACCGACAGCAGGGCCAGCGCGCTCCCCATGCCCGCCAGGTTGAGCGCGGCGACCACGACACCCAGCACCGCGCCGACCCCGACTACCATCAGCGCCTCGGCGCCCACCAGCCGCAGCACCTGCCCCGTGGTGGCCCCGGCCAGCCGCAGCACGCGGAGGTCGCGGACGCGGTCGGAGGTCGCCATGGCCATGGTGGTGGCCACCGAGATGCCGGTGTAGAGGAGGGCGATGCCGAGGATCAGCAGGAGGCCGAGCCGGGTCGTGCTGTTCGTCGCGGGGTAACTCGCCCTGATCCACTGGTCCTTGGTGAGCAGCCGCCCGCCCGTGGTGTGCGCCGCCTCCCGCAGCCCGGTGGCCACGGTGTCCGCGTCGGCGCCACCGGTGAGGGTGACGTCGACCCGGTCGACGGTCGCGCCGGGGGCGTTGCGCGGGGTGACGTAGGCGCCGTTGCTTCCGGTGCCGGTGGCCAGCACCGCGGCGACGCGCAGCCGCTTGCTCGTACCGTCGCCGAGCCACACCCGCACGCGCTGGCCCACGGTGTGCTGCTGCCACTCCCCATTGACGATGATCGAATCGTCGTCGAGATCGCTCGCCCTCCCGGCCTCGACCGGCAGCCGGGTGGTGGCGGCGAGCAGGCCGGGCTCGGCGGTGCGGGCCTCGGACTTCTGGAGGGACACGCCGTCCTCCAGGACATAGACGGCGCTCGACGCGGTCGCGGACACCTCGGCGCCGGGCACGGCGCGCAGACGGCGCAGGGTCGCCGCGTCGAAGCCCGCGCCGTCGGCCGGGGTGAGGACGAAGTCGGCCGCCATGTGCGCGCGGATTTCGGTGGCCTTCGCCTCGTTCAGCGTCGCGGTGGCGCCCAGCAGGGAGCCGGTGAGGGCGACCGTGACCAGTACGGGCGCCGCGATCGCGGCGGTGCGGCGCACCCCGGCGGCGGCGTTCTCCCGCACCAGCATGCCCGCTGCGCCCGGGAGTTGGGCAGTGGGCCACGCGAGCAGCCGGGTCAGCGGGCCCACCACGACCGGCGCGAGCAGCGCGACCGCGGTGATGAGCAGCATCGGCCGGGTCACATAGGTCTTCCGGCGCAGCAGCTCGCCCGGGTCGGTGGCCAGGGCCAGGCCCAGGGTGACGGCGGCGGTCGCCAGGAGGGCCAGACCGTACAGCCACCGCCCCCGGGTCATCGTCCCGGTGTCCACGGAGGCCTCACGCAGCGCCTGGGCCGGACCGGTGCGGCCCGCCCGCCAGGACGCGGCCGCCACGCCGCACAGGGCGACCGACAGCCCCGTCCAGAAGGCCAGCTGGTACGGCCACACGTGGTCGCCGATGGCGAACCAGCCGGGCGCGAGACCACGGTCGGCCACCCAGCGGGCCAGCCGTGGCGCGCCGTACGCGCCGAGCAGACAACCGGTGGCCGAGGCGAGCACGCCGACCATCAGGGCCTCGGCGAACACCATCCGGCGAAGCTGCCCCGGGGTCGCCCCGGCCGTGCGCAGCAGCCCGAACTCCCGGCGCCGCTGGGCGACCGCGAACGCGAAGGTGGAGGCCACCACGAACACCGACACGAAGGTGGTGACGCCACCGGCCGTGCCGAACAGGGCGTTCATCGCCGTGAGGGCTTCGCGGTCCCGGTCCGGGCCGGGGTCGGCGTGGCGGCGCCCGTCCCCGGTGAGGACCCGCACCCCGGCGCTGCCGCGCACCGCCTCGCGCACGGCCGCCACGTCGGCGTCCACGACGAGCTGGACGCTGCGCGGCGAGAGGCGGGCGGCGCGTTCGTCGGTGTAGAAGACGGCGTTCTCGAAGCCGCGCCCGGCCACGGTTCCGGCGACCCGTACGGTTCCGGCGACCCGTACAGTGCCGCCACCGGTCCGTACGTGCTCGCCCGGCTTCGCCCAATTCCCGCTGATGACGACCTCGTCGGCCGCCCGGGGCGCGCGGCCCGCCCCGATCTCGTATCGGGCGAAGGCGGCGGTGGACCAGGGGTGGCCCACCAGGTCGCCCGGTCCGCCCCGGGCCCGTACGGCGAACGACCGGTCCTCGACCACGGAGCCGAGCTTCCGCAGCGCCGCGACGGCCCGCGCGGGCACGGCGCGCGGATGGGCGAGCCGCTGGACCCGGCTGCCGCGCGGGGTGTCCACCCGCAGGGTGTCGGCTCCCTTGACCACCACCGGTGCGGCGGCGAACCGTTCGGGCTTCCGGTCGGGCGCGTCCAGCGACGAGGCGAGGGCCAGGCCCATGACGGCGATCAGCGCGACGCCCAGCGACAGGGCGACGAAGCTGCCGGTGAAGGTGGTCCAGCGGGTGCGCAGGGTACTCAGGGCGACGGTCAGCACGGCACGTCCTCCAGGGTGGTCATGCGCGCGGCGATGGCGTCGGCGCCCGCCCCGGCCAGTTCGCCGCCCGCCCGTCCGTCGACGAGGAAGACCACCCGGTCGGCACAGGAGGCCGCCACCGGGTCGTGCGTGACCATGATGACCGTCTGGCCCTCGCCGTCGACCATGCCGCGCAGCAGGGCCAGCACCTCACGGCTGGTCCGGGTGTCGAGAGCGCCGGTCGGCTCGTCGCCGAAGAGCACCTCGGGGCGGGTGATCAGGGCGCGGGCCAGGGCGACCCGCTGCTGCTGGCCGCCGGACAGCTCCGATGGCCGGTGCCGGGCCCGTTCGCCGAGCCCCACCTGCCGGAGCGCGTCCCGCACCCGGTTCGCGGAGGGGCGGCGGCCCGCGAGCCGCAGGGGCAGCGCCACGTTCTGCTCGGCGGTCAGCGACGGCAGCAGGTTGAACGCCTGGAAGACGAAGCCGATGCGGCGGCGCCGCAGCAGGGTCAGCCCCCGTTCGCTCAGCGCCGTCAGTTCGGTGCCGCCCACGGTGACCGACCCCGAGGTGGGGCGGTCCAGCCCCGCGGCGCACTGCAGCAGCGTCGACTTGCCCGAGCCGGAAGGGCCCATGACGGCGGTGAACGTCCCCGTGGGGAACGTCAGCGAGACCTGGTCGAGCGCTGTCACCACGCCGTCGTCGGAACCGTAATGCCTGCTGAGAGAGCGTAATTGGATCGCGTCGTTGTTCATCTGTCCCCACTCGTCCGGTGTCGAACGCCACGAAACCGTGCGCGGACACCGTGGCGCAGTGAGGCAGAACCGAGACTTGGGGTAGGGCCAGGCATACCCCCGGCACACCCTCTGGGCCGATGGCACCGGCCGGGCGGGGCTTCTACGGTGACCTCCATGCACCCTCGGAATGTGTGGCAAGCCATGTCCGGGCCGGGTTTCCTGCTCTCGTCGTGGCCGTGGCGTTCGGCCGGATATCTGCTCACCGGCGCGGTGACCGGCGCGGCCGCCCTCGTGGGGATCGCGGTCACGGTCGCGGCCGGTGGCATCCTCACCGTCGTCCTGGTGGGGCTGCCGCTGCTCGTCCTCGCCGCGCTCGCCGGGATCCCGGTGGCCTGGGTGGAACGGCGGCGGCTGCGGCTGATCGACCGTGACCCGGCCCCCGACCAGCACCGGGCGCCCACCGCGTACGGCCTGTGGGCCTGGCTGACGACCCGGGTGAGGGAGCGGACGACCTGGCGGGAACTCGGGTACGCCCTGCTGTTCGCGGTGGTGTTGTGGCCTCTCGACGCGCTCGCCTGCGCGGTCGCCCTGCTCCTCCCGCTGTCCATGGTGGCCACCCCGCTGCTGATGGCCACGGTCGGCGGCGGCCAGGAGGCGAAGGTGCTCAAGCAGTGGATGGTCACCTCCTGGCCCGTGGCCTTCGCCGTCGCCGTCCTCGGGCTGCTGCTCCTGGGCCTGTGCGCCTACCTGCTGGGGGTCGTGGCCGGGGCCCGCGCCGAACTGACGCGGCTGCTGATCGCCCCGCGCGGGGGCGATCTGGCGGCGGAGGTCACCGAACTCGCCCGCTCCCGCCTCCGGTTGGTGGACGCCTTCGAGACGGAACGGCGGCGCATCGAACGCGATCTCCACGACGGGGCGCAGCAGCGGCTCGTGGCGCTCACGATGACGCTCGGCCTCGCCCGCCTGGACGTACCCCCCGGCCCGCTCGCCGACCAGCTCGCCACCGCCCACGACGAGGCCGACCAGGCCCTCGCCGAGCTGCGCGAACTCATCCACGGCATCCACCCCAAGGTCCTCGCGGACTACGGCCTCCCGGCGGCGGTCGCCGACGCAGCGGACCGCTCCCCGGTCCCCGTGGACATCGGCCTGGAGCTGACCGGGCGGCTGCCCCAGGCGGTCGAGGCCGCCGCGTATTTCGTGGTCCGCGAAGCCCTCACCAACATCGCCCGGCACAGCGGGGCGCACCGCGCGGAGGTCAGCGGCGGACACCACGGCGGACGGCTGGTCCTCCAGGTGCGCGACGACGGCCGGGGCGGCGCGGATGCCCGCGCCGGAAGCGGGCTGACCGGGCTCGGGGACCGGGTGTCGGCGCTGGGTGGCAGACTCTCCCTGTCCAGCCCGCCGGGCGGACCGACCCTGTTGCGTGTGGAGTTCCCTTGCGAACGGACCGATCCCTGCGCGTAGTTCTGGCCGAGGACAGCGTGCTGTTGCGGGAAGGGCTCATCGGCCTGCTCGGCCGCTGCGGCCACGAGGTGGTGGCCGCCGTCGGCGACGCCCCCGCGCTGCTGGCCGCCGTCGAGGAGCACGCCCCCGACATCGTCCTCACCGATGTACGCATGCCACCCGGCTTCCAGGACGAGGGGCTGCACGCGGCGGTGCGGCTGCGCGAGCTACGGCCCACCCTGCCCATCCTGGTGCTCAGCCAGTATGTGCAGCGCACGTACGCCTCGGAGCTGCTGGACTCCGGCGATGGCACGGGCGTCGGCTATCTGCTGAAGGAACGCGTCGGCAAGGTGGCGGAGTTCGTGGACGCCCTGTGCGAGGTGGCGGACGGCGGCACGGTCGTCGACCCCGAGGTCGTACGGCAGTTGCTGCGCCGCCGCCGCGACCCGCTGGAGCGGCTCACCGCGCGCGAGCGGGAGGTGCTTGCCCTGGTGGCGGAGGGCAAGTCGAACGGCGCGATCGCCCGCCAGCTGGTGGTGTCCGAGGCGGCCGTGGGCAAGCACATCGGCAGCATCCTCGGCAAGCTGGACCTCCCCCTCACCGACGCGACGCACCGCAGAGTGCTGGCCGTGCTCGCCTATCTGCGGGCGTGACCGGTCGTCACGTCGCCGTTTCGGCCGTGCGCACCGGGCGGCGGTCCTCGGCCCGTTGCAGGGCGCGGAAGTCCTCGAAGAAGCCGTAGCTCCGCGCGGGCTTTCCGCCCTCGCCGTCCTGGACGGTCAGGTTGGAGTACAGGCTGTTCAGCAGCCACGGCTGCTTGTCCGGGCCGAAGTCCTTCACCATCGCCGGCGCCTGCGCCACGCCGTAGGTGGCCACGGCGAGCTGTCCCGTGTCACGGAACTTCTGGACCTGGTTGCGCAGGTAGTGCTTGTGGTCCTCGAACCACGGGCTCATGGACAGGAAGTCGTGCCACTTCCGCTGCGGGAAGGGGTGCTCGGTCGCCTGCTTGATCACCTGCCATACCTTGGTGCCCGCGGGCAGCCGGTAGCGCCGGGCGAACTCGGCGGGGATGGTGTCGCGCAGGTGCCGCTCCCACAGCAGGACCAGGGAGAACTCGGTGACCAGGAACTTCTGGTCGCGGCGGAGCCCCGGAAGGATGTAGTCCAGGTACTTCTGCGAGTCTTCGAGGGACGCCACGTGCGGGTGGATGTCCACGCCCTCGATCTCCGGCGTCTCCCGGGCGAACGTCATCCAGCGCTCGGTCGCCCGCGTACGCCAGTCGGGCCGGTCGAGGTGGTTGAGCGAGCCCATGTACAGGCGTGTCCGGCAGCGTTCCCCGAAGTGCTTCTCGCGGTAGACGATGACGTGCCGTGCGACCTTCTCGTAGAAGGCGTTCAGCGTCCCGTCGTCGTGGTCCTTCTTCAGGCTCTCGATGAAGGGCTCATTGGCCAGCGCGAGGATGTCGGCCTTGCCCATCGCGGCGTCCAGCACCTTGTCCACCCGCGCCAGTTCGGCGTCCATGGCCGAGCTGTCCACCGCGGGCATCGGACGGTGGTTGTACGGGAACTTGAGCGACAGAACCGTGCCGTACCCGTGGTCGTGCGCGCTCAGGAGCGCCTTGACGGCGGCCTGTTGCTCGGCGGGGGTCTTGTCGATCTCCGGCATGGGCACGAAGCCGCGGAGCCAGCCCGCGGAGAGGCCCTCCAGCATGGACGAGTCCATGGTGGAGGGGTCCTCGTTGAAGTTGGCCCCCAGCGCACCGCTCGGGGCGACGGCCCGCTTCCCGGACGTGTTCTCGCTCGTGTTCTCGCCGCTCTCGGTCTTCCCGCCGGTGTCCTGACAGCCCGTGGTGAGGAGGGCCGCGCCGGAGGCACCCAGGAACCACCGGCGTGACATCGGCGCGCGCTCGTTCTGTATTCGCATCCTCCATTCCTACGGATGGAGAAGGGGGTCCGGCAACGTGGGCAGGGGCAGCCGTCAGCGGCGGAAGAGGCGGAGCGGGAAGGCGTCGGCGATCGCGCGGTAGCCCGCGGGGTTGAGGTGCAGATGGTCGCCCACGTCGAGGTCCGGGCGCAGCCGCCGTGGGTCGTCCTGGTCGCGGGTCGCCCGGTCCAGGTCCACGACGGCGTCGAAGCGGCCGCTGGTCCGTATCCAGTCGTTGACCCGCTGCCGCGCCGCCTCGCGGTGGCCCGCCGCGTCGTCGTACGGGGTGCTGCCGCCGAACGGGGTGAGAGTGGCGCCGTAGACGCGGATGCCCTGCGCGTGGGCGCGCACGATGATCTGGCCGTAGGCGGAGATGAGCCGGTCCGCGATGTCCTGCTGTCCGCCGGGGGTGGCGGGGGCGGTGCCGATGTCGTTGATGCCTTCGAAGACGACCAGGGAGGTGACGCCGCTCTGCGCCAGCACGTCACGGTCCAGGCGGGCGAGGCCGTTCGGGCCCAGCCCGTCCTGGAGGAGCCGGTTGCCGCCCGCCGCCTGGTTCAGCACCGCGGCGTCGGCCGTCCGGTGGTCCGCGCGCAGACGGGTCGTCAGCTGGTCCGTCCAGCGGTCGTTGTGGTTGGTGGTGGAGCCCCTGCCGTCGGTGAGCGAGTCGCCCAGTACGGCGGTGGCCCTGGTGCGCGCCGTCGACCACACCTCGACGCCGCTCAGGAAGTACCAGTGCTCGACCGGGGTCGCCCCCTTCAGGTCGGCGGCGTCGACGTGGTCGCCGCGCAGCAGATGGGAGGCGGTGCGCGAGCCGGGGTGGGAGGTGATGGCGGTGGACTGCTGCCCGGTGGCCAGGTGCATGGTCACGGTGAGGTTCGAGCCCGGCGGCAGCCGGAAGTCCAGCGGGTCGGACACCACCAGCGCGCCCATCGGCACCGTCGTGGCGGCGCGGCCGTCGAAGGTGACGGGCCGGGAGGTGCCCGGTTCGATCGCGCTCGCCCCCGCCCGGCCGTCCACGGGACGGGCCACGGAGACGCGGGTGATGGGGAGCGGCGCGCCGCCGAAGGCGTTGGAGAAGCGGAGCCGCAGCTGGCGGCCGCCCACCGACACGTGCACGGTCTGCCGCAGGGTGCTGTCGGTGAGGACCGCGCCGTCCCCGGTGTACGGCGGGGGCGGCATGTTGCCCGGCTCGGTCAGCTGCGGCATGGACGTCCAGGTGCCCACCCAGTGGCTGCCCGGACGCGGCTTTCCCTCCTCGGCCGGTGCGGTGCGCGCCCGGCTCCGCTCGGCTCCCTGGGCCACGGACACCAGCGCCACGACGAGGAGAACCGCCACCAGCGGACCAAGTCTTCGAAGCATGCCTCGCATGGAACGTCCTCTCCAACAGGGGGACTTGACGCACCCACCCTGCCCACCGGAGCGCCGGGGAACCCCCGCTACGATCGGTACGTCACATGAGCCCGCTCCGGGGCTTCGCAAGGGGGATACTCGTGCCCGCACCGACCATGGCCCACCGCACCGACACACCCGCCGTCGCGCTGGGCCCCACCGCCGTGGTCCTCGGTCTCTTCTCCGTCGTCGGTGTCCTCGCCATCGTCGGCGTACTGCCGTCCGTGCTGTTGGCCTTCACCCTCCCGCTGGTGCCCATCGCCGGGGGCCTCGCCGTCGTCCTCGGCGCCATGGGCATCCATCACGCCCGCCGTGGTGCGGGCCGTCTGGGGATGGCCATCGCCGGAACCGTTCTCGGCGGTCTCGGCTTCGTGGGTGTGGTCGCTCTCCTCTTCATGGTCAGCGTCTGATCTTCATGGTCAGCGGCTGAGAGATCGGTTGGCTGGCGCCCCTGCCGCCGCTGCCGTCATCCCGTACACCTCGCCCACCTGCGGCGATGAGCCGGGTCGATTTCCAATACGTCGGAGGTCTTCCCTTGGTCCTCCACGGCCTGCACCATGCCGGGTAGTTCATCACCAGGTATGGGAGGCACATACGTGACCCCGACAACAGGGAACGGGATCTCTCGAAGAGGTGTGATCGGCTCGGCGGCCGCGATCGGCACCGTCGGCACCACGGGCTGGCTGGCCGGATCCGGCACCGCCTGGGCCACGCCCCCGTCGGACGCGGGCCGGGCGGGAAACCTGACCGAACGCGTGGTCAGGGCCGCGGCCCTGCGGTGGCGCCGGCTGCCCGGCGACTGGAAGGACGGCCCCTTCCTCGCCAACGGACTGCTCGGTGTGCAGGTCTACCGGGGCGCGACGCCCAACTCCGTGAAAGTGATGGTCAGCCACAGCCAGGTGCAGGACCAGCGGCCCCAGTGGCGCGCCCCGTACGGCTTCTCACGGCTGCCCATCGGCCACTTCGACCTCACCCTGGCCGGGGAGGTGACCGGCATCGACTGGACCCTCGACCTGTGGGACGCCGAGCTGCGCGGCACCGTCACCACCACCCGGGGCAGCGTCCGCTTCTCGATGCTCGTGCACAACGCCCGTACCGCGCTGCTGATCTCCACCCGCCCCAGCGCGGGCGAGGCGGCCGCGGCCTGGTCGTTCACCTGGCTGCCCGCCGCCTCGCCGCGCACCAAGGACAAGCCCGCCGACTACACGGGCAACCCCGACCCCCGCACCGGCACCGCGGGCGACACCGGCTACGTCGAGCAGCCGCTCATCGCGGGCGGCGGCTGGACCACCGCGTGGCGCGAACGGCGCGTCGGCACCGGCAGACTGCTCGCCG
Organism: Streptomyces sp. NPDC001700; assembly: GCF_053596435.1. Classification (NCBI taxonomy): domain Bacteria; kingdom Bacillati; phylum Actinomycetota; class Actinomycetes; order Kitasatosporales; family Streptomycetaceae; genus Streptomyces; species Streptomyces sp. NPDC001700. The sequence goes on from NZ_JBSFGE010000010.1 coordinate 70,792, forward strand.
CGCACATCGTCTACCGCTACCCCGAAGACCTGTCGCGCACCACGGAGCTGGCCGTCGCCGAAGTGGCCCGCACCCTGGCCGCGGACCCCGACGACCTGGTGAGCGAACACCGCGCCTGGTGGCACCGCTTCTACCGGCGCAGCCTGCTGTCCGTACCCGACAAGCGCCTCCAGGACTTCTACTGGATCCAGCTCTACAAGGCGGCCTGCGCCACCCGGGCGGGCGGCCCCTCGATGTCCGAGTGGGGCCCGTGGTATCCGGAGACCGGCGGCAGCTGGACCGCCGTGTGGTGGAACCTCAACGTGCAGATCGCCACCTGGCTGATCCAGGGCTCCAACCACCTCGAACTCGACTCCGTCACCTCCACCTTCAAGGACTTCGAGCAGTACCTGCCGCTCTCGGTCCCACCGCAGTACCAGGACGGGCAGACCTACGCCCTCGCCCACCCCTCCGACTGGAAGCTGCGCCCCGGCGCCAAGACCGTCGGCATCCCCGGCACCTCCACCAAGACCGACAACAACGGCAACCTCATCTGGGCCATGCACAACGTCTGGCTCAGCTACCGCCACACCATGGACACCCGCATCGTGCGCGACGTCCTCTACCCGATCCTGGTCAAGGCGGTGAACTTCTACGACCACTTCCTCTACGAGGGCGGCGACGGCAAGCTGCACCTCCCGCTCACCCGCTCACCCGAGTGGGCGGACGCCGAGGACTGCGTCTACGACCTCTCCCTGCTCCGCTGGGGCTGCGCCACGCTCCTCGACTGCCTGCGGATCCTCCGTACGGACCATCCGCGCGCCGCGCGCTGGCGCGAGATCCTGAAGCGCCTGGTGGCCTACCCGCGCGACGCGACCGGCGTCATGATCGGCGCCGGGAAACCGCTCACCGAATCCCACCGCCACTTCTCCCACATGCTGTGGCTGTTCCCGCTGCACGAGCTGGACTGGGACCGGCCGGGCGACCGGGACATCATGCGGACCACCTTCGACCACTGGGTCAAGGACCGCGCCCTGTGGGCCGGTTACAGCTACGCCGCCGCCTCGTCGATGACCTCGCGGATGGACCGCCCCGAGGAGGCCCTCGACTTCCTCACCTTCTTCACCGGCGGCAACGTCATCAACAACGCCTGGATGACCGAGAACACCATGTACGTCGAGGGCGGGAACCTCGGCATCGAGAGCCCCCTGACGGCGACCCAGTCGGTGCTCGACATGGCCGTGCAGAGCCATGGCGGCGTGGTCCGGGTCTTCCCCTCCGTATCGCGGCGCTGGCCCGACTTCTCGGTCCAGTCCCTGCGCGCCCAGGGCGCGTTCCTGATCGACGCGGACCGCTCGGGCGGCCGCACCCGGTGGGTGCGCGTGCACAGCGAGGCGGGCGCGCCCCTGGTTCTGGACCACGGCATCCGTGGCGCCGTCGACGTACGGGACGAGCGCGGCCGGGCGCTGCGGTACCGGGAGACGGGACCCGGCCGCATCGAGATCCCGCTCCGCCGGGACGAGACGGCCGTCGTCGCCCCGCGCGGCACCCGGCCCGACCCGGCCCCGCGCGACGTACCGGCCGTGGGCGACGCCAAGCCGTGGGGGCTGCCGGACTAGGGATCGTGGTCCGAAAGCCACTCCAGGGCGAACCAGAGATCCATCCGGACGGCCGCGTCCTGGAGATCGGCGCCGAGGAGCCCGGCGACCCGGGACATGCGGTGGCGCACGGTGTTGCGGTGGACCCGCAGCTCGGCGGCCGTACGGTCCCAACTGCCGTGGAACGTCAGCCAGGTCCGCAGGGTGCCGAGCAGGACGGCGGCGCCCGGCGGACCGGCCCCGCCGAGCGCGGCGAAGCGGGCCCGGGCGAACTCCCGGGCGTCGGCGGGCGAGACGAGGGAGTGCACGGCCGGTGCCGTGTCCTCGTGCACCAGGGCCGCCACCTCGGCGGCGATCGCGCGCTGCAGTGCCCGTCCGGCCCGGGCGTCGGCACGCGGCAGGTCGGCCGTGGGGGAGGGGGTGCTGAAGCCGAGGGTCCACCCGAGGACGGCGGCCTGCGCGGGGACGCGCGGACGGGTGTCCGGAGCGCAGGGGACGAGCGCCCTCAAGCCCGGACCGTCGATGTGCACGTACGGAGTGCCGAGCGCCGTACCGAGGGTGACGAGCTGCGCCGGGTCGTCGCCCGGGCCGTGGACGTGGCGTCCGTGGACGACGATCCAGTGGTCGTGCGCCGGGTGTCCGGAGGGTACGAGGTCGGGCGCGACCTCGGCCGGGGAGGCGCCGAGCATCAGCCGCACCAGCGCCCCGGCGCTGTGGCTGCCGGTGTTCAGGGCATGCCGTGGACTGGTGAGCAGGGACAGCAGGACGGTGGCCGTGCTGGTCACCTGGCGGTGGACCGGAAGCGGCGCGGTGGCGGCGGCCTGGCCGAGCGCCAGGGGAGTGGCGGCGCCGGGCAGCGTGTGCACGGTCAGATGCACACCGTCGTGGTGGTGGGCCGCCGCCGCCGGTGGTGGTGGCCCACCCGTGGCCCGGCCGGTGGCGGGGCGGGCGGCCGTACGGACGGCGAGGTCGCGCAGCAGGCCGGGGGCGGGCTCCGGGGGACGGCGGCCCGCCCGGAACAGTTCGCCGCCCCGGCCGTCGAAGAGCACCGCCCAGGTGCCGGTGTGGGCGCTGAGCTGGGTGAGTACGGCTTGCAGCGCGTCCGGACGGGCGGCGGCCGAGGCGAGGGCCGACTGCGCCCGGGAGATCTTCGTCAGATCGCGGTTGCGGGCCTCGGCGATGGCGGCGTACGTGGCCCGGCCGACGGCCACGAACGGGGTGGCGGGCGGCAGCCGCAGCAGCGGCAGCCCATGGCGGTCGCACGCGGCGATGAGATCGGACGGCACCTCCTCGTACACCGGGGCGACACCGAAGCCGAGGGCGGCGACCCCGGCGGCCACCACGCGCGCCACATAGGTGTCGACGCCGTCCGCGCCGCGCGGCAGCCGTACCCCGGCGGTGAGGAGGAGTTCGCCGCCGACGAGATACGGCGTGGGGTCCTCGATCTCCGTGGTGCCGACCGTGCCGACACGCCGCTCCCCGGCGGGCCCGGCCACCTGGCGCAGCCCGAGCGAGGGGTCGGCCAGCAGCACACCGAGGGGGACGGACGTCTCGTCGGCATGGGTCTTACGGGTGGGATCGCGCGGGGTCACAAGGCAGGAATCCTCTCATCCCACGGCACCGCGCCGAAGTGTCGGAGGTGTCCAATGAAGGGATTCCCATCGGACGGATCCACGGGTTCAGCGACGGTACGCACCGTGGATAACGTCACGCACGACCCCCACGACCGAAGGACTCACCCGTGACCGCCGAAACCTGGAACACCTCCGCCGGGGAGGCCCGGCTGCGCCGCGAACTCGCCGCGGTCTACCGCCTGGTGGCGCACTTCCGGATGACCGACCTGATCTTCACCCACATCAGCGCCCGCGTCCCCGGCCCCGAACACCACTTCCTGATCAACCCCTACGGTCTCCTCTTCGAGGAGATCACCGCGTCGAACCTTGTCAAGGTCGACCTGTCCGGCCGTCCCGTCGAGGAGACCCGCCACCCGGTCAACCCCGCCGGGTTCGTCATCCACAGCGCCGTCCACGCCTCCCGGTCCGACGCCCACTGCGTCCTGCACACCCACACCAAGGCGGGCTGCGCCGTCGCCGCCCAAGCGGACGGGCTGCTGCCGCTGAACCAGATCTCCCTGGAGTTCTACGGCAGGCTCGGCTACCACGACTACGAGGGCGTCGCCCTCAACCTCGCCGAACAGCGGCGGCTGGTCGACGATCTCGCGGACCACCCGGCGATGATCCTGCGCAACCACGGCCTGCTGACCGTCGGGGAAACCCCCGCCCAGGCCTTTCTGCGCATGTACTACCTGGACAAGGCGTGCGAGATCCAGATCGCGGCGACGGCCGGGGGCGCGAAGCTCGTCACGCCGCCTCCGGACATCTGCGAATTGACGGCACGTCAGCTCGGTGGCGAGGACGACGGCTCCGACTTGCAGGACGACCAGGCGTACGACCTGGCCTGGGCCGCGCTGCTGCGGCTCGTGGAGCGCGTCGCTCCCGACTACAAGGACTGAGAGAAGGGTCAGTGCTGCGGCGGGCGGGGATCGGCGGCGCGCTCCGCCTGCTCGGCCTTCTTCTCCTTGATCCGCACGGCTTCCTTCCGCACCTCGGCCTGGGTGGCGCGCTCCTTCTCCAGCCACTCGGGCTGCTCCGCCTTCAGGGCGTCGATCTGCTCGGTGGTGAGGGCCTCGGTGATCCCGCCGCGCGCCAGGCCCGCGATGGAGGTGCCCAGCTTCGCCGCGACCACCGGCCGGGGGTGCGGGCCGTTGCGGCGCAGCTCCCGCAGCCACTCGGGCGGATCGGTCTGGAGGGCGTTGAGTTCGGCCCGTGAGACGACGCCCTCCTGGAACTCGGCGGGGGTGGCCTGGAGGTACACACCCAGCTTCTTCGCCGCGGTGGCGGGCTTCATCGTCTGGGTGGTCTGGTGCGACTTCATGGTGTCAAGGGTATCGAGCGCGCGGGCGGCCCCGGACCACGGCCCGGTCCGGCGCGACCGGTAGCCTGGCGGGGTGACAGGCTCGGAAGCATCCCCTACGTTCCGGCTCGCGTATGTCCCAGGGGCGACGCCCGCCAAGTGGGTGCGGATCTGGAACGAGCGCCTGCCCGACGTCCCCCTGACCCTCATCGCGGTGTCCGCCGCCGAAGCGCCCGAGGTGCTGCGGGGCGGCGACGCCGACGCGGGTCTGGTGCGGCTGCCGGTGGACCGTACGGTGTTCAGCGCGATCCCCCTCTACACCGAGACATCGGTGGTCGTGGTGCCGAAGGACCACATCGTGGCGGCGGTCGAAGAGGTCACCGCCGACGACCTGGCCGAGGACATCGTGCTGCACCCCCTGGACGACGTGATCGGCTGGGAGCGGCTGCCGGGGCGGCCCGCCATCGAGCGCCCCGCCACGACGGCGGACGCCATCGAGCTGGTGGCGGCCGGAGTGGGCGTGCTGGTCGTGCCGCAGTCGCTGGCCCGGCTGCACCACCGCAGGGACCTCACGTACCGGCCGGTCACGGACGCGCCCCAGTCGAGCGTCGCGCTGTCCTGGCCGGAGGACGCGACCACCGACCGGGTGGAGGACTTCATCGGGATCGTCCGGGGGCGTACGGTCAACAGCACCCGGGGCCGCGCCCAGCCCCCGGAGCAGCCGAAGCGCAAGCCCGCGGCGGGCAAGGCGGCGCCCAGCAAGGCGCCCGGGAAGACCCCGCGGGGCCGTTCCGCGGCCCCCAAGAGCGGCGGCAAGGGCGGCGGCAAGGGCGGCGCCAAGCGCGGCAAGCCCCGCCGCCGCTCCTAGCGAGAGGCGGTCCCGGGCGCCCCGGCGCGCAGCCCGTCCATCACCAGGTCCAGGAGCCGCCCGGCGCACCCCTGCCAGTCCCCGCAGGGGTCGATCTGCCAGAGCCCGGCGATGGCGAGCATGAAGTCGTCCGGGGTGACTCCCGGGCGGATCGTGCCCGCCTCCTCGTTCGCCGTCAGCAGGAGCGCGACGGCCGAGGTCAGCGAACCGCGTGCCAGCTGGACCAGGCCACCGTGCGTGGTGGCCTTGAGTAGCGCACCGGCCAGCCCCGCCTTGGTCATGGCGTACTGGGCGAGCCGGTCCATCCACTCCCGCAGTGCCTGTTCCGGGGCGCGGGTCCGCAGCAGCTGGGCCGCGGCGTCGGCGACCTGCTGCACCTCGTAGCGGTAGACCTCCAGGACCAGCGCCTCACGGTTGGGGAAATTCCGGTAGAACGTTCCCTGCCCGACGCCCGCCTTCTTCGCGATCGCGCTCAGCGGGGCGTCCGCCGAGCACGTCAGCTCCGCCAGGGCCACTGCGAGGATGCGCTCGCGATTCCGTTGCGCGTCCGAGCGCAGTGGGGTGTCCTTTTTCTCGGGCACTCGTCCTCCTTTCCGGAATCGCCAACGGGCCGCCCTTGCTAACCGGACAACTGTCCGATAAGTTCATAGCAGCCGGACAACTGTCCACTTAGGTCTACCTTACCGGCAGATCCGGCCAGTGCGAACGCCCGGTGCGAGCGGCCGGTGCCGGTCGCCACCAGCCCGCTCACCCTTCCAGACTCTTCCCGGGCCCGCCCGGACCACTCCCGCCCCCCGTCTGCCCGGATCATTTCGCTCGACGCGCACCAGCTACGCGAAAGAAGACTGATCATGGCTCCAACCTCCCCGACGTCCAGCGCCATCACGCTGAACATCAACGGCGAGAAGCACACACTGCCCGTCGACCACCGCACCACCCTGCTCGACGCCCTGCGCGAACGTCTCGATCTGACCGGCACGAAGAAGGGGTGCGACCAGGGCCAGTGCGGCGCCTGCACCGTGCTGCTCGACGGCCGCCGGGCCGTCTCGTGTCTCCAGCTCGCGGTGGCCGCCGAGGGGCGCGAGATCGTCACCATCGAAGGCGTGGCCGACGGCGAGGACCTGCACCCGGTGCAGCAGGCCTTCCTCGACCTCGACGGCTACCAGTGCGGCTACTGCACCCCCGGGCAGATCTGCTCGGCCATCGCCGTGATCGAGGAACACGCGGCGGGCTGGCCGAGCGCCGCGACCCAGGACGTACGGCCGGACGCGGGAGTCCAGCCGCTCACCGCCGAGGAGATCCGGGAGCGGATGAGCGGCAACCTGTGCCGCTGCGGCGCGTATGTGTCGATCGTCGAGGCGGTCGCACGGGCGGCGGAGGCCGCACAGCCACCAGCGGGCGGCTCGGGTGACGGTATCGGCGCGACGGAAGCGGAGGCAGCGGTATGAGGGAATTCGGGTACGAGCGGGTGCACGACGTCTCCGGGGCCGTGGCCCTGCTGGGCGCCGACCCCGACGCGCGCTACCTCGGCGGTGGCACCAACCTGGTCGACCTGATGAAGACCGGGGTGGAGCGGCCCGCGCGCCTCGTCGACGTGCGCGACCTCCCCCTCGACCAGATCGAGGCCACGGAGGACGGCGGATTGCGCATCGGCGCGACCGTCACCAACAGCGACCTCGCCGCCCACCCCGAGGTGCGCACCCGCTACCCGGCGCTGGCCCAGGCCGTGCTGGCCGGAGCCTCCGGGCAGCTGCGCAACATGGCCACGGTCGGCGGCAACCTGCTCCAGCGCACCCGCTGCGGCTACTTCACCGACACCGCCAAGCCCTGCAACAAGCGGGTCCCCGGCAGCGGTTGTCCCGCCATCGAGGGCGAGCACCACAACCACGCGATCCTCGGCGCCTCCGAGCACTGCGTGGCCACCCACCCCTCGGACATGGGGGTGGCGCTGGCCGCCTTCGACGCCGTCGTGCACTACGAAACGGCCGACGGGCCGGGCGAGTTGCCGTTCGCGTCGTTCTATCTGCCGGTGGGGGACACCCCGCACCTGGAGACCGCCCTGCCGTCCGGCGCGCTGATCACCGGCATCACCCTGCCGCCCGCCCCGGTCGCCACCGTCTCGCGCTACCGGAAGGTGCGTGAGCGCGCCTCCTACGCGTTCGCGATCGGCTCGATCGCCGCCGCCCTCGACGTCCGCGACGGAGTCGTCCACGAAGTGCGCCTGGCCTTCGGGGCGGTGGCGTCCCGGCCGTGGCGGGCCCGTGAGGCCGAGCGGGTGCTGACCGGGGGCCCGGTGAGCGCCGAGGCGTTCGCCGCCGCGGCCGACGCCGAACTGGCGGCCGCCGAGACGCTGCCGCACAACGGATACAAGGTGACGCTGATGCGCAACCTCGTCGTGGCCATGCTGTCCGAACTCTCCGAGGAGGCCGCCCGATGACCACGACGACCGGAACCGCCGCCGTCACCCCGTCCGTCGGAGCCGCGCGCACCCGCGTGGAGGGCCGCGAGAAGGTCACCGGCGCGGCCCGCTACGCCGGTGAGATCCCCTTCGCCGATCTGGCCCACGGCTGGCTGGTGGTGTCCACCATCGCCCGCGGCCGCATCCGCTCGGTGGAGACCGCGCCCGTCGAGGCGATGCCCGGCGTCCTCGCCGTCCTGCACCACGGCAACGCCCCGCGCGTCGACGGCGACTACGTCGGCCTGCTGGGGAAGCCCGATCCGACCATCACGCTCTTCCAGAACGACCGGGTGCCGTTCGCGGGCTGGCCCGTGGCGCTGGTCGTGGCGCAGACGCCGGAGCAGGCCCGGGAGGCCGCCGAGGCGCTGGAGGTCCGGTACGAGGAGGAGCCGCACGACGTGGTGTTCTCCGCCGGGCGCACCGGTACGTACGTACCGGAGGAGCAGCAGGCGGAGACCGAGAAGGGCGACATCGAGGCCGGACTCGCCGAGGCGGCCTTCGTCGTGGACGCGGAGTACACCACTCCGGAAGAGCACCACGCCATGATGGAGCCGCACGCGGCCACCGCCCGCTGGGACAGCGGACGGCTGGAGGTCGTCGACTCCAACCAGGGCAGCATGTGGGTGGCCGACGAGCTGGCGAAGATGTTCTCCCTCGACCCGGCCTCGGTCCGGGTGCGGTCCGAACACGTCGGCGGCGGCTTCGGCTCCAAGGGCCTGCGCCCGCACCAGGTGGCCGCCGTGATGGCCACGACCGTCCTCCACCGCCCGGTCCGGGTCGTCCTGACGCGCCGCCAGATGTTCGCCATCACCGGCTACCGCAGCCCCACCGCGCAGCGGATCAGGCTCGGCGCCGACGCGGACGGGCGGCTGAGCGTCTTCGACCACCAGGCCCAGAGCCTCACGTCGACCGTGCACGAGTTCATCGAGCGCAGCGCCGACTACGGGCGCGCGATGTACGACGCCGACGCGCACCACACCGTCAACCGCCTGGTGAAGCTCGATGTGCCGACACCGACCTTCGTGCGCGCGCCGGGCGAGGCACCCGGCTCGTTCGCGCTGGAGTCCGCGATCGACGAACTCGCCGAGAAGTGCGGCCTCGACCCGATCGCGCTGCGGGCCCGCAACGAACCCGAGGCGGGCCCGGTGTCCGGGCTGCCGTTCAGCACCCGCAGGCTGAACGACTGCTTCGCGGAGGGCGCCCGCAGGTTCGGCTGGGCGGACCGCGACGCGCGTCCCGGGCTGCGCCGCGAGGGCCGCTGGCTGCTCGGCACCGGCACGGCGGCGGCCACCTTCCCCTCGGGCGTCGCCCCGTCCACCGCGGCCGTGACCGCCGAGTCGGACGGCACGTTCACGGTACGGATCACCGCGGCCGACATCGGCACCGGAGCCAGGACCGCGCTGACCCAGATCGCCGCGGACGCGCTGGAGGTGACGCCGAGCAGCGTCCACATGCGGATCGCGGACAGCGACTTCGGCCAGGCGATGATCGCCGGTGGCTCCATGGGCACCCGCTCCTGGGCCTGGGCCGTCACCTCCGCGGCGAAGGAGCTGCGCGAGAAGCTGGCCCTCGGCGGCACCATCCCGGAGGAGGGCATCACCGCCCGGTCGGACACCTCCGAGGCCGTCTTCGCGCTCGCCAAGAAGGAACGGCACTCCTACGGAGCGCAGTTCGCCGAGGTCGCCGTGGACGCCGCCACGGGCGAGGTCCGGGTGCGGCGCATGCTCGGCATCTTCGCCGCGGGCCGCATCGTCAACCCGCTGACCGCGCGCAGCCAGTTCATCGGCGGCATGACCTGGGGCCTGTCCATGGCGCTGCACGAGGAGGCCATCAGGGACCAGGCCTTCGGCAGCCACGTCGGCCCCGACCTCGCGGGCTACCACGTCGCCGCGCACGCCGATGTGCCGCCGATCGAGGTGGGCTGGGTGGACGACCCGGACCCGGACGACCCGGTCGGCATCAAGGGCATCGGCGAGGTCGGCATCGTCGGAGCGGCGGCGGCCATCGCCAACGCCGTCTGGCACGCGACCGGTGTGCGCCACCGGCACCTGCCGATCCGTCCCGACCGCGTTCTGCTGGCGGGCACCGCGCCAGGTGGGGACGGGGATGCTTGATATCGCCACCGAGCTGAACCGGTGGGCCGAGGAGGGCCGGGACTTCGCCGTCGCCACCGTCGTGGCAGTCGGTGGCAGCGCGCCGCGTGGTCCCGGCGCCGCCCTCGCCGTCGACGCCGGGGGCACGGCCATCGGCTCGGTCTCCGGCGGCTGTGTGGAGGGGGCGGTCTACGAGCGCTGCCTCCAGGCGCTCCAGGACGGCACCACCGTCCTAGAGCGGTTCGGGTACAGCGACGAGGACGCGTTCGCGGTGGGGCTGACCTGCGGCGGTGAGCTGGAGGTCCTGGTCACGCCGGTGCGCGCGGACGCGCCGGTCCGGGCGGTGTTCGCGGCGGCCCTGTCGGCCGCCGCCGGTGGGGAGACGGCCGCGGTCGCCCGGGTCTCCCGGGGCCCGGCCGACCTCCTCGGCCGGGCGCTCCTGGTCCGCCCGGACGGCTCGTACGAGGGCGGCTTCGGCGGCGGCTCCGAGGTGGACCGTGCGGCGGCGGACGAGGCGGGCGCGCTGCTCGCCTCGGGCCGCACCGGCGCGTTCACCCTGACGGGTGGCCTCACGGTCTTCGTCGAGTCGAGCGTGCCGCCGCCCCGGATGATCGTCTTCGGCGCCGTGGACTTCGCCTCGGCCCTGGCGCGCACGGGGAAGTTCCTCGGCTACCACGTGACCGTGTGCGACGCCCGCCCGGTCTTCGCCACCCGGGACCGTTTCCCCGACGCCGACGAGATCGTGGTCGACTGGCCGCACCGCTATCTGCGGGACACGGCCACCGACGCCCGAACGGTGCTGTGCGTGCTCACCCATGACGCCAAGTTCGATGTGCCGCTGCTGGAGGAGGCCCTGCGGCTGCCGGTCGCGTTCGTCGGCGCGATGGGCTCGCGCCGTACCCACGACGACCGCACCCGCAAGCTCCGCGAGGCCGGTCTCACCGACCGCGAACTGGCCCGGCTGCGCTCGCCGATCGGCCTCGACCTCGGCGCCCGTACGCCCGAGGAGACCGCCCTGTCCATCGCGGCGGAGATCGTCGCGGCCAAACGGGGCGGCACGGGCGTGCCGTTGACCGGCTCGAAGACACCGATCCACCGCGAGACCAACGGACAATTGACGAAGATCATCTCTGGTTGACAGCGATCCGGCATGGCGGAAAGGCTCGTTCATGTCGTGCATCAGACTGAAGACCCAAGGAGTTGATCCAGCCCGGATGCCTTCGTACTACGTGGCTTCCGACATCGGTGGCACCTTCACCGACACTGTCGTGATCGATGACACCGGACGGGTCGGCCGGTACAAGTCCTCCACCGTTCCCGCGAACCCGGCCGAAGGGGTGCTCAACACCCTGGTCGACGCCGCCGAAGAGCGCGGCGTCGACCTGGCCGAACTGCTCGCGGACGTCGAGATGTTCGCGCATGGCACCACGATCGCCACCAACGCCATGCTCGAAGGCCGCACCAAGAAGGTCGGCCTGATCCAGACCCGTGGCTTCGGGGACACCCTGACGACCATGCGCGGGTTCAAGGGGACCGGCCTCGAAGAGGAGGAGATCAAGCGGTTCCGCACGCTGGTGAAACAGCCTGCGGCCGTGCCCCGTTCGCTGACCGAGGAGGTCACCGAGCGCGTCGACTACGCGGGCCGGGTCGTCTGTCCGCTGGACGAGGACGACGTGCGGCGCGCCGTGGCGCGGCTGCGGGACGCCGGGGCCGAGGTGTTCGCCGTCTCGCTCCTCTGGTCCTTCGCCAACGACGCGCACGAGCGCCGGGTCGGCGAGATCGTGGCCGAGGAGGCGCCCGGCGCGAGCGTCACCCTCTCCAGCGAATTCCTGCCACGGATCGGCGAGTACGAGCGCACCCTGACCACCGCGGTCAACGCGGGCCTGCGCCCGCTGCTCGGGGCGTCGCTGGACAGCTTCGAATCCACCCTGGCCAAGGCGGGCCTGCGCACCGGCCCGCTGCTCATGCAGTCCGGCGGCGGGCTCGCGACCTTCGCCGAGGCGGAGAAGCGCGCGGCGGCGGCCGTGATGTCCGGGCCGGTCGGCGGCGTGGTCGCCTCCCAGTACCTGGGCAGCCGGGGTGAGCACCGCAACATCGTCACCACCGACATGGGCGGCACCAGCTTCGACGTCGGGCTGGTGCTGGACGAGCGTCCCGTCATGTCCAACACCACCCTCATCGGCCGCGACCGGCTCGCCCTGCCGTCCGTGGCGGTGCGGGCGATCGGCGCCGGTGCCGGTTCCATCGCCTCCGTACGGGGCGGGGTGCTGACCGTCGGGCCCGAGAGCGCGGGCGCCCACCCAGGACCGGCCTGTTACGGGCGCGGCGGCGAGCGCCCCACGGTCGCCGACGCGGACCTGGTGCTCGGCTACCTCAACCCGGACAACTTCCTCGGCGGGCGGCTCACCCTCGACGTCGAGCGCGCCCGCACCGCCATCGAGGAGCACATCGCCCGGCCGACCGGCTTGAGTGTCGAACAGGCCGCGGAGGGCATCAAGACCATCGTGGACGCCCGGATGGCCGACCTGGTGCGCCAGGTGACCGTGGAACAGGGCTACGACCCGGCCGACTTCTCGGTGTTCGCGTACGGCGGCGCGGGCCCGCTGCACGCCTTCAGCTACGGCGCCGAGCTGGGCTGCCCGCGGATCGTCGTGCCGCTCACCGCCTCGGTCCACTCCGCGTTCGGCATCGGCAGCTCGGACCTGACCATGGTCGAGGAGCTGTCCAAGCCGCTTCAGTCGCCGCCCGGCACCACCGACTACGGGGCCGCGCTGCCGCCGGAGGAGATCGAGGCGGCGTTCAGCGCACTGCAGGAGCGGGCCGTGAAGGGGCTCGTCGAGGCGGGCGCCGACCGCGAGACGGTCACCTTCGCCCGGTCCGTGGAGATCCGGTTCCGGGCCCAGATCCATGTGCTGACCGTCGGCTTCGGGGACGGCCCGATCACCGCCGCCGAGGTGAACGCCATGGTCGAGCGGTTCATCGACACCTACGAGGGCCGGTTCGGCAAGGGCTCGGCGTTCCCCGAGGGCGGTGTGGAGATCACCACCTTCCGGGTCGTCGCCGCGAGCCCGGTGCCCCGCGCCGAACTCGACACCGTACGTACGCGGGGCACCGCGGAGGTGGCCGAGCCGGGCACCCGGCGGGTGTTCAGCGGCGGCGCGTGGACGGACGCCACCGTCTACCGCGCCGACCACCTGCACGAGGGCTTGTGCGTCGAGGGCCTGGCCATCGTGGAGATGCCGGACACCACCGTCGTGATCGGCACGGGCCAGGAGGCCGTTGTCGACCGGCTCGGCGGCATCGTCATCCACAACCGCCCCTGAATCCCCCCCCACATACGGAGCAACGATGAACACCGCTGCCCCCACACCCCCGGCCGCCGCGAACGGGACGGCCGACGCCGTCAACCCGGTCACCCATGAGGTGATCCGGCACAAGCTCTGGTCGATCAACGCCGAGGGCGCCACCACCGTCGAGCACGTCTCCGGCTCCCCGGTCGTGCACGCCACCGACTACAACTTCGGCATCTACACGGCCTCCGGCGAGATGGCCGTCATCGGCACCTATCTGCTGACCCCGGTCTACACGGGCGCGATGGCGATCGAGGAGTTCCAGCGCCGCTACGACGACATCGAGCCCGGTGACGTCTTCATCATCAACGACCCGTACATCGCCGCGATGCACCAGAACGACGTGCAGTTCTGCAGCCCGGTCTTCCGGGACGGCGAACTCGTCGCCTGGCTCGGCTGCATGGCCCACCAGGTCGACCTCGGCGGCATGGACCCCGGCAGCTGGTGCACCACCGCCACCGACGTCTACCAGGAGGGCATCCGCATCCCGCCGGGCCGGATCGTCCGCAAGGGGACCGTCAACCAGGAGCTGTGGGACACCATCGTCGCCAACTCCCGCATGGCGGGCACGGTCGCCAACGACTTCCGCGCCTTCCTCGCCGGACTGCGCGTCGCCGAGCGGCGCTTCCACGAGCTGTGCGACCGCTACGGCACCGGCCAGGTCCGCACCACCATGGAGCGCACCCTCGACCACAGCGAGGCCCAGCTGCGGGCCATGCTGGAGGAGCTGCCGGACGGGGTGTACGAGCACACCTCGTACCTCGACCGCCCGGACGGCTCGGGGAACGACGGCGATCAGGGCATCGAACTGCTGGAGGTCCCCTGCCGCATGGAGAAGACCGGCGACCGGCTGGTCTTCGACTTCTCCGCCTCCAGTCCGCAGAGCCCCGCGTACGGCATGACCACGCGCGGCGGGCTGCTCGGCGCCGTGGCCACGCTCATGCTGTGCACGTTCGGCGCGGAGATCCACTGGAACCACGGCATCATGCGCCCCGTCGAGGTCAAGGCGCCCGACGGGCTGTGCGTGACCGCCGTCGAGCCGATGCCGGTCAGCGGCGGCGCGGCGGGCGCGAACTGGACGGCGACCTGCTCGGCGGGCGGCGCGATCGCGAAGATGCTCAGCTTCTCCGAGGCCTACGAGAGCTTCGCCTTCGGCCCGAGCGACGGGTCGTGGCAGCTGAGCCAGTTCGGCGGCGCCGACCAGCACGGGCAGCCGTTCGCCTCGATGTACATGGACTCGCTGATGTGGGGCGGGCCCGCCTTCTCCTTCCGCGACGGCGTGGACGCGGGCGGCGCCATGGTCATCCTCGGCGGCGGCGCGACCGACGTCGAACAGCAGGAGATGCGGCATCCGCTGATGTACCTGTGGCGCCGTCAGGTCGCCGACTCCGGCGGCGCGGGCACCTACCGGGGCGGCAACGGCATCCAGTTCGCCCTCACCCCGATCGACACCCCGGAGGTGACCGGCGTCCTCGGCACCCACGGGGTGTCGCTGCCGAACCGCACCGGCCTCTTCGGCGGTCTGCCCGGCTCGTGCGCCCGCTTCGAGCGCGTCACGTCCGCCGCCCCGCTGGACCGGCTGGCATCCGGGCAGGCCATCACCCGCCTCGCCGACCTCGACGGCAGCCACGAGACGCTGCCCGGCGTCTCCCCGGCGGCCCGCATCGCCCACGGTGACGTCTTCGAGTGCACCGTCCAGAACGGCGGCGGCTACGGCGACCCGCTGCTGCGCGACCCCGCCAAGGTCGCCGCCGACGTGGAGCGCCACGCGGTGACCCCGGAGTCCGCCACCCGGCTGTACGGGGTCGCCCTGACCCCGGGCGGCGGCGTGGACGAGCCCGCGACGGAGGCCCACCGCCAGCGGATCCGCGAGGACCGCCGCGCCCGCATGACGGCCCCGGCCGCCGGGGCCCCCGCCGCCACGGGGGAGCCCACCGGGATCTGGGGCAGCGCCCTGGCCACCTTCCCCGGCCCGGACGGACAGCAGACCGCCGCCTGCCGCCACTGCGGGGCCGGGCTCGGCTCGCTGGCGGACGGCTGGGAAGCCCTCGCGGGCCGGGTCACCCTCGGCCCGGACGACCTGGGCCGGGACGTCCGCGTCCACGACGCGCTCACCGTCGTCGCCTACGTCTGCCCGCACTGCGTGACGTCCCTGTGGGTCGACACGGAGCCGGTCGCGGGCAAGCCCTGGCGGGACTTCGCCCCGCGCGTCTGAGCGGCGTTCACGGCGTCTGTGTGCCCCGGTCCGGATTCCGGCCGGGGCACACGTACGGATCAACTGCCGGACGTCACCCAGTCGTACGCCGCCCCCGCGTCGAACTCGCCCTGCCCGCCCCGGAAGATCAGCCCCGCGTGGTCGTACGCCGAGCCGCTACCGGCCGCGTGCTCGTCGTACGGGACGGCGACGCAGCGCATCCCGGCCCGCCGCGCCGCCTCCACCCCGGGCCCGGCGTCCTCGACCACCACACAGTCGGCCGGATCGGTGGCCAGCAGCCGCGCGGCCGCCAGGAAGACATCCGGTTCGGGCTTGCCCCGGCCGGTGTCCTCCGCCGAGACGTACAGCGGCAGCAGCGCGTCCAGACCGGTGGCGGCGAGCGCGGCCTCGATCGCGGACCGGGAGGAGCCGGAGGCCACGGCGAGCGGATGCCCGGCGTCGCGCAGCCGCTCGGCGAAGGCCCGCATCTCGGGGAAGACGGTGGTGGAGGTGCGGACCAGCTCCAGGTAGTGGCCGTTCTTGACGGCGAGCAGCTCGTCCACCGGCGCGTCGATCGCGTACCGCGCGCGCAGGGTCTCCAGGGTCTCGCGGGTGCCGATCCCGATGAACTGGGTGTGCTCTTCCCAGGTGAAGCCGGTGACGCCGTACTGCGCGAGGGTGCGCTTGCCCGCCTCGTAGTAGTTGGGCTCGCTGTCCACGAGCGTGCCGTCGAGGTCGAAGATCACGGAAGGGGTCCGCCGGAAGCTCATACGGACAGCATGCCAAGGACGTGATCAGGGCCGACGGCGGGTTCCGGCGGTCTGCCCCACCGCGTCGACCAGCGGCAGCATCCGGTGGCGGACCCGCTCCCTGAGCACCATCTCGGTGCGGGTGCGGACCACTCCCGGCTGCTGGATCAGCCGCTGCACGACGTCCTCCAGATGCTCGTTGTCCCGGGCCACCACCCGGGTCAGCAGATCGCCCGCGCCCGTGGTCGAGAACACCTCGATGATCTCCGGGACGGTGGCCAGCGCGTCGCCCACGTCGTCCAGATGGCCCTGGGTGACCTCGATGTGCACGAAGGCCAGCACCGGGTGGCCGAGCGCGGCGGGGGAGAGCGACGGGCCGTAGCCGGTGATCACGCCGTCCCGCTCCAGCCGGTCCAGCCGCGCCTGCACGGTGCCGCGCGCGACGCCCAGCAGCCGGGCGTACTCGCGCACGCTGGTGCGCGGCTGCTCCAGCAGCAGCCGCAGGATCTTCGCGTCCAGCGCGTCCACCGCGCCCACCGGTACGTGCATGGGCCATCGGCTCCCTCGTGGTCGGTTCGTCCGAGCGGCGACTGTACCAATGGCCCAGCGAAACGGTGATCGCTTGAGCCGATGGTGGCGGGATGCTTCTCTTGGGGCAGATGGCGTTGCGCTGGGCTGCGCCGGACGGCAAGGAAGCCGCATCCGGGTCCCCGCAGCGCCTTTGTCATGCCCGGAGGCGAAAGGGACAGGTCACAGCGGTGCTGCGCGGGTTTCAGACGGTGGTGAGGGCGTGCGCGACGATGTTCGCGGCCCCGGATCCGGGGTTGCGGCGGCTGCGGATCTCGGCGCGGGGCGCGCTGGGCGTCGGCTCCGCGGTGGCCGCCGTGGCCTGGGCCGGGCTGCCCCTGACGGCCGCTGTTGTGGGCGGCCTCGCGGCGCTCCTCGCGCTCTTCACGGTGGCGGACTCGACGGTGCGGCGGCAGGCCGTCACCACCGCGCTGCTCCCGGCCACCGGCCTCCCGGTGCTGGCGCTGGCCGCCGTACTGCACCGGGTGCCGCTCGGGCGCGACACCGCCTTCCTCGCGGTGGTCTTCTGCGGGGTCGCGGCCCGGCGGTGGGGGCCGCGCGGCAACGCCCTCGGCATCTTCGCGTTCATGATGTTCTTCGCGGCGCAGTTCCTGGGGGCCGGGTGGCGGGAGCTGCCCGTGCTGGCGGTGGCGGTGCCAATGGGGGTGGCGGTGGCCGCGTTCGTCCGGTTCGGCGTGTGGTGCCTTGAGCGGCGCACGCCCGGGGCGCCCGCCGCCGTGCCGCCCGGCGGGCGGGGCCTGGCGCGGCCCGCCACCCGGCAGGCGTTCCAGGCGGCGGCCGCCTGCGCCGCCGCGCTCGCCGTCGGCCAGGCGCTCTCCGGGGAGCGGTGGTACTGGGCCGTCGGCACCACCTGGTGGATCTTCGTGAACACCGCCTCGCGCGGTGAGACGCTGGTACGCGGCTTCCGCCGGGTCGTCGGCACCGTCAGCGGCATCGCGGCCGGGCTCGCCGTCGCCGTACCGCTGGACGGGGCCCCGGCGCCCACCGCCGTCCTCGTCGCCGCCTGCGTCTTCGGGATCTTCTACACCGCGCCGCTGTCCTACAGCTGGATGGTGTTCTTCGTGACGCTGATGGCCGGGCTGCTCTACGGCCTGCTCGGCGTGCTCCACCCCGGGCTGCTCGCGCTGCGCCTGGAGCAGACCGCCGTCGGCGCGGTCGCGGCGGGCCTGGCCGTGGCGCTCGTGCTCCCGGTGACCACCCACGCCGCGACGGACGGGTGGATCCGGCGCGCCCTGGAGTCCGTACGGCACTGCGCCGCCGACGCCGCGCGGCGGCTCGCGGGCGACCCGGCCGCGGACCCCGCGCCGCACGTCGCCGAGCTGGAGGAGGCGCTGCGGGGGCTGCGGATGTCGGTCGCCCCGCTGCTGCACCCGCTCAGCCCGCTGCGCGCCCGCCGGGCCCGCGCCCGGCAGGTCATGCTGGCGCTCGACGACTGCGCCCGCCAGGCGCGCGGCCTCGCCGCGCTGGCCGCCGACCCGGTCGCCTCCCACGACGTCCGGCTGACGGCGGCGTGCGCGCGGGTCGAGGCGGCGGTGAGCCCTCTGACCGCCCCCGTCGGCCCGTCAGCCGCCGCTCCCGCGCCCGCCGCCGGTTTGCCGCCCCACCCGGCCACGGACCGCGCCCTGGCCCATCTCCACGACCTGGAGGCCGCCCTGACGGGCCTCGCCGACCCGCTGCGCGCCCCCGTGCGGGCCTGACCCAGCGGGCCCCTGCGGGGCCTGTGCGGGCCTCAGCGCGTTGCCGCAGCGGCGCGGCGGACTGCGGGAGGGCCGGGTGGGGCCCCGAAGGGGCGCGGGGAACTGCGCGACCAGCCACGACGGCGCCGCGGACGGCTGACGGCGTGATGACCAACGGCGCGTTGCGCCGGGCCTCAGCGGGCCTGTGCGGGCTTGAGTGTGGCTCCTCCGGCCGTTCCGCCCACCGGGGCGCTTCCGCCAACCGGGGCGCGCTGAGGGCGCGTCACACACGGAATCGTCCATTCCAGAGTCCTGGTCCGGACCGGGCTGTTAGCGTCGGCCGCAAGCGAAACCGCTGGAGAGGCAGCACGGTGAGCACGGAGCAACGGACGTACAGCGCCTACATCGGGTCGTTCACCGAGGCGGGCGGAGCCGGGATCACCGTCGCGGACGTCGACCCTGACACGGGGGCGCTCACCCCGCGCTCCACCACGGACGAGGTCACCAACCCCTCGTATCTCGCGCTCTCACCCGGCGGCGACGTCCTCTACGCGGTGAGCGAGACGGACGACGGCGCGGCCGCCGCGTTCCGGACCGGCGGGCCGGGCCGCCCGCTCACCCTCCTCGGCGCCCCCGTCCCCGTCCACGGCGCGGCGCCCACCCATCTCGCGCTTGCCGCCGGGCATCTGCTCACCGCCAACTACGGCTCCGGCAGCGTCAGCGCGCTGCCCGTCCGCGAGGACGGCGGGCTCGGGGAGCCGACGGCCGTGCTGCGGCACGAGGGCGGCGGCCCGGTCCGCGAGCGGCAGAGCGAGCCGCACGCCCATCAGGTGCTGCCCGACCCGTCCGGCGGCTGGCTGCTCAGCGTCGACCTCGGCGCCGACGCGGTGTGGGTGTACGAGCCCGCCGGGCCCCGGGCGCACCGGAAGGTCCGGCTCCGGGCGGGGAGCGGGCCGCGTCATCTCGCGTTCCACCCGCGCGGCGACCGCGCGTACGTCGTCAACGAGCTGGAGCCGACGGTCACGGTGTGCCGCTGGGACGCGGCGTCCGGCGCCCTCGAACCGCTCGGCGAGACCCGGGTCGTCCCGCCGGGGACGGACACCGCCACCTTCCCCTCCGAGGCGGCGGTCTCCCCGGACGGCCGCTTCGTCTGGGTCGCCAACCGGGGCCACGACAGCGTCGCGACGCTCGCCCTCGACACCCCGGGCGATCGCATGGAGCTGGTCACCACCACGCCCTGCGGCGGCCACTGGCCGCGCGACCTGGCCCTCGACCCCTCGGGAACCCGGCTCTACGTCGCGAACGAACGCTCGGGCGAAGTGGCCTGGTTCGGCCTCGATCCCACCACCGGGGTGCCGGGGCGCGGCGGTTCGATCGAGGCCCCGGCCGCGTCCTGCGTGATCTTCGGCTGACCGCATGGCATGCCGTGAGGCAGAGCGGGCGTGGGCCGTGCGCGGGGCGACTCGCCCCGCGCGGCACACGGCCTCTCGCGGCTGGAGGGACGATTCAGCGCAGCCCCGAGGACGCCGGAAGCGTGATGCCCAGCGCCGCCGCGTACTTCGACAGCACCAGCTTGCCCACGGCCGGGTACGCGCCGAGCGCGTCGGCCGCGGCGCAGCCCGCCTCCTGGGACGCGGCCCGGATCAGCTCGGAGGAGACCTCCGGACCGATCAGGTACGGCGCGAGGGCGAGCCGGGCCGAACCGGCGGAGCGCAGCTGCTCGGCGACGCGGACCACGGCCCCGTCCTCGTCCAGCGCGGCGGCCATCACCGGCACGGCGAGGCGCGCGGAGAGCAGCATGCCGGTGATCCCACCGGCGTCGGCCGCCTCGCCGCCGCCCACGGTGGCCAGGATGATGCCGTCCGCGGCGGTCGCCACCGTGAAGAGGCGCGCCCGGTCGGCGCGGGCGAGGCCCGCTTCCGACAGCCGGACGTGCAGACCCTCCGCGAGCAGCGGGTGCGGGCCGAGGACGTCGGTGAGTTCGGCGGCGGAGCCGCTGCTCATGATCGACTGGCGTATCCGGCGCAGCAGCGCGTTGTCCGGGCCCGCGAGCAGCGGGACCACCACGGCCGACGGGCCGTCGGTCGGGACGGCGGGCGGCGGAGGCATCTCCGGGATCTCCTCGCCCGCGGCCTCGGCTGCGGCGATCGCCTCCGCGGTGGCGGCGGCGGTGGCCTTGGCGGCCTCCCGCGCCTGGCGCAGCCGCTCGGTGCGGTCCTGGACAGCGCGCGCGAGCACGGTCTCCAACTGCGGGAACTCTTCGTTCCCGCCTTCCACGTCCACATAGCCGACCTGGGCGTCGAGGCCGGGCAGCTCGGAGCGGGCGATGCTCACGATCTCCTCGGCCAGGCCCCGGGTGGCGGCTTCCGGCGTCCCCGGAACGGCCAGCACCAGCGGCGGTGCGCCCACGGGTGCGGCCGCGGGCTCCGGGCGGCGGTGCCGTCCGGCTTGGCGGGGACGCGGCATTCGTACTGGCAGGCCGGACGCGGGCCCTGTGGGGGAGCTCATGGCGCCGCATGTTAGTCGCTCTATAGGGTTGGCTGTTCGGGAGGGGTGCGACTGGGCGTTTTCTGTCCCCTTTTGCCGAGCCTTGCTGTTCGATGCTGTGCGGTGGGCGAACAGAGCTGCTCACATAACCGATAGGGTGTCCGTAATCCGTAACGGCCGCCCCGGCTATCGGTCGTGGTCGTCGTTCACCCCTCGGTGACGACGCTCAGCAGTCCCGCGTCGAGCGGCAGCCGCAGCTCACCGGCGGCGAGCGCCGCCGCGATGCGCAGGGCGCCGTCCAGCGGGTCCCCGGCCGCCTCGGTGACCCGGACCCCCGGCAGCCGTGCGGCCAACTCGGCGCGCAGAGGCGTCAGCAGGGGCGCGCCCATGCGGAAGAGGCCACCGGTCAGCGCGACCTCACCGGCCGCAGGGCGGGGGCAGACCGCCGCAGCGGCCCCGGCGATGTGGCGGGCGGCGTCCCGCAGGATCGCCTCCGCGACGGGATCGGCCCCGGCGGCGCAGCGGCCGACCTCCGGCGCGAAGGAGGCCAGGACGGCGGGCCGGTCGGGGCGCGGGTACAGCTGTCCCGGCAGCCCACCGGCCGGGCCGAAGACCGCCTCCAGCCGGGCCAGCAGCGGCCGTGAGCCGCCCTCGCGCCCGTCGTACGCGCGCATCGCGGCCTCCAGACCGGCCCGCCCGATCCACGCCCCGCCGCCGCAGTCGCCCAGCAGATGCCCCCAGCCGTCGGCCCGCCGCCACCCGGGCGCGGCGTCGCCCGAGCCGTCCGTACGCCCATCCAACGGCACCGGAACCGCGCCCAGCGCGATCAGGCCCGTGCCCGCGGCGACCACCGCGCCGGGCCGCTGGCCGAGCGCCCCGGCATAGCCGGTCACCGCGTCCGCCGCGAGCGCGAGGCGGCGCACGCCGAACTCCTCCGCGAGCGCGCCCGGCAGCGTCGCCCGCAGATCGTCGCCGAGCGAGGCCATCCCCGCGGCGCCCACGCAGACGGCGGCCGGACGCCGCGCCCCGGCCCGGCGCAGCAGGTCACGGGCGGCGGGCAGCACCCGCGCCAGCAGCCCGGCCGCGTCGATGCCCCGGTCGCCGACCTCGGCGGGGGTGGCTGAGGCCCAGGTCAGCGGCGTCTGAGCGGAACCGCTGAGCTGGGCCCCGGCGCGCGCCACGGCCACCCGTACGCCCGATCCGCCCGAGTCGATCCCGAGCACATGTGCCGTATCGTCCACCGGCTCAGCCGAACCCGCGCGAGTCCTGCTTGAGCGCGGTGTCCACGGTCAGGGCGGTGGCGACCACGAGGCTCAGCAGCGGGTCGGGAAGCTGACGGTGGATCTGCAGGACGTAGTTGTCCGCCGTCGTGAACATGGTCTTCGCCAGACCTTCCCAGGTCTTGGTGATCCGGGCGATCTCGGTCTCGGTGTGGTCGACGATGGAGAAGTTCCAGGCGCGCCAGTTCTCCGCCTTGATGGCGCCGATCTGCTGCCCGTTGACCTGTATCCCGAAGTTGATCTTGCCGATGGCGTTCTGCTGGACGATCTCGCCGACCGGCTGGCCGTCCGGGCGCTCCACCAGCACCTTGGACTTGATGAACTTGGCCGGGCGGGTGAGCACCAGATGCGGCTGCCCGGCCGCGTCCCGGATCTCCAGCTTGTGCGTCATGAACTGGTCGAGGCTCGACACGAACCGCGCGACCTTCTTGAGCGTGCTCTGACCGACCTGGACCACCGACCCGATGGTC
Source organism: Streptomyces sp. NPDC001700 (assembly GCF_053596435.1). NCBI lineage: Bacteria > Bacillati > Actinomycetota > Actinomycetes > Kitasatosporales > Streptomycetaceae > Streptomyces > Streptomyces sp. NPDC001700. Next base: position 93,495 of record NZ_JBSFGE010000010.1, read on the forward strand.
TGGCCGTGCTGGTCGAAGACGCTGTACTCATTGGTCAGCTCGATCAGCTTGGCCTTCTGGTTCACCACCAGCACCGGCTCGGTGAAGAGCGAGCCGCCGCCGCCCCCGGCCGGGGCGACGTGCGCCTGCTGCTGCACCTGGTGCTGGACCTTGGCCGGGTTGGGGTGCGGCTGGGCGGCGTACCCCTGCTGCGGGGCGTGGCCGGACTGCGGGGCGTACCCCGGCTGCGGGGCGTGTCCGGGCTGGGCCGCATGCCCCGGCTGCTGGCCCGGGTGGGTGTGCTCGGTCCACTGGGCGCCGTCCCACCAGCGCAGCTGGTTGGGGGTGCCCTGCGGGTCGGCGTACCAGCCCGCAGGGGTGTTCGGATGTGTCGTCATGGCGGGCAGACTACCCCTCGCCCACCTGGAAAGAAGCGCTCAGGGAAGGCGCCAGTCGACGGGTTGCGCTCCCTGCTGTACGAGCAGGTCGTTGGCCCGGCTGAAGGGGCGCGAACCGAAGAAGCCCCGGTCGGCCGACATGGGGGAGGGGTGCGCGGACTCGACCGAGGGAAGCGGCCCCAGCAGCGGCCGGACATTGCGCGCGTCGCGGCCCCACAGGATGGACACCAGCGGGCGCCCGCGCGCGGCCAGCGCCCGGATCGCCTGCTCGGTGACCTCCTCCCACCCCTTGCCACGGTGTGCGGCGGGGCGGCGCGGCGCGGTGGTGAGCGCCTTGTTGAGCAGCAGCACGCCCTGCTGGGTCCAGGGCGTCAGATCGCCGTTGGACGGGCGCGGCAGCCCGAGGTCGCTGTGCAGCTCGCGGTAGATGTTCTCCAGGCTGCCGGGCAGCGGCCGCACCTCCGGCGCCACCGAGAAGCTCAGCCCCACCGCGTGACCGGGCGTCGGATACGGGTCCTGGCCCACGATGAGGATCTTCACCTCGTCGAAGGGCTGCTGGAACGCGCGCAGCACATTCGGTCCGGAGGGCAGATAGGTGCGGCCCGCCGCGATCTCGGCCCGCAGGAAGTCGCCCATCGAGGCGATGCGCTCTTCCACGGGCTCAAGTGCCTTGGCCCAGCCCGGTTCCACAATTTCATTCAACGGTCGTGCAGCCACACCGCGTCACTCTAGTGGCTCAGCCCCTGGCCGCGTGCCGTATGACCCGGTCACGGTCTCATCCGATCACCGCCGCTCGCACACAGAGCACATCAGGAAGGTGCTGGGCGATCTGCTGCCAACTCTCGCCCTCGTCCGCGCTCGCGAACACCTCGCCGTTGCGATTGCCGAAGTACACCCCGACCGGGTCCGCGTCGTCCGTACGGAGCGCGTCCCGCAGCACCACCCCGTAGTGCGGTTCGCCCGGCAGCCCGGCGGACCGCTCCTCCCAGGACGCGCCCGCGTCCTGGGTGCGGTAGACCCGGCAGCGGTAGCCGGGCGGATAGCGGTCCGAGCCGTCGGACGCGGGGAAGAGATAGGCGACTCCGCCGCGCCGGGGGTGGGCGGCGATCGCGAACCCGAAGTCGGCGGGCAGCCCCTCGCCGATCTCCGACCAGTGCGCCCCCCGGTCGTCGCTGCGGTACACCCCGCCGTGGTTCTGCAGATACAGCCGGTCGGGGTCCTCCGCGTCCTGAGCGATCTTGTGTACGCACTGCCCGAACTCCGGATACTGATCGGGCAGGAACTCCGCCCTCAGCCCGCTGTTCGACGGCGCCCAGCTCGCCCCGCCGTCCGTCGACCGGTACACCCCGCCCGACGAGACGGCCACCGTCACCGCCTCGGCGTCCCGGGGGTCGGTGACCACCGTGTGCACCGCCTGGCCGCCGAACCCGGCGCCCCACTCGGGCCGCTGCGGGTGGTCCCACAGGCTCCGTACGAACTCGAAGGTCTCCCCGCCGTCCTCGGAGCGGAACAGCGCGCCCGGCTGGGTGCCCGCGTAGACCACCTCGGGCGCGGCGGGCCCGGCCGGGTGCAGCTGCCACACCCGCTCCAGCGAGGTGTCCGTCCCCTCCGGGAACCGGACCGCGGGCCGGGCGGGTTCATGCCAGCTCTCCCCGAGGTCGTCGGAGCGGAAGACCGACGGGCCCCAGTGCGAGCTGTCCGCACCGGCCAGCAGCCGCGGCGCGCCGGAGCGGCGGGTGTCGATGCCGACGGAGTACACCGCCTGCATGGGGAAGTGCGGACCGGTGAAGTCCCAGTCCGGGCCGGTGCGGCGGCGGCCGAGGAAGAGACCCTTGCGGGTGCCGACGGCGAGCAGAACATCGTCCATGACGGACTCACTCCTTGGGGCGTAGGGAGAGGTGAGGGGGCGAAGAGACTCGATGAGGGATGTGTCCGACATCACAGAGTCTGCACCCCACCACTGACAACGGCCCGTGGAAGCGTCTTCCCGCAGGTCGGCGCGGGTGTCTCCACTGGAGGTCAGGTTCCGGACTTCGGCTGCGTCACCTTCGTAGCGGGCTTGCCGTCGAGGGCGGCGGCCAGCTGCGGGACCAGCCGGTCCAGCGTGTACGGCAGGCTCAGCACCGACACGAAGGAGATCGCGTTCCCGTAGTCGCCCGTCTCCTTGACGTAGACCTCGCGGTCCTGCTTCGCCACCTTCAGGTCGGCGTAGAGGGGGTGGCAAGCAGTTGTTGATTGAGTGTGTATGAGTGTGTTCTAGCGTGTGTGAGTGAGTATCCGGGCTGTGGACTGTGCGATTCCGGAGGAGGGAACGGGGGTTCCCGGTTCGAATGGGTGACCTTTTCGCGGGTGTGGTCGTTGGGTGGGTGATGGGCGTGTTGCCGCCGGGCTCGCGGAACGGGAGGGGTGCGGGGTGGGTGTGCTGCGTGAGCTGTCGGCGCCGTTCGTCGTCCCTGGTCCGTCCGGTGTCGCGATCCGTACGCGGCTCAAGGGCCTGACCGCGAGGGACGAAGAGGCGCTGCGGCTGATCGGCACGCATCTTGGAACACTGGCTTCGCGCGACCTCAAGCAGCGCTGTGCCGAGGGGCTGGAGCACTCCGCGGACTCGTGGGCGGCGCGTAAGCGCGCTGTGACCGGGGAGTCCTCGTCGCGGTGGGCGGGCAGTATCACCAAGGCCACGCACGACCAGTGGGCGTTATCGCGGCGTGCGCAGTACGCCCACATCCAGACCCTGGAAGCCGGTGTGCGCACCATCGCGGACCGGTTGTCGCTGCCGGTGGGTTCGAAGGGGACGAAGCGGAGCCCGGGCGGCTACCGCACCCGGCAGGAGTGGTTCACCAAAACGCGCCGCCTGCGCCTCCTGCGGGACCGGCTCGCTGCCGCGTGTGCCGACCGCGAAGCGGGCCGTGTACGCGTGGTGCGAGGAGGAAAACGGCTGGCCAATACCCGTCACCACCTCGCACAAGCGCAGCTCTCCGAGGCCGGGTGGCGGCAGCAGTGGGAGGCCCGGCGCTGGTTCCTCCAGGCCGATGGTGAGAGCGGGAAGCGGCTGGGGAACGAGACGATCCGCGTCACCCCGGACGGCCAGGTCAGCATCAAGCTCCCGGCGCCACTGACACATCTGGCGAACGCGGCGCAGGGCCGGTATGTCCTCACCGGTGCCGTCGCCTTCCGTCACCGGGGTGCGGAGTGGGCCGACCGTGTGGCGGCGAACCGGGCTGTGGCCTACCGCATCCACCGGGACGTGGCCCGCCACCGCTGGTACATCACCGCCTCCTGGACCATCCCGCCGGTCAAGACCGTTCCGCTGGCTCAGGCCCGCGCCGGTGGCCTGGTCGGCGTCGATACCAACGCCGACCACCTGGCGGCATGGCGCCTGGACAACTGCGGCAATCCGGTCGGCGATCCGCGCCGGTTCGCCTTCGACCGAGACGGACCGGCCACCTACCGCGACGCCCAGGTACGGCACGCGCTGGTACGCCTGCTGCACTGGGCCAAACGCCACAACCTGAGCATCGCGATCGAGGACCTGGACTTCCAGGCGGACAAGACCCGCGAGAAGCACGGCAGGCGGAAGCGGTTCCGCAAACTGATCTCCGGCATGCCCACCTCCAAGCTACGGGCACGACTGGCCTCGATGGCCGCCGAGCTCGGCATCACGATCGTGGCCATCGACCCCGCGTACACGTCAAAGTGGGGCGCCCAGCACTGGCAAAAGCCCCTCACCAGCACCACCAGGAGAACCACTCGCCATCACGCGGCAGCGGTGGCAATCGGAAGGCGCGCCCTGGGGCACCCGATCCGGCGACGGACGGCACCGCCCCCGCACGACCAGAGCGAACGTGCGGGGCATCGGACCGTCCAGGCCGCATCGGGCCTCCCGGGGCGTGAGGAAACCCGCCCCCGCATTCCCGGACCACGGACACGATCCGTCGCCGCCGGAGGCGGAGCGAAAGCGGGCGACCAGGGTGCCCAACACCGTCCGGGGCACCCGGCTGAGCACGAGTCCTGGAACCAGGACTCACTACCACTCAGTCTTTAGGAACGGTTCTTGTCGAGCTTGGCCCGGTCCTTCACCGGGTCGGCCACGATCCACACGATCGCGGGTACCGATGATCTCGGTCTGCCGCTGCCACGGCACGCCGAAGTCGGCGTTCTGCTTCGGCTGGGCCACCACCGGGGCGAACTTCGACAGCGTCGCGTACTGCTCCTTGGTGAGACCGCTGTAGACCGCGAGGATCAGGTCGGGCCGCAGGGCCGCGATCTTCTCCGTCTGCGGTCCGGTGCCGGTGTCCTTGAGCAGGGTCGACGGCTTAGCGTTGCCCAGCTTGGCCGTGGCTCAGGGGCCGATCGCGCCCGGGTGGCCGCCGATCCACTCGGTGGTTCCCACCGGCACCTTGCCCAGGGCGAGCACGGCGCCCTGGTCGGTCAGGCCGACGGTGACGATCCGCCGGGGTTCCTCCTTGAGGGTGGTGCTGCCGTACTTGTGCGGGATGGTCACCGGGAAGGCGCCCGCCGAGGCGGCGGGCTCACCGGAGTCGGCGTCCCCGGAGTCCTTGCCGGAGCCGCACGCCGAGGCGGTGGCGAACAGGAGCGCCAGGGTGGCGAGCACCGCGGCGAGCCGGGCGCTTCTGCCAGTGCTTCTGTGAGTGGTTCTGCGAGAGCCGGGCATCAGGGTGTCCTACACGGTCGGGTCGGGCCTGTGACGGTGCGGGGGAGGGGCGCGGCCGCCCTGTGGTGGCGCCCCACCGGGATGACCATGGGGGTGCCGAGAAGGGCGGTGAGCAGCGGCAGCCCGGCGGGCGGCCAGTGAGCCGAAGGTGATCAGCAGCACCACCGCAGCGATGCCGACGCCGATCACCTCGCCCGCCCCGGCCGACCATCCCGGCTACTCACTATCAAGTACGCCGGATGTGAGACTACGAGAAGCTTCGTACCATGGTGGGCCCGGAACGACGCGACGAGGAGCGGCAGTCGTGCAGAGGCAGACCACACCTCAGGAGCGCGGGGCGGGCCGTTCGCTGGAGCATCCGCGCCGCGAGGACATCCGGCTGGAGGGCGTGCTGCACGCGCTGTCCGACCCCATGCGGCTGCGGGTGGTGCGGACCCTGGCCGAGGAGAGCTGCGACCTGTCCTGTTCGGTGATCGACCTGCCCGTCAGCAAGTCCACCAGCACCCACCACTTCCGGGTGCTGCGCGAATGCGGTGTGATCCACCAGATCTACCGGGGCACCGCCAAGATCAACGCCCTGCGTCGCGAGGATCTGGACGCGTTGTTCCCCGGGCTGCTCGACAGCGTCATCGCCGCCGTCGTCCGCCAGGACGACCGGGCGGGCGGCCCCGGCTGATTCAGCGCGGCTTCAGTCTTCGCCGCGCGCCGCGCCCAGCAGCCCCGGCCAGTCCGGGATCTTCACCTTCGTACGGCCCAGCGCCTCCCCGAGCGTCGCCTCCGCCGCCTCGATCCGCAGCCAGCCGGTCCACTCGACCGGCTCGACGCCCGCCGCGCGCAGCGCGGCGAGGGGGTCCTCGGCCACCGGCCGCGCCGCCAGCACGTCCGCGTCGGCGAGCAGCGAGGCAACCGTCTCCTTGGCGCACGGCCGGTTGGTGCCGATCACCCCGGTCGGCCCGCGCTTGATCCACCCCGCCACGTACTCGCCGGGCGCGGGCACACCGCCGCGCAGCACCCGCCCCGCCGCGTTCGGCACGGTGCCCCGCCGCTCGTCGAACGGCAGCCCCGGCAGCGGTACGCCCCGATAGCCCACCGACCGCAGCACCAGCTGCGCCGCGATGTCCTCAAAGACGCCCGTGCCCGCCACCCCGCCCCGCCCGTCCGGCGCGGTCCGCTCGAACCGCACGGCACGCACCGCGCCCTCGCCGAGCAGCGCGGCGGGCCGCAGGAAGAAGCGCAGCCGGACGCGGCGCGGACGGCCCATGGGCGCGCGCCGTGACCAGTCGCGCAGCACCTCGACGTTGCGGCGCCCTGCCGCGGGCAGTTCCGAGGGGTCGCCGTACGCCGGGTCGAGCGCCAGCTCCTCGGGGCGTACGAGCACATCGGCACCGGTCAGCGAGCCCAGCTCGCGCAGCTCTTTGGTGGTGAACTTCGCCTGCGACGGGCCTCGGCGGCCGACCACATGGACATCGGCGACCCGGCTGTCGGCGAGCGCGCCGAGGGCGAGGTGGGGGACGTCGGTGGGCCGTAGCTCCTCCGCCCCACGGGCCAGGATGCGCGCCACGTCCAGCGCGACATTGCCGACCCCGACGACGACGGCGGAGCGCGCGCCGAGCGCGAAGGCGTCGCCGGGGGCGTCCGGATGGGCGCTGTACCAGGAGACGAACTCGGTGGCGGAGTAGCTGCCGGGCAGCTCCTCGCCGGGCACGCCGAGCCGCCGGTCGGTCGCCGCGCCCACGCAGTAGACCACCGCGTGGTAGAGCCCCAGCAGCCGCTGCGGCACCAGCGGCGGGGGACCCACGTGCACATTGCCGAGGAAGCTGACCCGTGGGTGCTCCAGGACCGCGCGCAGGGTGTTCTGCAGCGACTTGATCTTCTCGTGGTCGGGGGCGACGCCGTAGCGCACCAGCCCGTACGGGCACGGCAGCCGGTCCAGCACATGCACCGACACCTCGGGTACGGACTCCTGCTGGACGAGCGCCTGGGCGGCGTAGACGCCGCTCGGCCCGGATCCCACGACGGCGACGCGAAGCACGGAGGAACTCCTTCCGCAGGCTGTCTCCAGCATCGCACCCGGCGGGCCCGAGCGCTCCGACCCGGCGCGCCTGCGCGCCGCCCCGCCAGCCCCCTTACGTCAGCCCCCCCACGCCAGCCCCTTACGCCAGCTTCCGCATCCGGCGGATCTCGCTGTTCTGCTGCGCGATCACATCGTTGGCCATCTCCTCCACCCGGACGTTGTTGCCCCGGCCCAGCACATCCGTGGCCATCGAGAGCGCGCCCCGGTGGTGGGCGATCATCAGCTTGAGGAAGAGCGCGTCGAAGTCGGCGCCCTCGGCGGCGCGCAGCGCGGCCAGCTGCTTCGGCGTGGCCATGCCGGGCATCTTCGCCGTCCCGCCGTGGTGGTGCTCTCCGCTCGTCGCGCCGCTGGTGGTCTGCTGCCAGCCCCGCATCGCGTCGATCTCCGGCCCCTGCGCCGCCGCGATGCGCTCGGCGAGCCGTCTGACGTCGGCCGATCTCGCGCGGTCCGGTGCGAGGTCGGTCATGACCAGGGCCTGCTGATGGTGCTCGATCATCATCGTGATGTACGCGCGGTCGGCCGCGTTGGGGGAGTCGTCGTCGCCCGCCTTCGCCGCCTCCTCGGCCGACAGCGTCCGCGCCGCCTCACCCGGCCGCCCCGGGGCGATCACCGCGGGCTTGCCGTCCGTCCCCTTCCCGGTGTCCTGCCTGCCGCCGTCCGGCTCACAGCCGGTGAGGGCGAGCATCGCGGCGGTGGCCGCGGCCGCGAACGCGAGGGATGCGGCGTGAAGCCTCGTACGCCGGTGCAACACCGTTACCTCCAGGGGAAGTCAGGATTTTGTATGACGACTATGTTGCCGCCTGTTGTGGTGTACATGAGAGGCGCGATACTGCCCACGTCCCAGGAACCGTTCAACTCCGAGCGGGCACAGGACATAGGGAGGACGCAGTGAAGCCGTGGGAAAGATCCCCGCAGCGGCGCAGATACCTCGGTGCGGCCGTGGCCGCCTTCGGACTGGTGGCCTCGTTGCTGGCGGCGAGCCCCGCCGTCGCGACACCGGACCCCGGTGACGCGCCGCGCGGCGAGCGGGTGACGAAGGGTCAGGCATCCGACACCAGGGCCGCCATCGAGAACGGCGAGATCCCCGGGGTGGACGAGATCGTTCACAGCGACAACGTCAGTCACCTCACCAACATCCCCAAGCAGGACCTCAAGGGAACCAACTCGGACCTCGCTTTCCAGGGCAAGTACGCCTTCGCGGGCAACTACGACGGCTTCGTCATCTACGACGTCAGCCGTCCGAAGCGCCCGAAGGTCGTCAGCCAGGTGCTCTGCCCCGGCGCGCAGAACGACATATCGGTCTCCGGGGACCTGCTCTTCCTCTCCACCGACTCCTCGCGCAGCGACAACTCCTGCACCAGCACCACGCAGCCCGCCACCGAGAAGTCCTCCTGGGAGGGCATGAAGGTCTTCGACATCAGCGACAAGCGCAACCCGCGCTACGTCGCCGCCGTCGAGACCTCATGCGGTTCGCACACCCACACCCTGGCGCCCGACCGCAAGAACGTGTACGTCTACGTCTCCTCGTACTTCCCCAGCGAGACGTTCCCGGACTGCCAGCCTCCGCATGACGGCATCTCCGTCATCAAGGTGCCCCGCAAGGCGCCCGAGAAGGCCGCGGTCATCGACTTCCCCGTGCTCTTCCCGGACGGCGGCAACCCCGGCGGCCCCAGCAACCCGGGCGTCTCCCAGACCACCGGCTGCCATGACCTCACCACGTTCCCGAAGCTGAAGCTGGCGGCGGGCGCGTGCATGGGCGACGGCCTCCTGCTGGACATCGCCGACCCGGCGAAGCCACGGGTCATCGACCGGGTCGAGGACAACGTCAACTTCGCCTTCTGGCACTCGGCGACCTTCAACGAGCGCGGAAACAAGGTCGTGTTCACCGATGAGCTGGGCGGCGGCGGTGCCGCGACCTGCAACGAGGCGACCGGCCCGAAGCGCGGTGCCGACGGCATCTACGACATCGTCGGCAAGGGTGACAAGCGGAAGCTGGTGTTCAAGAGCTACTACAAGATCCCGCGCCACCAGGCCGCCACCGAGAACTGCGTCGCCCACAACGGCTCGCTGATCCCCGCCAAGGGCCGCGACATCATGGTCCAGGCGTGGTACCAGGGCGGCGTGTCCATCTGGGACTTCACCGACTCCGCCCGCCCGAAGGAGATCGGCTACTTCGAACGCGGCCCGATCTCGGCCGACACGCTGGTCGGCGGCGGCTCCTGGTCCGCGTACTACTACAACGGCTACATCTACTCGAACGACATGGCCAAGGGCTTCGACGTCCTGAAGATCGACGACCGGCGCACGGACAGCGCCCGGTCGGTGCGGCTGCGCGAGCTGAACGTCCAGACGCAGCCCGACTACCGCTGACGGCCCACCCGTTCGTTCACGCACGCTGAGGGACCCCGCCGGGCGGCTCACCGCCCGGCGGGATCCCCAGGCCCCAGCCCAGCCCATAGCGCTGGAACAGCTCCGCCCGCAGCCGCTCGGGCTCCATCGGCGCCCCCGGCAGCAGCACCGCGACCACCGCGCCCATCAGCAGCGCCCGCAGCAGCCGGTAGTCGGCCTCCGGGTCCGGCGAGCCGTAGCGGGTCACCGTGTCGCGCAGCAGGGCGGCCAGCCGCTGCTGCTCCGGGCACTGGATGAACCCCTCCGCCGTGAGGATCCCCGCCATGTGCGTACGCATCAGCCGCGGTCGCTCCCGGGCGAGCCCCAGGATGGCGTCGATCGCGCGCGCCAGCAGCTCGCGCCCGGCCTCCTCGCCCTCCGGGCGCGGCTCGCGCTCCAGGGCCGTGGCCAGCTCCATGTGCATCAGCCGGTGCACGGCGGTCTGCAGCAGCTGACGCTTGCCCGGGAAGTAGTACGAGACCAGCCCGCGGGCCGCCCCCGCCCGGTCGGCGATATCGGCGAGCGTCGTCGCCTCGTAGCCGCGCTCACCGACCAGTTCGACCGTCGCCTCCAACAGACGGGCCTGGGACCGGCGGCGCAACTCCTCATTGACCGACGGGCTGCGGGGGGACATGCTGTTAACTCCTGCGTTGGCTGGCTGCGAGCCAATATACTCAGGCGGCAGGATGCCGTCCGGCGATCTTTCGAGGATGGCTTGTAACCTCCGCCGGTTCGGGCGACGCGGGGGATCGTCCGAACCGGCGGTTTCAGTTCCTTACGAACAGCGCGAACTGTACGAACGTCAGCGCGCCGACGTGACGGTGAAGTCGAACTGGCTGATCTCGTCGAAGCCGCACTGGTCGTCCTCGCCGTACGAGTACCCGTGGGTGAAGAAGTAACCGGTGCCCGCCTTGGCGGTCTTGGCGATCTTGATGCGCATCGCGGCGTCCGTGTGCTCGCCCGGCTTGACCATGCCCAGCGTGGCGAAGTCGTCGTTGTCGAGCGGCTCCGCGCCCTCGCCCTCGATGGGCTTCCACGCGCCGGTCTCCGGGTTGAACCACTCGACCGTCATGCCGAGTTCGGCGATGTCGTCGAGGTCCGGGTCGGCGGTACCGGGGTAGAGGCTGATGACCGTCTCCATCACCGTGACGGTGGAGACGTTGGTGACGCGATAGGTGAACTCGTGCCATCCGGACCCGGCGACGATGGTGCCGGGCAGCCCGCGCAGCCCCGTCTTTCCGCGTTCCTCATCCGGAATGCCGGAGCAGAAGGCCGGGCGGGTGTACGTCGGGGACGGCGACGGCTCGGCGGTGGCCGCGGGCGCGTCGCTCGTCGCGTGTGTGGCCGTCGCGTGTGCGGTGGGGACGGCGAGCAGGGACGCGGAGCCGAGGGCGGCGACGGCGGCGGCTGCCGACAGGGCACGGCGAAGCTTCATGGATTCCTCTCAGGAAAGCCGGGAGTGGGCGCTTACATGACCCACCGCCCCCGCGCGGGGTTGCGCTCCGCGCGGAGGGAAGATCCACGCTGGCAGGATGTTGCCATGACGGATCATCAGGGAACGTTCTGCTGGATGGACCTCAAGGCCCGCGATCTGCCCGGCGCCACCGCCTTCTTCTCGACGGCACTGGGCTGGCACTTCGCGGTGGACGAGGAGGACTGGCGCCGGGCCACGAAGATAGCCGTCGGCGGCCACCGGATCGGCGGTGTGAGCGACCTCGCCGATCCGGTCTACCCACCGGACACCCCCGCCCACATCGCCTACTACCTCACGGTCGACGACGTCGACCGCCGCGCCGAAGCGGCGGTGGCGCACGGCGCCCGCCTCGTCGTCCCGCCCTTCGACGCGGGCGATCAGGGCCGCATAGCGACCTTGACCGATCCGGTGGGCGCCGCCTTCTCCCTGTGGCAGCCGTATCGGTTCACCGGCTGGGGGTTTCCGCCCGGCCTCGCGGGCGCCCCGTACCGCATGGTCCTGGCCTGCGAACAGCCGGACCGGGTACGGGACTTCTACCGCGAGACGACGGGCGGCGGCCTCGTCGGCGCCGACTTCGTCACCGGACCACCCCTCGCCACCGCCCCGCGGTGGGAACTCGTCGTCGCCGTGGACGACGTGGACGGTGTCCTCGCCCGGGACCTCGCCCCGGGTGCCGCCACCTGGCTGGACGAGACCGGCGGCCGCGAGGCGCGGCTGACCGGCCCGGAGGGGCTGACCGTGCGGGTCCGCCGCCCGGACGGCCTCAGGGCGCTCCGGTCCGGTCGGCCGCGATGACCTGGTGGGCCAGGGTCACCAGGTCCGGGATGGCCGGGTGGCCGAGGCCCTCGCGCCAGGCCAGGACGACGGGAATGGCCGGGGCGTCCGCGAGCGGGCGGTAGACCAGCGAGGGGTGGGTGTGATGGCTCGGGGTGGCCGACGTGGAGACGCCCACGGCCCGGCCCGCCGCGATGGCGATCAGCCACTCGTCGGTGTTGGTCACCTCGATGGTCGCGACGGGCCGGGCCGTCGGCGGCCACAGGCCCATCGTCGTCGTGCCGGAGACGGTGTTGAGGGCGATCGGATGGGCGGTGAGGTCCGCCAGGGTGACCCGGGGGAGCGCCGCCAGCGGGCTGTCCGCGGGTATCACCACCACCCGCTCCTCCGACATCAGCGCCTCCGTGCGGAGCCCGGCCCGGGTGACCTCGCCCCGCAGCAGCGCCGCGTCGACCTTCCCCTGGGTGAGGCCCGCCGTGCGGTCGTCGATGCGCAGCAGCTCCAGCGGAGTGCCGGGGTGGGTCTCGTCCCAGCGGCGCAGCAGCGGGATGGTGTAGTCGCCGAGCGCCGCCCAGGGATGGCCCAGCCGCAGGGGCCAGCTCCGCAGGCCCCGGGGGTCGAGGGCGGTCTCGGCGGCGGCCACGGCGGCGCGGGCCTTGTCGCGGAACGTATGGCCCTCCGCGGTCAGCTCCAGATGGTGCGTGGAGCGGTCGACGAGCCGGGCGCCGAAGTGCTCCTCCAGCTGGCGCAGCGTGCGCGAGAGCACGGGCTGGCTCAGGTGGAGACGGGTGGCGGCGCGCGTGACGTTGCCCTCCTCGGCGATGGCGAGGAAGGCGCGCAGATGCCGCAGCTCGATGGTCATGCCCGAGAAGCATAACCGCAGGGAAATCCGCATTTCACAGGGCGTGGGCCGGGTTCCTAGCGTGGGGCCCATGAAATCCACGGCGCGCGGCTCCTCCGCGACGACGACCGCTCCTGTCCTCCTCCGCCACGCCCCCGGCCGTGGCACGCTCGGCGGCGTCGGCCTGGTGCTGGTGGGCACCCTGTCCGTGCAGTTCGGGTCGGCCTTCGCCGCGCTGCTGTTTCCCCGGGCCGGGGCGCTCGGCACGGTCGCGCTGCGGGTGACGATCGCCGCGTTGCTGCTGCTGGCCATCACCCGGCCCCGGCTGCGCGGCTACGCGCGCGCCGACTGGGCCGTGGTCTGCGGGTTCGGGCTGGCCCTCGGCGGCATGAACCTCCTCTTCTACCAGGCCATCGCCCGGATCCCGCTGGGGGCGGCGGTCACCCTCGAAGTCCTCGGACCGCTGCTGCTGTCGGTCGTCGCCTCGCGCCGCGCCGCCAGCCTGCTGTGGGCCGGACTCGCCCTGGCCGGGGTGTACCTGCTGGGGTACGGCGGATTCGACCAACTCGGCGCCTCGGGCGTGGCCTTCTCGCTCAGCGCCGGGGTGATGTGGGCGGCGTACATCGTGCTCAACGCCCGCGCCGGGGCCCGCTTCCCCCGGCTGGACGGTCTGACGATCGCGATGTCCGTCGCCGCGCTGCTCAGCCTGCCGCTGGGGGTCGGGGCCTCGGGCGGGGCGCTGCTGGAACCGGCGGCCCTCGGTCTGGGCCTGGCGATCGCGGTGATGAGTTCCGGGGTGCCGTACACCCTGGAACTGCTCGCCCTGCGGCGGCTGCCCGCGGCGACCTTCGCGGTGCTGACGAGCCTGGCCCCGGCCGTCGCCGCGCTGGCGGGCTATCTGGTGCTCGACCAGGGCCTGTCGCTGCCGCAGTGCGCCGCGATCGCGATGGTGGTCGCGGCGAGCGCGGGCGCGGTGCGTACGGGCACGCGGCGTACGGGCACGGGGCGTACGGGCGAGGCTCGCGGGGTGGCGTCGAGCTGATGGACCAGCGCGGCCTGTCGGGTCAGCGCGGGTCGCGGATGCCGTCGATGATGCGGGTCCAGTTGTCGCCACCGTGGCCGTCGTCGATCGCGCGGCGGTAGTGGGCCTGGACGGCTTCGGGGAGGGCGAGCCCGAGGCCGAGCGCGGCGCTGGTCTCCACGATGTGGTCGGCCGTCGCGCCCATCATCGTGACGGTGCTGAGGTCGCCCGGATGCTTCCCGGCGTCCAGCGCGGCGCCGGGCGTCTCCTCGCCCGCCCGCATGATCTCGCCGACCGAGTCGGCGAGGGAGAGCAACTCCGGCAGCGCATCCCGGGCCCCCAGCCCCGCACTGCCCAGCATCGCGGTCGCGTGCATCATCCCGGACAGGGTGGTGAGGAACACCGCGAGCGCGGCCTGGTACATCATCTGGGCGAGGCCCGGATCCTCGCCCAGATACTTCGGCGCGCCGAGCAGCGCCAGCGCCGCCCGGTGACGCTCCATCACCTCGCCGGGTCCGCTGTAGTAGACGTACGACGCCTCGGTGCCGACCATGGGCGCCGGGGCCATGACGCCGCCGGTGAGGAACGCGGCGTCGTGGCCCGCCGCCCACGTGGCCGCCGCGCGGGTCCGCTCGGGAGTGTCCGAACTCAGATTGACGAGCGTCCGGCCGGTGAGCGATCCGGTGGCGCCGCCCAGGATGTCGTACATCGCCTGGTAGTCGGTGAGGCTGAGGATGACCAGCTCGCTCGCCCGGACCGCCTCGGCCGGTGTGGCCGCGAGCTTCGCCCCGTCCGCGACGACGCCGTCCGCGCGGCTCGCGGTGCGGTTCCAGACGGTGACCGGGTGTCCGGCGGTGAGGAGGGTACGGGCCATGGCCTGGCCCATGGGCCCGAGGCCGATGACGGTGACAGGGCTGTCCTGCAGGGGAATTGAGGTGTGTTGTTCGTTCACCCCTCCATGCTCGGAGGGCGCCGCTATTCTCGGAAGTACCCACTAAATACTGCGGTACTTACCTTTTTGTAAGGGAGAAGCTCAGCGATGGCCAAGACGCCGCGATGCGGGCCCTACATCTGCGGCGTCGACGCCGCGCTCGATGTCGTCAGCGGTAAGTGGAAGGGGCTGATCCTCTGGGAGCTGGACAACTATGGGGTGCGCCGCTTCGCCGAGCTGCGCCGTGGACTGCCGGGCGTGAGCGAGAAGATGCTGACCCAGCATCTGCGCGAGATGGAGGAGGACGGCCTCGTGCACCGGAAGGTCTACGCCGAGGTGCCGCCCCGCGTGGAGTACTCCCTGACCGAGCACGGGCACACGCTCAACCAGGCGCTCGGTCCGCTCGGCGCCTGGGGCCTGGAGCGGATCCGCCGCGAACGCTCCGAAGTGGTCGATGTGCACGGGGCCGCGCACTGAGCGGCCCGCTGTCCGGCGCGCCGTGACTCACGCCGGTTCGGGTTGTGGTTCCGGTGGCCGCACGGGTGCGGCCTTCGGTTCCCACCCTCTGGTGGTCCGTATATAGCCGTGGATCACCGAGGCCATCGCGAGCAGGAGAAGCGGGCCGAACACCCACGGGTGGTGGGCCATCTCCATCGGCAGATAGCGATAGGCCACCAGGAGCGCGGCGAAGACCGCCGTGCCATAGCCGACCAGTTGGATCGCCGACCGGTCCCAGCCTCGGTCGAGCGCGCGCAGGGTCGCCTCGATCGTGATCGTGAACACCACTCCGGCAATGAGGTCCACGCCGTAGTGGTAGCCGAATCCGAGCGTCGCGCAGAGCGTGGCGACCAGCCAGAACGTGCCCGCGAACCGCAGAATCCGTGGCCCGGTGCGGGAATGAATGAAGATCGCGGTAGCCCACGCCGTATGCAGGCTGGGCATGCAGTTGCGCGGCGTTTCCGCGTCGTACAGCACCGGATGCGGAGTGGCGACCGGCGTGGACGTGTGCGGCCACACATCGGCGATCGCCCAGTGCTCGCCGCCGGTGCCGAAGGCGCCGCTGCCGTAGGCGAAGACCGGCCCGACGACGGGGAAGATCATGTAGATGGCCGGTCCGACGAGGCCGATCACCAGGAAGGTGCGGACCAGGTGATGGCCCGGGAAACGGCGCTCGGCCGCCACGTTCCGCAGCTGATAGGCCGCGACGATGGCCGCGGCCACCGCGAGCTGGACGTAGACGCCGTCGAGCACCTTGGCGCCGACCGGGCCGGTGGCTTCGAGGATCCGGCCCGCCAGCCACGACGGGTTGCCCAGCGCGTGATCGGCCACGGACACGTACTGATCGAGCACCATCGGGCGGGTCTTCGAGGTGATCAGCAGCCACGCGTCGCCCGTCTTACGGCCCGCCACCAGCAGCAGCCCCAGCCCGACGCCCTTCAGCAGCAGGACCCGTTCCTGGCCCTCGCGGCGCGTGACGGCGATGACCGCGCAGGCCAGGATCACCCAGAGCGCGCCATTGCCGAAGGGGTGGCCATCGGTCGTCTCGATGCCCGCCGCCCACCGCACCAGGAAGAAGACGGCGTCGATGCCGATCGCGGCACCGGTCGCGATGAGCCGTTCCCGCCGGGTGAGCACCACCATCATCAACGCCATGCCCGCGTACAGCATGAACCCCGATTTAGGGGCGAATATCACCTCGCGCACCTGATTGGTGAGCGGCCCCGGCTGGCCATAGCGGCGCGAGGCGATCTCCAGCGCGACGATGAATCCGAGAGCCGCCACCACCGCCGTGGTCCACAACAATGCCCGTGGCCGGAGCCACGCGGCGAACGCATCTGCGCGGGGTATTCGGGAAAGCGCCCGCGATGGTTTGGGTATCAATTACTTGGCCGTTTTGTTGGGTGTTCCTTGATCGTGAGTTCGATCATGATATCGGAGCGGTGGGGCGGCTGACCGCCGGAGCGCGGAGGAGAACGAAGATGCCAGTCCGTGTGTCCACTCGGGCCGAGGTCGCCCTGCGCTGAAGACATCGGGGCCACGGCGCTCCTAGCGTCAGCGGCATGACGGACAACGTCGACTTCATAGCGGACATCGATGTGCCTCAGGTCGCTGATGCCGAAGTAGCCGCTCTGGTACGGGCCGAGGTGGAGTACCGATGGCCCAACGGTGTCTCGGGCCTCGACGAAGTGGTGCGCTACGGATTGGTGCCCTTCGGCAAGATGATGGGTCCCTGGCTGGTGATCCGGTCCAGCCTCGCGGTGGGGGGTGATCTGGCGCCCGCCCTGCCCGCCGCGGTAGCCCTGGAATGTGTGCAGGTCGGCGCGATGATGCACGACGACATCATCGACCGGGACGGAGAGCGGCGCAGCAAGACCGCCGCGCACACGGTGTTCGGGGAACCGACCGCGATCGTGGGCGGGGACGGGCTCTTCTTCCACGGCTTCGCCGCGCTGTCCGAGTGCGAGGCAGCCGGGGCGCCCGCCGCACGGGTCGCACGGGCCCTGGCCGTGCTGTCCCGGGCGGGTCTGCGCATCGGAAGCGCGGCCCTTCAGGAAATCCGGATGAGCCGCAGTGTCTGTTCCGTCGAGACGTACCTCGACATGATCAGGGACAAGAGCGGCGCTCTGCTGTGGATGGCATGCGGTGTGGGTGCCACCCTCGGCGGCGCGGACGACACCGCCTTCAACGCGCTCAGCCGGTACAGCGACCAGCTGGGCATCGCGTACCAGATCCGCGACGACCTGATGGCGTACGACGGAACGAGGGCGGGCAAGCCGAACGTCTCCGACGTGCGCAACGGCCGGCCCACCCTGCCCGTGCTGCTCGCGCACGAGCGCGCGCCGCGCGAACAGCAGCGGCGGATCGAGCGTCTGCTCGCGGACACCGCGTCGTCCGTCGAAGAGCGGTACGAGGCCATGTCCGAGCTGGTCAACGCCTTCGACGGGGTCCAGGCGGCACGGGAGGTGTCGCACCGGCACGTGCGCTCGGCCGAGGAGGCGCTGGAATGCCTGCCGCCCACCGAGCACCGGAACGCCCTCGCGGAACTCACTGTGCCCGGCCGCCTGGTGTAGCGCGGACTCACCCGAGGAGGTGGCTCTCATGACCGGCATGACCTATGCGACATACCTGCACCTCGACGAACTGCTGTCACTGCAGCATCCGCTCACGCCGGTGACGCTGCAGGACGAGCGCGACGACGAACGGCTCTTCATCGTCGTGCACCAGTCGTCCGAGACCCTGCTCAGCCAGGTCCTCGTCGACCTGCGCCACATCGCGGCGAACGAGTGCGGGCAGCGGTGTTTCGCCCATCGGGCGGAACGGGCGACCCGGCTGATCGACGCCCTGGAGGGGCAGTTGACGCTGATGCGCCACACGCTGAAGCCGGAGGACTTCCTGCGGTTCCGGGACCGGGTCGGAACGGCGAGCGGTCTGCAGTCCGAGCAGTTCCACGAGCTGTTCGCGCTGACCGAGTGCCTGATGCCGGGAGGCGCCGGTCACCTCCTCCCGGTGGAACCCGGCCAGCGCGACGAGCTGAGCGCCGCCGTGTGGCGGTGGCGCCGTACGCATCTGGAACTCGTCGAGTACATGATCGGCAACCTGCCCGGCACGGCGAAGACCTCCGGTGTCCGCTATCTGGCCAGCCGGTTGAACGGGACGCCACGGGACGAGCACGGCCACCGCGCCGTCGTCGCGGGGAAGCGGGCGCGTTCGTGACACACGAGAGGCAGCACATGCGCGCAACGCCCCCAGGGCTGTCGCTGGGACACGTGGTGGTGATGGGCGGCAGCGTGGCCGGTCTGCTCACCGCCCAGGTGTTCGCGCGCCACGCGGAGCGGGTGACGGTCCTCGAACGCGACCAGTACGAGGAGAGACCCGAACCCCGCGCGGGTGTGCCGCAGTCACGCCACACCCATGTGCTGCTGACCAGCGGCATGCACGCGCTGGACAAGCTGCTCCCCGGCCTGGTGTCCGAGCTGAGGGAGGCGGGCGCGCCCTGCCCCGCCGTCCCGGGGGACGTGGGCGTGTGGCAGGCGGGTCAGTGGATATCCCGCCGCAATCCGTCCCGCCCGATCATGACCCCGTCGCGCCCCTTCCTGGAACACCGCATCCGCCGGCGTGTCCTGGCCGATCCCCGGATCTCGGTCCGGACGGCGACCGAGGCGGCGGGCCTGCTCGGCCGCCCCGATCACATCACCGGCGTCCTGATCCGTGGCCGGGGGTCCGATCACCACGTCCGGCAGGAACTCACGGCCGACCTCGTGGTGGACGCCACCGGGCGGGCCAGCCGTACGCCCCAGTGGCTCACCGGCCTCGGGGGCTCACCGCCCCGCGAGGACGTGGTGGAGACCGGGCGGGCGTACGCCACGGCCGTCTTCCGTGGCGACGGCCCGCCCGAGGACCTCAAGGGCTTCTACATCGTTCCCGACGCCGGGCAGCCGTTCGGCGCGATCATCCTGCCCACCGAGGACGACCGCTGGATGGTCACCCTGTCCGGGCCCCGGGACCACGCGCCGCCCACCGACCCGGCCGGATTCACCGCGTTCCTCGACCGGCTCCCGCACACCGCCCCCCACAAGTGGCTCAGCGCGGCGCATCCCGTCGGCCGTCCCGTGGGATACCGGCACACCACCAACCGGCGCCGCCACTACGACCGGATGGGGCGCGCTCGCCGGGGACTGCTCGTCGTCGGCGACGCGGCGTGCGCCCTCAACCCCGTCTACGGGCAGGGCCTGTCCGTCGCGGCCCTGAACGCGGTCGCGCTCACCCGGGCGCTGGCCGCCGAACGCCCGCCGTCGCCGCACGCCCTGCAACGAGCGGTCCTGCGGTCGTCCCGCGACGCCTGGGACGTGGCGACGGGCGTGGACAGCACCATGCCGGAAGTCGTCGGCAACGCGGTACGCAGCGGCCCGGCCAACCGGCTGCTGACGCGGTACCTGGACCGCGTACGCGACCGCACACCCGGCGATCCGGTCGTGTGCACCGCCAACCGGGACGTCCTGTTCCTGCTCGCCCCGCCCCGCTCCCTGCTCACCTCCCCACAGGTTCTCCGCCGATCCCTGCTGCGTCCCGTGGTGCCGACACCACGCGACCTGCCCACGCAGTGACCACCCCCGAGCGACAGTGAAGGGCCACACCATGCGACACCCCAGCGTGCCCGTCCCGCCACGGGCGGACCGACCTCGGACGACCCGCCGCGTGTGCGCGCACCTCGCGAGCGGGCGGTGACGGCCATGACCACCACGACACCGGCCATGACCACCGCGACCCAGGCCGACCTGCTCTCCTCGGTCCTCGCCACCAGCCGGGCGGCACTCGAACCGGCCCTGCGCGACGCCGTCCGGACCCAGCTGAGCCCGGAGCTGGGGCAGATCGCCCAGTACCACATCGGATGGGCGGACGCCGACGGGCGGCCGACCAGCACCTGGGGCGGCAAGCTGGTCCGCCCCACCCTGGCGCTGCTGTCGGCGCGGGCGGCGAACGGCACGGCCACGGACGGCATTCCGGCCGCGGTGGCCATCGAGCTGGTGCACAACTTCTCGCTGCTGCACGACGACATCATGGACGGCGACACCTCCCGTCGCGGCCGGGCGACCGCCTGGAAGGTGTTCGGCGTGCCCGGCGCCATCCTCGCCGGGGACGCGCTGGTGGCCGCGGCCGGGTCCGTCCTGCTCGACTCCGACGGTAAGGGCGCCGCCTCGGCCGCCACATCGCTGATGACCGCCACCCAGCGCATGATCAGCGGCCAGGGAGCCGACGTCGGCTTCGAGCGGCGCGGCGATGTGACCCTCGCCGAGTGCGTGCGGATGGCGGGCGACAAGACGGGAGCGCTGCTCGCGTGTGCCTGCTCGCTCGGCGCGGACCTCGTCGGCGCGGACCCCGAACTGGTGAAGCGGCTCGCCGCCTTCGGTGAGCACGTCGGCCTCGCCTTCCAGCTCGTCGACGACCTGCTCGGGATCTGGGGCGAGGAGCGGCAGACCGGCAAGCAGGTGGGGGCCGACCTGCGGGTACGCAAGAAGTCGCTGCCCGTGGTGGCCGCCCTGTGCGCGGACGGCTCGGAGGAGCTGGCCGCCCTCTACCTCAGCCCCGAACCACTGAGCGAGCCGGACGTGCGGCACGTCGCGGACCTGGTGGAGCGCTTCGGAGGACGGTACTGGGCCCGGGACGAGGCGGCCCGCCAGGTCGCCGCGGCGGAGGAATGCCTCGCCGCCGCGGGGCTCGCGGACGGGGTGCGCCACGAGTTCCAGGAGGTCGCCGGGTTCATCGTCGGCAGGCGGTTCTGATGCGGCGACGGGTCACGGCGCCGCCGCCGACCGAGCCCGGACAGACCGGCGCGCCGGATCCCCCCGACACCGGACGCGGGACCGTCGTGGTCGTCGCCTTCACCGTGGGCGTGGCCGCGATGACCCAGACCATGGTGGTGCCGCTGCTGGGCGAGCTGCCGAGGCTGCTGGACGCGGGCGTGGCGGGCACCTCGTGGGTCGTCACCGCGGCGTCGCTGGGCGGCGCGGTCACCAGCCCGGTCGTCGGCCGCCTCGGCGACCTCTACGGCAAGCGGCGGCTGATGCTGATCGTGCTCGGGCTGGTGACGCTGGGCTCGCTGCTGTGCGCGACGGCCGACTCACTCGCCCCCATGGTCATCGGGCGCGGGCTGCAGGGCGTCGGCATGGGGCTCGCACCGCTCGGCATCAGCCTGCTGCGCGATGTGCTGTCCCCGCGCCAGCTCGGCCCGGCGATCGCGCTGACCTCCTCCGTCCTGGGGGTCGGCGCGGCGGTCGGACTGCCGCTGGCCGCCGCGGCGGCGCAGTACGCCGACTGGCACCTGATGTTCTGGGTGATGGCCGTGCTGACGACGGTGTTCGGTGTGCTGGTCGCGCGGCTGGTCCCGGCGCCCCCGGGGCTGGCCAGCGGCCGCTTCGACGGCGTCGGGGCGCTGGGGCTGAGCGCCGGGCTGACCGCGCTGCTCCTGGCGATCTCGTACGGCGGTGAATGGGGCTGGCTCAGCACCCCCACCCTGGGCCTGGCCGTCGCGTCCGTGGTGGTGCTGGGGCTGTGGGGCGTATGGGAGCGCCGGGCGGCCGATCCGCTGATCGATCTGGTCACCACGGCACGGCGGCCGGTGCTGCTGGTGAACATCACCTCCGTCGTCGTCGGCTTCGCCCTGTACGCACAGATCCTGATGGTGCCTCAGCTGCTGGAACTCCCGGAGCGCACGGGCTACGGCTTCGGCCTGTCGACCGTGCGGGCCGGACTGCTGATGCTGCCCGCCGGGCTCGCGATGATGGCCGCGTCGGCGGTCGGCGCCAGGATCTCCGCGGCCCGTGGCCCCAAGTTCTCGCTGCTGCTGGGCACCGCGCTGATCGGCCTGGGCTACGCGGTCTGCCTGGCCCAGATGGGCTCGATCACGATGCTGATCATCGGCACCGTGGTGTCCAACGGCGGCGTCGGTGTCGCCTACGGGGCGATACCCGCGTTGATCATGAAGGCCGTCTCGCCCACCGAGACCGGGGTCGCCAACGGGTTCAACACGCTCATGCGGTCCATCGGCACGTCGCTGTCCGGCGCCGTCATCGGCGCGATCTTCGCCGGGCGGAGCATGCCGCTCGGCGGAACCTCCGTCCCGCTGCGGGGAGCCTTCGTGCTCATCGCGGTGGTCGGCATGGCCGGAGCGGTGTTCGCCCTGGCCATCGGCGCCGCGATCCCCGGCCGGCCGCACGAATCTTCCACCTCATGAGCAGAGAGGCCATGTCATGACCGAAACCCAGGCGACCTCCAGCGCGGGACGGGCCGCCGGATGCCCGTTCGCGCCCGCCCCCGAGCTGTACGCGGCGCAGAAGCTCGACGAACTGCCCCGCGTCACGCTGCCCAACCCGCTGCTCGGCGACTTCGACGCGGTGCTCGTCACCCGGTACGACGACGTCAAGAGCGCCCTCGCCAACGACCAGTTGCGGATGGGCGGCTCCATGCCGTACCAGGCGGGCAACCTGCTGAGCTACGACGGCGCCGACCACACCCGGCTGCGGCGCATGCTGACCGGGTCGTTCACGACCAAGCGGGCGCGGGAACTCCGCCCGGCGATCGAGGGCGTCGTCGGGTCCGCGCTCGACGCGCTGGAAAAGGCCGGTCCTGGCGCGGACCTGGTGGAGGTCTTCTGCAACCCCATCCCGACGCTGGTCATCTGTGAACTGCTGGGCGTGCCCTACGGCGACCGCGAGGACTTCCAGCGCCGCACCAAGGTCGCGCTGGACTTCAGCGTCAGCCGCGAGGTGCAGATGGAGAAGGCCGCCGAGATGGAGGCCTACATGGCCGGTCTCGTGGCGCGCCACCGGGAGCACCCGGGCGAGAACGTGCTGGGCCGGGTGGTGCGCGAATACGGCGACCAGCTCACCGACAGCGAACTGGCGGGCATCGGCAACATGCTGCTCATCGCCGGGCACGAGACGATCGCGAGCACCCTCTCCGCCAGCATCGCCCTGCTGCTCCAGCACCCCGATCAGCTCGCGGTGGTACGGGACGACCCCTCGGCGACCGACGGCGCCGTCGAGGAACTGCTGCGGTACACCGCACCGGCCGCTGTCCTGCCGCGCCAGGCGGCCGGGACCATGTGCGTACGCGATCAGGAGATCAAGGAGGGCGAACGGGTCGTGGCGTCCGTCCTGGCCGCCAACCGGGACCCCTCGGCCACCGGCGAGGACGCGGGCCAGGACGCGGGCCAGGACCTGGACCGGCTGGACGTACGACGCCCTCCGCACCGCCACCTCACCTTCGGCTTCGGCCCGCACCAGTGCCTCGGCCAGCAGCTGGCGCGCATGGAGCTGCGGGTCGCGCTCCCGGCGCTGTTCACCAGGTTCCCCACGCTGACGTCGGCCGTCCCGCACGACGAGCTGGACTACCGCACGAACGCGCTGGTCTTCGGCGTGAACACCCTGCCGGTCACCTGGTGACCCACGACCGGAAGCGGAGCTGACCCATGAACGTCGAGGTCGACGAGAGCCGATGCGTCGCGGCCGGAAACTGCGCCGCGTTCGCCCCCGCGGTCTTCGACCAGCGCGACGACGACGGCACGGTGATCCTGCTCGACCCGACTCCGCCGGAGAGCGAGTACGAGCGGGTCCGGGAGGCCCACCCGAGGTGCCCGGCCGCCGCCATCGTCCTGCACGAGAACCCATCGGATCGCGGCAAGTGACCACACCCTGCCGAGAGTTCGCCCAACCCCAGGGGAAGAACCCATGTATGACATAGAGGTACCCGTTCTCGTTGTCGGTGGCGGCGGCTGCGGACTCAGCGCGTCGGTGTTCCTGTCCGACGCGGGCGTGCGCCACCTGCTGGTGGAGCGCCGCGAATCGACCTCGGTCCTCCCCAGGGCGCACTATCTGAACCAGCGCACCATGGAGATGTTCCGGCAGCACGGCATCGCCGACGACGTCTACCGGATCAGCGCCCCGCTGGCCAACATGAGCGAGGTCGTCTGGCGCACCTCGCTGGCCGGTGACGACCCCGTGGACGCGCGGGAGTTGCACCGGATGGACGCCTTCGGCGGCGGCAGCACCGCCGCTCCGTACGCGGCCGACAGCCCCGGCCCCTCCACGAACCTGCCGCAGCACCGGCTGGAGCCGCTGCTGCGCCGCCACGCCGAGGAGCGGGCGCCGTCCAGTCTGCTCTTCCACCATGTGATGGAGGAGTTCACCCAGGACGCGGACGGGGTGACCGCGCGGATCACCGACCGGTCGACCGGCGAGACGAAAACCGTGCGCGCCCGCTATCTGCTGGGCGCCGACGGCGGCCGGAGCGTCGGCGCCGCGCTGGGCGTGCCGATGGACGGCGCAGGTGGCGGATTCACCATCCTCTCGGTCCACTTCAGCGCGGACCTCTCCCGCTGGTGGAGCGGCGACTCGGTGCTGATGACCCACATCATCAGCCCCGAGGGCGAGGTGTCCGTGGTCGTCGCGGCCGGACCCGACTGGGGCCTGGCGTCCGACGAATGGGCGCTGCACTTCCGGATGCCACCGGGCGCCGACGCCGATCTCGGCCCGGAGGCGATCGCCGCGCGGGTGCGGGAACTGCTGAAGCTGCCGGAGGACCTGAGCCTGCGGGTCCACCATGTGAGCGAGTACCGGCCGGAGGCCGTCGTGGCCCGGTCCTTCCGCTCCGGCCGGGTCTTCCTCGCCGGGGACGCCGCCCACCGGCAGCCGCCCGCGAACGGCGGCGGCCTGAACACGGCGGTCCAGGACGCGCACAACATCGCCTGGAAGCTCGGGGCCGTGCTCGGCGGTCAGGCCGACGACGCGCTGCTCGACTCCTACGAGGCGGAACGGCTGCCCGTCGCCACGCGCAACGTGGGATGGGCGATGTTCAGCCTGCGCAACTACGGGGTCCTGTTCGGGAGCCTCGGTGTGCAGCCCGGGCAGCCCGAGGCCACCCGGGCGAGCTTCTGCGAGCTGCTCTCCGACACCCCGATGGGGGAGACCCGGCGGGCCGTGGTGCGCGAGGTGTTCGGCACCCAGCGGATCGAGTACCAGGCGCACGACATCGAACTCGGCCACCGCTACGAGACCGGCGCGGTGATCCCGGACGGTACCCCGCCACCGCCCCGGGACGCGATGGGCGCCACGTACCATCCGCTCACCCGGCCGGGGCACCGGCTGCCGCACGCGTGGCTGCGGCACGGCGACACCCGGGTGTCCACACACGACCTGGTCGGCAACAGCGGCGGCTTCGTGCTGATCACCGGGGTGCTGGGCGAGAGCTGGGCGGTCGCGGCCAAGAAGGCCGCGGACACCCACGGTGTGGCGCTCACCGTGGTGCCCATCGGGAGCAGATCCGACGAGGCGGGCCACTGGGACGCCGACGGCACCTGGGCCTCGGTGCGCCAGATCGACGACGGTGGTGCCATCCTCGTACGCCCGGACAACCATGTGGCGTGGCGCGGCGCCACCGCGAGCGAACACCCCGACGAGGACCTGGACGCGGTGTTCCGCGCGCTGCTCGTACGCCCCGTACCGGCGGCCGAGGGGAGCCGGGCCGATGACCGCCGATAAGCACCAGCTGATCGTCCGGGAGTTCCTGGCCGCGATGGGCCCGACGCCCGCTGACGTCCGCGCCGCGGTGGACCGCTTCCTGAGCGACGACTGCGTATGGGAGAACCCCGGAGCCCCGGTGTGCCGGGGCAAGGGGGAGATCCTCGCCCTCATGCCCGCCGACTTCGCACGGCTGGAGGTCAGGTTCCGGCACCTGGCCACGACCGGCGACACCGTCCTGGCCGAGCGCATCGAGAACATGTTCCGCACCGACGGCACACCCATCGCGCGGAACCTCAGGGTGATGGCGGCGTTCGAACTGCGGGACGGCCGTATCAGCGCCTGGCGGGACTACTACGACAGCACCAACCTCCTGTCCGAGCACCCGGAATGGTAGCCATGACGAATACCCGAACGGATCCGATGGAACTGCGAACGGAACTTGTCGACAGGGTCCACAAGTTCGGGCCCGTCTTCGCGGACGGTGTCGCCGAGGGGGAGCGGGAGCGGAGGCTGCCCGAGAGCAGCGTCCGGGCCATCGACGACTCGCAGGTCAGCAGGTGCTGGACCGCGCGCGCCTACGGCGGGCTCGAAACCGACGTGCGGACGCTGAGCGAGGTCACCAAGGCCCTCTCCCACTACTGCCCGTCCACCTCGTGGGTGGTCAACAACATCAACGGGTCGAACCTGCTCGCCGCGAAGTTCCCCCAGGCGGCCCGGGACGAGGTGTTCGGGACCAACCCCGGCGCCAAGCTGGCCTCGATCTTCGCGGCGCAGGGCACGGCGGTCCGGACCACGGGCGGCTATCTGCTCACCGGCGCCTGGCCGTACGGCACCGGCATTCTCCACGCCGACTGGGCGATCCTGATCGCGAAGGAACTGGGCGCGGACGGGGCACCGGTGGGCGGGCTCTCCATCCTGGTGCCCACCGCGGACCTGACGATCGAGGACACCTGGCACACCGTGGGCATGCGCGCCACCGGCAGCCACACCGCCGTGGCCACGGAGGTGTTCGTCCCCGAGCACCGGGTGATTCCGGCCGCGCTGCAGCGGGGGCGGGAGAACGCCACCGACACCACGCTGCCGCCGCTGTTCCGGTCGGCCGCGATCGCGGCCATGGCCACCATCTGCGCCTCGGTGGTGATCGGCGTCGGCCAGGCGGCGCGCGCGTTCGTGGTCGAGCGGGCGCCGGGCCGGGGCATCGCGCCCACCGGCTTCGCGAGCCAGCCGGACTCACCCACCTTCGTGTCCGCCCTCGGCAAGACGGCACTCCAGATCGACGCGGCCGAGCTGCATGTGAACCGGGCCGCCGACGCGATCGACGCGGCCGCCGCCGCGGCCACCGCGCTTCCCGACAGCGAACTCCTGCGCATCCGCGGTGACGTCGGGCAGGCGGTGAACCTGGTGACCGTCGCGCTGGACGAGCTGATGTGGGCCCATGGCGCGGCCGCGTTCGCCCAGTCGAATCCGATGCAGCAGTACTGGCGGGACGCCAACACCGCGGCCCGGCACGCGATGCTCAACGTCCACGTCGGCCATGAACTCTACGGCGGGGCGTTCTTCGGCCTGGACCCCATCGTCCCCAGCCTCTGACCGCGAGGAACCCCATGAGCTGGCTTCCCCCTTATCTCCTTCAGATGTCAGAGGTCGCGCCGGTGACGGTGGGGCAGGCCGACGTCCCCGGCTGGCTTTTCTGGTCGGTCGCCGGGCCGACGGCGGTGGGCTGGACACTGACCTACATCCTGGCCATCCGGCAGGCCTTCAGGGACGGCCGGGTGGGCATTCCCGCCTACCTGGTGGCGGTGAACTTCGCCTGGGAATTCAGCCTGGGATTCCTGCTGGAACAGACACCGACACAGCGGCAGATCAACCTTTTCTGGGTCGTCTTCAACGTCATCCTGCTGTATCAGGCGTTCCGGTACGGGCGACGCGACCATCCCGAGCTGTCGCCGCGTACCTTTACCTGGACGCTCGCCGGCGTGCTGATATGGGCGGCGCTGATCGTGATGGCGGGCGCGAATGAGTTTCACGACCGCGACGGAATGTACACCGGAATGATCATCCAGGTGCCGCTGAGCGCCTCATTCCTCCTGATGCTCAAACGGCGCGGGTCCAGTGTGGGACAGTCCATGTACATCGCCGTCGCGAAGTTCACCGGATCCGTGTTCGCCGGGCTGACCGCTTTTATCGTCTACCCGTCCCACCTGCTGTTCCTGGTGCTGGTCCCGACCTATGTCGGCCTGGACATCGCCTACCTGGTGATGCTGCGCAGGGCGATGCGCGCGGAGGGGCGGCCCCTGTGGGCGAGGCGCCATGGCGCCCTGCCCGCACCCGGCGCCCCACGGTCAGATCACGCCACTGCGTAGCGCGTACGCCACGGCGTGGGGCCGGTTGCGCAGATTGAGACGCCTGGTGACCTCGAAGACGACCCGCTTCACCGCCCGCTCCGAGAAGCACAGCTTCTCGGCGATCTCGGCGGTGTTCAGGCCCTCCGACATGAGCCGCAGGACATCGATCTCGCGCGGGGTCAGCCCGGAGAGGTGCAGACCGCGCGGCGACAGCACCTCGCGCTGGACCCGCTCCACCTGGCGGAGCAGCTCGCCGAGCATCTGCGAGGGCAGCACGCCCCCGCCGGACGCGGCGGTCCGTACCGCCTCCTCGATACGCTCACTGGTGGCGCCCACGCGCAGCAGCACCGCGACGACGTTGCACTCCACCACGGTGAGCAGATCGGCCCGGTCGACCTCACAGGCGATCAGAACCACTGGTACGTCCAGGGTTTCCTTCATTGTGCGCAATGCCGACGCCGTTTCCACGGTAATCTTCTCCGCGACGAACACAGCGACATCGGCCGAAGCACGGTGCTCGCCCGATACGACTTCGATGTGCCCAGTCGCGTCGAGATGGCTGCTGACTGCCCTGTACGTCAGGGGATCCGGTGCCCGCACCAGCGTTCGAATCAGGTTTGCCGTAGTCCTATTGCCCACGACCGCTCCCAAAGAATTCACCGTATGCTCACCCAGAGTCTTTTAACTGCTGTGTGCAGAGGGATTCGCCGAGCCTGGTCAACACCCTCGAACTGCCCAGCGGGCAGGGAGGGTTCTTTGCGATCCGGAACGACTTCAAGGACCATACAGTGGCCGAGTTCGCAGAGTCGATGACTTGCGGATGTTCTGGTTTTAAACAGGGGAAAACCCTCGGCCGGGTGCCGAAAGCCTTGAAGACGGCCGCATCGGTGTGCTGCGGCCGTCCTCAAGGCTCTTACCCGAGCGCGGGTTCGCGCTGGGCTCAGTTCCCGGGCGCCCCCGCCCCGTTCAGGACCTGGACCGTCGGCGCGGCGTCGTCCACGGGCTCCATGTCCTCGGCGATGCGCAGCGCTTCCTCGATGAGGGTCTCCACGATCCGGTGCTCGGGAACGGTCTTGACGACCTCGCCCTTGACGAAGATCTGGCCCTTGCCGTTGCCGGACGCCACACCGAGGTCGGCCTCGCGCGCCTCGCCGGGGCCGTTCACCACGCACCCCATCACGGCGACCCGCAGCGGTACCTCCATGCCTTCCAGCCCCGCGGTGACCTCGTCGGCGAGCTTGTAGACATCCACCTGGGCGCGCCCGCACGAGGGGCAGGACACGATCTCCAGCTTGCGCGGCCGCAGATTCAGCGACTGCAGGATCTGCACACCGACCTTGACCTCCTCCACCGGCGGAGCCGACAGGGACACCCGGATCGTGTCGCCGATGCCCTGGCGCAGCAGCGCGCCGAACGCGACGGCCGACTTGACGGTGCCCTGGAACGCCGGACCCGCCTCGGTGACGCCCAGGTGCAGCGGGTAGTCGCAAGCTTCGGCGAGGATCTCGTACGCGCGCACCATGACCACGGGGTCGTTGTGCTTCACCGAGATCTTGAGGTCGTGGAAGTCGTGCTCGGCGAAGAGCGAGGCCTCCCACAGCGCCGACTCGGCCAGTGCCTCGGGCGTGGCCTTGCCGTACTTCTCCATCAGGCGCTTGTCCAGCGACCCCGCGTTCACCCCGATCCGGATCGGGGTGCCGTGGTCCTTGGCGGCGCGGGCGATGTCGGCGACCCGGTCGTCGAACTTCTTGATGTTGCCGGGGTTGACGCGGACCGCGGCGCATCCGGCCTCGATGGCGGCGAACACGTACTTGGGCTGGAAGTGGATGTCGGCGATGACCGGGATCTGGGACTTCCTGGCGATCGCGGGCAGCGCCTCGGCGTCGTCCGCGCTCGGGCAGGCCACGCGGACGATGTCGCAGCCCGCCGCGGTGAGTTCGGCGATCTGCTGCAGGGTGGCGTTGATGTCGGCCGTGACGGTCGTGGTCATCGACTGCACCGAGACGGGGTGGTCACTGCCGACCCCGACCGGGCCGACCTGCAGCTGGCGGGTCTTGCGGCGCTCTCCGAGCACCGGAGGCGGCAGTGCGGGTATACCGAGCGCGACCTGGGTCACCGCGGTGTCCTTTCCACGTGGTTGGCGTGCCGTGTCGCCAGGGCACTGTGCAGCGTGAGCGCGGTGTCGGCGATGGACTCCCCGGTGAGACCGTGCTCGGCGAGGATGGCCGAACGCTCGCCGTGGCTCAGGAACTCATGGGGCAGCCCCAGGGTGTGCACCGGTGTCCAGACCTGGGCGTCGGCGCACGCCTGCGCCAGCGCCGTGCCCACACCCCCGGCGCGCGTGCCGTCCTCGACGGAGAGCACCAGCCGGTGACGGGACGCCAGATGCGTCAGGGTCGGGTTGACCGGCAGCAGCCAGCGCGGATCCACCACGGTCGTCCCGATGCCGTGTTCCGCCAGCAGCTCCGCCGCGCGGAGGGCGGGGGAGGCGAGGACTCCGGCGGAGACGAGCAGGACATCGAGCGGCTGGGACCGGCTGCGGTGCAGCACGTCCAGCCCGTCCATGCGGGTGAGGGCGGGGATCTCGGGGCCCGCGCCGCCCTTCGGGAACCGCAGCGCCGTGGGGCCGTCGTGGACGTCCACCGCCTCGCGCAGCAGCTCGGCCAGCTGGGCGGTGTCACGTGGCGACGCGACCCGCATGCCCGGTACCCCGCCGAGCAGCGCGAGATCCCACATGCCGTGGTGGCTGGCGCCGTCGGGGCCGGTGACGCCCGCGCGGTCCAGGACGAAGGTCACCGGCAAGCCGTGCAGGCCCACGTCCATCATCAGCTGGTCGGCGGCGCGGCCCAGGAACGTGGCGTACAGGCACACCACCGGGTGCCGTCCACCCATCGCCAGCCCCGCCGCGCTGGTGACGGCGTGCTGCTCGGCGATGCCCACGTCGAAGACGCGGTCCGGGAACCGCTGGGAGAACCGGTGGAGGCCGACCGGGCGCAGCATCGCGGCGGTCAGCGCGACGATGTCGGGCCGTCCGGCGGCGACGCTCGCCAGCTCCTCGCCGAACACCCCGGTCCAGCTGGGCGAGCCGCTGGAGCGCGGGCGCCCCGTCGTGGGGTCGATGACCCCGATGCCGTGCATCCGGTCCGCCTCGTCCTGCTCGGCGGGGGCGTAGCCGAGTCCCTTCCGGGTGACGCAGTGGACCACGACCGGGCGGTCCAGCTCCGCCGCGTGGCGGTAGGCCGCCTCCAGCGCGGCGATGTCGTGTCCGTCCACCGGGCCGAGGTAGGCGAGGCCGAGGTTCTCGAACAGGTTCTGGCCTTCGTGGCGGCCTTCGCGCAGCGCGGCCAGATGGTCGGCCAGGCCGCCGACCGTGGGGTCGTACGAGCGGCCGTTGTCGTTGAGGACCGCCACCACCCGGTCCTCGCTCTGGCCGAGGTTGTTCAGGGACTCCCAGGCCAGGCCCCCGGTCAGCGCGCCGTCGCCGATCACCGCGACCACGCGGCGGTGCGCCTCACCGGCCAGCCGCTGGGCCTTGGCCAGGCCGTCCGCGTACGACAGGGCCGTGGCGGCGTGCGAGTTCTCCACGTGGTCGTGCGGGGACTCGGCGCGCATCGGGTAGCCGGACAAGCCTCCGGCCGCGCGGAGCGTGGCGAAGGCGTCCTGCCTGCCGGTGAGGATCTTGTGGACGTAGGACTGGTGACCGGTGTCGAAGACGATGCGGTCGGTCGGCGAGTCGAAGACGCGGTGCAGGGCGATGGTCAGCTCGACCACGCCGAGGTTCGGGCCGAGGTGTCCGCCGGTGGCGGCGACACGTTCGACCAGGAAGTCCCTGATCTCGCTTGCCAGCACCGGGAGTTGATCCGGGGGCAACTCCTTGAGCTGCCGGGGTCCCAGGACACTGCTCAGGACGGTGGACGCGGTTGACGCAGAAGTGGACGACATGGCTCCCCCGTTCAGCTCGTAGATCCGTCCGCCGATGGCTCCGTATCGCCGCGCAGCGCGGAGGGCAGTTCGAAGCGCACGGTCTCGCGGGTGATCTCACGTTCCTCGACGGAGACCGGGCCGAACTCGCCCAGCGCGGTCACGACCTCCGAGACCAAGTGGTGCGGGGCCGAAGCACCGGCGGTGAGCGCGATCGTGCGCACTCCCTCCAGCCATTCGGGCCGGATGTCGGCGGCACTGTCGATCAGATGGGCCGGGGTGCCCTGGCGGCGGGATAGTTCCACCAGGCGGACGGAGTTGGAGGAGTTGGTCGAGCCGACGACCAGGGCGAGGTCGGACTCCCCGATGATCGCGTTGAGCGCCTTCTGGCGGTTCGTGGTGGCGTAGCAGATGTCTTCGGACGCCGGTTCGTGCAGCAGCGGGAACCGCTCCCGCAGGGCGCCGACGACCTCGGCGGTCTCATCGACCGAGAGCGTGGTCTGGGTGAGGTAGGAGATCTGCCGCGCATCGGCCGGTGACAGGTTTCGCACGTCCTCGACCGTCTCGACCAGCACCGTGGACTCCGGCGCCTCCCCGAGGGTGCCCTCGACCTCCTCGTGCCCTGCGTGGCCGACGAGCACGACGGTGTCGCCGCGCCCCGCGAAACGGCGGGCCTTGGCGTGGACCTTGGCGACCAGCGGGCAGGTTCCGTCGATGACGTCGAGGGCGCGGCGATCCGCCTCCTCGCGCACGGCGGGGGACACCCCGTGTGCGGAGAACACCACCGTCGCGCCGTCGGGCACCTGGTCCAGTTCGTCCACGAACACCGCGCCCCGCCCCGCGAGATCGCCGACGACGGACACGTTGTGCACGATCTCCTTGCGGACGTAGACCGGAGCGCCGCGCGACTCCAGAGCTTCCTCGACGATCTCGATGGCCCGCTCGACACCGGCGCAGAAGGACCGAGGGCCGGCCAGCAGGACGCGACGTGCGCCGCCGTTCTCCACATGCTCGTCCGAGCTTACGTAAGCCATGTTTCCGGAGACTAGGAAGGCGATGTCCTCCGATCAACGCGCGATTCCACTTTCCCGAACGGTCGCTGCGGCGGTGCGTCGAGGCTCTGTCACAAAGGGACTGATCGCATGGCCCCACGGGACAACAGCCTCCGGTGATCTTGAGTTGACCGCCCGGGCGCAGGTAGCCATGAACAGTGAACGCTGGACGGAATTCTCGGACGCTGGCCCGTGGAGCAGCCGCGGATGAGGTGGTTGAGATGGACGCGACCGGATCCGCGGGAGGCCCGCTGCGGAAGGCGCTCGCCGTCCTCGAGGCCCTGGCCGGGGCGTCGCGGCCACTCACCCTGTCGGAGCTGGCCCGGCTGGTCGGCCAGCCGAAGTCGACCCTGCACCGCACCATGCGGGTGCTGACCGATCTCCGTCTCGCCGTCCGCAGGGAGTCGAAGTACTACGAGGTCGGGGACTACCTGTCCCAGATGGCCGCCACGAGCGGCGCGGCCCGGGCGCAGAGTCTCAGCTACCCGATCACCCCCTTCCTCATCGAGCTGTTCCAGCTCACCCACAAGATCGTCAGCGTGGGCATGCTGTCGGGTACGAACGTCCACCATGTCGGGACCCTCTACCGCCAGGAACACGCCCGGCTCGCGATGGCGCTGCGCCACCCGTTCCCGGCGCACTGCTCGGCGGCGGGCAGGCTCCTGATCGCCAAGAGCACCCGGAACCCGGCGGACGTCGGTGGCACCGCGCTGGTCGCGGACACGCGGTGGACCGTCACCGGGACGGACACGATGCGGCGCGAGTTCGAGCAGATCCGGCGCACCGGACTGTCCTACGTCAGGAGCGAGCACATCCCCGGCCTGGTCGAGGTGGCCGCCCCGGTCCACCTCGGCAAGTCCGGCCAGGTGGCGGCGATCGTGGTGGGCGACACGGTGAACAACATGGACCTGCGCAGCGTGGGGCGCGTACTGCTGCGGACCGTGGGCGTCATCGAACAGAACCTGGCCGGGGTCTGCTGACGCCCCTCCTCGGGGAGCCCGTGGCGTGCGGCGGAGAGAGCGGGGACGCGCGCCAGGGCGCGGTGTCAGAGGGGCGTCAAAACCACGGCGTGCGGTGCCAGGAATCCGATAAGGGGGCTCGGCCCCGCCCGCTGCGCCGCCCGAAGCTGAGCACCCGATGTGTTCCAACCCGGAGGCGCGACGACATGACGAAGGTGTTCCGTGGCGAGGACCCGGCCGCGGCCGTGAGCGGGGCCGACGAGGAGCCGCCTGATACCGGCGTACGTCCCGATGGCCCCGGCGAGCGGCACCGGCTCACCGCCACCCAGGGCCTGGCGGCGCTGTCGCTGGACGCGATGGCGTCGGTGGCGTACGGGCCGGAGGCCATCGTCCTGGTGCTGGCCGCAGCGGGGGCGCACGGGCTCGGGTTCACGCTGCCGGTCACGCTCGCCATCGCCGGGCTGCTCGCGGTGCTGGTCGCCTCGTACCGGCAGGTCATCGCCTCCTTCCCGAACGGCGGCGGGGCGTACGCGGTGGCCAAGGCCCACCTGGGCAGACGGCCCGCGCTCATCGCCGCCGCGTCGCTGATCCTGGACTACGTCCTCAACGTGGCCGTGTCCGTGACCGCCGGAGTCGCCGCGCTCACCTCCGCCTTCCCGGCCCTGTACGCGGACCGGGTATGGCTCTGCCTGGCCGTGCTCGCGCTGGTGACGGCCGTCAATCTGCGCGGCGTCGTCGAGTCCGCGCGCGCCTTCATCGTCCCCACCGTCGTCTTCGTGGGCTCCATCCTCGCCATCATCGCCGTCGGACTGTTCCGCTCCGCGCCGGTCAGCACCGCCACCGCCGACGGACACGCCACCGCGCTCGGCCACGGCGCGACGACGGTCGGCGCGCTGCTCCTGCTGAAGGCGTTCGCCTCCGGCTGTTCGGCGCTGACCGGCGTCGAGGCCGTCGCCAACGCCGTACCGTCCTTCCGCGCCCCGGCCGCCCGCCGCGCCCAGCGCACCGAGGTGGCGCTCGGCGCGCTGCTGGGCGTCATGCTGATCGGGCTGTCGGTGCTGATCGGCCGCTTCCACCTCCAGCCGGTCGAGGGCATGACCGTCCTGGCCCAGCTCGCGGACGCCTCCCTCGGCCACAACTGGGCCTTCTACGTCGTCCAGTTCGCCACCATGGTCCTGCTCGCGCTGGCCGCCAACACCTCCTTCGGCGGGCTACCGGTCCTGATGAGCCTGCTGGCCCGGGACAACCACCTGCCGCATGTGTTCGCCCTCAAGGCCGACCGCCAGGTCCACCGCCACGGTGTGCTCGCCCTCGCCGCCGCCTCCGCCGCCCTGCTGATCGCGTCCGGCGGGGACACCAACACCCTCGTACCGCTCTTCGCCATCGGCGTCTTCGTCGGCTTCACGCTCTGCCAGACCGGCATGGTCCGCCACTGGCGCGCCGAACGCACCCCCGGCTGGCAGGGCAAGGCCGCGCTCAACGGCTTCGGCGCCCTGCTCACCGGCATCGCGGCGATCGTCGTCACCGCCACCAAGTTCACCGAGGGCGCCTGGCTCATCGTCCTCGCCCTGCCGCTCCTCGTCCTCGCCTTCGGACGCGTCCACCGCGCGTACGCCTCGATCGGCCGGGCCCTGGAACTCGGCCGCATCCCCGACCCACCCCACCCCGGCCACTCCCTGGTCGTCGTCCCCGTCGCCGGACTGTCCCGGCTCACCCGCGAGGCGCTGGGCGCGGCCGCCTCCCTCGGCGACCAGGTGCACGCCGTCACCGTCGTCCACCCCGACCCGGAGGACCGGCGCGCCGCCGAGACGCTGCGCCGCGACTGGGAGCTGTGGAACCCCGGCACCGACCTGATCGACGTCCCCTCCGCCACCCGCTCGCTGGGCCGCCCGATCGTCGCCTACGTGCGCGAGCTGACCGCCCGCCACCCCGAGTCCCGGATCACCGTCCTCATCCCCGAAACCGAACCCGCCCACCTGTGGCAACGACTCCTCCAGAACCAGCGCGGCGCCATCGTCGCCCACGCCCTGCGCCGCGACACCGACGCGGCGATCTGCCGCCTGCGCTTCCGGCTGCCGATGGACTGACGGCGTCAGCCGCTCACGCTCCGGGGATTCATAATGTTCTGGATTCAGCATGACGTGTACTCTCGTCGGTGTGCTGACTCTCGCCGCTGACATCGAGGTGCTGGCGCGGTTCGGCCGCGCCCTCGCCGACCCGATCCGCTGCCGGATCCTGCTCGCCCTGCGCGAGGCTCCGGCGCACCCCGCCGATCTCGCCGACGCCCTGGAGATCTCCCGGACCCGGCTGTCGAACCATCTGACGTGTCTGCGCGACTGCGGGCTGGTCGTCGCGGTGCCGGTCGGTCGTCGTATCCGCTACGAACTCGCCGACGAACGCCTCGGGCACGCGCTGGACGACCTGCGCACCGCCGTGGTGGCCGTCGCGGCGGACAAGACCTGTCCGGACGCGGAGGCGAAGGGCTGCTGCTGAGATGAGCGCGGAGACATCCATCGGCATTGGCCCGTCCCCGGCCCGCCGCGAGGCGCTGGCGAAGCGCATACGGCTGATGGTCGCGGCCACCATCACCTACAACGTCATCGAGGCGGTCGTCGCGATCACCGCCGGGACGCTCGCCTCCTCCACCGCCCTGATCGGCTTCGGCCTGGACTCCGTCATCGAGGTGTCCTCCGCCGCCGCGGTCGCCTGGCAGTTCTCCGCCCGCGACCACGCCGTGCGCGAGGCGAGGGAGAAGACGACCCTGCGGCTCATCGCCGTCTCCTTCTTCGCCCTCGCCGCGTACGTCGCCCTCGACGCGGTCCGGGCGCTGACCGGCACCGGGGAGGCCGAACGCTCCACCCCCGGCATCGTCATCGCCGCGCTGTCCCTGGCCGTGATGCCCTTCCTCTCCGCCGCCCAGCGCACGGCGGGCCGCGAGATCGGCTCCGCCAGCGCGGTCGCCGACTCGAAGCAGACGCTGCTGTGCACCTACCTCTCCGCCGTCCTCCTCGTCGGCCTGGTCCTCAACGCCACCCTCGGCTGGTCCTGGGCCGACCCCATCGCCGCCCTGGTCATCGCCGCCATCGCGGTCAGGGAGGGCCGCGACGCCTGGCAGGGCAAGGGCTGTTGCGCGCCCCCGGCCGCGCCGAACCCTGCGGCCGACGCCTGTGGCTGCTGCGAACCGTCGCCGAAGTGAGGGCGGCGGCTCAGCGCGGAAGCACCCAGTCCGGGGCCCACGTACCGGCGGCGTGGTGGTCGGTCGTCGTGGTGGCGAGGTGGGTGCGGAGGGCGGGTAGGGCCGGGTGGGGGTTGTCGCGGTGCCAGAGGAGGGAGTGCGGGTAGACGGGCACCGGGTCGGTCACCGGGATGCGGCGCAGGCCGTGGCCCGAGGGCCAGACGAGCCGGGTCTGCTCGCTCATGAAGGTGGCCAGGGCCGGGGTGTCGGCGACGGTGTCGAGGAGCGCGTCGGAGCCGAAGTTGGGGCCGGTCGCCTCGATGGTGAGGCCGAACTCGGCGACGAGGTCGTCGTAGTAGGCGGCCCACTCGGTGCCGGGGACGATGCCGGGCATCCAGATCCGGTGCCCGGCGAGCTGAGCGACGGTCACCGACCGGGCGCCCGCCAGGGCGTGGCCGGGGCCGGTGAGGAGCTGGAGCGGTTCGTCGAGCACCCGGACGGACTCGATGTCCTCGGGCAGGGGGCGGCCGGGCATGGCGACGGCGCGGAAGGACGCGTCGATCGCGCCGGACCGGATGGCGGCGACGGCCGCCTCGACGTCGAACAGCATCACCACGTCGAGGTCGATCTCGGGGTGCGCGCGGTGGAAGCCGCGCATCAGGCCCGAGGGCGCGACGCGCGAGGCGATCACGTCGACGCGCAGCGGACGGCTGCCGGGGCGTACGGAGGCGACCGCGCGCTCGGCGGCGCGCAACAGCTCGCGCGCGTGGGGCAGGAACGCCTGCCCGTCGATGGTGAGCCCGGCGCCGCGCGCGGTGCGGGTGAACAGCCGCACGCCGAGGTCGCGCTCCAGCGCGGCGATGCGCTTGGAGACGGCCTGCTGGGTGACCACCAGCTCGGCGGCGGCCTCCTGGAACTGCCCCGCGTCGGCGGCGGCGACGAAGGTCCGGACGGTGTCGAGGTCCACGCCGACACCCTATGGCCACAACCATCGGTTGTGGCTGACGGCTCCGCAGTTGTTTGATCCCAGGTCGCGGCGCTCGCTTTGATTCTTCCGATCGCGGATCGGTTGTGCGGAGCGGAATGGTGAGGGGCGTCGGGCATGAGGAGTGGACAGCGGCTGGGGCGGCGGTTCGGGTGGTTCTGGGGTGCGTACGCCTCCAGCGCGCTCGGCACGTGGCTCGCCTTCGGCGCGTTCCCGCTGATCGCCATCGAGGCGCTGCACGCAGGACCGGCCGAGGTCGCCGCGCTCGCCTCGGTGGGGGCCGCCGTGGGCGCGGCCGTGGCGGTGCCGCTCGGCCCGTGGGTGGAGTTCCGCCGCAAGCGGCCGGTGCTGATCGCGACGGACCTGGTGCGGTGCGCGGCGCTGCTGACGATCCCCGCCGCGTTCGCGCTCGGCGTCCTCACGTACGTACAGCTCCTGCTGGTCTCGGTCGTCGTCGCGGCGGCCGACATCACCTTCCGCGCGGCCTCCGGGGCGTACCTGAAGACGCTGCTCCCGGCCGAGCACCTGCTCGTCGCCAACGCCCGCTTCGAGTCCACGGCCTGGACGACCACGATCATCGGCCCGCCGCTGGGCGGCGCGGCGACCGGGCTCCTCGGCCCGGTGGCCACGGTGGTGGCCGACGCGGTCAGCTACCTGCTCTCGGCCCTCGGGCTCCGCGCGATGGGCGGGCACGAGCCGCCGCCCGAGCGCCAGGAGGCCGCGCGCCTGCGGGCCGGGGACCTGCTCGACGGCTGGCGGTACACCCTCGCCGACGCGGCGCTGCGGCCGCTGTTCTTCAACACCGCCCTGTTCAACGCCCTGGTGATGGCCACCCAGCCGCTGCTGGCCGTCCTGATGCTCGGCCACCTCGGGTTCGCGCCATGGCAGTACGGCCTCGCCTTCGCCGCGCCCTCGATCGCCGGGCTGATCGGCTCGCGGCTGGCCCGGCCGCTCGTCACCCGGTTCGGACAGCGCCGGGTCCTCGTCGTGTCCGGGGCGCTGCGCGCGCTCTGGCCCGTCGGCCTGGCCTTCCTGGGGCCGGGCACCGGAGGGCTGCTGCTGGTGATCGGCGTCGAGCTCGGGCTCATCTTCTGCTGCGGCGTCTTCAACCCCGTCTACACCACCTACCGCCTCGAACGCACCGCGACCGATCGGGTCGCCCGCACCCTGTCCGCCTGGACGGTGACGATCAAGGCCACGACCGCGCTCCTGACGGCCGTCTGGGGCATGCTGGGCAGCCTGCTCGGCCCGCGTACCGCCATCGGCCTGGCGGGCGTGCTCCTGCTGGCGACTCCGCTGCTGCTGCCCCGCCGCCGGTCCGCCACTGAGCGGACAGATAATCGGTTGCCTGGCGGCGATGGCGCTGGATCTACTGCCGCATGACGACGCCACCAGCACCCCTTGAGGCCGAGCGGACCGACGGGACATCCGTCCGGATCGGCGCGCTCGTTCCGCTGACCCGCCCTGGCTGGGCCGAGGCGGGCCACCACCTGCTCGCCGGACTCGAACTGGCCGTATCCGAGGTCAACGACACCGGCGGGATCGCCGGAAGACCACTGGAGCTGGTGGTCCGGGACACCTCGGCCGATCCGCAGAGGGCCACGGCGGCCATCGACGAACTGGCCCGCCTGGGCGTGGCCGCCGTGGCGGGGGAGTACCACAGCGTCGTCGCACGCGCCGCTGCCACCAGGGCCGACGCCCTCGGCCTGCCGTACCTCTGCTCGTCGGCGGTGCTCGACGCGCTCACCGAACAGCCGACGGAATGGGTCGCGCGTCTCTCCCCGCCGCAGTCCCGTGGCTGGCAGCTCTACGGGGACTTCCTCCTCGGCGCGGGCCACCGCCGCATCGCCATAGCGGCCCAGCCGAGCGTCTACTGGGCAGCCGGGACCCGCATCCTGCGGGACTATCTCGCCGCACGCGGCGGCACCGTCATC
Organism: Streptomyces sp. NPDC001700; assembly: GCF_053596435.1. Lineage (NCBI taxonomy): Bacteria > Bacillati > Actinomycetota > Actinomycetes > Kitasatosporales > Streptomycetaceae > Streptomyces > Streptomyces sp. NPDC001700. The sequence continues at coordinate 133,436 of NZ_JBSFGE010000010.1, forward strand.
GAACTGGACATGCTCGCCCCGGAGGCCGTGTGCGACGCACTCGTCGGCCAGCGCGCGACAGCCCTCCTCCTCCTGGTCGGCCACCCGGAACCGGCCGTGCCGATCGTCAAGGCCGTCCGCCGCGACCAGCGCCTCGCCGAGGTCATGATCGGCGCCCCGGCCGGGCAACCGGAGTTCGCCGAATGGGCGGCGTCGCTGGGCGAGGACGGCGCCGGGATCCCGTTCCTGCGCTACCTGCCCGAGCGCCTTGGCCCCCTCGGCGTACGAGTTGAGAGGACCCTGCGCGCGCGGCTGGGCGAAGCGCCTTCCTTCGTCGCCTTCGAGGGCTACGACACGGTCGCCGTCCTCGCCGATGTGCTGCGCTCGTACGGCGCGGACCGGGCGCGCACCGCCGAATCCTGGTCGCGCGTGGCGGTCGAAGGCACTCGCGGGCAGATCCGGTTCTCCCGCACGCCGGGCATCAGCGTGTGGCAATGGGCGGGGGCGCCCCTCCAGGTCGTCGACCGGGATCCGGCGCACCCCGAACGCTTCCGGATCCTGCACACGCCGTCGTAGCCGTCGCCCTCGCGGCAGTGCCGGTCTGTCGTACCAGCGATGGATCCGCCCGGCCCAGTCGTACTGCGTTCTCAGTAGCGGGAAGTGTCGGCAGGCGCACGACGACAGGACGGCCCGCTCCCGGGGAGTCTGGGCGGACAGTCGGCACCAGATGTGGAGACCTCCTGCCGTGGCTACATTCCTTTACCAAGTGGGCCGTCTGGCCTTCCGGCGACGCTGGTACGTCGCCCTGGTCTGGGCGGCCGTCCTGGCCGCTGTCGGGCTGGGCGCCCTCAAGGCTCCGGGGGCCTCCGACGAGGAGTTCTCCATGCCGGGCATCGAGGCCCAGAAGGCGTTCGACCTCATGGAACAGCGCTTCCCCGGCGTCACCGCAGACGGCGCGACAGCCAGGGTCGTGTTCGTCGCGCCGGGCGGTGAGAAGGTCACCGCCACCGAGAACAAGCGGACCGTCGAGAAGGCCGTGGCCGACCTGGCCGACGGCCCCCAGGTCGCGAGCGCCGTCGACCCGTTCCGGGCGAAGGCCGTCAGCAAGGACGGCACGACGGCGTACGCGTCCGTCACCTACAAGGTCGCCGCAGCCGACCTCACCGACGCCAGCACGACGCGGCTGGAGCGGGCCATCGACACGGCCCGGGACTCCGGGCTGACCGTCGAGGCGGGCGGAAGCGCGATGAACGAGGGTGGCGGGCCCGGCGGTGTGGCCGAGGTGGTCGGCGTCGCGATAGCCGCCGTCGTACTGCTCGTCACCTTCGGCTCGCTGGCCGCCGCCGGACTGCCGCTGCTGACCGCGATCATCGGCGTCGGCGTCAGCATGGCCACCATCCTGACCCTGTCCGAGGCGCTGGGCCTGTCCACGACGACCGGCACCCTGGCGATGATGCTGGGCCTCGCGGTCGGCATCGACTACGCCCTGTTCGTCGTCTCCCGCTACCGTGAGGAGCGCGCCAAGGGCCACGCACCGCAGGAGGCGGTCGGTCTGGCGGTCGGCACGGCCGGTTCCGCGGTCGTGTTCGCCGGGCTCACCGTCGTCATCGCGCTGGCCGGACTCGCGGTGGTCGGCATCCCGATGCTCACCAAGATGGGCCTGGCCGCGGCGGGCGCGGTCGTGGTGGCCGTACTGATCGCGCTGACGCTGGTCCCGGCGTTCCTCGGCTTCTGGCCGAACGCCGTGCTCCGGCGCCGGGCCCGCAAGAGCGGCCGTATCGAGGAGAGCACCGAGAACAACGGCGGCACCCGCTGGGCGCGGTTCGTGCTGCGGCGTCCGCTGCCCGTGCTGCTGCTCGGCGTGGTGGGCCTCGGGGCCCTCGCGGTGCCGATGACGAACCTGCAGCTCGGCATGCCGGGTGACGAGGCGAAGTCGACCTCCACCACCGAGCGGCGGGCCTACGACGCGCTCGCCGAGGGGTTCGGGCCGGGCTTCAACGGGCCGCTGACGGTCGTCGTAGATGCGAAGGGGGACGGCGACCCGAAGTCCGCCGCCGCGATGGTCGCGAAGGAGATCGGCGGCACCGAGGGCGTCGTCTCCGTCTCCCCGGCCCGCTTCAACGAAGCCGGTGACACGGCCGTCTTCCAGGTCGTACCGTCCACGGCGCCGACCGACGAGAAGACCAAGGACCTGGTCACGACCATCCGGGACGAGCGGCCCGCGGCCGAGGCCAGGACCGGGGCGACCTTCGAGGTCACCGGCACCACCGCGCTGAACATCGACATCTCCGACAAGGTGCAGTCCGCGCTGATCCCCTACCTGGTCGTCGTGGTGGGCCTCGCGATCGTGCTCCTGCTGGTGGTCTTCCGGTCCCTGCTGGTCCCGCTGAAGGCGGCCGTCGGCTTCCTGCTGTCGGTGCTGGCCTCCCTCGGCGTGGTCGTCCTGGTCTTCCAGCAGGGCCACGGCGCCGAACTCCTCGGCGTGGAACAGACCGGCCCGATCATGAGCCTGATGCCGATCTTCCTGGTGGGCATCGTCTTCGGCCTGGCCATGGACTACGAGGTGTTCCTCGTCTCGCGGATGCGGGAGGCGTACGTCCACGGTGAGCGGCCCGGCCAGGCGGTCACGTCCGGCTTCCGACACAGCGCCCGGGTGGTGGTGGCCGCCGCGCTGATCATGATCGCGGTGTTCGCCGGGTTCGTCGGCGAGAGCGACTCCATGATCAAGATGATCGGGTTCGGACTCGCCGCCGCCGTCCTGTTCGACGCCTTCGTCGTACGGATGGCGATCGTGCCCGCCGTACTCGCCCTGCTCGGCGACAAGGCCTGGTGGCTGCCGAAGTGGCTGGACCGGCTGCTGCCCAACGTCGATGTGGAGGGCGAGGCGCTCAGCCGCCGCCCGGCAGTGGACCAGACTGCTGTCCCGGAAGCGGCCGAGACACCCGGCCGGGAAGCGGCCCGCGTCTGATACGGCCGCCCGACCCACCCCCGCCGGGGCCGCCCGTGGCGCACGACACGGGCGGCCCCGGCAGCCGTCCGCGCGGGGAACGGGCCACGATGGTCCCAGAGCACCGACCGGAGAACCCGATGAGCACCAGCCTTGAGCGTTATACGGACCGTTTCGAGCAGTACGCCGACCGCCACCCCCGCATCGTCGACGTGGCGGTCGTCCTGGCCCTGATGGGGTGCGCGACCCTCGGCAGCGATCTCACGCTGCCCGGCGCCGACCCGCCCGACCAGGGCAGGGCCGCCCTCGTCCTGATGGGCGTGTCCTGCCTCGCCCTGCTCAAGTACCGCACCCACCCGCGCACCGCCGTCGTCGTGACCGGGGTCTGCACGGTGGTCGTGATCGCGCTGGGGTATCTGCTCACCCCGCTGCTGCTGGGCCCGGTCATGGCGGCGCTCTACTGGCTGGCCACGCTCTCCGACCGCAGGACCACCCGCGTCTTCGGCTTCACCACCATGGTGGCGCTGATGGCCGCGTCCGTGGCCTCCGACTCCATGGACAGCCTCTCCGTGGTGCTCAGGACGGTCGGCCCCTTCTTCTGGCTGCTGCTGCCGCTCGCCGCGGGCACCATGACCCGGCTGCGGCGCGCCTACCTGGCCTCGGTGCAGGCCCGCGCCGAACACGCCGAGCACACCCGGGAGGAGGAGGCACGGCTGCGCGTCACCGAGGAGCGCATGCGCATCGCCCGCGAGCTGCACGACGTCGTCGCCCACCACCTGGCCCTGGCCAACGCGCAGGCCGGTACGGCAGCCCACCTCGTACTCAGCAACCCGCGGCAGACGCAGCAGATCCTCACCGACCTGACCGGCACCACGTCCTCCGCGCTGCGCGAGCTGAAGGCCACGCTGGGACTGCTGCGCCAGAACGACGACCCGGCCACCGGAGCGCTGGAGCCGTCCCCCGGCCTCGCCCGCCTGCCCGAACTGGTCTCGGCGTGCGCGTCCGCGGGACTCGCCGTCACGGTCACCACGACAGGGGAGCCGCGCCCGCTCTCGCCCGGGGTGGACCTGACCGCGTTCCGGATCGTGCAGGAGGCGCTCACCAACGTCACCAAGCACGCCGCCGCGGACTCCGCCCACGTACGCCTCGCCTACGCCGGTTCGCGCCTGCTGATCACGGTCAGCAACGACGGCCCGGACACCTCCGGCGCCACGGGTGCCAACGATTGCTTGGAGGCCGTACGGGGCCGGGGCTTCGGCCTCATGGGCATGCGCGAACGCGCCCACACCATCGGCGGCGAACTCCGCGCCGGACCCCGCCCGGAAGGCGGCTTCGAGGTCACCACCGCGCTGCCGCTCCAGCCCTCGGCACCCGAACCGGCCACGGCCGCCACCGATGTTCCCTCAGGAGGAGAAGAGTCATGACCATCAAGGTGCTGCTCGCCGACGACCAGGCCTTGCTGCGGGCCACCTTCCGGATCCTGATCGACTCCTGCGCGGACATGACGGTGGTCGGCGAGGCCTCGGACGGCGCGGAGGCGCTGGAGCTGACCCGCGCCCACCACCCCGACATCGTCCTCATGGACATCCGGATGCCGGGCACCGACGGTCTCGCCGCCACCTCCGCGATCTGCGCCGACCCGGAACTGGCCGCCACCCGCGTGCTCATCCTGACGACGTTCGAGACCGAGGACTACGTCGCCCAGGCGCTGCGCGGCGGCGCCAGCGGCTTCCTCGGCAAGGACGTCACCGCCGACACCCTGCTGGCAGGTCTGCGTACGGTGGCCTCCGGCGAGGCGCTGCTGTCACCCGCCGCGACCCGCACCCTCATCACGAACTTCCTCATGTCCCCCGCCCCCGACACCCACCTCGCGCCCCCGCAGCGCCTGTCGGAACTCACGGTCCGCGAACGCGAGGTGATGGGCCTGGCCGCCGAGGGCAAATCCAACACCGAGATCGCCGAGATCCTCACGGTCAGCCCGCTGACCGTGCGCACCCACGTCCACCGCGCGATGACGAAGCTGGGCGCCCGCGACCGTGCCCAACTGGTCGTCATCGCCTACCAGACGGGCCTGGCCCAGGCGCCCCCGCCGCTGCCGCCCGGGTGACGGGGGCTCACCAGCCGACGATCCGTTCCACCAGCAGGAACACCCCGATGGCGATCATCATCGCCCCGGAGACGCGGGTCACCGCCCGGGCCGCCCCCGGCCGCGTCTTCAGGACCGTACGGGCGAGCACACCGACGCCGAGGTACACCAGCGCGCAGGCCGTCATGTGGAGCGTGCCGAGCAGACCGGTCTGCGCGGCGACCGGCCAGCCGTGGGCGGGGTCGATGAACTGCGGGAACAGCGAGAAGTAGAGCAGCAGCGCCTTGGGGTTCAGGCCGCTGATCCCGACCCCCTTGAGCATGATCTGCAAGCGGGAGGACCCCATGGCCTCGTCGGAGGCCGTCAGCGTGGCGGGCTGCCGCAGCACACCGCAGCCCAGCCACACCAGATACCCGGCCCCGGCGACGGTCAGCGCGGTGAGCACGGTCGCCGAACTCGCCACGATCACCACCAGCCCCGCGACGGCGAGCAGCGTGTACCCGACGTACCCGGCGATCAGCCCGGCGACCGCCGGAACGACCGACCGGTCCCGCAGACCGGCCGAGATCGCGTAGGCCCAGTCGGCCCCCGGGGTGAACACCAGCAGCAGATCCACTGCCAAAAAGGCCGCCAGCGTCGTCAGTTCCATGGTTCGATCCCTCTCATTCCTTGCTCTGAGAGGGAGGCTAGGCGGAATCGGCCCGAATGTGTTTGCGTTCTTACCCCGGAACGGCCTCCGGCGAGGCAGAATCTCTCTCCTAGCCGCCACAGTCCGGAAGATTCTTGCTAAGCCGCAGGTCAGGGGCGTTCGGCGATGCGGGCTAGGACACGGTGAGGATGCGGTGCTGGCCGTGGGCGGCCAGGGGCTTGGCGTCGTGGATGCTGGTGACCCAGGTGACGGCGGCGTACCGGCCGGGGGAGAGCGGCGGGGCGAGGGTGGCTGCCCGGCCCGGGGAGAGCGGCGGGGTGCCCAGCCAGCGGGTGATGTCGAAGGGCGGGGGCGCGGTGTGGTCGAAGAACGCCTGGATGTCGTCCTCGGTGACGGTGTCGTCGGCGATGGGGTAGAGGACCAGTTCGTTGACCTGGCCTCGCATGCGGTTGACGTACCGGAGGGGGCTGCCGGGCCTGAGTTGGCCGCTCAGGTCGAAGCGGGGTCCCAGGCCGGGGGCCTCCCAGGCCGTGAGGGTGGCCGCGGGGGCGGCGGCCGGGGCCTGGTCGCGCGGTGGGCGGACCGTGAGCGTGCGGACGTACTCCTGCCCCGGCGCGGGGTCGCGGCCCCGGTCGCCCTCGAAGTCCAGGAATTCCAGGATCAGATAGCGGCCGGGCTCCAGCCCGATGGTGAAGCCGGTGTCCGTGCCGACGTGGGTGAAGCCGCCCCCGTACAGCTCGGCGGCGGCCATCAGGGCCTTGGCCGCCTCGATGTTCTCCCGGCCCTCGGTCGCGAAAACGCTCCGCAACCGGGTACGGAACTCCGCCTCGCTCACGCCGCGCCGCAGCCGGGCGAGGCCAACGGCGCCCGTCCGGTGGCTGGTAGTCCGTAACCGGAAGGCGACGGCGCCCGCGCGGGTCGCTGAGGGAGCCGAGAAGCCGTCCTCTCCGGTGACGATGTCCAACGCGGGAACGTGTGGGCCGTGGGGCGCGCGTGCTCGCGCCGTGCCGCCCATCACCGCCGTAGCACCCAGCGCCGCCAGGCCCGTCAGGGCGCCGCGTCTGCTGAACCGAACCATGGGATCGTCCTCTCCGAAGGCGTTGCCACCCACACCTGCCACATCGCGCATCACTCCGACTCGGATAGAGACGCGGACCGGCCGGCGACCGTTGCCTGCACCTGCCGCAAGGTGGACCGTGGCGTGGCCGTGGCCAACTGGTGGGTGGGTCGGCGATGATGACGGAAACCCGCCAGCCCTGCCCCCGCCGCCCCGCCTACTGTCGCGGCATGTCACAGGACAGTCGCACCATCGTCGAGGCCGCATGGCAGGCGTTCGCCACTCATGACGCCGATCAGATATCCGCGGTCTTCACCGAGGACGCCGAATGGCTCGCTCCGCCGGGAAACGCCACCGCGATCGCCCTGGACGCCCCGAGCCACATGGTCGGCAAGCGCGCGATCACACGCTTCCTCGCCGACGACTTCCCCCGGCTGTTCGTGCGCGACGTCGCGGTCACCTTCCACGGCTTCCACGTCGACGGAGATCGGGTGATCGTGGAGGAAACCATGGCGGCGACTCTGGCCGACGGCAACCACTACGCCAACGACTACTGCCTCGTCTTCGAACTCCGGGACGGCCTCATCCACCGGGTCCGCGAGTACATGGATACCGCCCGCGGACACCGCATGATCAGCTTCTGAGGCTGTAGTGGAGCAGACGGGAACGGGCGGTCTTCTCGTCCAGCCGCAGGCACACGAGCCGCGCAGCTGCGCCGCCTTCGGCGCGCCCAGCGTGCCGTCGTACACCCACCACTCGGTCAAGGCGTGGCCGCCGCCCGCGGACGGCGGGCCCGACGAACCCAACGGGGCTGTGGGGAGGCTAGACTTCGGGGTCAATGTTTCGTAAAAACCAGGTACGGCGCGGGGGAGCCCCGTACAAAACGATTGGGTAGCCAGTGCTTCTGAAAACGTTCGGCTGGTCGTTCGCGGTCACCGCGCTCGGCTTGGTGGCGGCGGTGTTCTACGGGGGGTGGACCGGCTTCGGGATCGTGGCGATCCTGTCCATCCTCGAGATCTCGGTGTCCTTCGACAACGCCGTGGTCAACGCCGGGATCCTGAAGAAGATGAACGCCTTCTGGCAGAAGATCTTCCTCACCATCGGCATCCTGATCGCGGTCTTCGGCATGCGCCTGGTCTTCCCGGTCGTGATCGTCGCCGTCAGCGCCCAGATCGGTCCGATCGAAGCGGTGCGGCTCGCGCTCGACGACAAGGAGAAGTACCAGCAGCTGGTGACCGACGCCCACCCGTCGATCGCCGCCTTCGGTGGCATGTTCCTGTTGATGATCTTCCTTGACTTCATCTTCGAGGACCGGGAGATCAAGTGGCTCGGCTGGCTGGAGCGTCCGCTCGCCAAGCTCGGCAAGGTCGACATGCTCTCCGCCTGCATCGCGCTCATCGTGCTGCTCGTCACCGCGATGACCTTCGCCACCAACGCCCACCAGCACGGCGGCATCCATGTGGACAAGGCGGAGACCGTCCTGATCGCCGGTATCGCGGGCTTGATCACCTACATGATCGTCGGCGGCCTCTCCGGCTACTTCGAGAACAAGCTCGAGGAAGAGGAGGAGCGCGAGCACGAGGCCGAGGAAGAGGCCAAGAAGAGCGGCAAGCAGGTCCCGGCGGTCGTGATGGCGGGCAAGGCCGCGTTCTTCATGTTCCTCTACCTGGAGGTCCTGGACGCGTCCTTCTCCTTCGACGGTGTCATCGGCGCCTTCGCGATCACCAACGACATCGTCCTGATGGCACTCGGCCTCGCCATCGGCGCGATGTACGTCCGTTCGCTCACGGTCTACCTGGTCCGCCAGGGCACCCTCGACGACTACGCCTACCTGGAGCACGGCGCGCACTACGCGATCGGCGCCCTCGCCGTGATCCTGCTCGTCACCATCCAGTACGAGATCCACGAGGTCATCACGGGCCTCGTCGGCGTCGTCCTGATCGCCTGGTCCTTCGTCTCCTCGGTCCAGCGCAACCGCAGGCTGGCGGCGGCCGAGGGGAAGGACACGGGGTCCGACGAAAAGGCTGAGGTCTCCTCCGGCGTCTGAGCCGGGCCGTCAGGCGGACGGCAGGAGTGGCGCCAGGCCGTCGAACCAGCCCCTGGCGCCACTCCAGGTGCGGTGGCCATCCCGCGCGTGGTCAGTTCTGCTTGTCCACGTTGATGGCCTGGCGGAGTTCCTCGCTCGCCGCTCCCGGTTCGTGCCGCTGGTTCTCCAGCAGCGCGGCGGCGATGGCGTCGAGCTTGCGCTGGATGGCGTGTTCCGCGCGCCGTTCGGAGTTCTTCAGCAGTGCCAGAAGCAGCAGCGACACAGCGGACATCGCCTCGCCCACCATCAGCAGCCACGGCGTGGGCAGCTTCAGGGCATGCGCGGTGATCGCACCGGCGACCAGAACGAGGCACACGCCGAAGAAGCCGGGGGAGCTGGTGAAGTTCGAAGCGTGTTCCGCCAGGCGCGTGAACCAGCCCGGCCGGTCGCCGTCACGGTGCGCGGGGTGCTGAGGCGCGATGAGGTCTCCAGCCGTCCTCACGACGCCCCCCGGTGGGCAGGGGCCTGCGACCCCGCCCGCTCCAGGCGTGCCATGCGATCAGCAGGGTCCTCCGCTCCGGTGGCCGTCGACACTACGTTCTCCCCATGGTCGGCACTACGTTCCTCCAACGGTCGGCCCCCATGCGGGACCCGACCAAACCTGTGAATTCGAGCTGATATGGCCGTGCCTACCCCGCCTTCCGCCGAGCATGCACCTGTGTGAACCGGCCGACATACCGGGACGGCAGGCCTTGTTCTACGATCTTCCGCATGGCGAAGCGCGCGGTACATCGGCGGGCCCGGAAGATCCTGGGCGAGGAGCCGGTGGCCCTGGTCTGGTGCGAGCTTCTTCGTCGTCATCCCGATGATGCTGATCGACAGACTGGAACCTGACCGCAGGTCAGCTGCTGCTGCACTGGTACGGGCATTCGCCCAACCCCAAACGCCTGGTCATGCTGGGGCGCGATCGCGTCTGTATCGCCACGTCTCCTCGCCGTCGACTGTCGCCCACCAAGGCCGACGACTTCCGGACCGTCGCGGAGTTCCCCCTCGACCAGGCCCACGTCGAAGGCGAGGCGGGCCAGCCGCGCGGATTCGCCACGTTCCGGCTGCGCTTCGCCGACGGCTCCTGGCTGGAGGTGGGACGGCTGGCCGAACCCGAGGACGCCGACCACTTCCTTCGCACCGTCAGCGCCTGACCAGCCAAGTCCGGTGATGCGGGCTGCGGTTCGGGTGGGACGACCTGCCTGCGATCTTCGTTGGCCTGCTCCCTGGCGGTAGCTCCTGCGGCCCCTGCGCGACCCGGCCGCCGCCGGTCTCGCCGAAGAGGACGCCGACGGCTGACAGAGATCCGGTCACCCGCGACACTTTCCTGCTGCGCAATCTGAACAGCGACATGTGCGTCACCGCTGTGGGCGGCGGCGACACGGAAGCCCTCCAGCAGCGTCCATGCGATCCCCGGTGGGAGGAGCAGACCCTCACCATGGTGGACTCCAGCAAGCCCAGTCGGTACCAGCTGCGCAACGTGGCCCACAACAAGTGCATTCACCCCGCTGGCACCACCGCGCCCACCTACCCCCGGCTGATCGCCTGCTCTGCCAACGGCTACCAAATCCACTCGTTCGACGTCCGTTGACCTCACCTCAGGGCGGGGCGACACAGCGGGCCAGCGCCATCTGACCGGGCCCGTCCCGAAGAAAGGGCGTCCGAAGCCACCTCATGGCTTCGGACGCAAAGGCGTGGCGCGAGGCGAAGTCCGATGACGGCGGACGTTTGTGGTCAACGCGCCAGCCGAGCTACAGGAACTCGCTTCGGTAGGTCGAGGCCAACTCGGCGGCGCGAGGTTGAGCACGACGTCGACCGGCTCGCTCACCGCCGCGACGACGTCGGCGGTCGTGTGGTCGATGACCTCGTCCGCACCCTCGGCCGTGACGCGCCCGCTGCTGCGCGGACCGGCCGTGGTGATCACGAAGGCGCCGGCCTGCTTGGCCAACTGCACGGCGTAGCCGCCGACCGCTGTGTCTGCCGCACTGTTCACGGCGGTCTGCTACCTCTCCGGCATGCGCCCCGGCGAGGTCCTCAACATCCGCCGGGGATGCCGCGATACCGACGCAGAGACAGGTGAGCTCCTGGTCCACGGCTTCCGCGGCAAGGGCTTCGACCGCGTCCCCGACCAGCCAGACGGTTCCGAGCCACTGCGCCCGTGATCAACTCCATCTATCGCAGGGCAGATAGCGCCGCCCCCATGCCGATCTCCCGCAGGTGGGCTTGAAGACTGCCCGGATTCATGGGGGCGGAATCGGTGATTGTGCTCCCCTGCCGTCCCCATCGCGGTCATCGACGATCCGGCGCTGCCGGAGGCGCTGGCCAAACGCGCGGCTGCCCACGTGGGGCGGCACCTCCACCCCGATGCTCCTGGCCCGCTCCCGCCACGCCTCCGTCCCCTCCCTGGAGCGGTATGCCCGCCCCGGCGTCGACGCGGTCGCCCGGCACGTCGCCCAGCGCGACCCCGCCGCCCGACGGAAGCGGGAGCGCTGACGCCTCAAGACCATCACGTTGCCGGGTATGTCTGCCCGTCACAGCGGCATCCACCGGACGGGTGCAGGGCTCGACGCGCCGCGAGTCGCACTGACACAGATCGTCAACTGATTGATTCTCACTGGTCTGGTCGCTGTCCCGGTCCTGCGAAAGGGTTCCAAGAAGGCGGCAGTGCGGCATGTGCGCACTCGATCTGCTGCCGCGCCGAGTGTTCAGGCGCATCCACGAGAGAAGGAAACACACCCATGCGCGCCCTTGTGGTCGATCACAGTGAGGCCGGCCCCGTCCGGTTCGCCGATGTCGATGAGCCCGTGCCGTCCGCCGGTGAGGCGTTGGTGGAGATACGGCACATCGGTCTCAACTTCGGAGAGCTGAACTACGTGCACCAGTGGCCGGCCGGCGCTGTGCACGGTCACGACGCGGCCGGCGTCGTGGTGCGCGCCGCATCCGACGGCTCGGGGCCGCCCGAAGGTACGCGCGTCGCGCTGGGAATGGCTCCCCACGCGTGGGCGGAGCGGGTGGCAGTCAGCCCCGCCTCGCTCGGCACCGTCCCCGAGGGCGTGGACTTGGCCGACGCCGCTGCGCTGGGGATCGCCGGAGTCACCGCATTCCGGGTGCTGCGCAAGCGTTCCCTGCTGGCGCGCGACGTTCTGATCACCGGCGCCAGCGGGGGCGTGGGACACTTCGCCGTCCAGCTGGCGGCGCTGGCGGGTGCCCGGGTGACGGCACTCGTGGGTTCGCCGGAGCGGGCCGCCGGGCTCCGCGAACTCGGGGCCGGCAAGGTCCTGACCGACCTGGCCGACCTGGCCGAGGCCGAGTGCCGGTTCGACCTCGTCCTGGACACGGTCGGTGGGCCGCTGGTGGCCCAGGCGTGGAGTTCCCTCGCCGAGGGCGGCACCATCCACCTGGTCGGTTACTCCTCGGGGCAGGACACCACGTTCCCGTCAGGGGCCTTGTTCGGCTTCGGTGAGCCCCGCAGCATCGCCACCTACGGCGACATGACGCCGACCAGCGGGGAGCTGACGGACCTGCTGGGCCTCATGGCCGCCGGGAGGCTCTCGGCACCGGTCGGACTGCGAGGCGACTGGCAGGGCGTGGACGACGCCGTCCAGGCACTGTTCGCGCGGAAGGTGCACGGAAAGGTCGTTCTTGACGTGGCCTGAAGCTGTGGACGAGGACACATGCGTCGTCGGCCGTCGGTGGGCGGTTCGCGGCGGTGGACGAGAATGGACCCATGGATGTGCTGGCGGAGGTCTTGCGTGTTTCGGGTGCGCGTGGGGCGCTCGGGGTCATGCTGAAGGCCGGAGGAACCTGGGGCCTGTGGCTGGACTCCTATCCAGGAGCGGCACTGCACGTGGTGTCCCGCGGCACTATGTGGCTCCACGTCCCAGGCGGGAAACCCGTGGAGGTGCAGGCAGGAGACGCCGTCCTGGTATCGCCGGGCACCGCACACGGGATAGCCGGCGGCGCCAGCGTGACGATGGGTTCCTGCGACCGTGAGGCGGCGGCCCGGGCTTTTGGCGATGGCCGGGCCCTGCGGCTGGGCTCGGCGCCGGTGCAGACGGAAGTGATCGTCCTGCACTATGAGCAGGACCCGGAGGTGCGCACACCGGTGCTTACCTCTCTCGCTCGGCCGATGCACGTCACAGCCCGGGAGAACGCGCAGCTCAGAAGGACCGTCGAACTTCTCGCTGCTGAGCTCGCACAACCGCAGATCGGCACCACCGCCGCCATCAACAGCATCGTCGACCTTCTGCTCGTCCAGTTCGTACGCGCCTGGCTGGCCCGCCACCCGCAGGAGCAGTCCGGCTCATGGCTGGGAGCGATGCGTGATCCGGTCGTGCGCGACGCTCTGGCATGTGTCCACGCCCAACCGGGACACCCCTGGACCACGGAGACCCTGGCCGCTGCGACGAGCGTCTCCCGGGCGACGCTGTCCAGGCGTTTCCGGTCCGCCCTCGGACAGACGCCGGGCGCGTACGTGACGCAGTGGCGCATCGACCTGGCGTCCGTCCGGCTCCGCGATACCGATGAGCCGGTCGAGTCGATCTCCGGCGCGGTCGGATACGGCTCTCCGCACGCTTTCAGCCGTGCCTTCAGACATGCCCGAGGCACGGCCCCGGGCGAGTACCGTTCTCGACTTCGCAAGTGATCCGGGCTCGGGAGAGGTCAGCACCAGTCGGGTGCCGTCCCCCCTAGCGCCCACATCGGCACGAGGAATATGCGACACCTCAACATACGAGCCCACCAGTCCCACGGCCGAAAGCAGCCGACACCTCGTTGCCCGACAACGCACTTGCCTAATGAACGGCCAGGAAGTGCCACATCGATCCCGCGTAGGCGGAGTCAGGATGGCGCGTCGGAACGTCCCCTCGCCCAGCCCACCGACGGGTGCGGGACCGGCATGACGACGAAGGACTCCCAGGCCACCGAGGACTCCGCCTGCCGCAGCCCGCGACTCGTGCGCTGTGCCGTGCTCGTCGACGCCGTCCCAGTCCTCCCAGATGGTCGTGGCGCCCCGGTCGAGCATGGCGAGCCAGGAAGGCGGGGTGCGCTGCGGCAGCACCTCGTAGGCGACATCGGCGTGCCCGGTGTCGGCGAGGACCGGCAGCAGGTCGGCGGTGGCCAGGAACCCGGTGCCCAGGCGTCTTTGACGCGCTCGCTCAACTCCTCCTAGCAGTGGCCTCCTTGGCGCGCCCCAGCGCGCGAGCGGTGGCGGCGAGTACGGCGGTGGAGCGGCGCAGGAAGGCGGTGCCCACCTCGCCCTTGTCGGCCTTGCATCAGGCGGCGCGATTCTGCTTGCGCGCGTCGATCGGTGAACCGTCGGCGGCGCGGGGATTGGGCTCGCACCACTCGCCCCAGTGGAAGGAGCCGTCCCAGACGAACTCCTCGTGGGGCAGCGGCTCGGCGGAGCGCTCGAGGTGGGAGGGGCAAGCGGTTCGGGCGGTGGCCAGCGCCCATTCGACCCAGCGGACGGCGGCGTCGAAGTTCTCAGCGAGCGGCCCGCGGTCGCCGTAGGTCTCGTACAGCGTCTCGCAGCCCTCACCCGTATCCGCCTCAAACTTCTGCAGTACCGGCCAGAACTCTCGACGGTTCATCATCGAGATCGAATTCATCCCAGCTCCGCGATGACATCACCCATGGCTTTCTGTATCTCAAGGAACAGCGACTGTCGACCGATTCTGGAGTCAGTTGTCGATCAACTGGCTCGTGAATGTCGAAGAGCGTGACGGCACTGTCGAGTTCGGGAACGTGGGACGGCCAGCCGCCCTTCAGGGCGACTGGCCATCGAGGCAGGTAATGGCAGGAGCGGGGCCAGCTTTCGCCGGTGGGCGGTTCTCTCAGATGTTGCTGCTGCCCAGGCGAGAGCAGTCGGTCCCTTCGCAGACCTTGAAGTAGACCGTGCCGCGTGCCTCGTTGAGCTCCAGGTTGTAGGTGTAACCAGTGCTGTAGTCCGTTGGCACGCGGAGGGTTGCTGCGCCGTTCAAGGCGGAGTTGTAGGCCCACTTCACGTGGACCGCCTTCTTGTTTGGCACGTTGTCCCAGATCTCGAAGATGTCGCCATAGCTTCGGTACTGGACCCCGGCCCGGTTGTTGGGGCCAAGTTGGGTTTGTCCGTCGGCGTAGGCGGGGGAGGTCGCGATACCGAGCGCGAGCGCGACCCCAGTCATGCCAGTCAGCACATTACGGATCTTCATGTCACTCCTTCTCTTGGGCTTCAGTTCGGGGTGGTCCTGCTGTACCGAGGGCCATTCCCCAGTTACCTGGTCGAACCTGACACGACAGTTCCCAGAGCGCTCTTCACAAGGCTCCTTGGGTCCTTTGTGCAACTTCAGATTCGCGCTGCTGACGTGGGCGCGTCGACTTGTTTCGGGCTGGTCCGAAGTGAGGCCATCGGAAAGAATCAGGAGTGTGGTGTTGCGTATTCACTTCACCGCCGAGGGCCTGGCGCGTACTCGTCTGGCTTCTGGCCCTCGTTCCGTTGCTTGAGCTGGCCCGTGGGGTCCGGCTGTTGCAGGAGAGATCGCATCCTGTGCGCTTGGAGACCGATCAGCCCACACCTACGCCCCTGACCTGTACGGATCGGGTCAGTGTCTGGTGGAGGCGGAGAGTAGGGCCAGTCCCGCTGGTGTGGTGGTGTGGCGGGCGTTCTTGCCGTCGCGGAGGAGAACTGTGAGGCCTGCGTTGCGCAGAACGGTGGCGTGTTCGCTGGCGCTGGCCAGGGAGATGCGGGCATGTTCGGCGAGCTGGGTAGTAGTACTGCCGGGATGGTCAGCGATCACGCTCATCACGGTGGCCCGGGTGCGACCGAGCAGCGCTGTCAGAGACTGGGACGGTTCTGCCAGGGCAGCTGCGGTGATGGTGGCCAGCTCGGAGAGCCGGTGGTCTGAGCGGATAGGGAAAGTGAGCCACGGCTGTGGTTCCGCTCTGTCGCACAGAGCCGGGTGGTGCGAGCCGAACAGGGTGGGTATGAGCAGTAATCCGCGGCCGTCGAGGTGCACATCGCCATTGCGTCCGGAGGCCATGGTGACGTGGAGCACGGGAGGATTCCACATGATCCTGCGCGGATTGAGTTCACGGAGGAGGCGCTCCACTCCGTGCTCGCTCAGATGCCTCAAACGAAGGGCCCGGTCCGCGTGAGCAAGCCGGTCGATCTGTGGCCAGTACGGTGCAATGAAGCGCTCGTGAGCCTCTTCAACCAAAGCAGCAAGTTGCTGAGCGAACAGGGGTTTCTGGCTGGCCCGGTACGTGTCCGGCGACAGTCGCGCATCGCCCTGCCTGGCCCATTCTTCTAGACCCTTACGTACACGCTCTGCCGGAGTGGAACGTAACTGCTCCACAAGATCGGCCGTGCTCCCTTCGCCGACCAGGCTGAGGAAGTCCACCCCCGCACCAGCCGGCGGAATCAACTCGAACAGAGGCCGGAATCGTGGGTGGAGACGCTTGGCCGCACGATCTCGCCAGGCGTCAAATTGCACAGGATGCGATCTCCCCTGCAGCAGCCGGATCCCGATGTCCAGCTCAAGCAACGGACGAGGAGCCGAGGCCAGACGAGTACGGGCCAGGTCCTCGGCGGTGAAGTGGATACGCAGCGCCACACCCGTGATTCTTCCCGAGGACCTCACTTCGGACGAGACCGAAACGAGTCGACGAGGCCGTGCTCCAGCTCCGCCATGACATCACCCCGACCCGAAAGCGTCAGTAGCGCGTCCGAAACCTCCTCTCAAAGCCGGTGCTGCTCGGGTATCGATGGGGCGTGGCGGTGCCGCCCAGCTGGAAGTGACTGCGCGGTGATGGGAGCGGGTGTGGGCGGCTCGCCTGAGTCGTCTGGGCGGAACCGGTGGCCGTTGGTTAAGCGTGCATGGTCGGATCTGCGAGGGCGGATTCCGTCCACGCGGAGGCGCAGGTCATCGTCAGGACATGCGCGGTGTCATCGCCTGCACCCCGAGGCGGGAGAGCGTGGGCAAGGTCTTCGGCAGCGTGCCCCAGGCGGCCGGAGGGCTCGAGTGCGGCGTCGAGCTGTTCCGGTGAGCCGAGGACGTGGGCGATATGGCCGAGCAGCGGAGTGGTGCCGCTTGCGGACATCGCTGCGCCAGTCCTCCTCGCTGACCCTGTTCCGCCGCGCGGGGGCTTAGAGAGGGTTGAGACGCCCTGGCAGGCCGGGACCCACCGCGATGGTCTGACCGCCCAGTTCCCGGTCAACGACGGTCCACTCGCTCTTCGGGCCGCACGGCAGGTAGATCCGGTAGCCGAAGGCGACGGCCCGTACCGCGAGGGACTTGGCCACGGTGGACTTACCCATGCCGATCACCCCGGCAAGCGGGATGTTGGGTTGGTGAACACCTCGAGACGCCCGTAGAGCCAGAACGGGTCGTGACAGAACGCGGCTTCCGCGTGCACATCCCGGACGACGTAGATGCCTTGCGCGCCGAGGCCGCCCTCGGCCAGGAACGGGTAGGCACCACAAGCCGTGGTCCCGGGGCCTGGTCGTCAGTGGTGGGTGAGGCCGGTGAAGGGATCGCGGAGGTCTCCCGGTGTGTGGTCACGGCTGACCCGCGCGGAGGCGGCCAGCGCACCTGCTTCGCAACCGCCGAGGTTTCAACCTCACCGCTCGCCTCATCTTCTGCAGGCGGCTCCGGCGCTGTGGGCACCGGTCATCGCCACCGCCAGCGGAATGATCAGCAGCAACGCTAGGTGTCGACCATAAATGATCAAGTGTTCGGTGACAGCTCGCCTTCGGTGAACGTGCGGGTCAGCGCATGCGTCCGCGCGGTTTCAGCGGTACTGGGGGAGTTCGGGCCATACCCGTGCTGGTACATCGGCACCGGGGTGGGAGTCGCGGACGGAGCTGCGCAACACCAGTTTCGTGCAGCTGCTGCTCAGCTCCGGCCTGCGTCGGCAGGAGGGCGGTTCCCTGCTCACGTTCGAACTGCCCAGCCAGCGACTGCGCTTCGGCCGGTACTGCCACGGCCGCATCGCCGCGGCGGTCACGCGGGCGAAGGAGAGCCGGGTCTTCTACGCATCGGTGGATGCGGTCGGCCAGGTCGCTGCCTACCTGGAGTCGGAGCGGGCTTGGGCAGTGGAGCGCGCTCAGGCGGAGGGGCGCTATGACCGGTTGCCCATGATGCGGCTGGTTACGAAGGCGACGCGGGGCCTGAAGCCGAGAGTCGAGTGGGTGGACTCGGATGGCGTCGGCGGCGGGCAGGAGCTGAGTCGGCTGGACTGGCGTGAGCGGCAGTGGCTGTTCGTGGAGGGGCCGGAGGGGCCGGAGCCAGCGTGGTTGTGGCTGACCGAGCAGGGCCTGCCGATGGCCCCGGATCGGTGGAACGGCGTGTTTCGTGGCGCGAACCTGCGCTGCGAGGAAGGCCTGTTGACTCCGGAGGAACGGAAGATCAAGCGGGAGTTCCGCCTGGCGGAGGTGCGCGGCAAGAGTCCGTACGCGACGCCGCATTCCGCCCGGCACTTTGTCTCCGCTTAGTTTCCGTGTGGCGATTGACATCAACTGGGGTGATGGCCTGGGAGTTTGGGCTTTGCATTGAGGCGTGTGGTGTTTCTACTGTCGCCACTCATGATCCTGAACATCTTCTCGTCCCGGGGCTGGCAGTCCTGGGACATCGAGCATCGGCCGCTGATCCCCGACGGGATGCCCGTGCTCATCGACAACGATCTGTGCTTCGAGGACGGCCCGGCCGCGCCGCGTCCGACGGCGGTAGTGAACCGGTGGTTGCGTGAACTCCCGTCCAGCGGGGCGCCGGCTCCGAGCTCGTGGGAGAACTACGCGCGGGTGGTCAAGGAGTGGATGGAGTTCCTGGCCGAGCACGGGGTGGGGTTGTTCGACTCGCGGGTGCGGCTGAAGGCCGCGTTGAGCCGGTACGCCGAGCATCGGGCGGCGGGTCCGTTGAAGGCCAGGTTCGCGGCGACGACGTGGGGCCAGCACATGAGCATCCTGTCGTTGTTCTACCGGTGGGCGATACAGGAGGAGTACGCGACGGCCGAGCCGTTCACCTACCGCGCCGCGCGGGCCCTGTTTGCCGGGACCGGGCGGGAGGTGAAGGTGAACCTGGCGGTCCGCCGCACCCCGAAGCCGCACGTGACGATCAAATACCTGGAGCCGGACTTCACCGAACTGTTCCGCAACGGGCTGCAGGGGCTCGCCCCGGACGGCTCGCAGGACACCGGGTTCCACGGGCGGGAGCTGACCCGCAACGCGGCGGTCGGCGATCACGCGCTGGCCACCGGGATGCGGCTGCAGGAGTTCACCTACCTGCTGCCCTGGGAGATTCCCGCCCTGCCGCCGAAGCCGACCGCGGTTCCGATCCCGTTCCCGGTGCCGGCCGGAATCACCAAGGGCAAGAAGTTCCGCACCACGTGGACGTCTTACGAGGCCCTGGCCGGGCTGCACGACTATGTCGAGCTGGACCGGGCCGCCACGACGGAAGGTTCACCCTGGCGGCCGCCATGGCGGTGGGGCGAGCCGCTGATGGTGAGCGAGCCGGACGCGCGGGGAGGGCTGATCAATGGGATCCGGCGGCCCTGGGAGTCGCTGACGCCGGCCGAGAGGCGTCGCCTGGTCGCCCCGGAGGGCGGTTCGTGCCTGCTGGCGGTGAAGAACGGCGGCGGCCCGTTCACTGCCTGGGCCACGGTCTTCGAGCGCACATCCGACCGGATACGGGCCCGCTTCGAGCCGCGGTTCCCGCACGTCTGGCCCCACCGATGCCGCCACACCTTCTCGATGAGGACCTTGGAATACCTGGTCACCGGGCACTACCGGCAGGCCGCGAAGCTCGTGCGGGACACCGATGCCGACGCCGCTCTGGTCTTCTACCTGAGCAAGGCCGACCCACTGCTGGTACTTCGTGATCTTCTAGGACATTCCACCGTCCTCACCACGGAAAAGTACCTCCGGCGCCTGGATACGACGCGCATCTTCCGGGAGGCATACGAGGGGGCTGGCGCCGCGGCCGGGCTGACGGACGACGCGGGCGCCGATCGGGAAGCCGCCGCCGAGTTCGGTGACGACATCGAGGACGGGGCTCTCTGATGCCGACCATGCTGATCGACCAACCCCTGGGAATCACCTGCGTGTTCAGCGACGGAAGCCGTGCGGCGTTCTCGCTGGACGGCTTGCCGAATCCGCTGCTGGCCCGGCAGTTGGCCACCGGCCTGGTGGATGTGATCCACCCGCACGGAACTGCGGATTCCGCGGGCACGGTCAACCATTACGTCCAGGCGATCCGGGGCATGGTGCGGGCCCTGGCCGCGCGGGGCTTCACCGGTGGCCTTGACCAGCTCAGACGGGGCAGGCTGGCCGAGTATTTGATGGGATGCTCGGGCGGCCGGGAAGCGTGCACTCGCGCGATGGTCGAGGCGTTCGGTCAGGCCGGCGGCTCGCTGGCGGACGGCGTGCTGGAGCTCGCGGCCGGACGGAACTTCAACGTTCAGCCGAACCACCACGCCCTGCCTCCCTACTCGGAGACCGAGTGGCAGCGGCTGGGCGACCTCTGCCGACGGCTCGTCGAAAAGTCGTACGCGGCCCACCGGCAGGCCCTGACCGCTGTCGCCCACGGACAGCACCCCGCCGAGGGCGGATGGACTCCCCAGAATCTTCGCTGGCTGCTGGCCACCGTCGGGCCGGTGAGCATCTCCGAGTTCGGCCGCAACGTCGGCATCTCGGCCGCTTTGGTCCACCGCCGCGGCGGTTTCCACGACGCGACGCAGGACCTTTTCCCGCACCTGGAAGTACTCATCGCCTACCGGCTGTTGTTCGGCATCTACTCCGGGATCGTGCCGGACGGCATCGAGGACCTGGTCACGCAGGACGTCGACTGGGCCGGGGATTCCACGATCCTGCTCTCCTACGTCAAGGGCCGCACCGCGGCCGAGAGTCTGAATCTGCCACGCAGGGCCGTGCGTCTGCTGGAGCAGTGGCTGGCCCACTCCACGCTGCTGCGGAGCTTCGTTCCGCCGGACGAGGGCCGCAGACTGTGGTTGGGCCTGAGCCGGGCCGGCGGTGACCGGCGGGTGAGGAAGTTCGACCGCGTCGCCATCCAGCGGTGGGTCCAGCGCCACCAGCTGGGCGGCGACGACGGAAAGCCCTTGAAGATCCACCGGTCCCGGATCCGCACCACGCACGAGGCGATGCGGGACAAGAGCACGTGGAACGGCAGCGGCCGGGCCACCATCGACCCCAACCACACCCCCGCCGTTGAGGGCGACCACTATCTGACGGCCGCAACCCCGGCCCAGCGACGTGCGGTCGAGGCCGTGATCGAAGACGCCCAGCATGACCTGCTGCGAAGGTCGCATCCGCCGACGGTGATCACAGAGGAAGAGGCCGCCGCCCTGGCCGAGGGCTATCCGCAGCTCGTGGCGGACCTTGCCCTCGACGATGAGGTGATCGCCGAACTCGTCGGCGGACAGAGGGATGTGTTCACCGCCGCCTGCGGCGATCAGCTGTCCGGACTGCACGGTCCGAAGGGCAAGCCCTGTCCGGCCCGTCCCTGGGTCTGCCTGTTGTGTCCCCTGGCGGTGTTCGCACCACGGCATGCGGTCAGCCTGCTGCGGCTGAAGGCGTTCTTTTCCCGGCAGTGGCAGCAGATGCCCGCCGCCCACTTCATGGCGGTCTTCGGCCCCTATGCCGCCCGCATCCAGCAGGTCCTGGACCGCTTCGATCCGGCCGTGATCACCGCGGCCGCAGCCCATGTCACCGACCGGGACGACGAACTTCCCCTGCGGCCCGAGGAGATGACCGCATGAGCACGGCTTTCGATCCGGCCTTCGACGGACGCTCTGCCGTCTTTGCGGGCGCCGATGTCTGCGATGAAGCCGGGCTGGCCCTGCCGGACAACGCCGCTCGACCCGCGTTCGAGGACGACATCTGGGACTTCACCCACGTCATCGGGCTGCCGACCCAGTTGAGCCCCTCGGTGAGGCGCTTCGACTTCACCCTGATCACGGACTCGCGTTGGCGACTGGTGGCCAAGGAACTGGTTCTGGCGATGCTCGCACCCCGCCACCAGACGGTTGCCCAGTTGCCCCGGGCCTTCCGCAACCCGCTCCACGTCACCAGTTGCCGCGGTCGTCTCGACGAACTCGTCCGCTTCTTCAACTGGCTGGGCGAACGGTCGACCATCAGCCTGCAGCAGATCACCACCCGGGACTGCGAGGCATACCTGGCTCACCGTCGCTACGTGCTCGACGACGACGGAGCCGTGATCGGCGAGAACAGCCACGCGACCAGGAGATCCGCCGCCCAGGTCGTCGTCGACCTGGTGAACTACCGCGACCTGTTCACCGCCGACCGCGTCCCCGCCGGGCTGCGACCCTGGGGCGGCGCCACCGCCTCCGCCGTCGCCGAGATGCCCAGCGGCCGAGCCGAGAACAAGACCCAACCGGTCGCGGACGAGATCATGCAGCCGATGCTCGCGGCCGCCCTCTACTTGATGTCCACACTGGGCCCGCACGCCGTGGACCTGGCACACAAGATCCGCGAAGCCGACCTTCACTCGGCACGGCGAGCCCAAGGAATCCGGCGCGTCGGCCCCAAGAACCGCGTCCCGGTCCGGGAGCTCAGCGAAATCCTCGCCGAGTACACGCAAACGTGCACAGCTCTTCCCATGCTGGACGACCACTACATCTCGAAACGCCTCGCGCAGGGCTGGGCCGAGGACGATCCTCTTCTCCCGGTGGCCATGGGAACCCTCGCCCGCCGGGCCGGGCTGAGCCAGTTCTGCCACCCGTGGCTGCCCACCATGCGGCCTGCGCTGGAAGACGCCCTCGCGCAGGTCGGCGTCGAGAGACCGTTCGGCCGCGATGCCGACCCGGTCCCCGCAGCCGATGGAACATCGTCACTGCCCTGGACCCTGCCACTGTCCCGGCCCCAGGCCGTCGCCCTGGTCGGCATCGTCCGCACCGCCGCGATCATCACCGCTTCCGCCATCTCAGGGATGCGTGCGAGTGAGCTGATGGAATTGCGCATCGGCTGCCGGCGACCGCCCGACGAGGCCGTCCCGGGCCTGACCCGCTACCGGATCGCAAGCAAGATCGTCAAAGGGCAGCCGCTGGGAGGCACCGCCGACGAGTGGGTCGTCATCGAGCCGGTCTATCGCGCGATCGAACTCCTCGAGCAACTGCACGACGTGCCGACAGAAGGAGCCCTGCTGATCGGCAGGTTCTCCTTCAACGTCCGCTTCAAGTGGTTCAAGAACTGGACCAACTCCGAGGCAGGGCAGCGATTTGGCCTGGCGCCAATCCCCGAGGGTCCAGTCAACTTGCGGATGCTGCGGCGCACTTTGTCCCTGGAAATGGCCTACCGGCCCGGCGGCGTCCTGGCTACCAAGATCCACATGAAACATATCGCCGTGGCCACAACGGAGGGCTATGCCTCGCGCCCTGGCGGGGCCCAGGCCGAGCTGTTGGCCGAGGTCAACAAGCACGAGAGCGAGCACAATCTCCAGCTGGTACTGGAGGAGTTCCGAAACTACCAGGACGGCGTTCTGCCCGCCGGTCCCGGCGCCCGCAGCCTCACCGAGTTCTTCGCCGGCGTCGACGACCAACTCGATGCCGCCTCGGGCACGGCCCCGAAAACCCAACGCAACGACCGCGACGTCCTCAACCTCCTGACCAAACGCGCCAACGTCCTGCACCTCGGACCGGCGAACTATTGCTGGTTCACCGACCCGTCCCGGGCACTCTGCCTCAAACTCGCGGGCACCCCCACCGCGGACCGCCCGCTGATCGGGATGTGTGACTCCGCCCGATGCCCGCAGGCCACCCACCACCCCGGCCACCGACCCGTCTGGGCCGAGCACGCCGAACGCACCGAGATCTTCCTGGGCCAGCTCGGCACCACCCGCAAGACCGAACGCACCCGACTCCAGGCCGACTACGACCGAGCCCTCCGGGTCGTCACCGAGATCGACGCCGCCAGCGCCACCATGGACGAGGAATCCGCATGAGAATCTCCGCAGCCCAGCGCACCGAGAACGAGAACCGCATCCGGGCCGCCATGGACCGCCTCCTTCGAGGCGAAATTCCGGCCGGCGGAAAATGCGACATCAAGACCCTCGCCAGCGATGCCGCGGTCGACCGCACCGCGTTCTACGGCACTCGCCCCTACTCTCACCTCCGCGTCGAGTTCGAACGACGCTTGCAAGCCCTGCAAGACGTCGGCGAGATTCCCGACCCGCGCGAGGTCCAGATTGCCCGGCTCAAGGCGGAGAACACCAAGCTCAAGGCACGGCTGGCCCGGTCGGACCAGACGATCGACGAGCTCACAGACTTCCGTAGTCAGGCCCTGGCCCGGCTCGCCGCCCAGTACGACGAAATCGTTCACCTGCGAGAGGCCGCTGCCGGGACAAGCCGGGTGAGCCGCCTTCCCGCTCCGCGAACCACGGTGATCGGAACCTGCAGTTGAAGGTGGGACGACACTGGTGGGCGTCGTCAGCAGGCTGGCCGATGGACCCCGCTCCTCTCGCAAGCAGTCAATCCCCGAACTACGCGTCAGGCGAAAGGTCTCACCTCCAAGCGGACCTCATCCCACAGTGGTGCCCATGCTGAACCGAGTAGCCGTCCTATCCGACATTCACGGAGTCCTGCCCGCCCTGGAGGCCGTGCTCGCCGAGCCAGAGGTGGGCGCCGCCGATCGCATCGTGCTCACCGGCGACATCACCGCCGGCCCTCAGCCCACCCAGGTCCTCGACCTGTTGACCAGTCTCGGCGACCGCATCGTCTGGATCAGCGGCAACGCCGACCGTGAACTCCTCGAGTACCGCCGCGGTCAACGCGACTCGATCCCCGATCCAATCGCCCCGTGGGCTGCCGAACAACTACGCGAAGAACACCTCGACCTTCTCAGTCGGTGGCCGCGATCACTCTCTCTGCCAGTGCGTGGCCTGGGGAAGGTGCTGTTCTGCCACGCCACCCCTCGAGACGATGAGGAAGTCGTCCTGGTCGACTCACGCCTCGACCGCTGGCGAGAGGTCTTCAGCGGGCTCGACAGCGATACCCGCACAGTGGTCTGCGGGCACACGCACATGCCGTTCGTCCGCCTCGCCCACGGCCGACTCGTGATCAACCCCGGCAGTGTCGGCATGCCCTACGGACGGGCCGGAGCCCACTGGGCGCTCCTGGGCCCCGGCGTCGAACTACGCTCCACACACTTCGACATCGAGGCCGCCGTCGCCCAGGTCACTCGAGACTCCTCTTACCCTGAAATCGCTGAATGGGCCGACTACTTCCTTCACGCGCGAGCTACCGATGCAGACGCCCTCGAAGCCTTCGGCCCGCGGGACGGACGCAGTCACACACCATGACGTCTCCTGAAGGGTGTGATCTGCATCATGATCGACAGGGCCGAATGCAACACGGTCGACGGACTGCGTTGCGAAAGTATTCGCGCTCACCCGCCTGGTGAATCGCTACACGGGGGTGTCCGCACACGGCCTCTGCGGACACAAGGCATGCGTACGCCCTCTACATGCTGGTCCTGCTGAACCAGCTGGTGGAGTCCCGCTACGGGCTCACCGCGGCGGACCGGCGGGACTTCGCCTTGCTGTTCGGGGACCCGTGGTGGCTGGTGAAGACCCTTCTCGGCCACGCGGACGTGGAGACGACGAAGCGGCACTACCTCGCGCCGGTTGCGCACCTTCAGTTGGAGTCAATCCTGGCCGCCGCCGAGCCCGGCGAAGACCAAGAGCAGCAGGTCGAGGATCTGGACGGTGTCTTTACGAGGCTGGCCCGGGAGTCGCAAGGGATTCAGGACATTGGCGCCGTCCTTGAGGCGGCCCGGTGACCGGGCGGGGACGGAGGGCTGTTCTGCCGCCGGCCGACCACCGCACCGAGCCCTCGCTCGCCGTCGGCGGGCTGGTGGTGACGGTGACCAACAACGCCGGTCACGGCAGGACGTTCAGCTTCGCTGAACTGCCGGTCGCCGAGCCGATGCAGCGATCGCTGGCTGCGCTGTTCGCCCTCCGCTCCAGCGGGTGGACCAGCCATGTGACGGCGAAGAGCTACTGGGTCGCGGTGCATGCGTTCGCCCGCTTCCTCTCGCAGCTGGAGGAGCCGCCCGACGATCTGGGGGACCTGACCACCGCACAGCTCAAGCGCTGGCGCGCGCAGCACATAGGCACCAACTCTGGAAGAAGCCTGCTGCGCCACGTCCGGCCGTTGCTGAAACTGGACTCCCGGCTGACCCGGGGCCCGCTCGCGGAGGAGCTGGCCCGACGTGTTCCCGCGTCAAGGCCGGTCAAGAAGTCCTATGCGGAAGAAGATCGTGAGAGGGTGCTGCGGGCCGCTCAGCAGCAGTTTCGCTCCGCCCTGCTGCGGATCCGCGAGAACACACAGCTACTGGAGCGCTGGCGAACCGGTGATCTGGTGGGAGGCAGCCGCGAGTGGCGCATCGGGCAGGTCCTGGACCACCTGAC
Source organism: Streptomyces sp. NPDC001700 (assembly GCF_053596435.1). Taxonomy (NCBI): domain Bacteria; kingdom Bacillati; phylum Actinomycetota; class Actinomycetes; order Kitasatosporales; family Streptomycetaceae; genus Streptomyces; species Streptomyces sp. NPDC001700. The sequence continues at coordinate 159,642 of NZ_JBSFGE010000010.1, forward strand.
ACACACCGGTGACGTTCCCCGCGCGGTGATGCCGAGCGGGGAGTTCGTGAAGGACCACCGTTTGCTGGGAGGTACCAACCCGGAGGCACCCCGCTTCGAGGGCCGCATCGTTCCCCGCACTTTCGCGAAGAAGGTGAGCACCTTCCCTCGCCCGCGACGGCGTCGTCCTCTACGACAACCCCGCCGCGTTCCTGATCTGCGCCTTCAAGCACGACAACGCCCTATGTGAACCGGACCCCGGTGCAACTGCCCCGCGGCAGTACGACTGCCGACCCGGCTGCGGCAACACCGTTCGCACCGACAGCCATGCCCGCCTGCTCCGTGAACGGGCCAACGAACTTGATCAGTTGGCATCTCACGCCCCCGCCCCGGTCAGCAAGCGGCTCCGTGTCAACGCCAACCGACTCCGTGAGACGGCCGACATCCACGACGCGACCGCCCATCCCACCGAGGCACTGACATGAACCAGCAGCACCGGGACGAACGCGCCCGCATCCGGACGGCCATGGACCGGCTTTTGGCCGGACAGGCCACGGTCTCCAACGGCAGTCTCACGGTTGTCGCCCTTGCCGCCGAGGCCAACGTCCACCGCATGGTTCTCCTCAAGCGGCACGTCGACCTGAAGAACGAGTTCTACGAACGCGTCCGCACCGAGACCCGCCAAGTCCCAGAGACCGAGAGGAGACTCCGGGACACCATCACCAAGCTCAAGAAGACTGTCACCAATCAGCGGGTCGAGATCGAGGGGCTCCGCCAGCAGGTGATCGGGCTCACGCTCGCCAGCGCCGTTCTTTCTCAAGAGATTGACGACCAAGCGAGACGCGAGCCCGTTCCCAACAATGGCGTCCCGTTCCCCCGACCGACAAACTTGCCCGGGCCTTGTGCTGTTGAGCTGGGGCGTTGCACTGTTCTCTCGATCTCGTCAGGGAAGGAGGCAGCGCATTGAGTGTGCCGCTACAGCGCAAATTGATAGCGACGAGTGAAGCAGCAGGAAGTCGGCGAGGGCCATGTGCAGGTGGTCCGCTGCGGTGCCGCCAAATCGTGCATCGGTCATGACGGTGTGTTGGCCGCGGCGCTGTCGCGCAGGAAGCCCGCGAAGGCCTGGGCGGCGGGGGTGAGGGCGTGGTCGCTCATGCGGACGAGGAGGATGCGGCGCACCGGGGCGGGGGGTTGCAGCGGCAGGACGCTGACGCCGTCTCGGATGCCTTCCAGGGCCAGGGTGGGGGCGAGGGCCACGCCGATGCCGGCGGCGACCATGGCCTGGGCCTCCTGGTAGTCGTGGGCCTCGTAGGCGATCTGCGGTTCGAAACCGGCTGTGTGGCAACTGCGGGCGAGGGCCTCGGCCACCGGGTGGTTCTCGGCGCGGGTGATCCAGGGGTCGTTCGCGAAGTCGGCGAGGGCGGCCAGGGGGCGGTCGGCGAGGGGGTGGTCCTTGCTGACGAGGAGGGCCGGGGGGTCGTCGGCGAGTGAGGTGACGACGATGTCCTCGCGGTCGATGCGGTTCCAGTCGTAGTCCCACATCAGGGACATCTCGATTTCCCGGTTCTCCAGCATCGCCCACAGGCCCGCGATGCGGGCGCTGCGCACGGTCAGCCGTACGTCGGGGTGTGTTTCCCGGAAGGCGATCACGGCCCGGGGGAGGAGGGAGGCGCCGACGGTGGGGAAGGTGCCGATGCGGAGGGTGCCCGCGCGCAGCCCCGCGAAGTCGGCGAGTTCGTTCTCCGCGGCTGTCAGCTCCCGCTCGATCCGCTCCCCGCGTATTGCCAGGGCGCGTCCCGCGTCGGTGAGCGTGACGCCCCGCGCGTGGCGCTCCAGCAGCGGTTGTCCGGCCTCGGTCTCCAGTCGGCTGACCTGCTGGGACACCGCTGAGGGTGTGTAGTTGAGCGCCCGCGCGGTGGCGGTGACCGAGCCGCGGCGGGCGACCTCGGTGAAGAGCAGGATGCGTCGTACGTCGAGCATCGCGCCACCTCCAGCGTTAATTTCAACTTAATACCCGTGCAGATTTCCGAGATTGTACTTCACGCTTTTCGCGCTCACCGTGGATCACACCACGCACGGAGGTGCCGTCGGGGTGGCCATGAGGAGTCTGTTGTGTTGCGTCTGCAGGGCGAGATGATCCGCGGAGGAACCAGCAAGTGCTGGATCTTTGACCGTCGCGATGTGGTGGCGACCGGTGTGGACGCCGACACCGTGCTGCTCGCCGCCTACAACGCCGCCGACCCCCGCCAGATCGACGGCGTCGGCGGCGCCTCCTCCACCACCTCCAAGGCCGCGATCGTCCAGCCGTCGGCCGAGCCGGGCATCGACGTCGAGTACGCCTTCGCGCAGGTCGGCATCGGTGACGAGCGCGTGGAGTGGACCAGCAACTGCGGCAACTGCGCCACCGCCGTCGCCCTGTACGCCGTCCATAACGGCCTGGTGCCGATCACATCGGACTCCACCACGGTGCGGATGCTCAACATCAACACCCGGGCCCGTCTCACCGGCACCATCCCCACCCCGGGCAGCACGGCCCCCGACGAGGGTGCGGCCGCGGTGCCGGGCACCGCGGCGCTCGGTGTGCCGGTCCTGCTCGGCTTCGAGGACCCCGCCGGTACGAGCACGGGCCGCGCCCTGCCGACCGGACGCGCCCTGGACACCCTGACCGGGCCCGCCGGTCCCATCGAGGTGTCCCTGGTCGACGCGGGCGCCCCGGCCGCGCTGTTCGAGGCCAAGGCGTTCGGCCTCGACGGCACCGAGTCCCTCACCGAGTTCGCGGCGGTGGTGCCCGCGCTCACCGTGCTGCGCCGCGAGGCCGCCCTGGCCATGGGCCTGGCCGACCAGGGCGATCCCGTCAGTCACGCCGTGCCGAAGGTCGGCGTCGTCGCCCGATCTGACCCGTACCGCACCACCCATGGCACCCTGGTCGGACAGGACGAGTACGACCTGGCCGTACGCATGGTCTCCATGCACGCACCCCACCCCGCGATCGGCCTCACCTCGGCCGTCGCCCTGGCCACGGCAGCCGCCATCCCCGGCACCCTCGCCCACCGCACCGCCCGGCAGACCGCCGACGGCACGCTGCGCCTGGGCACCCCGGCAGGCGTCATCACCGCCCAAACCGTCCCCGCGCCGGATGGCGCGTCCCCCACGGTGCTGCTGCACCGCGCCGCCCGACGCATCGCCCGAGCCGAACTTCTCGTTCCCGTCCTGGAAGGACGCCCCGCATGAGCCGCAACGATGCCGCCCCGGGAACCGTCACCGCTCCACCGCGCCGCATCCGCCGGCTGCTGTCCCTGCTCTACGTCCAATGCCTGATCGGCGTCCTCGCCGGGGCTGCCGTCGGCTGGCTGTGGCCGTCCTTCGGAGCCGATCTCAAGCCCCTGGGGGACGGCTTCATCGCGCTGGTGCGCATGATGATCGCGCCGATCATCTTCTGTACCGTCGTCCATGGCATCGCTTCCATGGGCAACGCGCGCGCCGTCGGCCGGGTCAGCCTCAAAGCGCTTCTCTACTTCGAGGTGCTGACCACCATTGCCATGGTGATCGGTCTGGTCGTCGTCAACGTCGTCCAGCCCGGCAGCGGACTGCACGTCGACACCTCCACCCTCTCCACCGAGGGCCTGCCGCCGGAGGCGACCGCGAGCCACGAGAGCTTCGCCGCCTTCGCCCTCGCCATGATTCCGGACACCCTGCTCAGCGCGCTGACCGGCCACGAGATCCTGCCGGTGCTGGTGATCTCGGTGCTGTTCGGCTTCGGCCTGCACGCCAGTGGCGAGGCGGGTCTGGGGATCGCCCAGGGCATCGAGAAAATGTCCAAGGTCCTGTTCACACTCATCCGCTGGATCATGCGGCTGGCCCCGGCCGGTGCCTTCGGCTCCATGGCCTTCACCATCGGCAACTACGGCCTGGACACCCTGCGCCACCTCTTCCTGCTGGTCGGCTCCTTCTGGCTCACCGCCCTGTTCTTCGTCCTGGTCGTGCTGGGCACGGTCATGCGCATCAACGGCCTGCGCCTGATCCCCTTCCTGCGCTACATCAAGGAAGAGCTGCTGATCGTCCTGGGCACCTCGTCCACCGAGCCGGTGCTGCCCCGCATGATGGGTAAGCTGCAGCACGTGGGTGCCTCCAAGCCCGTCGTCGGCATCACGCTGCCCGCCGGGTACTCCTTCAACCTCGACGGCACCGCGATCTACCTGACCATGGGCTCGGTCTTCCTCGCCCAGGCACTCGGCATCGACCTCAGCCTCCCCCAGCAGCTGACGATGCTCGCCGTCATGCTCCTCACCTCCAAGGGCGCCGCCGGGGTCACCGGCTCCGGCTTCATCGCCCTGGCCGCCACGCTCAGCGCCGTTCCGCACGTACCCGTCGCCGCCTTGGCGCTCATCTTCGGTATCGACCGCTTCATGTCCGAGGCCCGCGCCCTGACCAGCCTGGTCGGCAACGGCGTCGCCACCCTGGCGGTGGCCAAATGGGAGGGACAGCTCGACGAGGACCGCGCCAAGGCCGTCCTCCGCGGCGAAATCCCGTACACCTCCGCTCCCGAGGCCGAGCCCACCCCTGGCGAGAAGCCTCTGGGCGCCGACCCGAAGGCAACGGCCGGAACGGACCGTGACCCCGTGCCCGCCGCCGGCTGACGTACCCCACACATAGCCGGTCCGGAGCCCGTGCTCCGGACCGGCCCCTTCGCCCCGTACACCGACGACGATTTCCTCGACGACCTGGCCAGGGTGACGCGTGGGCGCACCGACTCCGGCCGCGCGCGGATCCTGGTCGGCGAGTCCCACGCGACGATGGACTGGCTGCGCGACTTGGGCCTGCGATTCGAGCTGATGTACCACCGGCAGGCGTACGAGGTCGATGACCGCTACCGCTTCTGGGGCGGTCTGGCGGTCTGGCGGTCGGCGTCGTCGGTGGCGGTAAGAGGATGATCGAGCAGCATCTGGCGGCCGCCGAACGCAATGGGGTGCACGTACGCTTCGACGCCCCCGTCACCCGCCTGGCCACCGCATCCGACGGCGCCGTCCAAGGTGTGGTGCTCGCCGGCGGAGACGTGACCTGGCCCTGATCCGCGGAACCCCGTACAACACGGGCGATGGCATCCGCATGCCCCTCGACGCCGGCGCCAGCCGTACGGCCACTGGAGCGGCTGCCACGCCGTCGCTCCGGCAGCCCGGGGGCACCGCCGTCCAGATCTTCGATGCTCCGGCAGTGTGCGCGGGCTGGCCCGGGAACTGGGCATCGACGAGGATCAACTCGCCGTCACCGTAGGGGAGTTGAGCGCCGCTCTCACCGGTAGCCCGTTCGATCCGACGGTCAAGGACGGTAGCCGCACCGAGGGAATCACACCTCCCAAGTCCAACTGGGCCCAGCCCCTCGACACGTCTCCCTATACCGCTTAGCCGGTCACCTGTGGCATCACCTTCACCTCCGGTGGCCTGCGCATCGACGCCGACGCGCGCGTCCTCGACAACCGCGGTCTGCCCGTCCCGGGACTGCACACGGCGGGTGAGCTCGTCGGCGGACTCTTCTACGTCAACTATCCGGGCGGTTCGGGGCTGACCGCCGGCTCGGTGTTCGGCCGAAGGGCCGGCCACTGCGCGGCGTGTCGCGCCTGGGCCTCTGGTCGCGCTGTTCGACCAGACCGGCGCCGCGCAGGACCGAGAAGTGGTGGCTGAGCGCGGCCTTGCCGACGGACACGTCGGGCCCCGGCACCGATCACCGTCCCCCACGCAGCGTGCGCGGACACCTCCACTGGTCGGCGCTGGACAACTGCGCGCCTTCACCAAGGTCGCCCTGCGGCCAGGGGAGGCCGTCACCATCGAACTCCCGCTGGAGCGCCGCGCGTTCGCCCGCTACGACATCGAAGCGGGCCGCTGGACGGTCGCCCCCGGCGCCTACACGGCCCAGATCGGCGAGAGCACCGCCCACATCGTCGCCGAACGGACGATGACCCTCACCGGTGACGCCGACGCGACCACGACCACCCTGTCCCTCGACTCCGCTATCGGAGACTGGTTCGCCCACCGGCTCGGGGTCCAGGCCGACCTCAGGTTACTGCGGAGTGCTTGCCGGTGGGGAAATTGCGGTGCGTGCTGGCACCGCGCTAGGCAGACTCGCGGACATGACTGAGAAGGTGACCCGCATCAACCCCGAGCAGCTGCATGAGACGCCCGGCTATCACCACATCACGGTGGTAGAGGCAGGGCGTACGGCCTACCTGGCGGGACAGTGCCCGCTTGATCGGAACGGTGACCTCGTCGGTGCCGGTTCCCTCGAGACGCAGGTCGACCAGGTGGCCGCGAACGCGCTCACCGCCCTGGCAGCGGCGGGTGCCCAGCCGCAACACGTGGTGCGGTCAGTGATCTACGTGCGGAGCGACCAGAGGGACATTCTCGGAGCCGCATGGCGTCGGCTCACCGAGTCTGCCCTGGGTCCGGCGTTCACCACCGCAAGCACGCTCTTGGGCGTCGCCCAGCTGGGCTTTCAGGGACAGCTCGTCGAGGTGGATCTCACCGTGGCGCTGCCTGACTGACTTCGAACGGCGTATCGAACTGGGTAGCCCAGCTAGGCATTCGCGCGACGCCACCGATCGAGACGAAGGCCGTGAAGGTGAGTCTGCTGCCTGACTGTGCGCGGGGACGAGCTGTTCGAGCTCGTGGACGCATTGCTGTGCGCGGACGGCCCGGTGACGTCGCCGGTGGCCGAGCACCGGCGTGGGTACGGTGCGATGTGCGAGGCGCCGAGCCGTGGCAACGTGGACGTACCCCGCTTGCGGCAGGTGCTGGCCGGTCTGCCGATGCCGCGGGCCGCCGACGGGCGCTTGGTCCTGGCCGTCGACCCTCGGGTGGACCCGCCCGAAGCTGCGAACCCCCAAGGCCGGCGAGCGCTGGACCTGGCTGATCATCGCAACCCACACCCAGATCCGCCTTCTGCGCGAGGCCGCCGCCGACTTGCGGCGGCCGTGGGAGAAGCCTGCCGAGCCCGGCCGACTCACCCCGGCCCGAGTCCGCCGCGGGTTCCGGAACCTCCGCCCGCACCTGCACTGCCCGAACCGCGCGCCAAAACTCTCAACCCCCGGACCTGGCAGGCCAGCAGGTGGTCGGTGACGTGGTGATCGTGGGAGGGGGCTGCCACGAAACCGGCATGGGGGTGGTGGCCGATGGTGATGTGCGGAGCTTCCGCCACGAGAGCTGCGCCTCGCTAGGTCGGGGCCGTAAGAGGCGACGAGGATCTGCGAGGAAGCGGGATTTGGCGGTGCCGGAGATTTGCGCTAGCGGGGGTGTGAAACTGGCGACCTCGCGTAATCGGGATTCGATCATTTACCACTTGGTGACGGCGTGTGCTTACCGTGAGTGGTCGTCTGGGGCGTAGCGCTGCCAGGTTCCGCCAGTTTCGGCGGCGAGTTGGGTGGTGGTGTCGTCGTGGTAGTCGAGCACGCGGGCGACCACAGGGTCCGGCCGTCGCAGGCTTCGCCGCCTCCCAGATGCGAGCTTCAACGAGCGTGCACCTGTCAGGGTCAACATCATGTTGACAACAGAGTGTTGATGCGCTGAGGTGGGGTAGTGCCCCTCCCTTTCAACGATCATGACCGTGCTGCCGAACTCGACCGTGTCCGCGCTGTGGTCAACGAGGCCGGCGCTGCCGGTCTTGAGCTGCGGCCATGGCAGCGATCCGGACAGCCAGCCTCGGACGCTGACTTGGTGCGGTTCGCCGCGTGGACCGCACGGGACGCGAAGATGACTGATCCCGCGGTCATGCACGCGGGGCTGCGGCTGCTGGCCTCGGCTCGTGCAGAGCTCGACCAGGCCGAGTCCGCCTTGCTGTTCGCCGCGCGCGGGGCGGGGATGACGTGGCCACAGATCGCCGATGCTCTCGGTCTGGCCTCGGCACAGGCCGCTCAACAGCGCCAGAATCGAGTGCTCACCCGGACCAGCGCTCCCGAGACGCGTACTGAGCCGTGCTGATCCCGCTGAACCAGGCCGACGAGCGGTGCGGGGCCAAGGCCGCCAACCTCGCCCGGCTGCTGCGTGAGGGCTTCAGCGTGCCAGCCGGGTTCGTGATCGAGGACGTGGGTGACGACACCTGGGTCCACGAACTCGAGTCCGCGCTGCGGAGCCTGGGTTCTGGACCGTTCGCGGTACGCTCCTCCGCCGTGGGCGAGGACGGCAGCCAGGCCTCATTCGCCGGTCAGCTGCACACCACCCTCGGCGCGACCACTCCGGCGCAGGTGGCTCAGGCGGTGCGGCGCACCGCCACGTCAGGCACCGGGCCACGGGCCGCCGCGTACGTCGCCCGGACACGTCGGTCACCCCGACCAGCGGTGTCGGTGATCGTGCAGAGGCTGGTCCAAGCCCAAGTGGCCGGGGTGTTGTTCACGCGCCAGCCCGTCACCGGCGCCGACCAGATGGTTATCGAGGCGGATCGCGGGCTGGGCGACAAGGTCGTCAACGGGAGCCTCACCCCGCAGAGGTGGACCCTCGACGGAGACGCGGTCACCGCCCCGGACACCGTCGTGGAACCGGTCCTGACCACGGCGCAGGTACTCACGCTGGCCGAGACCGGCCGCCGGGTCGAGGCCGTGTTCGGATGCCCGCAAGACGTCGAGTGGGCCATCGCCGACGGCACGGTATGGGTGCTGCAAGCGCGCCCCATCACCACGACCACCGAGCCGGGCGGACACACAGCCCGCAGTGCAGGCAAGGTGTTGGTCACCGGCACTCCAGCCAGCCCCGGCAACGCGACCGGGCGGGTACGGGTGATCGACGGACTGGACGACTTCACCCGCTTCCGCTCCGGTGACGTGCTGGTCTGTCGCACGACCTCACCCGCCTGGACCCCGCTGCTGGCCCGCGCCGCCGCGGTCGTCACCGAGGTCGGCGGGGTTCTCGCCCACGCCGCGATCGTGGCCCGCGAGTTCGGCATCCCGGCAGTCACGGCCACCAACGACGCGACATCTGTGCTGGCTGACGGACTGTGCGTCGTCGTGGACGGCACCCGCGGCACCGTCGCCACTGGACGGAGCCGACACCCAGAGCACACCACGGAGCGTAGATGAGCCAGGCTTCCCCGATCGGCCTCCTAGTCCTGCACGCCGTTCGGACCATGGGCTATGCCGACACAGCACGGGCCGCCGCTCGCCTGAACGTCCATGAGGACGAAGCGCGTGCGCACCTGCTGGACGCCCAGGCCCAGGACTGGATCACCTACTCTTCCTTCGCCGGCGACGGCGGCTGGTCGCTGACCGAGTCCGGCAAAGCACATGGGGAGCGACTGCTGGCTGCTGAGCTCGAGGGAACCGGCGCCCGTGCAGCGGTCGAGCAGGTCCACCAGGACTTCCTGCCGCCCAACGACGCCATGGCCGCGACCTGCACCGCCTGGCAGCTGGCCGAGATGGGCATCAACGCGCAGACCGTGACCCTCGCCCAGACGCTTGCGGCGCTCGAAGGCCCCGCCACCGCCCTGGCCGGGCTCGAAGGCCGCCTGACTGCCCACCTCGACCGGTTTTCCGGCTACCACCAGCGTTTCACTGAAGCCCTGACCAAGGCGCGCGTCGAACCTGCCTGGATCACCGGTACCGACCGCGACTCCTGCCACCGGGTCTGGTTCGAACTGCACGAAGACCTGATCGCCACCCTCGGCATGACCCGCTGATCCCGTCTGAGCAGCCGGTAACTGGACCGCAGCGTCAGGATCCGGGCGGTTCTTCGAGACGGCCACGCTCCGCATCACCGCCTCGGCGGGGTCTCACAGGCCGGGCGTGGGCAGCAGCGGTTCGATCAGAGCCGGGGGTTGAGGAACATCCATGTCAGATCAGGCGCCAAGCCGATGTCGGCCCTCGTGGGCGGCATCTTCCTCAACCCCGGGCTCGGGGTGAGTCGACTGTCCACAGTGGAGTTCGACGGCCCGCCGCGGCAGGTCGAGCCGCTCACCGTCGAGGAGCTGGAGGACAGCATCCGGCGGGTGAGCGGCACCGATTCACGATCACCACGATGTCGTCCGGGACCCGCTGGATCGACACCGCGCGGCAGGCGACCACGTACCGGACCGGCCGGGTCCTGCTGGCCGGGGACGCGGCCCACGTGTACGCGCCGGTCGGCGGCCAGGGCCTCAACGTCGGTATCGTCGACGCGGCGAACCTCGGCTGGAAGCTCGCGGCCGTGGTACGCGGCTGGGTCGGCGAGGACATCCTCGACACGTACACCACCGAACGGCATCCGGTCGCGGCGCGCCTGCTGCAGAACACCCGGGCCCAGATCGCCCTGATGCGACCCGACCCGCGGACGAGGGCGCTGTGGGAGATGTTCTCCGACCTGTTGGACCTCGACGACGCCCACCGGTACGTCACCGACATGCTCGCCGGCATGGACGTCCGGTACGACCTGGGCGACGACCACCGGCTCGTCGGCACCCTGTGCCCGGACATGAAGTTGACGCTGGAGCGGCCCGACCCGGACGTCGTCACCGCGGTGACTCGGTCGGCGGACCTGCTGCGTGAGGGGCGTGGGCTCCTGTTCGACCTCGTCGACCGCGCGGAGGTCCGCGACGCCGCGGCCGCGTGGACCGGACGGGTCAACACCGTCACCGCCCGCACGGACCGGGTGGACGTCGACGCGTTGCTCATCCGGCCCGACGGCTGTGTCGCCTGGGCCTTGCCCACCGGGCAGGACCTCGACGCCACCACGCTGGTGCGTGCGCCGGGCACATGGTGCGGCCAACCGGCCTGAGCACCGCATTAACAGTCGTCTCAGGTTCGCTCGGTACGAAGTAGGCATCCAGACAAGCGATGCAACCCGTATGTAGGAGGCTAGTGATGGCAGTCAACGCAGCGCCGTCCGGGGAAGCGCCGGCCGGTCGGTTGGCAGGCCGGTGGGTGCCGTGGTTAGTGATTGGCTTATGGCTGGTGCTGGCGGCGGGCATGGTGCCGCTGAGCGGAAAGTTGAGCTCGGTCACCACCGACAGCGCCGTAGACACCCTGCCGGCCAGTGCCGAGTCCACCAAGGTGGCGGTGCTGGACGACAGTCTCCCCGGCGGTGAGAACAACACGTTCGTCTTCGTGTACCACCGCGCCGGCGGCATGACCGACGCCGACCGAGCGACGGTCGAGCGCCACTACAACACCCTTGCCAAGCGGTACCCGCCGAAGGCGACGGCGGCGGCCGGCGAGGACGACGAGGGCTCACCGACGAGCCCCTCCACCGACCGCGAGGCGATGATGTTCACCCTTGAGGTGAGCACGGCCTACGGCGCACCGGAGGACATCGTCGGCCCGTTGCGTGACGCCGCGAAGGACCGCCCCTCCGGCCTGGAACTCGACGTGACCGGCCCGGGCGCGATCGACGGCGACATGGACGCCGTCTTCGACGGCATCGACGTGCAGGTCCTCCTCACCACCATCGTCGTTGTCACGCTCCTGCTCATCCTCACCTACCGCAGCCCGGTGTTGTGGATCATCCCGCTGGTGGCCGTTGGCGCGGCCGCACTGACCTCGATGGGGACCGTCTACCTGCTCGTCAAGGGCTTCGGCATCGTGGTCAACGACCAGAACTCGGCGCTGCTGACGATCCTGGTATTCGGCGTCGGCACGGACTACGCGCTGTTGCTCATCGCTCGATATCGGGAGGCACTGCACCACCATGAGAACGTCCGGGTCGCGATGGTCCACGCGCTCCGTGGCGCGGCGCCGGCCATCGTCGCGTCCGCGGCCACCGTGGTCGCCGGCCTGCTCTGCCTGCTCGTCGCGGACCTGAACAGCACCAGCGGGTTGGGCCCGATCGGTGCGGCCGGCATCCTGTGCGCGCTGGTGGCCATGCTGACGCTGTTCCCGGCGGTGCTCGTGGTGCTCGGCAGGCGGATCTTCTGGCCGGCCATTCCGCGGTTCAGCACGGCCGTGGAGGAGAAGCCGGGGCTGTGGGGACGGCTCGGCACCGCCATCAGCCGCCGCCGGTGGGTGGCGACGCTCGGCTCGCTCGGAGTCCTCGGCGTGCTCGCCCTCGGGCTGGCGGGCAACACCGGCGCCCTGCGGGAGCAGGACCAGTTCCTGTCCGCGCCGGAGTCGGTCACCGGCTTCACCGTTCTCCGCCAGCACTTCCCGGAGCTCGGCGGCCAGCCGATGACGATCTTCACGCGGCCGGCGCACCAAGAGCGGGTGCTCGACATCGTCAAGGACACCCGCGGTGTGGCCCTGGCCATCCCGGAGCAGACCAGCGGTGGCTGGGCCAACATCTCCGTGTTCCCGAAGGATGCGCCGGACACCGTCGCAGAGTACGACACGATCAAGCGGGTGCGCACCGCCGTGCACGCGGTGAGCGGGGCGGAGGCGATCGTCGGCGGGCCGAGTGCGGAGAACCTCGACACCGAGGTGACCACCAGCCGCGACGAGAAGCTGGTGATCCCGCTGGTGCTCGCCGTCGTCCTGATCGTCCTCGGGCTGCTGCTGCGCGCGATCCTGGCCCCGCTGGTCCTGATGGCCACCGTGATCGTCTCATTCGCCGCAGCCTTCGGCGGCAGCGTGTTCGTCTTCGACACGATCCTCGGGTTCAAGGGTGTCGACTATTCGGTGCCGCTGCTGGCATTCCTGTTCCTGGTGGCGCTCGGCGTCGACTACAACATCTTCCTGGCCAGCCGGGCCCGGGAGGAGACCGTGCGTCTCGGCACCAGAGAGGGCATGCTCAAAGCCCTCTCGGCCACCGGTGGCGTCATCACCTCGGCAGGCCTGGTCCTGGCGGCCACGTTCGCGGTCCTCGCCACACTTCCGCTGGTGATGCTGATCGAGGTCGGGTTCCTGGTGGCCTTCGGCGTGCTGCTCGACGCCCTGCTGGTGCGGTCGGTCCTGGTGCCCGCCCTCACCTTGCTGATCGGCCGGCGGATGTGGTGGCCGAGCCGGCTGTCCCGTCCAGCGGCGGAGCTGCCGGACGGTCAACAGTCGCTCGCCGACGACGAGGAGCCCGCGCTGCAACGGTGAGCGCGACGGCACGGACGAGATCCGGGACAGGACCCCAGGCCCGTCCCGGATTTTTCATGGGCCCGACGGTCGCCGCCCTTTGGTCCTGCGCCGCGCCGCCGGGGCGGGTCAGCGCATCGCGGTGTCCTCCCCGGCGGTGAGCCGCGCGATCGGGGCGGGCGGGGCCGCGGCCGGAAGGTCGACCCGAAGCAGCGCGCCACCGCGTGCGGAGCGGGCGACGGTGGCCCGGCCGCCGTGGGCGTCGACGACCCGCTGCACGATCGACAGCCCCAGACCGGATCCCGGCAACGCCCGGGCGCTGTCGGCACGGTAGAACCGGTCGAACACCCGCGGTACGTCGGCGGCGTCGATGCCCGGCCCGGCGTCGTCGACCTCGAGCACCGCCGACGCGCCCTCGGCACGGAGCCGGACCTGGACCGGCTGGTCCGCGGGGGACCACTTGCTGGCGTTGTCGATGAGGTTGAGCACCGCCCGCTCGAGCGCGGCGGGACGCCCGCTCACCCACACGGAGGTCACGTCGAGTGCGACCTCGATGTCGGGCACGCGGGAACGCGCCCGGGTCGCGGCGGCCACCACCACGTCGGCGAGGTCGAGCAGCTCGGTGCTCTCGTCGCTGATGTCACCGCGCGCCAGGTCGGTCAGCTCGGCGACAAGGGTGCTCAACTCGGCCACCTGGGCGCCGAGATCGTTGAGCAGCCGGGTCCGGCTCTCCGACGGCAGTGCGCTGTCCAGGGTGCCGCGCTGATCGAGCCGGATCAGCAGCTCGACGTTGAGGCGCAGGCTGGTGAGCGGGGTCTTGAGCTCGTGGGCGGCGTCCTCGGCGAGCAGCCGCTGGGCCCGCCGGGAGTCCCGGAGCGCGGCGAGCATGTCGTTGATCGACTGGATCAGCCGCCGGATCTCCCCACCGCCCTCATCCGGGATGCCGGCGTCGAGATCCCGGGTGTGCGCGACACGTACCGCGGCGGCGGTCAGCCGGTCGATCGGTGCCAGCCCGGTCCGCGCCACGGTCCGTCCGACAAGGGCGCCGCCGACCACGCAGAGCAGCCCGATCAGCAGCATGCCCAACCCGAACTGGTTGATCGGGCTGTCGTCGGCGACGTGGGCCACCTGGACCGCGCCGTCGCCCGCCCGCAGCGTGTAGATGAGGTAGCCGTCCTCGTCGCTGTCGTTCGACTCCATCAGGTCGGCCGACGCGCCCTGCGCCACGCGCCCGGCGTGCTCGCTGACCGGGGGCAGCGCGGGTTGGCCGGCCGGCGTCCGGGTCGAGCCGTCGGGCAGGATGACCCGCACCAGCCGACCGGATCCGGGATACGGCGGTAGCTGGACCTGCGCCAGACCGGCGCGCTCCGCGTTCGTCGCCAGGACGCGGGAGTCGGCGCGCAGCTGATTCTCGGCGGTGTCCCGCAGCTCCCAGCCCAGTAGCTCACTGGCCACCTGGAAGGCCACGAACACGCTGACCGCGATGGCCGTCGCCGCGATCACCGTCAGCCTGGTCCGCAGGGACCGCCGGCGCCACCATCGGGTCAGCCGGCGCGGTTCCCGGCCGGCGGGCCCGCTCACAGAGGAGTCTCCCGCAACGTGTATCCCAGGCCGCGCAGCGTGTAGATCAATCGCGGCTCACCCTCGGCCTCCATCTTGCGGCGCAGGTAGCTCACGTATACCTGGAGGTTGTTGGCGGTGGAGCTCATGCCGAAGCCCCAGATCGCCTCGAACAGCGCGTCGCGGGTCAAGACCCGGGTCGCGTTGCACATGAGGACCTGCAGGAGGGAGAACTCGGTCCGGGTCAGGTGCAGCGGCCGCCCGCCCCGCCATGCCTCGAACCTGTCGGGATCGAGCCGGACGTCGGCGAACGACAGGATCTGCGACTCCTCGTCGGTCGGCGTGCGCCGGCGCAGCAGGGCCCGCACCCGGGCCAGTAACTCCTCGGTGGCGAACGGCTTGGGCAGGTAGTCGTCGGCGCCCGCGTCCAGCCCCGTGACCCGGTCGGAGACCTGGTCACGGGCGGTCAGCATCAGCACCGGCAGATCCCGACCCGCGGCCCGCAACCGCCTGCAGGTCTCCAACCCGCCGAGGCGGGGCATCATCACGTCGAGGAGCAGCAGATCCAGCGTGTCACCGCTGGCCCCACCGACCCCGTCGAGCACGGCGAGACCGTTGGCGACCGTGCTGGTGTCGTAACCCTCGACCTGGAGCACCCGCTCCAGCGACTCACGGATGGCCACGTCATCATCCGCGATCATGATCCGCACGCCGGCCCGCCCCCTTCCAGTCGATGTTTTTCCGCTCATTGTCCCCGATCAACCTGAGGCCAGGATTAGAGCGTCGCTGGGGACCGCGCTCTTACGGATACCTACTGACCTTGAATGCGTGGTGTCGTCATGGTGGCTCGCGCTGGAGGCCCGTGCCGGTGAGGCAGCCGTCGAGGACGTCGGGGCGGTACTGGAGGGTGCGTAGTCCACGGCGGACAGCGGTGAGCCAGTCACGGTCGGCGATATACCGGCGCATCCCTGCTGTGAGGTGGGTGTTGAGGTTGTCCCAGACCAGCACGATGGGGCCGCCGAGCTGCTGGTGGGTGGTCTGGATCAGATCGCGGTAGTCCTTCCAGGGGAAGCTCAGGGGGTGCGAGGTGGAGAACTGCGGAATCGGAGCGCTCTCACGGTCCTGGCACAGCACCGGGGTGGCCACCTCGACGAAGCCGACCTCGTGCAGCCATCCGCGCACGGCGCGGAGCAGTCCGGCTTTGGTCAGGAGCAGCTCCCGCTCGGCCGGGTTGTCCTTCAGCAAGGTGCCGTACAGCCGCCGCGCCTCGGGACTGGCGGCCGTCATCGCGCGCCCCCAGGAGGTGTCGCGGTCCATGGCGAGGTGATGGTCAGGCTGTGTTCGGCGCCGGAGTCGAGCCGGGCCTCGGCGCCGATCGGCAGCGTGTACTTCAAGGGGGTGTGACCGAACGGCAGGCCGAAGGCGATGGGGAAGCCGTACTCACCGCACAGGTCCATGACCATCTCGGTCGCCCCGAGGCCGCCCGAGGGTTCGCAGCCGAGCAGCTCGCCGACGACCATTCCGGAGATCTTGTCCAGGACTCCGGTGTCGCGGAAGCTTGGTGATGCGCTCCAGGATCGCCACCCCCTTCAGCGCGGCCACCGGGGCGTCCATCGCCAGGTCTGACAGCTGCTCCTCCACCTGGGTCAGAAGCATTTCCAGCGCTGCCGGCAGGGGCACCGACCGCCCCCGGGCCTCCTCGACGTGCCGCTTCCAGTCATCGCGAGGGCCCGAGACCTCGATGTCGAGCCGGGCATCGACCACCTCGTCCCAGTCGATCGGATACAGGCTCTCGCCACGCCAGCCGCACGCGCACGAGCCGCGCAGATGCGGCGCCTTGGGCGCGCCCAGCGTGCCGTCGTATATCCACCATTCGCTCAGGGGCGGAACGGAACCGGAGCTGCCGACGTCGTAGTACACCGGCTTGGGCTCGCTGCCGTCAGCCAGAACTGCTGAGGGCTTGCCCTCATGAGACGAGCCGAACTCGGTGGTCTGCCACATGGTGCTTCCCTTACCACTACTTGGGAATGAATAGCCTGGGCTAATGCTGCTTTAGGACCGTATTCCGCCTCAGACGAGTATGCCGGACTGCGTTCGGCTAGGAGGTCACCGGTGTCGGCTCGTCGCCCTCCTGCTGACGATGGGAGTAGCGCTGTTCTTTCCAGGGGCCACCGATGTTGTGGTAGCCGCGTTCCTCCCAGAAGCCGCGCCGGAGATCGAACGCCGCCGCACCCACCACTGGCAAGGCCGAGACGAAGACCGTCTACGCGATCACCAGCCTGCCGCCCGAACAGGCCGACCCGGTACAACGGGCCGAACTCATCCAGAATCACTGGTCAGTTGAGGCCCTGCACCACATCCCCGAAGACGTAACCTATGGCGAGGACGCCTCACGCATACGCACCGGCACCGCACCCCGTGCCATGGCAACCCTGCGCAATCTCGCCATCGGACTGATGCGCCAAGCAGGCTGGACCAACATTGCTGCCGCGGCCGATCACGCCATGCTCCGTATCACAGCCTGAGAACGCATCACCCCTGCTCTCCTGCCGGGTCCGCGGTACCAGAACCAGGCCGAGGCCATCCGAGCCGGGGTGAACTCCCGTGTCTCCTGACAACGCCCCCGAAACCACCGAGGTCACGTCCGAGATGGCCCGTCGCTGCCCGGTCTGCGAGACCTGTGGGGCTCGAAAAGTCATCGTTGCTGGTCAAGCGGCATAGCGATACTCGTTGATGACGCCGAAGTCTGCGTGCGTCGTGGAACGCCGCGAACGCGCCCGTATCCGCAGCGAGAAGGGCATTCGCTGGGGAGGACGCCCCGTTGCAGCGGCGTGTGACGGGCCGAGGCTCAAAAGCCTCGGAGAACCCCGTCGTCCTCGACGGCAGAGGCGAACTCCTCGAAGTCCATGTTCGATATCGCCAGGTTGTTCTCGACGCTCCACAGCCACTCCGCCACGCGTCCTCGGGCATCAGGTCCGCGAATCGCCTGTCGTCGACGAGTTCGACGTTCGCTAGGAAGTCGTCCTCGTTCGGGGTGGACAACGCCGTCCGGAGGGCATCCTACGCGGCGTCACTGGAGAAGTCGGTACGTACCACCAGCGCGTTCACGCTGAAAGGAAGCTGAGTCATGCACAGACGGTACCGCTGCTGAGCAGGTGAACCTTCCCGATCAGGGCACTAGCTCAATGCCACCGCGATCCCCTGGTCCGCGCGCAGCACCTGACGGCGCCGAGTGAATTTAGATTGCAAAAAGCCAGAATTTCTTTGCTTTTTTCTTGTTTTTTCGCTGTCAGGCTGGTGTAGGGGGCTGATAAGGGTGGGTGTAATTCGGTCAATAATGCACTCTTCGGGTGCAAAATTCCAGGCCGGTCAATGACTATGCGCTGATACTGTCCTTTGCGTCGCCTCTGTCGCCCAGAATGCAGGCAGCGGAATTCTGCTGCAAAGAGATGAGCGAAGGGCAGCTGCCGTGCGGTCGTCAACGGGGGCGCATTAATGGACCATGCACGACCAAAGTCGACTGGAGAATCTTATGAAGAAGGCCATACGCAGGAAGGTGCTCGCCGTAGCCGCGGTTGCCACGGCCGCCGTTGCTCTGCCCCTCGTGACGGCAGGCCCGGCCTCTGCCGAGACCCATCTCGCCCCGCACGTCACCTACTCCTTCCTGGAATGCCAGACGCTCGGCAACCGGGCGGCGCAGGCGGGTCTCCTGACCGGCTTCAACTGCGTGCAGGAAGGTAACGCAGTCATTATGTACCCCTGGTAATCAGCCCTTCCGGCGGCCCTTTCGGGCCCTGGGCTGAATGCCTCGGCGGAGCATCGCGGTTCCGGGTGCTCCGCCGTTTCCCTTTCCTGGAATGCGCCGGGAAAATTGCCGAGTCCGTCCCGAGAACCGCTCCTAACGAGCTCGTGCACGGTTGGCGGTGAGACGTCGAGAGCTTCGGCGGGGCTCAGTGTTTACGTCCGCCGTGCCGGGATCAGGTCTGCGGTCTGCTGGTGGGACAGCAGAGCGGCGACCGCTTGGACGGTGTCACTCGTGTGCTCGCGGCGGCCGAGGTGGCGGGCGAGGGCCCGCCAGTTCTTCAGGTGGGCGATGCTGTGCTCGACCCGGATACGTCGAGAGGAGTGTGCCTTGCGCTGTCGCTCGTGCATCTCCTCGTACCAGGCGGGTGCGTTCTTCTTGAACTTGCGGTGCGGTGGCGTCACCACCCGTCCGCCGGTCTGCGCGCCCAACCCCTGGTAGCCGGCATCCGCGAGGATTTCGACCACGGGCCTGTCGGCCAGGAGCTTGACCAGCCCCGACTGGCGGGCGTGGGTGATGTCCGCGCAGCTTCCCGGTCGGGTCGGGCTGCAGAACAGGAGGCGGCCGTCCGCGTCGGTGACGACCATGGCCTTGACGGCGTTCTGCTTACTCTTGCCGGAGATGAACGTGTCCCGGTCCTTGCGTCCGGCTGCCGGGCGACGGACCCGGATCTCGGTGCCATCGACGATTCCCGTCTTCCCGCCCGTACCAAGGTGGTCGACGACATCCGCCAGGGTCCGCAGCCGGACGCCGGGGCTGATGGTGCACCCGCGCTCGGCGAGCAGGGGCCGCACCTCACCCACGGCCCGGGTGATGGTGGAACGGTCCACGCCGAACCAGCAGGCCAGCACGTCATGCGTGGCCCCGTGGCGGAGATGAACGAGCGTGACCAGGAGCCGGTCGACGAATACCAGCCGGTGCTTCGCTCCGGCGCCCCCGGCCCGCTTCCGCGGCCTGGACGCCAGCCTGGCCTGGTGCCGTTCATGCCACAACGGGCCTACCTCGGCCACGAGTTCAGTGATCACCTCGGCCGACAGGCCCGTGATCCTTCGGTCATTGATGATCGCTGCACGAATCGCGTTCCCCACCACACGACCGTGATCAACGATCACGAGCCCGACGTCTCACTGCCAACCGTGCACGAGCTCGTTAGGCCTGCAGGCTCCGATGAGGAGAGGGCGGTGGTCGCCCGAGAGTTGCGGGTGGCCGCCATTGTGCAAGTGGCGGTGGCTGACGAGCCCTGGCCAGGGCGACTGTCCACCATCGGTGTTGATCAGGTGGAGGCGGTCGTGGTCGCCACACGCGTAGGAAGCAAGAATCCGCATGTCGTTAAGGACTCGCATGATGTTAAGAAACAGATCGCTGAACACACTGGCCCTCCTCGCTGCGGCCACGCTGGTGGGTATCACGGGTGCCACAGCGAACGCCACGACTTCCGCCGACACCTTCCCCACGCAGGACCCCGCGCAGTGCACGGACTTTGGCACGACTGAGGACGCGAAGAGCGCGGCCGCTCATGGCAAGGGGGTCATCAGCCTGTGGACCAGCCTCTGGAGCATGCCGGAGGCCAAGAAGCTCTACGACGCCTACCTCACCCCGGGCAAGCCATCGCTGACGCGGACTCAGCTCAGCGGCGAGGCGGCTCGCACCACGTTCCGGCGGGCCGGCGAGACGAGCGCTGCTGTTCAAGGGATCGCGGGGTGGAGTTCCCCGACGGGACCTTCGTTCCGGACAGCCGGAAGATCGCCGGGAAGTACTCGCTGACGAAGACCACGTCGGACAGCGACACCAAGGTCGCCCTGAACATGCATGCCCTGAACCTGACCGTGCTCGACTCGATCGACTTTTTCCCTGGCAACCTAGGAACCGGCACGATCCGTGACGTATCGCCCGGCCTGAGCCGTCTCGAACGGACCCCGTACGTCGACGAGAAGACGTGCGTTGCCACCGCGGAATGCACCTACGCACGGCCGGTGCTGTTCCAGGTCGACGTGCCGCTCAACGACGTGTCCGTCGACGTGACGGACCTGTTCTCCGGCACGACTCCTGACGTCACGCCCTGAAGCCCGCGGTTGTACCACAACCGTGAGGTCGGCCCATCACCGGCGACCTTGCCGTCGTCTCTCACAGGCTGCTTTCCTGAACGGCCGCTTTGCTCCTGCTTCCTGCCGCACAACCGTGATCCGGTCTGCCGTCGGCGTGGGATCGGGTTCGTGGCCGAGGAATCAGCCGTCAGGTATGCCTAGAGCGCGGCCGGGTCGATTCCGCCGACTGTTGTCCCACCGCCCCCGGCGATCCTGCTCGGGTGGCTATCCGGTGTGTATGTCCGGCCCGACGGCCAGGAAGTGCGCGACCGCGCAGGAGCTGAACGCCAACGCGGGCGCGCGGGCCGGATACCGGCTCGACGAGGAGGAGCTGGCGGAGGCGGAGCGTCAGTGGACCGCGGACCGGGACCACTGGTTCGAGCTGGTGGCCCGCTGGAACACACTGGCCGGGGAGGCCGAAACCCCGACCTGGCGGGCTGCGCCGACTGCGGGGGCAGGTGCCTGCCGGGAGTACAACGTCCACGTGACCATCGCGGACGTCCGCAGGCTGGCGTCCGGAATGGCCGTCCACCCCAGGGAGTTCGTCTACCTCAAGGAGGGCAAGGAGGAGGACAGCAGCGACTTCCGCTTCCGGCCCGGCGGTCCGCTGTACGACCTCCACCTCCTGCACCGGCCGGATACGAAGGGGTGCGTGTTCCTGATGGAGATCGCCCCCGGCAAGGCCCGTTGCGGCGCGTACGTCCACCGCCCGATGGGGTGCGCCACCTTCCCGGCCGCACTCGACCAGGGCTCGGTGGGCATCCGTAGGAACACGCTGTGCGGCGGCCCGGACTCCTGGAACCTCGCCACCATGGACCTGGCCACCTACCGGCGCGACATCATGCGCAACCGAGCGGCCTGGCGCGAGCACCTGGACCTGGTGGAGCAGTGGAACGCCAGGATCGACGCCGCTGCCCGGGGGATGACGCACGAGGACCTGTACGAGTTCATCCTGGCCACTGACCTCGTGCGGGACACGGAGGCCGTCTCCGCGGAGACGGCCTCCCCGTAGCGGCGGCGCCGATCAGCCGGCGGGTTGCGCGGAGCCCACCGGCAGATCGTCGGGCAGCAGCAGCCGCAGATCCTCCAGACCGGGCGCCGCCATGGCGCCGATGCGCCGGGCCTGCCGTGTCATCATCGCCTCCAGCAGCTGGCGGGCGGTGCGCGCGTTGCCGAAGGAACGGTCGCGCGGGATGAGGTCCACGTATGCGCGCAGCGCCGTCAGAGTCTCCTCGGAACAGTCGTAGCCGGAGTTGGCCGCGTAGCTGCTCATGATGGTGACCAGCTCCTCCGAGTTGTAGTGCTCGAACTCGACGGTGCGGCTGAAGCGCGAGGCCAGACCGGGGTTGGAGGCCAGGAAGCGGCGCATCTCCTCGGTGTATCCGGCGGCGATGACCACGACCTCGTCACGGTGGTCCTCCATGAGCTTCAGCAGGGTGTCGACGGCTTCCTGGCCGAAGTCGGAACCCGCGCCCTCGGGGGTGAGGGTGTACGCCTCGTCGATGAACAGCACCCCGCCGAAGGCGCGCTCGAACACCTCCTTGGTGAGCTGCGCGGTGTGTCCCACGTAGCGGCCGACCAGATCGGCGCGGGCCACCTCCACCAGCTGACCGGTGTTCAGCACGCCGAGGGAGTGCAGCAGGTCCGCGTAGAGCCGGGCCACGGTGGTCTTACCGGTGCCGGGCGGGCCGGAGAAGATCAGGTGGTGGCTGATCTTCGGGGTGGGCAGGCCCGCGGCCTGTCGCTGCCGGGTGGCCTGCAACAGGTTGACCAGGTCGGTCACCTCGTGCTTGACCGCGCCCAGGCCGACCATCGCGTCCAGCTCGGCCAGCAGGTCCTTGGAGTTGCGGGGGCCGTCCGCGCCGCTGACGGCCGCGTCGTCGGCGACGTCGTCGGGCAGCAGCAGCGTGAGGTCCGCCTCGGCCGGGTTGGCCATCGACCCGAGGCGGAACGCCTGCCGGTCCACCATCTCCTCGAACACCCGGCGCGCCGCACGGCCGTTGCCGAACGTGGAGTCGCGCGGCATCCGCTCGTAGAGGCGGCCGAGGGCGTCCAGGGTGCTCGGGTCGAGTTCGTACCGGTGGCTCCCGCACATGGACTCGGTGATGGTGACCAGCTCGTCCACCGAGTAGTTGGCGAACTCGATGGTGCGGGTGAACCGGGAGGCCAGACCGGGGTTGGAGCCGAGGAAGCCGGCCATCTGGTCGGTGTATCCGGCGGCGATGACGACCACGTCGTCGCGGTGGTCCTCCATGAGCTTCAGCAGGGTGTCGATGGCCTCCTGGCCGAAGTCGGCACCGGAGCCCTTGCCGTCGGAGAGCAGGGTGTACGCCTCGTCGATGAACAGCACACCGCCCAGCGCCTCGTTGAACGCCTCGGTGGTCTTGATGGCCGTACCGCCGATGATCTGGGCGACGAGGTCGGCCCGGGAGACCTCCACCAGATGGCCGGAGCGCAGGACGCCGAGGTCGGCGAGGATGCCGCCGTAGAGCCGGGCGACGGTGGTCTTGCCGGTGCCGGGCGGGCCGGAGAACACCAGGTGGCGGCTCATCGGCGGGGCGGGCATGCCGAGGCTGGCGCGGCGCTGGGCGAGCTGGTTGAGGTTGATCAGGGTGCGGACCTGGTGTTTGACGTCGGCCAGGCCGATGAGCGACTCCAGCTCCTCCAGCGGGCCCTCCGGCTTCTTCGCCCCGCCGCCGGGGGCCGTCTCGGCGCCGGTTCCGCCGACGCTCTCGCCCCAGGCGTCCTCGGCGGCGTTGCCGCTGCTGTCCAGCCCCTCGACGGTGAGACGGTCGCTGGCGCGGGACTGCTTGAGTCCCGCGCCGCGGTTGTCCCGGGTGGTACAGCCGGTGACCGCGACCTTCTCGGCGCTGTCGACCCGGATGCCGTCGCCGGTGCTGCCGGTGACCTGGCAGGCCTCCAGCGTGGCCCGGGCGCCCTCGGCGATCAGGACGCCGTGCGCGCCCGACTCGGCCAGGTGGAGGCGGTGCGCGGTCAACTCGCCGCCGCCCTCGACGTGGAGGGCCGAGGTGGCGCTGGAGCGGACCTCGCAGTCGCTGATGGTACCGCGGCCCCCGGAGCCGACCGCGATCCCGGCCTGGGTCGTGCGGCGCACCGCGCAGTCGCGGATGTCGGGGGCGCCGCCGTCGGATATGCGGATGCCGGCGCCCTCCGCGTTCTCGACGGTGCACACCTCCAGCCGCCCGCGGCCGTCCTCGGCCACCTCCAGGCCGTGGCCGCGGGCGTCGGCCACCCGCGCCCGGCTCAGCAGCGGATTGGCGTTGGTGCGGATGGAGATGCCGACCCCGGCGGCGTCGGCCACCTCCAGCCGGTCGAACTCCGCCGAGGATCCCTCGGCCAGCAGCACGGACGCGGTCTTGTCGGCGCAGTCCCGCACGGTGGTCCCGGTGAGCAGCGGCGCGCTGGAGCCGATGACCCGGATCGCGGGGGCGGTCGCGGAGTCGAACTCACAGTCCTGGAACGTGCCCCGGGAGCGCTCGGTGACGGCGAGTCCGTTGCCCTTGGTGCGGGAGGTGATACAGCGCAGCAGCTCCGGATCGGCACCGGAGGAGAGGACGATGCCGGGGCCGGTGGTGTCGGTGACCGTGACCTCTTCGAGGGTGGGCCGGGAGCTGCTGGTGACGTAGACGCCGACCGAGGTGTCGTGCACACGGGCGCGCAGCACATGGGTGGAGCACTTGCCTTCGAGGGCGATGGAGGGCTTCTCGGTGCCGGACACGTCGCAGTCCTCCACCCGGCCCTGCGCCTCGCCGTTGGCGAGGATGCCGTTGCCCTGGGCGTCACGCACCCGGCAGCCGCGGACGGTGGTGCGGGCCTGCTCGCCGAGGACGATGGCGGAGGTGCCGAGGTGCTCGAAGACGGAGTCGGCGACCACGCTGCCGGTGGGCGCGGTGTCCACGACCCCGGCGCCCTCGGGGTTGGAGATCCGGCAGTCCCGGATGGCCACCGAGCCGTTCTCGCGGGCGAGGACGGCCGTCCAGCCCGAACCCACCACGGTGCAGCCGTCCATGGCCACCTGACCCCGGGGCGCGTCCACCACGGGCAGGTCCTCGTTGCCACCACGCAGGGTCAGGTCGGTGAGCATCACCGCGTCCGCGACGAGCACCACGGCGGTGCCACGGGGCGGGCAGATCTCCACGCTGCCGCGCTCCCCGTCACCGGCGATGGTGATGCGCGTGCGGACCGTCAGGTTCTCGCGGTAACGGCCGGGCCGGACGCGTATCACCGCTCCCGCGCGCGCCTTCTCCAGGGCCTCGCCGATCGTCCGGAAGCCCTCCGGCTGGTCCGGACCGACCGTGAGCAACTGCCGTGACACGCTGGGACCTCCTCGATGTGGTGCCGCCGCCGACCCTCGGTGCCCGAACCCCGGGGCCTGCCGGAAGCTGGGGGAGAGGGTCGAGCACGCGACGGAAAGGCTACGGGAACCGCGACACCCTCATCCAGGTGTCTCCGGCGCCGGTCCGGACGACCGGCCGCGGACCCAAGGTCCGGGGCAAGCACGGCAGTTCCTACCCGAGGCACGTTACCCCGTGGTGATGTCCTGCGCGTATTGTGCGCGCCATGCGACGTGATCGTTCTCATCGCCGTACGGTGGCGCGGGCGGTGGCCGCCGCCCTCATGACCACGGCGCCCGTGGCCGCCCAGGCTCCCCCCGCCGCCGCGGACTCCATCGAACTGCCTGTCATCCCGTCCGTCCTGGCGCCCGACACGCCGTGCACCAAGGCGTCCGGCGAGACGGCCCGTGACGAGCCGTGGACGCGGCAGGCGCTGGGCCTGAGCCGCAGCTGGCGGCTGGCGGACGGCCAGGGCGTGACCGTGGGGGTGGTGGACACCGGTGTCGGTACGGACATCCCCGCCCTGACCGGCCGGGTCACCGCGGTCGGCGGCGCGGGCACCGACTGCGTGGGGCACGGCAGCTTCGCCGCCGGCCTGATCGCCGCAGCGCCCGGCAAGGGCTCGGGCGTGGCGGGCGCGGCGCCCGCGGCTCGGATCCTCGCGGTGCGCGGTACGGACTCCCGCGGCAACCCCGCGGCGGAGCAGCTGGCGAGCGGGATCCGGGCCGCGGTCGACGGCGGCGCGAAGGTCGTCTACGTGGGGCGCGCGGTGCCCACCGGCAAGGACGTGCTGACCGCCGCGGTGGCGTACGCGACGCAGCACGACGCCCTGGTGGTCGCCCCGTTCGCCCCGGACGCGATGCCCGACGACCCGGAGACCAACCAGCCTGCCGAGCCCGCGCCCTGGTACTGGCCCGCGGCCGCGCCCGGGGTGCTGTCGGTCATGGACTACGGCCCGGACGGCACCCGCCCCAAGAACGCGCCGGATAAGCAGGGGGCCGACCTGGCGGCGCCGGGGGACGCGGCGGTCAGCGTCGGTCCGAGCGGCTCCGGCCTCTTCATCGGCTCCGGCTCCTCGCTGGCGGCGGCGAATGTTGCGGGGGCGGCGGCGCTGGTGCGTTCGCGGCACCCGCAAATGAGCGCTGCCCAGGTGTCCCGCCAGCTGGTCGCGGCGGCCTACCCGGCGGTCCCGCCGCGGCTGGACCCGTACGCGGCGCTGACCACCGTTCTCACCGACCGGCAGGGCGCCACACCCCGTCCGGCGCCCGCGAAGATCCCCCCGGCCGCCTCCCCGCAGCCGCTCAACCGTGCGCTGCTGATCGCGGGCGCGGGCGGGGGAGTGGTGCTGCTGGTGGGGGCCGCGGCGGTGGTGATCCCGCAAGGCCGGGCCCGGGGATGGCGCCCGGCGGGCCAGGAGGACCGGCCGGTGGTCTGAGAACACCCGGCCCGCGCACGATCTCCCCCGCGCATTTCTGGGGATTCCCCCAGATATCTTCTGGGGATTTCCCTAGATGTTCGCGGCCGGATATTCCGCCGATTTCCACCGGGCAGCCCGGACCCCGGCCGGCACTCCGACGGATATCCCGGCCGGAATGCCTCGCCGAGAACAGAAACCGCCCCCGGTGCCGTGCACCGGGGGCGGAGTCGTTGACGGGTTTTACTTCCCTTGCCCGGATTCCGTGGTCGACGTGTCCACGAGCGCCGTCTGGACCTGAGTGGTCTTGCGGCGGGCGACCCGGACGGCCCGCCCGGGGTTCAGGTTCCGGCCCTTGACGTTGCCCAGCAGATAGCCCTCCGACGGCGGGCAGGACATCAGCAGGGCGGGCGTGTTGACCTCCAGCAGCCGCCGCATGAGCATCTCGTTCAGCCCGCGCCCGGCGCCGGACGCGGAGCGGGTGACGATGATGTGCAGCCCGACCTCCCAGCCCAGGGCGAGGTGGTTGAGCAGCGGGTCGAACGGCGAGTTGCCGATGCCGGCGCCCAGCATGTCGTAGTCGTCGATCAGGATGAACAGCCGCGGCCCGGGCCACCAGTCGGCCTGCTTCATCCGGCCCGGGGCGATGTCCGGGCCCGGCACCCGGCTCTGTACGGCGCGGGCGGTCCCGTCGATCATGTCCTTCAGCGCGCCCATGGACACCGCGTGGCCCAGCCGGTACTCCTCCGGCACCGCTTCCACCAGGTCACGGCGGTAGTCCACGAGCACGATCTGCGCCTCGGCGGGGGTGTACCGGTCCATGATGGACTTGGCCATCAGCCGCAGCAGGTTGGTCTTGCCGCACTCGGTGTCGCCCACCACGACCATGTGCGGGCTCTCGCTGAAGTCGTGCCAGACGACCGACAGCCGCTCCTCCTCCACGCCGATCGGCACCCGGAAGTCGCCCCCGGCCGGGGGAAGCTGCTTGGCGGGCAGCTCCGTCGGCAGCATCCGCACCCGCGGGGCCGCCGGGCCCGGCCAGCTCTCCTTGATCGCCGACACCAGGCCGGAAACCCCGTCCGACAGGTCCTCGGCCGACTCCATGCCGTCGATGCGGGGGAGCGCGGTGAGGTAGTGCAGCTTGCCCTCCCGGGTGAGCCCGCGGCCCGGGATGCGCGGCACGGTGGCGGCGCGGCGGTTGTCGATCTCGGAGTCCATGGCGTCACCCATCCGCAGCTCCAGATGGGTACCGGCCTGGTCGCGCACCGCCGCGGTGAGCTCCACCCAGCGGGCGGTGGTCACGATGAGGTGGATGCCGTAGTTCAGGCCGCGGGCGGCGATAGATGCGAACGTCTGGATGTTGCGGTCGTAGTCCTGGCGCACCGTGGACCAGCCGTCGATCACCAGGAACACATCGCCGTGCGGCTGGTCCGCGAACTCGCCCGCGGCTCGGCGGCGGCGGTACGTGCCCATCGAGTCGATGCCGTGGGTCAGGAAGAACCGCTCGCGGTCCGCCAGCAGCGAGGTGACCTCGGAGATCGTACGGCCCACCCGCTCGGAGTCCAGCCGCGCCGCGACCCCGGCGGTGTGCGGCAGCTCGGCCAGCGGCGCCAGCGTGCCACCGCCGAAGTCCAGGCAGTAGAACTGCACTTCGCGCGGGGTGTGGGTGAGGGCCAGCGCGGTCAGGATGGTGCGCACCATGGTGCTCTTCCCACTCTGCGGACCGCCCGCGATGGCGAGGTGGCCGCCGACCCCCGACAGGTCGATGGTCAGCAGGTCGCGCAGCTGCTCGAAGGGCTTGTCGATGATGCCGATCGGCACCGTCAGGCGCCCGCGCATCGGCGAGCCGACCGTGGTCAGCCCCAGCTCCGGATCGGGCGTCAGCGGCGGCAGCACCTGGTCCAGCGTCGCGGGCAGGTCCAGCGGCGGCAGCCACACCTGGTGGGCGGGGGGCCCGGCGCCCAGCAGCCGGTCCACGGCGACCGACAGCAGCGTGTCGCTGGTCTCCTCCTCCGGCTCCGGCTCGGGCTCGGGTACGTCGGGGAGCTGGCGGGGCACCACGTACGCCGCCGTCCACGGCACCGTCTGGCTGGCCACCCGGGCCTGGTTGGCCCGGCTGCGCCGTTGCTGGTACGGGCCGGAGACGTACGCGGCGCGGAACCGGGTCAGCGCCTCCACACCCGACTTGAGGTAGCCGCTGCCAGGCTGCGGCGGCAGCTGGTAGGCGTCGGGCACACCGAGCACACCGCGGCTCTCCATGGCGGAGAAGGTGCGCAGCCCGACGCGGTACGACAGATGGCTCTCCAGCTGGTGCATCCGCCCCTCGTCCAGCCGCTGCGAGGCGAGCAGCAGATGGACGCCGAGGCTGCGCCCGAGCCGTCCGATCATCACGAACAGCTCCATGAACTCGCGGTGCGCGGCGAGCAGTTCGCTGAACTCGTCGACGATCACGAACAGGCTGGGCAGCGGCTCCAGCGGGGTGCCCGAGGCCCGCGCCTTCTCGTAGTCCAGGGCGGAGGTGTAGTTGCCGGCGGAGCGCAGCAGCTCCTGGCGGCGGATCAGCTCACCGTGCAGGGCGTCCTGCATGCGGCCCACCAGCGCGGCCTCCCCGGCGAGGTTGGTGATCACCGCGGAGGTGTGGGGCAGTTCGTCCAGGCCGAGGAAGGTGGCGCCACCCTTGAAGTCCACCAGGACGAAGTTGAGTGTTTCCGAGGAGTTGGTCAGCGCCAGCGCCAGCACCAGCGTGCGCAGCAGCTCGCTCTTGCCGGATCCGGTGGCTCCGATGAGCATGCCGTGCGGCCCGGTGCCGCCTTGCGCGGACTCCTTGATGTCCAGCTCCACCGGGGTGCCGTCCGGACCGACCGCGATCGGCACCTTGAGCCGGTTGGACCCGGTGGCCTGCTTCCACAGGGTGTCCGGGTCATGGTGGTGCAGGTCGGAGATGCCCAGCAGGGTGGTCAGTTCGACGTCCGAGGACAGCGGCTCCGCGGAGTCACCGCCGCCCATCCCCATCCGGTACGGGGCGATGCGCTTGGCCAGGGCCGTTGCGCCGACCGACCCGAAGTCGTCGGGGCGGCCGAGCCGGGTGGTCTGCTCCTTGCGCTCGCGGTCGGTGCGGACCAGCTCGAAGGAGTCCTCGTCGACGTCGAAGCGCAGGGTGACCCGTCCGGGCCGCCAGCTGAGCGCGCCGGTCAGGTCGAGCACGACGCAGTTGCGGAAGCCCGCCCCGTCCAGCCGGTGCCGACCGGGGACGGCGCCGCCGTCCACCACGATCACGGTCAACGGCTCGTCACGCCCGGTCGACGCGTCCGGGTCGAACGAGGGCCGTTCCAGGAACTCCGCGCCGAGCAGGTCCTCCAGCTCGTTGAGGGCCGAGACGAACATCCTCGCCGGGCCCGCGCCGTCGTTCTCCTGGGGGTGGAGGTTGTGGGGGAGCCACTTCACCCACTCCCAGTCCGCGCGCCGCTCGTCCGACACGCACACCGCCACCCACACGTCGTCCGGGGCGTGGAAGGTCGCCAGCTGGGCGACGATCGCTCGGGCCAGGGAACGTATCCGCTCCTCGTCACCCCGGAACAGTACCCGCGCCCAGGCCCGCAGATAGATGGCGATGGGCTGCTCGGGCACGGTGGAGTAGGCCCGCATGAAGCTGCGCAGCGCGTGCGCCGTCAGCGGCTCCAGATCCTCGACCGGGGTGGTCGCCGTGGGCGTCAGCCGCAGGCCCAGCTTCTGCTCCCCGACGGCCACCCGGATCTCGCCGAAGTCCTCGTCCTGCGGACGGCGTTCCCACAGCCGGGTGGTGCCCGCCAGCGACCACAGGGCCGAGGGCGGCGGGTGCCGCCACGCCAGCGCCTTCTGCTGATCGGTCACGGCGGCGCGGACCTTGCGCCGGATCTGGGTGAGATAGCGCAGGTAGTCGCGGCGCTCACCCTTCAGACGCTGTTTGCGCTCGCTCGTCTTGCGCATCATCTGGCCGAGCATCATGGCCGCCGAGGACAGCACCATCAGCCCCATCGCCAGGTACATGAAGTGGCTGCTGCCGCCGCCGCTCATGCCCGGTCTCATGAACATCAGCATCATGGACACCGACATGAGTGCCATGGGCAGATAGGTCCAGATGGCGGAACTGTCCGGAACCACTTCGGGCAGCGTGGGAGGTTCCTGCAGCTTCAGCTCGCCGTCGGGCATTTCAGGGCCGCGCCGACGCGCCGGGCGGCGGAACAGGACCACACTCAAGGAACGGTCTCCTCACGGGGAACAACGATGGGGCAAGGCTCTCGGCGTAATGTCGCGACCGCACAGACAACCGGAAGACGGTAACTGTGCGACCCGGTATACCAGTTCGTGGACGAGGGCAGCCCATCAGCAACACCCGTTCCACATCGATCCGTTCACCGCGGAAACCGGGGAACACCCTCGCAGCCCCCGGAAGAATCGTGAGCCAGCCCGATGACTGACAACCAGGTGGCCGGTCTGTGTCGCCTGACCGTACGTGCGCCCGCCAAGACCATCGACCTCGCGGTGCCCTCGGACGTCCCGGTGGCCGACCTGCTGCCCGCCGTCCTCGGCTACAGCGGCGACGATCTCGCGGAGACCGGCATCGACCACGGTGGCTGGGTGCTGCAACGCCTCGGCGGCGAACCGATGGACGAGGAGCGCACCCTCGACTCCTACGACCTGCGCGACGGTGAGACGATCTACCTCCGGCCGCGCATCGACGCACTCCCCGAGGTCCACCTCGACGACCTGGTGGACGGTATCTCCACCACCATGCAGGACCGGCCGCACGGCTGGTCCCCGCTCGCCAGCACCCGGCTGCTGCGCGGCTTCGCGGTGACCGCCCTGGCTGCGGGGCTCGCCGTGCTCGCCCTGCCCGGCGGCTCCCCCTGGCTGCGGGCCCTGTGCGCCGCGGCGGCCGGAGTGCTGCTGCTCGCCGGGGCGGGTTCGGCCAGCCGCGCGGTCGGCGACGCCGCAGCCGGCGCGGTCCTCGGTTTCATGATCGGCCCGTACCTCGCACTCGCCGGATGGCTGCTGCCCGGCGGTGACTTCGGCGGTCCGCACAGCCACGAGATCCTGGGCGCCCGGATGCTGGCAGCCTGCGCCGCGGGCGCGGGCGGCGCGATCGTCGCGCTCGCCGCCGTGGCCTCCTTCGCGGCGGTCTTCCTCGGCCTCGCCGTGGTCATGGTGTTCGGCGCCATCGCCGGGGCCCTGATGGTCATCACCGACCTGGGACCGGCCCATGTGGCCGGTTTTCTCGCCCTGGCGGCCGTCATCCTCGGCGCGTTCGTCCCCTCGCTGGCCTTCCGGATGTCCGGCATGCGCATGCCGCCGCTGCCGACCAACGCCCAGCAGCTCCAGGAGGGCATCGAGCCGCACGCCACCTCCGTGGTGGCCGCCCGCGCGGTGCTCGCCGACGGCTGGATGAGCTCGCTGTATGGAGCCGTGGGCGCCGCCTGCGCGGTCTGCCTGGCCGTGCTCACCCACGACGGCGGGCTGCCCGAGGTCATCATGTCCGTCGTGCTCTCGCTGCTGCTGTTGCTGCACGGACGCGGACTGGGGAACGTATGGCAGCGGCTTTCCCTCTTCCTCCCCGGGGCGGGAGGTTTCCTCCTCCTGACCCTCTTCGACACCCTGTCCTCCTCGCCGGACCGCCGGCTGCTGCTGGCCGCCGGCCTGCTCGCCGCCACCGCGGGCATCGCCATCGCCTCGTGGACCGTGCCCGGGCGACGGCTCGTGCCGTACTGGGGCCGGGCGGCGGAGATCCTGCACACCGCCGCCGCCATCGCCCTGCTGCCGCTGGCCCTGTGGGTGCTCGGGGTGTACAGCGCCCTGCGCGGCCTGAACGGCTGAACCGCCCGAACCGGAGGAACGCACAGTGCAGTCCAAGCGCGACCAGGTCCAGGCGCACATGTTCATCATGGGGCGGCTCACCTCGGGCATGCTGCGCGCCGACCCCGACGCCCCGGAGAGCCCCCAGGGCCGGACCAACCGGGGCGTGGCCATCAGCGTGATCATCGCGATCCTGATCGCCGCCGGATCCTTCGTCTTCGGCCTGATCAAGCCCGGCGCGAAGAACTCCTGGCGAGCCCAGGACACCCTGGTGGTCAACAAGGAGACCGGCGGCAGGTACCTCTACCTCGACGGACGGCTGCGCCCGGTGCGCAACTACACCTCGGCGCGGCTGCTCCTCGGCGCGAAGATGAAGACCGCCTCCGTCGGCAGTAAATCGCTCGGTGGCACCCCGCACGGCGCGCCGGTCGGCATCACCGGGGCCCCCGACGACCTGCCGGGTGGCGACAGCCTCACCACCGACCCGTGGCAGGTGTGCTCGGGCACCACCAGCGGCTCCACCGCCACCGCTCTGGCCGTCGGCAAGGACGTCGACGGCAGCGGACTCGGCGGCTCCGAGGGGCTGCTGGTCACCGGGCCCGACAAGGCCGACTATCTGGTGTGGCGGGGCAGCAAGCTCCGCATGGACGCCGACGGCCGCGTCCGCGCAGCCCTCGGCTACGCCTCCCGTACCTCGGTGAAGGTGTCCGCGGCGCTGCTCAACTCGCTGCCCACCGGCCCCGACCTGGCCGCCCCCGACATCCCGCTGCGCGGCGGCCAGGGGCCCTCGCTGGGCGGTGGCGGGACGAGGATCGGCCAGGTCTTCCAGGTCTCCGCGCCCGGTGGCGACGCCCGGTACTACGTGCTGCGCAAGGAGGGGCTGACCCCTGTGAACGCCACCGTCGCCGCGCTGCTCATGGGCAACCCCGAGACCAAGCAGAAGGCGTACGCGGGCGGGGCGGTGAGCGCCATCCCCCTGGGTGCCGACGCGGTGATCGGCCACTTGGCGCCCAGTGCCGAGGACGCCGACACCACCGAGGACTTGCCCCCGAGCCCGCCGAAGGCGGTGGACCTCGGCGAGGACGAGACCCCGTGCGTGGGCATCCAGTCCGGCGACGACGGTACGCGGGTGGGCGTGACCCTGGCCGCGAGCGGCCAACTCGGCCCCGCCGCGCAGGCGCCGCCGGACGGGCTGACCCCGGCCTGTGTGACGGTCAACCGGATCGTGACGCCCCCGGGCGGCGGCGCCCTGGTGCACACCCTCGGCGCGGGCGGCTCGAACGTCGGCAGCACGCTCTACCTGGTGACGGACAGCGGGGTGAAGTACCGGGTGCCGACGGCCAAGTCACTGGAGGCGCTGGGCTACACCCCGGGGCAGGCGCAGCGGCTTCCGTCGTCGCTGCTGTCCATGGTGCCGACGGGCCCGGATCTGACACCCGCGTCCGCGATCCTGGGCCGGGGCAAGGCGACTACACCGCCGTGTGGTGAAGACAATAAAAAGACAACGAACCAGTGAAATGATTAGCCGTCTTCACCAGCGGCATATCGACATTTGAGGATGGTATGAGGTTGCGTCAGGGCCGAGGCAACTTCCAGAAAACTAGGGAGACTTGCCGAAACGCATGTGTTAAGGCATTTCTTGCCGGTGAGCGTTGCTCATCGCTTACTCATTCTCTTGCCATCCTTGTCTGGACCAACTGGATGTCGGTGCATTCGCATCCGGTTACGCAAGCCACGCCAGCGCACCGGGCCTGGCGGCGGAAATCCTCCGGAAAGGGGCAGCGCCCATGGCAGGCACGCAGCGGTCAGAAGAGCAGGCCACACGGAACGGCATCCAGGCCCTCGAGATGGCCTTCTCGGGTGTCCAGAGCCGCCGACTGGACGTCGAGAACACCAAGCAGGGCATGATGCAGGCGCTTCAGGGCAGCGACGGTGGCGCGTTCCAGAAGCTGCTGGACTCCTGGGACGAGCACGCGGAAATCATCTCCAAGAACCTCCAGGACATGATCAACCAGCTCAATGACACGCTCCGCTCCAAGGGTATGACCCAGGGGTCGTCGAACGAGGCCGTCAACCAGGCGTACTCCCAGTCGCAGACCATCTTCGACGGCCTGATGGGCAGCACTGCCGGCACAACTTTCAGGGGTGAGGCCGTCTGACGACGGCCGCCAAGGGTCCCTGGACCCACAGACCCGGTACCGGCTGACGCAGGCCGAACGCCTACCCCGCATTCATACCCCACAGCGAGACGAGGTCACCGATGTCCGACAACCTCACTGACGGATATATCTACGTCAGCTACGCGCACGTCGACAACGCCGTTGACGACATGCGCCTGCAGACTCGCGAGATTGAGAAGATCATCAACAGTCTCAACGACGAACTCCAGGCGCTGCAGCAGTCTTGGGAAGGTGATGACCGCCAGGCATACCAGGAGAAGCAGAACGCCTGGAACCAGGCCGTCGCGAACATGAGCAAGTGGCTCGGCGACAACGCGCAGACCCTGAACTACATCCGCGATCTGTACACGCAGAACGAGAAGAGCCAGACGCAGGGCTGGCAGGACGTGAAGATTGGCTGATGGCGGCACTCTGCGGGCGGCTGTTCCACGCGCGGGAATACGTGGGGCGGTCGCCTGCTGTGCCATCCGGACCGTGAGGTAGAAGAAGGGGTGAAACCATGGCTGAAAGCAATCAGCCGGCCACTCAGCTCGACAAGGCGTGGATCGAGAACTTCCGTAAAGTTGATATCGCGGACTTCAAGAAGGCGCTCAAGGCGGTCTCCGAGAACAGCACGGGAGATCCGGTGATTCCCTCGATGAAGGCCCTGCAGGGGGACGACGACGGCGTTCCCAACCTTCCGTTCGGCACGCCCGTTCCGTTGGCGATCGGAAACCTGGCGTCGGATGTGGGCACGCACGGACAAGCGGTCAACACGGCCGTGGTGGATATGGTGAAGCTCCTCGACGGGATCCTCAAGAGCCATGTGACACTCTTCGATGACATCGACGATGCTCTCGAGGAAACCATTGATTCTCTTTTCAAGACGCAGGGAGAGAGTCTTGGTGCCGTCGACGGTCAGAAGTTGGTCGATATCTTCGAGGATGTCGAGGCCGATCTGACGACCCCGGCGGTGGAGAAAGAGGGCGAAGGGAAAGGCGACGAGGAGTAGTCGCCGACGCTGTTGCGTCCTTCCCCGCTTGTAGACCCCCTTCTGATGGAGCCTCGCCATGGCCGATAGCAAAGAGTACGACGACTACTGGTGGAAAGCGGTCCAGCTCTTCACCGGCTATGAAGCGCCGGCGAGGCACACGCTGTTCGACCAGATCGTCGGCAATGCCGGCATCAAGCAGATGAAGGTGGAGATCAATAAGCAGGGCAGTGTTAAAACCATCGACGCGGATGACCTCAACTGGATGGTGGAGAACGCCGGTTGGGACATCCAGAACACCGACTTCGTGATCCCGTTCTACACGAACGGCGATAGCGGCGTTCGTTATTACAAGGCTCGCTTCACGCTGCTCGGTGCCAAGATCGCGGATGGCAAGCCGGTGGGCGGCGAGGTCGTGGGTGGTGAAGGGAAAAGCAAGTACGGCAAGGAGTTGTCAGGTGGCCACTTCAAGCCGAGCGACAACGGGACGGTCTGGAACACCTTCGACCTGACCAGTTACTCGTACGGGACGGGCAAGGCGCTGAAAGCCCTTCTGGAGGACCCCAATGGAACCCTCGGGTTCTCCTGGGGCGGTAAGCCTCCCATTCCGCTCAACAAGGGCGTCCGTCTGGATTCCTTCGACATGGCCGCGGACGCCTTCGACCGCGTTGCCAAGTTCTTCTGGGACAGCAATGCCACCATGACCGAGTGGCAGAACAAGATGGGCCAGGACGAGAACGAGGCGTGGAAGGGACAGGCCGCCGGCGTCTTCTGGGACCTCATCCATGAACTCGGCAGGCGATACGGCCACTACGCCGACGACATGGAGCCGGTCGGCGGCATGTCCAAGCAGGGGAAGGCGCTCAGGCAGGCGGGGCAGGATCTTCGAACGCAGGCCGAGGCGATCTACAATAAATGGGATTTCTGGAATATGGCTATGGGCAACCCGCTGCGGTGGCTCGTCGACCTTTTGTCGGAAATCGCCTCGGAGACCTGGAATCGCAATCTGACGCAGATCAACGCCGACTACACGTACACCTACAGTGGTGGCGCCGGTCGCTGGCTCTACAGCCCGACGGGAGCCTTCACGCAGCACGCCTGGGACAGCGGGAATGCCAATCGCGCCCAGCGGACCTACGGCGACATGAAGGACCTGAGCACCTGGAAGAACGTCGGAGACCAGGCGATCGCCGACTGGGAGGCGTCTGTCAAGACCCATCTGATCGACCCCGCCGAGCAGGCGATGAAGGAACTGGCCACTGCCTGGGGAACGTCGCACTTCGATCTGGGGTCCATCCGGACCAAGGGCGACAAGGGCGTCGAAGAGCAGTACAACGAGGAGAAGGCGTACAAGGAGAAGAGGGACGCCGAGGCGAAGGCAGAAAAGGATAAGAAGGAGGCAGAGGACAAGTACGACAAGGACAAGAAGGACGCCGAGGCGAAGGCAGAAAGGGATAAGAAGGAGGCAGAGGACAAGTACGACAAGGATAAGAAGGACGCGGAAGAGAAGGCCGCGCAGCAGAAGGCTGAGCAGGAGAAGAAGGAGAAGGCGGCAGAGGAGAAGGCCGACCAGAAGGAGAAGGAGGCGGAGCGGAAGCAGGCGGAGCAGGAGGCCAAGCAGGAGCAGATCCGCCAGGACCAGGAGGCCAAGCAGGAGCAGAAGGAGAAGGAGGCCGAGCAGAAGCAGGCGGAGCAGGAGGCCAAGCAGGAGCAGATCCGCCAGGACCAGGAGGCCAAGCAGGAGCAGCAGCAGAAGCAGGCGGAGCAGAAGCAGGCCGAGCAGCAGGCCAAGCAGGACGAGGCGCAGAGGCAGGCGCAGGCGCTCCAGGTCCAGCAGGTGAGTCAGCAGAAGGCCGAGCAGGAGAAGCGGGACAAGGAACAGGCGAAGAAGCAGGCGGAGCAGGAGGCCAAGCAGGAGCAGATCCGTCAGGAGCAGGAGCAGAAGCAGGCCGAGCAGGAGAAGAAGCAGGAGGAGAAGGAGAAGGAGGCCGAGCAGAAGCAGGCGGAGCAGGAGGCCAAGCAGGAGCAGGTCCGCCAGGAGCAGGAGCAGAAGCAGGAGGAGAAGGAGAAGGAGGCCGAGCAGAAGCAGGCCGAGCAGGAGGCCAAGCAGGAGCAGGTCCGCCAGGAGCAGGAGCAGAAGCAGGAGCAGAAGGAGAAGGAGGCCGAGCAGAAGCAGGCCCAAGCGCAGGCCGAGCAGGAGCAGGTCCGCCAGGAGCAGGAGCAGAAGCAGGAGCAGAAGGAGAAGGAGGCCGAGCAGAAGCAGGCCGAGGCGCAGCAGAAGCAGGAAAAGCTCCAGGAGGAGCAGCAGAAGCGGCAGGAAGACCTTCAGCAGCAACAGCAGCAGAAGCAGGAGGAGTTCCAGAAGCAACAGCTCAAACTCAATGGTTCACTGAACAATGGCGATCTGGGCCAGCTGAACAACGGCGATCTGAGTCAGCTCTCGCCGGACATCTCCGGGCCGGTCAACGGCGACGACTCGCTGACCAACCCCGACGGCAGCCAGTCGCACCTGGATTCCCAGGGCCGTCTCGTGACGGACTTCCCGGACGGCAGCAAGTCCGAGATCGACCCGAACAGCCAGACGGCGACCATTACCAGGCCGGACGGCAGCCATTTCTCAGGACCGCTGAACGCGGGCGACTCGCTGACCAACCCCGACGGCAGCACCACCCACCTGGACCCGCAGGGTCAGGTCGTCACCGAGTACCCGGATGGCAGTACCTCCCGGGTGGATCCGGACACCGGTGCCACCTCGATCACCAGCCCGGACGGCACCACCACCACGGGCTATCTGAACGACCCCGACTACGCGCTCCCCGACTACCAGAACAGCGGCCCCGGAAGCGGATCCCATTCGGGTGCGCTGAACCCGCCCTCCTACGACTACGGCGACCCCTCGTACGAGGAGGAGCTGTACGACGACAAGCCGTACCAGGAGCCGTCGCTGGGCGGTACCGGCCAGTCCGCCGGCGGGTCCCCCGGTGCGGGCGGCGGCACTCCGCTGAACAGCGGGCCGATGCCCCCCGGCGTGAGCGGCATGAACGGCATGGGCGGGACGGGCGGCATGCCCATGGGTGGCATGCCGATGGGCGGCATGGGCGGTATGGGCGGAGGCAAGGGCGGCGAGGGCGGCCCCTCCGAACGCGTCCGCAACGTGATCGACAGCGGTGACGTGGTCAGCAACCGCCGCGGCGCTCCCGCCCCGCGCGGCGGCGGTACGTACGAGGACCGGCAGGCCGTCAGCACCAGCGGCGGCAACCCGTTCCTGCCAGGGATGGGCGGCGGTGCGGGCGGACCCGGACAGACGGAGACCGAGAGCAGCGACCGTGAGCGTGAGGTCTGGGAGCCGGAGGAGGACGACGTCTGGGGTACCGACGAGGGAGGCTCGCCAGCGGTGATCGGACGCTGACGAATCTCAAATTCCTTTTGTCGTCCCGATATTGCACAATGATCGATATCTGACCTTATGTAGGAGTATTCGTTGACCGAACCTCTGCAAGAGCGCATCGCCCAGGCCATGGCCGAGCTCCAGGCCACCCAGGCAGCTGTCGCGCGGGCGGAGGCGGATCTCCGCCAGGCTTCCGCGACGGTGCGCTCGAACGACCGCGTGGTGGAGGCGACCGTCGGCGCCCAGGGTGAGTTGACGGGGCTGAAGTTCCTCGACAACAAGCACCAGAACATGACGGGCCCCCAGCTCGCCTCCTCGATCCTCGAGGCCGTTCAGCAAGGACGTGCGCAGATGGCCCGCCGGGTGATGGACACTTTTGAGCCCTTCACCCAGGCCGGCCCGGAAGGATCGATTCGCCGGGGCATCGACCTCGACTGGAACCGGATTTTCGGATCCGCCCTCGACGGCGAAAGGGCCCGTTCCAGCCGGTCGAGCAGGGATCGGCTGCGCGACGAGATCGACGAAGACAGCGACTGAGCGCGGGGAAGGGGATCGGTGGTGAGCGGTTACAACAACTACGAGGCGCGTCCCGCTGATGTGAAGCGTGCCATTGACGGGATGCAAGGGCTGCAGGATGCGCTGAAGAAGATGGCGGCCGATTTTCAGCGCACGGAGCAGGGTGTCGAGGGCTGGAACGGAGAGGAAAGCGACAAAGACGATTTCTTCCGCCAGACCGATCCGCAGTACAGGCGGCAGAACGAGGGCTGCCGCAAGTTTCAGGACAGCCTGCGCGAGTTCGTCGCCGGACTGCAGTCGGCCACCACGGAGAGCCTGCGGAGTATCAACAAGGTCAGCAACGCGGTCCAGGACGAGATCGGCGCGGCCAAGGTGAACGCCGAGAAGTACCGCAGCGGTGGCCACGGGAAGCGCTAGATGTACGACATCGAGTATCCGGACGACGTCAGCACGATGCTGTTCGTCCTCTTCGGCTCCAAGCCCTTGAAGGCGAAGGCACGTCTGGCATGGGAAAGTCGTGACCTCTACACGGATCTCGGTACGTCCATTCTCGACCTGCGCCAGATGATGCTGGCGTCGATCGACGAGGTGAAGAGCGGTCTCCCGCCGAACGTGGCGGACGTCTATGAGCGCTCGTTGTCGCAGTTGGTGAACAGAAACGGCGGCGACGCCCTGCAGCAGTTCGCGACGCAGATGGATCAGTACGGCGCGAATCAGGGCAAATCATCCCTCAAGATCCAGCAATCGCACTTCGACATCATCATGGAAGTCCTCTCCCTGCTGATCGAGTTGGCGATCCTGGTGGCGGTGAGCTGGCTCACCGGTGGGGCGTCGGCTTCGGAGATGATCCTGGCCCGGATGAGGTCCAAGCTGGCGATCATGATGACGATCGATCGCCTCCTGCGGTACCTCGAGTTCTTCCCTTCGCTGTCCGAGGCGCTCGAGGAGGCAATCCAGAGCCTCGCTGCTCAGCTCTTGGTGATGACCATCAACCCCCCCGACCAGCAGCCCGACGGGATCGACTGGAAAGACGTCGGAATCAGTGCGGCGGTCGGCGGGCTGGCCGGTTTCTTCATCGGTCATTTCGGTGCGGTCTCGAACTACCTCAAGAACGCCCTGTCGAAAGTCTTCAAGAATAATTTCGCCAAGGACATCTTCGGCAAGTTCGAGATCCAGTACAGCAACCTGTTCACCAAGAAGAACGTGAACAACGCGGTGTTCGACGTGCCCTCGCACTTCGTGAGCGAGGGATTCGGCGAGACGATCGCCACGGCGATCGTGCTGGGCAAGTGGGACTGGACGTCCCTCGTCGGCTCCGGCCTCAGCGGGGTATCCACTATGTTCATGATGGAGCCCACGGCACAGGGCTCCATGGCCCTGCACGCCAAGACGTTCCCGGACGGGAACGTCTTCACCAAGTACAAGCAGAACACCCTTGACATCCTGAACAAGCGCCTCGGTGAAGAGGCCGGTACGGGCCCCTCGAACCTCGGTGAGAAGAAGAACGTCACGCCCGACCCCACGTCCAGTCCTTCGGCGACCCCGCCCCCTCCGTACAACTCGGAGGTCTCGCCCCCTCCGTACAACCCGGTCCCCGGAGCCGTCAGCACCACCACCGGCAGCAATCCGGAGTCGTCCTTCACGAACACACCGGTGGTCAGCCCGTCGAACATTCCGACCGGTCCGGGCGCCATGGGCGGCTATCCGAAGAGCCTGGACCTCATCAAGGACCCGAACTCCCTCAACACGTCTCCGGAGTTCCAGAACATCGCGTCCGTACTGGACATGCCGGACCCCATGACCACGCCCATCGGCCCGGACCCGCTGAAGACGCCGAACCTGCTGAACAACCCGAGCGCCTTCACCAGCCCGAGCAGCCTGAGCAACCCCGGTGGGCTCAACAACTCCGCCGCGCTGAACACTCCGCCGTCGAACATCCCGACCGTCTCGCGGCAGGACGGGGAGCTCAGCGACTACGGCAACCTCGACGTCAACGAGAACGCCGACGAGAACTCCACGCAAAGCCTCCCGGGCGCTCCGCACAACAACACCGGGTCCCAGAACGGGATGCCGGCCAAGACCCCGGCCCCGAACTCCCTCCAGCAGCACAACCCCACCGGGCAGCAGGACACGCAGGGCGGGCCGCGCGACGACACCACGCCGCGCGCCGACACCACCCCGGGCACCGATAAGAACGCACCGCACCTCGGCGACACCCCGCGCACCCCCGCAAGCGGTGCCCCGGGGGTCCAGCGCCAGGACGACATCGTCCGGGCCCGCACCACGTACGACGACGCGCTCACCACGTACGCCGACGCCCTGCGCACCGTCGATCAGCTCGCCGACGACGTGGCGCCCGGGGCCGCGGACACCACCGTCGCGCTCTCGGACGCCCAGGCCCGTGCCCAGCAGGCGCACGGCCAGCTGGTGGATGCCGCCACCCGGTTGCGCGACCTCGGGGTCCCCCCGCACGCCGCGCACCCGAACGAGCCCGGCCACACCCCGCCCCAGCCCCAGCGCACCGACGCCCAGCGTGAGTGGATCGCGAGCCGGCTCACGGCACAGGACCTGCCGGACGGCTCGGCGGAGGACCTGCTCCAGCTGCACGGCCCGGACGCCACCGTCACCCCGGCCGTGCTGCGCGCGGCGGGCGTCACACCGGGCCCCGAGCACGAAGTGGCGGCGGCGTTCCCCGGCGCGCGGATCCCCGTCAGCGCGCTGGACCCCGTCGACCAGGTACGCCTGCTGATGGCACAGCCCACCCCGTGGCCGACGGTGGTCGACGCCGCGGCGGCCAACGCGTCGCTGCGGATGTGGGACGGGGCGTACGCGGACTTCAAGGGCGCGGCGCCGAACGGCGATCCGCGTCCGGCGGCGACACCGCAGCCCACGACCGCACCGCAAGCCACGACCGCACCGCAGCCGACCGAGGCCGATGCCGACCGGGCCTGGGACAGGGCCGTCGCCCTGGTCCTGCCGTTGGCCTCGGCCCCTGTCCTGGCGGATTCCCGCCACGCCGAGGCCACGTACCGCGACGCGGTACGGCAGATCGCCGACCATCTGCTGAGGCACGGGCTGGACGCGCCGTCGGGCCTCGCGCTCGCCGACACGCTCCGGAAGGACCTCGGCCAGGCCCCCCTCGTCCGTGGTGGCGCCCCGACGGCCACCGAGTCGCAGGCCGTACCCGCCCCGGCCGCCCCGCTCCCGCCGACGCCGACCGCCACCACCTCCACCGACCTCCCGGCCGACCCGGCGCCCGCCCCGGCCGACACCGCCACCGAGACCTCGACAGCCGACCTCGATTCCTACCTGGACCTCGCCCCCGAGACCGCCTCGGTGGCCACGACGCCCGGCGACGACCCCGTGCGCACCGCGAACGGGGTGTGGGCCGGGCCGGGCTTCGACACGTTCGTCACCAACGCTCCGAAGAAGAAGCCGAAGGCCAAGGCCAAGGCGGCCGCGGCTCCGGCCGGGGAGGCCAGCAGCGCCGCCACCGCTCCCACCGCTGGGATGGCTTCGCTTTCGTTGTCGGAGCAGGCTGCTTCGGCGTCGAGTTGGGGTCCCGTCGAGTCGGTGCTGCCGGTGTCGAGCCGGACCAACTTCGCGGAGGGTGCCGAGAAGCTCAGCAACGGCCAGCGGGCCCGGGCCCGGGATTTCGTCGGGCGTTTGGTGACGGCGGGTGAGCGGAATCAGCTGGCGGGTCTTCAGGGTCCGCGTGTGGTGATGACCAGTTTTGACGACAACGGTCAGGTGTCCGCGTCGGGTGCTGCGGGGCGGCGTGCCGCGCTGGTGGCGGACCTGTACCGCAACGGGCTTCAGCGGGAGGGCGCGGCGGGCACGTTCACGGTCGAGCCGTCCGGTCGTGAGCCCGGGGACGACGCCGTGCAGGGCTCCGCCGGACAGGTGGTGGTGGAGTTCGAGCTGCCGTCGGGTACGGCGGCGGTGCAGCGGCTGGACGAGTTGC
Source organism: Streptomyces sp. NPDC001700 (assembly GCF_053596435.1). Taxonomy (NCBI): domain Bacteria; kingdom Bacillati; phylum Actinomycetota; class Actinomycetes; order Kitasatosporales; family Streptomycetaceae; genus Streptomyces; species Streptomyces sp. NPDC001700. The sequence continues at coordinate 202,626 of NZ_JBSFGE010000010.1, forward strand.
GCAAGGCGGTTCCGGGGCTGAGCGAGGGGCCGTTCGACCCGGTTCCGCTGGCGCGGAAGATCCTGCACCTGGGCCAGGACGCGCCCGTGGACGCGGCCACCCGCGGCGAGCTGTATGCGCTGGTGGACGAGGCGATGGCCGAGGGGCGGGACAAGAGCCTGGCGTCACTCGGTGCGTTCCACGCTGTCCGTCGGGGCGATGTGTTCTCCGAGCGGACGCTGCTGTTCAATCCCGAGGACGGTTCGGTGGTGGGCCGGACGTTCAAGGGGCAGCAGACGCCGCCGCCCACAGTGAAGGGCCCCGACCAGGCCGGCAGCACCCGTCCGTACATCGTGGAGGCGGACGGTGGACGGGACCACATCATGGTGTCGTGGCCGGACGGTTCGACGCGCCGGATTCCGGGTGACGAGGTCACCGAGCTGCTGGCCATGGACCCGGAACTGGCCCGCCGGGACCCGCAGGCTCTGCTGACGCTGGTGGTGCCGCACGCGGGTGACGGTGGTCTGGAGATGCCGCGGGACATCTCCGCCGGACTCGGGCGGAGGCTGCTGGCGCACAGCGGCATCCCCTTGCTGTCCTACGACCCGAACACGAAGCGGTACCCCGCGCCGGCGGCGGACCTGCGGAAGCAGCAGGGGATACCGCTGGGCAAGTGGATCTCCGTACTCCCCGGCGACCTGGGTCCGGACGGCGCGTGGGCGAGGACGGGGAACGGGTTCATCGTCCTGGCCGACGATTCGAAGCTGATGGACGGGGACGTCAAGAGCGTCACCCTCACCAGGCCCGGGACCAACCGGCCGGGTGGTGGCCGCGCCCTCTTCACCGACGCCGATCTGATCGACCGGGAAGACCTCTTCAACGACTTCCAGGGCGCGCTGTACGTCGATTTCGACCCGGTCCCCGACTCCCATGGGAGCAAGCAGCCGATCAGTGCTCCGCGGGACGTTCCGTGGAAGGGGCGGGACGTCTACCACTTCGTCCTGCACGGTCTCCCGGGCTTCTTCCTCGCAGTGGACGCCACGGCCGACAAGGGGCACGGCGAGGCGAAGGGCACCTCCGGCGAGCAGATCGCCCGCTATCTGAAGCGCCGCCCGAGCGTGCGGGCGCTCCCCAAGGGCACCCCGATCGTGGCGGAGGCATGCTGGGCGAACGCCGCCTTGAGCGGCCCTCTCCTTGCCGTGCACCACGGCGCCGACGCTCCTTTCGTGGCCAACCGGTGGGCGGTCGTCTCTCAGGCGCAGAAGGCGGTCAACGAGCTCGGCGAAGACCACCCGTTGATCGTCCCCAACCGGGTGTACGGCATGATGAAGGTCAGTGCTACGGGCGAGGTCATGCACGGGATCGCTGCCACGTCCCGGGGTGAGCAGGGGGCGTGGTCGGAGCTGCGGGCGGAGCCCGGGCCGGAGGTGCTGGAGCGGCTCGCGCGGGTGGCGTTCGGCATGGCGGATTCCGATCCGGTTTCGGAGACCGAACGGGGCGACACCCTGACGCTGGTGCGCGGCCTGCGCGACGTCTTCGGGCACGAGATCGAGAACGACAGGGACGATCCGGCGGGGGAGTACCAGAAGCTCCTGCGCGGCTTCGGCGTGCTGGACACCATGCGTGGTGTCGATCCGGGGCTGGCCGAGGCGGGTCCGTTCAGCCCGGATCTGCTGGACTTCGTGGTGCGGGCCTACCTCGAACAGCAGGGCACGCCGAAACCGTGGCCGATCCCCTTCGCCGACGCCGCCGAACTCCGGAACACCGTCCGGCAGGTGCTGGACGCGGCACACAGCCGTCTCCAGGGCGCGTCCGGCCTGGTCACCCTGCACGACTTCGTTCCGCTCACCCACCTCGACATGACCGCGAACCTCATGGGGGTCCTCACTCCCAAGGCCGTTGGCGCCCTGGGGCTGCAGTCTCTTCCCGCCGCGGGCGACCCCCGCCGCCCGCTGGTGTTCTGGGCGCTGGCCAAGGCCACGCACGCACTGAAGACCCAACCGGATTCGGACGCCAGGGCCGCCCGGATCCTGCACCTGGACCGTACGCCGCCCGACCTGGGCGCGATGCGGCAAATGGCCCTGCTGGTGATGGCCGGGGCCGCGTTGACCGGCATCGACGTGTACGACCCGGTCGCCCTGGCCGCGTACCACCTCCGGCGCAACGGGCTGCTCTCCCCCGCCAGTGAGATCAAGTCGCCCGCCGACGAGAAGTCGCCCGACGGCAAGCTGGTGGGGCTCAATCTGACCGGCAGGCCCTTCAACGGCCCGCTGGCCACGGACGTGTACCGGGTGTCGCCCGACGGCACGACGACGGGCGGCGAGGACCGCGCCGGGGGTCCGATGTTCGTGCTGATGGTCGACGGCGATCAGGACCACGTCACGGTCCCCTGGCCCGGCGGTACCACCCGCAAGGCGCCGTACGAGGAGGTCGTCGCCTTCGTCGCGCAGGCCCTGCGTACCACCCCGCTCGATGTCCCCATCGCCCTGCTCGGACCGGTCACGGGTCCGGGAGGCGCCCGGATGGCGGACGCTCTGGCTGCCCGGGAGTGGACGGCCAGGAGTGTGCTGAGGCCCAAGCACCCCGCCACGGTGGTGGCGGACAGCAAGGCGAAGCAGAACGTGCTCGTGCTGAGGGGGGATCCGGCGCAGTCGAAGGCGGCGGACGACTGGGGACGTACCGTGCCTCCGGCGCTGACCACGGCACATCCGGCCATGTCGGTCATCTCGCAGGGCGCTCCTTCCGTCGCCGAGGCCACCGGTGCCGTGCGTACCGAGGCCGGGGTGTGGGCCGCGCCGCACTACGACACGTTCGTCACCAACGCCCCGAAGAAGAATCCTTCCGCGGGGGCGCAGAACAAGCATGCCGCGGGCCCGTCCGGGTCGGCCTCTCTCCCGCCGGCGGAGCAGGGGAGGGCCGCGGTACGGCGCCTGGACCAGTTGCGTCAGATGGATCCGAAGCTGAAGGACGGGCCGTTCGACCCGGTTCCGCTGGCGCGGAAGATCCTGCACCTGGCCCCGTCCGTGCCTGTGGACGCGGCGCTGCGTGACGAGCTGTACGCGCTCGTGGACGAGGCGGTGGCCGAGGGCCGGGACAAGAACCTGGCGGCTCTGGGGGCGTTCCACCTCGTAAGGCGCGGAGATGTGCTGTCCGAGCGGACTTTGCTGTTCTCTCCCGAGGACGGTTCGGTGGTGGGCCGGACGTTCAAGGGGCAGAAGACACCGCCGCCTGCCACGCCGGGACCTGACCAGTCCGGCAAGAACAATGCCTACATCGTGGAGGCGGACGGTGGGGCGGACCACATCGTGGTGCCGTGGCCGGACGGTTCGACGCGCCGGGTCCCGGGTGATGAGGTCACGGAACTGCTGGCCATGGACCAGGAGTTGGCCAAGCGGGGCCCGCTGGCCGAGGTGATGCTGGTGGTGCCGCGCGCGGGTGACGGTGGTCTGGAGATGCCGCGGACTATCTCCCGTGGTATCGGGCGGGGGCTGCTGGTGCACAGCGGCGTGCCCGTCATGGTCTACAACCCGAACACGAAGCGGCACGGCGTCATGCCGGTGGACTTGACGCGGACGCAACGGATACCGCTGGGCAAGTGGATCTCCATCAGCCCCGACGATCTGGGTCCGGACGGTGCGTGGGCCGAGACGGGGAACGGGTTCATCGTCCTGACCAACGGTTCGAAGCTGATGGACAGGGACGTCAAGAGCGTCACCCTCACCAGGCCCGGGACCAACCGGTCGGGTGGCCGCGCTCTGTTCACCGACGCAGACCTCATCCCCAGGGACGCAGACATCTCCAGGGAGGATCTGCTCAAGCAGGACCTCCAGAACGCGCGGCACGTTCACTTCGACCCGGTCAACACGGAGCCGTTCGGCCCCGAGTACGACGCGCCGTGGAAAGGACGGGACGCTTACCACGTCGTGCTGCATGGCATCCCGGGCTTCTTCGTCGTGGTGGACGCCAGGGACGACAAGGGGCACGGCGGGACCAAAGTCACCACAGGCGATCAGTTTGGTGGCTATCTGAAGCGCCGCCCGAGCGTGCGGGCGCTCCGCAAGGGAGCTCCGATCGTGCTGGAGGCGTGCTTTGCGAACGCCGCCTCCGACGGGCCTCCTCTCGCCCTGCACGACGGCAGCGAGGCGCCATTCGTGCCCAATCCGTTGACGACCATTTCCGAGGCGCAGAAGGTGGCCAACGCGCTCGGCGAGGACCACCCGCTGATCGTCCCCAACCGGGAGCACGTCTTCGGGTTCAGCGGCGGCCGCTTTATTCAAGGCATTTTGGCCACGACCCGAGGCGTGCCAGGGGCGTGGTCGGAGCTGCGGGCGGAGCCCGGGCCGGAGCGGCTGGAGCGGCTGGCGCGAGTGGCCTACGGCCTGTCGGATTCCGCCCCGGTGTCGGAGGCCGACCGGGACGACACCCTGTTGCTGGTGCGGGCGCTGCGCGAGATCTTCGGCCACGGGATCGAGGACAGCAGGGACGACAAGTCGGGGGAGTACCAGAAGCTCCTGCGCGGGATTGGCGCGCTGGAGACCATGCGCCGTGCCGATACGAAGCTGGCCGAGGCGGGCCCGTTCAGTCTGGATCTGCTGGATTTCGTGGTGCGGGCCCGGCTCGAACAGCAGGGGACGCCGAAGCGGAGGCCGATCCCCTTCACCGACGCCGCCGAGCTCCGGGACGCAGTCCGGAGGGTACTGGGAGACGCACACGGGAAGTTGCAGGGCGCGTCCGGACCCGTCACCCTGCACGACTTCGCGCCGCTCGACGTCCTCGACCGGGCCGTGTCCGTGATGGGGTCGCTCAACCCGCTAGCCCTCGGCATCTTGGATCTGAAGGCCCACCCCGCTCCGGGCGATCCCCTCCGGCACCGGGTGTTCTGGGCGGTCGTCAAGGCCGGGCCGGCCCTGATGGACCACCCGGACCCGAACGCCCTGGCTACCAGGATCCTGCATCTGGGGGCCGTACCGCCAGACACGAACGGGATGCGGGTGATGGCCCTGTGGGTGATGGTGGAGGCAGCGCTGACCGGAGTCGACGTGTACGACCCGGTCGCCGTGTCCGCGCACTACCTCAAGCGCATGGTGCTCCGCTCCCCGGCCGCTCAGATCTACTCGCCCGCCGGCGAGCTGGTGGGGCTCAATCTGACCGGCAGGCCCTTCAACGGCCCGCTGGCCACGGACGTGTACCGGGTGTCGCCCGACGGCACGACGACGGGCGGCGAGGACCGCGCCGGGGGTCCGATGTTCGTGCTGATGGTCGACGGCGATCAGGACCACGTCACGGTCCCCTGGCCCGGCGGTACCACCCGCAAGGCGCCGTACGAGGAGATCGTCGCGTTCCTCGCGGAGGTCCTGCGTACCACCAAACTCTCCACTCCCATCGTTCTGCTCGGACCGGTCACGGGTCCGGGAGGCGACCGGATGGCGGACGCTCTGGCCGCCCGGGAGGGGACGGCCAGGAGAGTGCTGACGCCCAAGCACCCCGCCACGGTGGTGGCGGACAGCAAGGCGAAGCAGAAGCGGCACGTGATCGTGCTGAGGGGGGATCCGGCGCAGTCGAAGCCGCTGGACGACTGGGCACCTACCGTGCCTCCGGCGCTGACCACGGCGCGTCCGGCCATGGCGGTCATCTCGCAGGGCGCTCCTTCCGTCGCCGGGGTGCTGTCGGACACTGACTCCGGCCACGACAGCACGTCGGACACCGAATCGGCCGACCGCGGCAGGCCGGCGCCGGGCGGCCCCCTCAGCCTGGCCAACTCCGCTCCCGGGGCACAGATGCCCGGTGTGGGACAGGAGTTCTCGCTGCCGGTGCACACCGCGCCGGTGACCGGTCCGGCGTCCGGTCCCACGCCCGCGCCGGTGACCACGATCCGGTTCGAGCCGGGTTCCACCAGCCTGTCCGAGGACGACCGGGACGAGATCTCGGAGCTGGCGTACGAGGTCGCCGCGGCCGGTATCCGGAACCAGCACGCGCGGCTGCCGATGCCCGCCGGTGTGATCACCGGCTACGGCGAGGGTTCGGCAGACCAGGCGACGGGGATGGGCGAGGACCGCGCCGAGACGGTGCTCGACGAGTTCATGCACCAGCTCAACCAGGCGCTGGACGAGCTCCAGGCGGGCGTGCCGGCGGCGAACCGGCTCACCGTCCAGCACTTCGACTTCGTGGACCGCGTCCGCGGCCGCGACGTCGGGCGTCACCCCGCGCCTGGCAACGCGAGCCGGGAGGAGCTGCGGCGGCAGACCACGATCGAGGTCGTCTCGCCCGCGGCACTGCTGGACACGCTGCGCCGCAAGGACCCCGCGCTGCGGAACGGCCCGTACGACGCGGACGCGCTGGCGCGGAAGATCTTGCACCTGCCGGAGAACACCCCGGTGGACGACGCGACGCGCGGGCAGCTGTACGGCCTGGTCGTCAAGGCCCACCGGCGCGGCCGGGCGACCAGCCTGGCGGCGCTGGGCGCGTACCACGCCGCCCGCCAGGGCCTGTTCGACGCGCGCCACCGCTTCGTGGCGCCCGGCTCCCAGGGACAGAATCCGCGGTTCACCGGCGTCGACTGGCTGGGGCTGGCCAACAAGGAGCTGTCCACCGCCCGGATCAGGACGACCAGGATCCCGGAGGACGGGGACCCGGTGCGGGACGCGGTGGACGCCCCGTGGCGGGGGAGCACCCCGTACGTCATCGCCGCGGCAGGTGCCCACGACAAGGTCACCGTGCCGTGGCCGGACGGCACGACCCGGGACCTGGACATCGACGAGTTCGTCGAGTTGATGGCGTACGACCCGGAGCTGGCGAAGCTCCCGGAGGACACGCCGGTCGTGTTCGCCATCCCGCACGCCGGCGACCGGGACGTGGCTGCGCCGCGCAAGTTCGCCGCGCGCTTCGACCACCTCGTGGCGGCCCACAGCGGTGCGGTGACGGTCGAGCCGGGCGACGACGGGCGGCCCGCCATCGCCCTGACCTTCCGGGAGGGGCTCCCGGAGGGCGACTGGAGCGTCACCGACACCGACATGGCGCCCGAGCCGGACGAGAACGTTCCGGACTGGTACCGCAAGGTGGTGTCCTCGCCCGCGATCGACCACCGCAGCGGCAAGCAGACCGGGCGTTCCTCGTTCTCGCCCAGCGACCTGGCCACCCGTGAAGAGGCCATCCGGCGTGCCCACCGGATCAACAAGTTCGTCCACCACAACCTCGTCACGGGGGCCACCTCCGAGAAGATCCGCGCACAGCGGAAGGTCAAGCCGGGCGCGAAGATCCGCTCGTTCGTCATGCACGGAGGCCCCGGCTACGTCACCTTCCAGCTGGAAGACGGGGAAACGCACCGCGCCGAGGGACGGGAGGGGCCGCGCTGGCTCAAGCGGCGCAAGAGCTTCGCGGACCTGGGCAAGGACGACTGGCTGAACCTGCCGATCTGCTGGAGCGGCAGCGGCGCGGACCGCGCTCTGCCGTCCCTGGGCCACCACTCGTCGGCCGCCCCCGACGCCTTCGTACCCGATCCGCTCGACAACCCTCCCGTCGGACAGCTCTTCTCGAACGAGCTCGGCGTCAAGGTGAGCGCCTCCACCCGCCTGGCAGGGCTGGGGCATTACGCCGCCGAATGGGTCCGGATGCTGTTCAGCGACGCACAGGGGAACCTGTCGTCGGAGGTGGACTTCTTCCCGGAGCCCGACGACGGGGAAATGGCGCTCCGGGCGCGGGCGGCCGGATTCCACAACGAGCCGGGGGAGCCGTCCCCGGCCGCGCTGAAGCGCACGCTGCGCCTGGTACGGGCGCTGAAGCTCAGGCTCGGCAACGAGGTCGACGACGACGCCCACGTGGCGGACGACCCCGAGTACGCCACGCTGCTGCGCGGCGCGGCGGCGCTGGACCACATGTGGCGCGCCGATCCGCGGGCCGCCGGCACGAAGCTCTTCACCCTCGACCTGTTCGACCGGATCGTCGCGGCCCGGCCGGAAGGCGGGCCGGACCCGGACGAGGCGGCGTACCACGTGGTGCTCACCGCGGCGGCGGCCGTCACTCCGGGCACGCCGCTGAGCGACTTCGTGACGCTGCCCGCGTCGGTGGACCGGGCCGCCGACGGAGCCACCCGGCGGAACATGGCGGACGCCGCAGTGGAGGCGGGGCTGTCCGGGCGGGACCAGGTGGGGGAGGCCGAGCTCGCGCGGATGTTCTGGGCGCGGGTCAAGGCCCAGGAGGCGCTGCCCGAGCCCGGCCCGGAGTTCGACGCGCTGACGGCCCGCGCGCTGCACCTGGCTCCGGCCGAGGTGGACGACGAGTGGCGCGACAGCCTCCGGTCCCTGGCCATCGTCGCGTACGCCGTGGGCCGTGACGCGTCCGACCCCGTGGCACTGGCCGCGTACGACCTGGAGAACGAGGGCTCCTTCTCGGCCGACACCGAGATACGTCTCCGGGACGGCGCGAAGATGACGGCGGGCCGGGACTACTCGCCCAGGCACAAGACCGCGCTCATCGACCCGACCCGGGTCGTGACTCCCGACGGGTTCGTGACACCGGAGTGGGAGACCGCGAAGACCACGCCGTACGTGGTGCGCGCGGCACTGGACCCCAAGGACCCGGCCCACTACATCTGGCTGTACTACGACGGGCTGAAGCGGCGCGTCCCGGTCGAGGACTTCATCGAAACCCTGGCCAACGACCGGGCGTTGCTCAGGCTCGGGCTGGACACTCCGGTCGTGCTGGCCATCTCGGAGCTCGACCGGCTGGCCCCCGACCTGGCGGAGAGGGCCGCCAAGCGGATCGGCAGGGTCGTCTACTCGACCACGCACCCCCTCGGGCTGTCCCAGCCCGATCCGCAGCGGCCGCCGCTCCTCCGGCTGAAGCCCGTGCCGTACCTCGAGGCAGCGCCGACGGCCAGGAGCTTCACGGCCAAGTACCCGGCCGGCGAGGCGCCACCGGCGAGTCCCATATCGCCGATGCCCGCGGCGGCCGGCAGTGCGGAGGCCCTTCCGCGGCCGGACGCCATGCCGCCCGCACCCGACGCCGACTCCGACTCCGTCGCCGACACGGACAGCGTCACCGGCAGCGACACGGCCCGCGATACCGACATCGAGTCCGTCTTCGACTCGGCCGAGGGCCTCGACTCCGATACCGACAGCGTCACCGACATCGAGTCCGTCTTCGACTCGGCCCACGGCCTCGACTCCGAGACCGCGTCGTTCTTCGGCCTCGACGAGGTGCCGCCGGCCAAGCCGGAACCTCAGCGGCGGACCCTGAAGCGGTCGGTGACCCGGTCGTCGTCCAGGCAGGCGATGCCCGGACTGGGCGGCCAGATCACCCTGCCGATCCACACCGCGCCGGTCACGAGCCAGGTCGTCGCTCCCGTCACCACCGCGCCGCGGACGACGCCGGTGCCCTTCGCGCCGAAGTCCGCGGCGGTGTCCCAGAGCGCCGGGAGGACGCTCGAACGGCTGGCCCACCAGGTGGCCCAGGACGCCCTGGCCAACCGCGACCTGAGGATCCCGCCGGCCTCCGTCATCCTCACCGGGTACGGCGAGGGCACGGAGGTGCAGGCGAACGCGGAAGCCGACGCGCGCGCGGAAGCCGCGCTCGACGAGTTCACGGAGGCCCTGGACCTCGCGCTCCGGCGCCTTCAGGCCAACGCCCCCGCGGGAACGACCCTCCTGAAGGCCGACGACTTCCGCGTCGAATGGCGCGGCCACGGCCGCTACGTCGGACAGCCCGCCCCGACGGGCACGAACCTGGCGGCGCTGCGCCGCCAGGTGACGGTCGACGTCGTCCCGCCGCAGACGCTGCTCAACGACCTGCGCCAGGCCGACCCCGACCTGCGGCACGGGCCGCTGAACGTGGACGACATGGCCCGCAGCCTCCTCCACCTCCCCGCGGACGCCACCGTGGACGCCGATGTCCGCGACCAGCTCTTTGACCTGGTGACCTCCGCGTACCTGGACGACTGGGCGGACAGCCTGGGCGCGCTCGGCGCGTACCACGTCGCCCAGCAGGGTGTGCTCTCCCACCGGCGGGACCGCTACTTCGAGGTGGGCGGCCAGCGCCTCCCGGGGCTCAACTGGGGTGCGGAGAAGGTCCGTTCGCTGCGCACCAGCAAGGTCTCGGTGCAGCGGAGGCGTTCGAACGGCAGCCTCACGGTGATCGATTGGCTGGACGCCCCCTGGAAGGGCACGTCACGGCCCTACATCGTGGAGGCCAAGGGCGGCCACGACCGCGTGACCGTGCCGTGGCCGGACGGTACGACCCGGGACCTGACCATCGACGAGTTCGTCGAACTGGTCGCGCGCGACCTGGAACGGACCGGCTTGGCCCCGGACGCTCCGATCGTGCTGGCCATTCCCCGCGCCGGTGACCGCGGGCTGGACCTGCCGCGGCTGCTGGCGGAGCGGACAGGCCGGACAGTGTGGGCGCACAGCGCCAACGCCGCGCTCGCCGAAATCGGTTCGGGCCTGTACGCCGTCGGCGCGATCCACGAGAAGGGCGCCATCAAGGGGGACTGGATCCCCAGCGAACCCGGTCTGGCCCCCGACCGGACCGCGGACGCCCCGTCCTGGTGGCGCAAGGTCGTCACCCGGACCCTCATGGGCGCGCGGACGCAGCGGCAGACCGGCCGTTCCGCCCTGCCGGAACGTGACGTCCTTCATGAGGACACGGAGGACATTCAGCGTCATCTCGACATGGTGACGCACTACATCCAGGTGAACGAGATCACGGGCAAGCCCGTGTCGGGGAAGATTCCGCTGCCGTCCTCGGGCATGTCCTACAACTGGGACGGACACGCCTACCCGGGCTCCATGGGCTTCCCGCTGGCGGACAGCGGAATGCACATTCTCCCCGGCCAGGAGGGGGCGCGATACCTCGCGCACCGCAAGAGCGTGCGGAATCTCGCCAAGGACGCCTGGATCCGGCTGCTCTCCTGCTGGAGCGGCTCCCCCCTCGACCGCGCAGTTCCGGGCACCGCCTACGCCCGCGACGGCTTCCCCGGGGCACTGCACTCGCTGTCCGGCGTCTATGTTCCCGATCCGCTCGAGGATGTGGCCGTCGGGCAGCATGTCGCGAACGAGACCCGGCACAAGGTCAGCGCCTTCCTCGGGGCGGCCTCGGTGGCCTTCTACGATGGCGAGTACGTCCTGTTCTCGTACGCCGACCCCCAGGGGCGGCCGCGGCCCGTCGTGGAGTTCTTCCCGGAGCCGGACGCGGCGGAGCTGGACCGGCGGGCGCGGGCGATCGGGTACCACACGGGTCCGGAGCCGGTGTCGGAGGAGGCCGGTGAGGCGACGCTGCGGCTGGTGCGGGCGCTGCGGCTGACGCTCGGGAACGAGATCGACGACGACGTACGGATCGACCAGGACCCGGAGTACGCGGAGCTGCTGCGCGGGGCCGCCGCGCTGGACCGGATGTGGCAGGCCGACCCGCGGTTCCAGGGCGCGGGCCGGTTCACGCTGGACTTCTTCCAGCGGGTCGTCGCGGCGACGCTTCCCGATGGCGCGGAGGCGCGCCAGGACGACTACCGGAACGTGCTGATCGCGGCGGCGGGCAACCCTCCGGGGACGAAGCTGGACGACTTCGTGACGCTGCACACGTCGCTGGACCGTGCCGCCCGCTGGCTCACGACCGAGGACGTCGTCGACGCCGCCGTCGAGACGCTCCTCCTCGACGGGCCCGACGAGGTGGGCGACGCCGAGCGGTCCCGGATGTTCTGGGCGCGGGTCAAGATGCTGGAGGCGTGGAGCGAGTCCGGTATCGACCGGCTCGCCGCTCAGCTCCTGGCACTGCCCTCCACCGCCGACGTGAGGACACCGCACCGCAACTTCACCCGCGAGCTGATCATGGCGGCGTACGCGGTCGGGATCGACGGATCCGACCCGGACGCGATGGTCGCGTATTACCTCGACCTCAAGGGCGCCCTGTCGGACGCCACCGCCCTGCACCTGCTCAACGCTCCGGACGTGGTGTCCGGGCGCCACCTCCGGGCCGGGGCCGGGGACCCGTTCCCGATCCTGTCGAAGATCTGGACCTCCACGGGGCTGAAGGACTCGCCGTGGACGGGGACGGACGCGCTGGGCCGCATCCAGGGGCGTCCCCATGTGGTGCGGGCCTCGCTGGACCCGAAGACCCCCGGCCGGGTGCTTGTCACCTTCAGGTCCGTCACCAGGAGCCTGACGCCGGAGCAGTTCATCGAGCTGCTGGCCCGGGACGAAGCGCTGCTCAGCCAGAAGCTCACGGTTCCGGTCCTGCTGGACATCCCGGAACTCGACCGCCACCTTCCCGGGCTGGCGCCGGCACTGGCCCAGCGGCTCGGTCGGCGGATCTGGTCGACGGCCGCCGTCCCGAGCCAGATCAGGGGCAAGGGCGCCGTGCACACGATACTGACCCTGAGCCCGCCCGCCGGGGACACCACGGGCCGGACCGCCCTGGAATGGCGCGCCACGGACCCCGTCGATCCGCAGAACCCGGAGACCTCACCCCTCCCGGTGCCGTCCCCCGTCCGCCGGTCCACCGCGCAGGCGACATCGGCGGCGGGTCGGTCGTTCGCGGTGCGGTTCGATCCGGGTTCGGCCATGTTGTCCGAGGACGATGTGGCGGACCTCGAGGATCTGGCGGGTGAGGTGGCGCCGTCGGTGCTGGCGGAGTTGCGGGCCGGGCGGGTGCCGTCGTTCGTGGTGACCGGGTTCGGTGAGGGTCCGGCGGATCAGGCGCGGGGGTTGAGGCAGGAGCGGGCCGAGACGGTTCTGGAGTGGTTCCAGGAGCACTTGGGCGACGCGCTGATGCGGCTCCAGACGGATGACCCGCAGGTGGACCGGTACAGGCTGGACGGGGTCCGGTTCACCGCCCGCAGCCGTGGCGCGGGCCTGGGGTCCGGCGACTTGAACGCGCTGCCGCCGACGACCATCGAACTCGCCACGCCGGTGGAGACGTTGACGGCTGCGAAGCTGTTCGACGAGCCGGATCTGTTCGACTCCGACCCCGACTCCGACCCCGACTCCGACTCCGTCTTCGACTCGGTCCCCGACCCCGGATCCGACACCGAGCCCGACAGCGACACCGAGTCGACCGCCGACTCCGACGCCGGTACCGATGCCGACTCCGTCTTCGACTCGGTTTCGGAATCCGGCTCCGACACCGAGCCAGACTCCGACTCCGACTCCGAGTCGTCCGTCGACCCCGCCGACGTGCCGGTCGCCAAGCCGCAAACAGAGATACAACCGCAGCCCGAGCGCGGGCCGGTGGCCCGGTCCGCGGCCGGGCAGTCGATGCCCGGACTGGGCAGCCAGGCATGGCAGTCGGTGCATACCGCGCCGGTCTCGAATCAGCCCAGCCCGTCCGGCTCCTCCCCGATACGGCGGATATCGGTGTCCTTCGCCCCGAAGGCCACCGACCTGTCCCAGGACGCCGAGAAGAGCCTGGAGCAGCTGGCCTCCACGGTGGCCCAGGACGGCCTGGACAACCGTGACCGCGGCCTTCCGCCGTCCTTCGTGGTCCTCACCGGATACGGCGAGGGCCCGGACGCGGACGCCGAGGGCGAGGCGCGTGCGAGGAACGCGTATGTCCAGTTCCTGACGAGCCTGGACAACGAACTGGCCGGTCTCCAGCAGCACCTTGCCCCGGACGATCGGCTCACGGCCCAGGACTTCATTATCCAATGGGATGGTCTCGGCCAGGATGTCGGGCACGCCACGGGCCCGGATGCGGAGGCGATGCGTCGCCAGGTGACGGTCGAGGTCGTGTCGCCGCTGAAGCTGCTGACGGACCTGGGCAAGGCCGATCCCCAAGTGCGGGATGGGCTGCGGCACGGGCTGCTGAACGAGGACGATCTGGTCCGCCGTATCCTCCACCGCGACCTCCTCACATTTGTGGACCTGGGCGAACGTGAACGTGCCGCCGCTCTGATCTCCGACGCGTATCAGGACGGCTGGGCGGGCAGTCTGGGGTCGCTGGGTGCGTACCACGCTTTCGTGAAGGGGCTGATCTCCAGCAAGCGGGACCGTTACTTCACGGTGGGTGGCCAGCGCGTCGGGGGTCTGAACTGGGGCCGGGAGAAGGTCGTCGCGCTGGAGACCACTGGGGTCGACATCCTGCGGGAGCGCCCCGGTGGCGGGTTCGACAAGGTCGGCGGGGGCGACGCCCCGTGGAGGAAGGGCCGGCCTCCGTATACCGTGGTGGCGGAGGGCGGCCACGACCACGTCACGGCGAGGTGGCCGGACGGTAGCGAACGCGAACTGACTGTCGACGAGTTCGTCGAGTTGGTCGCGGTCGACCTGGAGCGGACCGGAGCGCCCGCGGACACTGAGATCGTGCTGGCCATTCCCCATGGCGGTGACCGGGGGCTCGACCTGCCGCAGAAGCTGGCGGACCGGACCGGCATGACGGTGTGGTCGCACAGCGGACGCGCCACGATTCACAAGACCGGGCCGCAGACGTACGGCATCGGCGTGGTCCACCGGGACGGGGCCATCGAGGGCGACTGGATCCCGAGCCGGCCCGGTAAGGCTCCCAACGGGGCCGCGGACGTTCCGAGCTGGTGGCGCAGGGTGGTCAACCGGACCCTGGTCAGTGCGAAGACGGGGCGGCGGATCGGCCGCACCGCGCTTCGCCCCGAGGAGGTCGCCGAGAAGGAGCTGGAAGAGCACCAGCGTCATCTCGACGCGATGACGCACTACGTCCACGAAAACATCGCTGTGGGGCACTTCGTCTCCGGGAAGCTCCCGCTGCCGGAGCGGGGTAAGCCGGGAACGAGGAGGTACTTCTTCGACGCACACGGCCTGCCCGGCTACATCGTGTTCACGCTGGACGACGGCGAGACGCGCAAGGTCCCGAACGGAGAGGCGGCGCGGTACATCGCGCGCCGCAGGAGCGTGCAGGAGCTCGGCAAGGACGACTGGATCGAGCTGGTGCTCTGTTACGCCGGTTCGCCCAGGGACGGTGGGGGCGAGTTCTTCCCAGGCTCCTTCGTTTCCGACCCGCTCGCCGATGTCGCCATCGGGCAGCATGTCGCGAACGAGAGTCGGCACAAGGTCAACGGCACCGTCCTCGAAGACGCCACGACGTTCCACGACGGCGAATACATGCGGTCCATGAGGACCGACCCCCAGGGGCGGCGGGGGTCGTATGAGCAGTTCTTCCCGGAGCCGGATGTCGAGGAGCTGGACCGGAGGGCGCGGGAGATCGGGTACCTCACGGGCCCGGGGCCGGTCTCCGATGAGGCAGATGAGGCAAGGGTGGCGACGCTGCGGCTGGTGCGGGCGCTGCGGCTGACGCTGGGCAAGGAGATCGACGACGACGTCCGGATCGAGCAGAACTCGGACTACGCGGAGCTGCTGCGGGGGGCCGCCGCGCTGGACCGGATGTGGCGACTCGACTCGCGGTTCGTGGACGCGGGCCGGTTCACGTTGGACTTCTTCGAGCGGGTCGTCGCGGCGACGCTGCCCGCGGGCACACAGACGCGGCAGGGCGACTACCGGGACGTGCTCAAGCGGGCGGCTGCTGCCCCCGTCGGTACGAGGCTCGTCGACTTCGTGACGCTGCCCTCGTCACTGGACGACGCGGCCAACTGGTTCAACGCCGTGGACATCGACCAAGAGGCCGTCGACGCACTGCTCCTGGACCGCCCCGCTGACGTGCTTCTGCGCGACTGGTCCCGGATGTTCTGGGCGCGGGTCAAGACGCTGGAGGCGTGGCCCGCGCCCGCCCTCGACAGGCTCACGGCTCACCTGCTCGACCTGCCCTCGGCCGCGCAGGTGACCGACGCTCAGCGGGACGACATCCGGAAGCTCGTCACGACGGCGTTCGCCCGCGGACTCGACGGAACCGACGAGGACGTGCTGACCGCGTTCTTCGCCGTGACAGACGGTGCTCTGTCGGGCACCACCGCCCTGCACCTGTCCGGCGCTTCGACGTTGGTGGTCGGACGGGACCTCGGGAAGTCGTACAACGGCACGGTCCCGGACCTGTCGAAGGTCCAGAGCCCCTCGGGGCCGGTGGACGCTCCGTGGGCGGGGAAGGACGCGAAGAACAAGGTCAAGCCGACTCCATACACGGTGCACGCCAAGGTGGACCCGAACGCCCCGGGCCGGGTGCTCGTCACCTACGAATCCGCCGACGGCTCCACCGTCACCAGGAGCATGTCGGCCGAGGAGTTCGCCGAACTGCTGGCCCACGACGAGGACGTGCTACCCGCGAACCTGAGGGTTCCGATCCTGCTGGACATCCAGGGACTCGTCGCTCATGCCCCCGACCTGGCCGGGGTCGTGGCCCAGCGGCTCGGCCGGCGGATGTGGGTGGTCGGGGAGCCGGACCCCACGGACCCCGTCGACCCGCAGAACCCGGAACCCGCCCCCCTCCCGGTGCACCCCCGGGTCCCGCGTTCCGCCTCGAAGGAGGTGTCGGCTCCGGCGGCGGGGCCGGGGCTCACGGTGCGGTTCGAGTCGGGTTCGGCCATGTTGTCCGAGGATGATGTGGCGGATCTTGAGGACCTGGCGGGTGAGTTGGCGCCGTCGTTGCTGGCGGATTGGCGTGCGGGGCGGCCGTTGCGGTCGTTTGTGGTCACCGGGTTCGGGGAGGGGCCTCAGGCGCGGGAGTTGGGGCGGGAGCGGGCCGAGGCGGTTCTGGAGTGGTTCCAGGACCACTTGGACGATGCGCTGATGCGGCTCCAGACGGATTACCCGTGGGTGGACCGGCTCACCGCGGAGGCGTTCCGGTTCACCGCCCGCAGCCGTGGTGGGGGCGTGGAGTCCGGCACGGATCCGGAGGCGCTGCTGCGGGCGACCATCGAACTCACCACGCCGATCGAGCCGGAGCCGGAGCCGGAGACCGAGTCGGGCCTCTTCGACTCCGGGAGCGATTCCGACACCGACGTCAGCTCCATCTTCGACCCCGCATCCGACTCCGGCTCCGACACCGAGCCCGACAGCGACAGCGACACCGAGTCGGCCGGCAAGCCAGAACCGGAACCCTCGGCCCCGTCGGCCGACACCCCGGTGAAGCGCCCGGCGCCCCGCGGCGCCACGCTCCCCGCCCCGGTCCTGTCCCCGGTCCTGTCCGCGGACCAGATCGAGGAGTTCGCCGCCCGGCTCGACTCGGACCAGGTGCACAAGGTGCCGGTCGGCGATTGGCCGTCCGTCCCCGCCCTCTCGGCGCCGTCCGCCGCCCCGGCATCATCCGCCGCCCCGTCCGTGCTGCCGCCGTCAACCGGGGTGGCGTTCAACGGGCAGTCCGCCGCACTACCCCCGGCGGAGGCGGCGGCCGTCGAGCGGCTGGCGTTCGACACGGCGGCGGTCGCTCTGCGGCACCAGCGCGCCGGGCTGCCCAAGCCCTCCGTCACCATCGTCGGCGACGGAGTGGGCCTACAGCTCGCCAAGGCGCGGACCGACGCCGTCGCCGCGCTGTTCCGGCACCACCTCGACCGCGCGCTGACCATGCTCGGCGCGCCCGCCGAGGGCGTGTCCGCGGACGACATCGGCCTCACCGTCGTCCCGGGCGGCCAGACGTCCCAGGGGGCGGTCTCCGCCTCGGTGACGATCGAGATCAGCACTCACCAGCTGTCGGCGGCGGTGCTGCGCCTGGACGAGCTGCGGGAGGCCGACCCCGCCCTGAACGGCACCCCGTTCAACGCGGAGGCCCTGGCCGAGCGGGTGACGGGCCTGGCCGCCGGCACGCCGCTCACCAGGCAGCAGCGCGAGGCCATGTACGGGGTGGTCGACGCGGCGGTGGAGGACGGCCGGGCCGGCAGCCTGGCGGAGTTGGCCGCGTACTACGCCGAGAAGGAGGCCGCCCTCTACACCGCCCGCCGCTTCACGACGACCGACGGCACCCTGCTCCCAGGCCTGAACTGGACGAACCTGCCGGACAAGCCGCTGCACACCGAGGCCATCGGTGTCGTGGAGGAGCAGTCGGACGGGTCCCCCAAGGTCGTCGGCTTGCAGACCCCGCCGTGGGCGGCGGGCTCCGGCCTGTATCTGCTGGCCGTCAAGGGTGGCTCGCGGGTGACGTCCCCGTGGCCGGACGGCGCGTACCGGCGCAAGGACGTCGAGCGGTTCGTGGAGCGGGTGCTGAAGGACCCGGCGCTGGCCGCGCTCCCGCCGGACGCGCCGATCGTGCTGGCCGTCCCGTACGCGGGCGACGGCGAGCAGTACCTGGCGCGGCTGCTGGCGGAGTGGACGGGCCGCGTCGTCTGGGCGCACAGCGGTGACCTGCGGCTGGCGGCCACGCCGGACGGCACCGGCCTGGCCCTCGCGCTCTTCCGGGAGGCCGGACTCCCGGTGGGCGCCTGGTTCCCCGTTCCGCCCGGCCTGCTGCCCGACACCGACACCGACGGCGAGCCGGACTGGTACGAGAACGTGATCTCCTCGCCCCTGGCCAGCATGGTGACGGGCCTCCAGTTCGGCCGCGCCTCCTTCCATCCCGATGAGATGGCCTCGCGGGAGGAGGCGTACCGCAATCTCGACCAGGTGACGAAGTACGTGCACCTGAACTTCGCCGCCGGTGTCCACTCCGAGACGTTCACTCTGGAACCGGCCGCGCGGGGACAGCTGAAGGCGTTCTTCGCCGCCCACGGCGGGGCGGGCATCACCTCCTTCGCCACCAAGGACGGGGACTTCCACCGGGCGCGGGAGGACGAGGGCGCCAAGTGGCTGAAGAGGCGCAAGAGCTTCAGCCGTCTGCTGCGGACGAAGGACGACTGGCTGGCCCTGCTGACATGCCGGGCGGCCTCCCCACGGGACAGCGCGCTGCCGCCCCGTGGCGGTTACGGGCGGAACAACCCGGGCGCCTTCGTGCCCAACCCGCTCCGGGACATCCCCCAGGGCCAGCACTACGCCAACGAGATGCGGCACAAGGTCAGCGCCGCCTCCGTCAGGTCCGGTGTCGTGCTCCTGAACGGCGAGTACGTCCGCGCCCTGGTGACCGACCCGCAGGGGCGCTGGGGGTCGTACGCGGAGTTCTTCCCGGAGCCGGAGACCGACGAGCTGGATCGCCGGGCCCGCGCCATCGGGCTGCACAGCGGCCCGGACCCGGTGTCCCCGGAGGCGCGGCTGCGCACGCTGGATTTGGTGCGCGCGCTGAAGCTGACGCTCGGCAACGAGATCGATGACGACGTCCGTATCGAGCGGAACCCGGCCTACGCGGAACTGCTGCGCGGGGCCGCCGCGCTGGACCGGATGTGGCGGGAGGACCCCCGGTTCGCGCAGGCGGGCCCGTTCACCCTGGATCTCTTCCGGCGGATCGTCTCCGCGAAGCTGCCCGCGGGGCAGCTCGCGCCGCGCCGGCGCGACTACCTTGCGGTGCTCGACGAGGCGCTCGGCAGCGTCCCGGGGACGAAGCTGAGCGACTTCGTGACCCTCCCGGCCGCCCTGGACCACGCCGCCACCTGGCTGTCCGGCGCCGGCGCGGCCCAGGAGACCGCCGCTCTCCTCCAGCTGTCCGGCCCGGACGAGGTGGGCGAGGACGAGCGGTCGCGGATGTTCTGGGCGCGGGTCAAGGCGCACCAGGCGCTGGAGACGTTCAACGCCGCAGACCTGGACGCGTACACCGTCCGGGTGCTGCACCTGGACCCGTCCGAGGTGGACGACGCGCGGCGGGACGAGGCGTGGACCCTGACCGCCCACGCCTACGCTGTCGGCCGCGACGGGGGCGTCACGGACGAGGTGGCCGCCTACCACCTGGAGATCGACCCGGCCATGCCCCAGGCCACCCGGATCCCGCCGGACAAGCCCGGCGGCCTGGCCGCCGGACGGAACGTGCTGGGCCCCTCGGCGGGCACCCTCCTGGATCTGTCGAGGATCCAGACCCCCGCCTTCGAGGTGCTCCCGAAGTGGGCCGGGCGGAACCAGCGCGGTGTGGAGAAGCCGCGGCCGTACGTGATCCGCGCCGAAGTGGACCGCAACGACCCGAGCCACTTCTTCGTCACCTACGCCGGGGTGACACGGCGCGTGCCGGCCGGGGAGCTCGTCGAACTGGTCGCCCACGACCCGGAGCTGCTGGCCCACGACTCGGGCGTCCCGGTCTTCCTGGGCATCTCCGAGCTGGACCGCTACGCCCCCGATCTGGCCCCCGACCTGGCACAGCGCATCGGCCGGCACGTGTACTCCACGGAGTTCCCCATCGGGGAGCACACGCCCCACGGGGCGTCGCGCGCGAGGTATTCGCTGCACCCCTCGCCCGAGACCGGGGAGATCCCCACGGCGGACTCCCTGCGGCTGTCCACCCCCCGCGCGCTGGACTCCGTCAGCATGCCAGCGCCGGTGCCGCTCCCGCCGGTCGACGCCGACACCCCCGGCTCCTCCCGCCCCACCGGCACGACCGTCCTGGACGCGCCGGTGTCGGGCCTGGACGACCCGCTGCCCGACCTCGGCGGGCGGGTGCCGGGCCTCGACGACCCGCTGCCCGACCTCACCGACACCCTCACCGAGGTGCCGCCGCCCACGCCGCCGCCCCCGCCTCCGCCGCCCTCGCCCCTCGGGCCCACCCCGCCGCCCGGCCAGAACCCCCGGCCGAAGCCGGCCGGGGTGCAGATCGACGACGAGCTGGAGGAGCGCCGCAGGCCGCGCGTCGACACCGAGATGCTGCCGCCGCCCCAGGTGCACCGGCCCAGCAGGTTCACCGACGACAGCCAGATGCCGGGCTATGTCGACGGCTTCCTGGCGTTCCCCGGCGACGAGTCCGACGACACCGCCATGCCCATCGCCTTCGGGCAGAGCGACGTCTACATCCGCGACTGGGAGCGGATCGCGGAGCACATCGACACCGAGATGGCCGGGCACGGCCCGGACACGGCCTCGGGCGAGGAGCCGTCGATGCGCCACCGGGTGCGCGGTGGCGGTATCGACGAGTCCGTCTTCCGCCGGATGCAGCGCGCGATGCGGGAACGCCCGCAGACCTTCTCCGGGGACGGCCGCGAGTTCGTGTACCGCACCGAGTCGGGGCGGCTGCGCAAGCTGCACATCAGGGTGCGCAACTACGGTGAGTGGACCAAGTTCACCGACGGCGCCGCACCGACCAAGGTGGACAACGCCTACCGCGCCCAGGCCAGCATCGGCGGTTCCAAGACGGTCGGCCAGACCCGCCAGCTGGCGCCGACGGCGCCGCTGGGGCCGCAGTCGACCATCGTCTCCGCGTTCGGCCGGGTCGGCATCCGGCTGGGCCGCATCCGCGAGGTCACCTACTCCACCCAGGACCAGATCCTGAGCGTGGGCGAGACCCGCCAGTGGGACCCCTCGCACCCGTACCTGGACGACGCGTACATCGAGGTGCGCATCACCGACGCCGAGCAGCCGCGCCCGGCCAAGCGGGGCGTCCTCGGCAGCCGCTGGCGGGCCCGGCCGGCCCTCGAGGCGGCGCCGGACGTGGAGTTCGCCTTCGGAGTGCACCACGGGCTCAAGGCGCGGCTCCCCGAGGGCGTGACCACGAACTCCACGCTCCGCCGGACCCCCACGACGCTGCGGCTGGGGCCCGAGTCCGACTACCGGCTCGTCATCACCGAGGACTTCGGCCCCGTCGCGCCGATCCGCGACTGGGCGGTGGACCGGATCGGCGCCGAACCCGACTCCTCGGCCTACCGGGAGCTGGACCGGTTCCTCTCCTCCCGGAACTTCCACCAGCTCGCCGGGCGGCTGTCCCGGTCCTCGGTGCCGGGCAAGCCGCTGTTCGCCGACGACAAGAAGCGCACCCCGCTGGGCGCCTTCGTCATCGAGCGGGTGGTCCCGGGGCGGGCCGTGCTGGCCTCGGAGACCGACAAGGCGGAGCTGCGGGACTCGGTCTTCCTGACGGTGCAGAACACCCGCAAGCAGACCAAGGCGATCGCCAAGGACTTCTCCCTGGTCGTCGGGCCCACGTTCAACCTGCCGACGTTCGGCCTCCAGAACGTCATCTCCGACTGGATGAACCGGATCAAGCCCCGGATCCAGATCGGCCCCAGCGTGCGCGCCGGGCACACCCGGGGCCGCTCGGCGATGACCGGCGGCTCGGGGGCGGTCCGCTCGGTCGGCCGGGCCAAGAACGTCACCTCCGACCTGTACCGGGTCGAGAAGACCGTCTGGATCCGCAAGACCGGGGACGCGCACGCGACGCCGTTCACCACCTGGAGCCTGGACCGGATGACGCGCACCGAGGCGCGCCGCCTGGCCGGGATGGAGGACGAGAACACCTTCGGCGCCACCGAGCCGTACGCCCCCGCCTACCTCACCGAGGACCGCCCGCCGACCCTCGGCATGGCCCGGCCGGTGCAGTTCCTCTACGCCAACGGCCGGTACAGCCGCAGGTTCGCGGCGGGCACCGAGGGCGAGGACACCTCCGCCGAGACCGCCCTCGGGCCCGTCGCCGAAGACAGCGACACCGGCAGCGGTACCGCTGCCGCGGAGAGCCCTCGGGTCACCTTCGCCGAGCGCAACCGGCTCGACTCGTTCACCCGGCAGGTGCTGACCGCCGTCGCCCGCAGGTACCCCACGATGGTCGCCCGGCTGGAGGACCTCGGAGACCCGGACGACCCGAGGTGGCGCGACCACGCGCACTACCAGATGGTCCTGCACAACACGCTGACCGTGATCAACGCGCTCTCGCACCACAGCATGGCCGGCAACCTGGAGGCGATGAGCCGGACCGGCATCCGGATCGGCCTGGTCAACCCCGGCCGGTTCACCCGCGGTTACTACCACATCTGGATCGACGCGGAGCTGACCAACCGCACCTATGTGTCCCCCACGGACACCATCCTGCGCCACAGCGCGCCCGGCGCCATGACCCTGGACGAGAGCCGGTACGGGGCCCAGGGGATCGAGCTCGGCTTCGAGGCGGTGGCGTCGCTGCGGGACACCGCCGTCGACGACATCGGGTTCCCCACCCACGCCCTGACCGGGCAGTTCGGCTACCAGGCGGGCTGGCAGACGCGGGACGAGTCCGGCTACGGCGCGACCGCCACGTTCGACCAGATGGCGGTCAGCACCAAGCCGGGCAACCTCTACTCCTACGACCTGTCCCTCACCGTGAGCACCGGCGGCTACTGGCGGCCCCGGAGCCTGCTGCGCGGCCTGGTCAGCTTCGGCATCCTCGGCACGTCCCTCTTCGTCCGCGGCCCCAAGGGCCGGGGCGACATCATCGGCGGCGACGCCGAGGTCCCGGCCGTCCGGGGCAAGGTGCTGCTGAGCGTCCCGTCCGAGCATTCCCCGAAGACCGACCCGCACGCGCCGGGTGCCGACAACCCGTACCTGGACCCGAACCCGGTCACCCGCGCCGCGATGACCCGCGACGAGGCAAGGCAGCTGATCGACGCCTCGCCCGAGGACGGCCGGGACCCCGGACCGCTGGACGGGCTGCCCCACCAGACCCTGTCGGTGGTGGCCGACACGGCCTCCCCGGGAATCGTGGACCGGGTCCTGGCCAAGGCGTCCCACAACAAGTGGCAGCTGACCCGGGTCGGCGCCCCCGCGCACGACGCCGCCGTACGCCCGCAGCAGCCGCAGTTCCTGACGGCCAACGTCGACCAGAACGCGAGCGCCACCGGATCGCACACCACGGGCCTGTTCGGCAAGGGGCCCTACCTCGACTGGCTGGCCACCGTCGCGCACCGGATGCGGGTCACCAACCTGCGCGCGCTCAACCGGCCGCAGCCGATGGAGACCGAGCTGACAGTCGGCGGCAGCACCAAGGCGGCGGGGGTGCAGAGCAAGTCCTTCACCCAGTCGGCCGGGTTCACCGCCGTCTACGGTCACTCCCACCAGCAGGGCCCGGGCGTGACCGGCGGTTACGGCCTGGTCTGGCGGCCGTGGTGGCGCAGCCGGGGCTCCAGCGGAACCATCACCCGCACGGTCACCTCGGACATCAACCGGGTCGACATGGGCCACCAGGTGCTCACCACCGGCGACGCCGAGCACGAGGTGGCCGCCGAGACGCGCTCCTCCGGTGTGCTCTCGCCGCTGGGCACGGTGGTGCGCACACTGCGCGACTGGGCGGGGGAGCGGCAGGTCGTCAAGGGCGGCTGGCTGGGCCACCTGCCCGAGCGGGTCGCCCACCGGCTCGGCCTCATCCGCGGTGACGACCTCGGCGGCGGCCCGTCGTACACCCGCCGCGGCTGGCTCCAGCCCCGGTGGTTCCGCAAGGCCCCGTTCGCCACGTACCCGGTCAACTCCCTGGACACCTCAAAGGTCGTGGAGGAGTTCGAGCGGCGACTGAACGACCTGGCCATCGACGACCAGAGCCGGGAGGCCATCTACCGCCTGACCTCGGCCCGGGTCACCCGCGCGCTGCGCCGGGAGATGATGGGCAGGGGCTCCGGGGTGACCGCCCGGATCGGCGGCCCCGGCTGGAAGCGGGTCCGGATCGGCGGGCGGAACGTACGCATCCGTGCCCAGCTCGAACCCGTGGGCGAGCAGCGGTTCGTCCAGCTGTGGCCGCGCACCGAACTGGAGGACCACCGCTGGGCGACGGAGAGCCACAGCGACGCCTTCCCCACCGGGCGGGGCAGCGACGCCGGAACCCAGATCAACGAGGGCGTCCACACCGGCGACACCCACGTGCCGATGGCGGGCCCGTCGATGGCCGAGACCGGCTCCAACCGGCAGAACGTCTCCGGGGCCGACGCCCGCCTCCGGGGCCGGCTGTGGACCACGTACACCAGCGAGCCGCACGCCGAGTACGCCACCCGCTACCGGCTGCGCATCACCCTGGAGATGGGCCGGAAGAGGGGGGACGAGCCCCGGCACCCGGAGACCCGGCGGATCGAGCACAGCGGGGACGTCGGCATCCAGCGGGAGATCGTCCCGCTCAGCCTGATGCGGCCGGACGCCGCCCCGGGCGCCCCGGCGGACGGGCCCGATCCGCTGGCCCCGCCGGAGATCGCCGACGAGCCGGCCGCGGTGAGCGTCCTCAGCGGGGACGACTCCCCGCTGAAGACGGACAGCGACATCACCGGGGCCCTCGACTCCTGGCGCGCCATCACCCTGCCCGACGGGACACAGGGTCCGTTCATCCCGCCCCAGAACGGCTTCCACGTCCGCAACATCATCGGCGCCGAGAACATCCTGGCGGCGAGCACCATCGCGCTGGGCAAGGCGTACGACAACCGGCTCTCCACCGCCTCGGGACGGCTGACCGGGGACGTGCTGGAGCGGGCCCTGCGCATCGCCCGGATCACCCCGCTGACCGCCGAGGGCACCGGCTCCGCGCAGGTGCTGGAGGACTCCCACGGCTCCGGTGCGCTCTCCGCCTTCTTCGAACATGCCTCGGGCAACGACGGCTACGAGACCGCCGGCCTGGTCGAGAACGCCGTCGCGGACCGCTCCGAGGGAGCGCTGCGGGTGTTCTCCCGGCCGGACTTCGCCGGCGCGCAGCTGCTGGCGGTGGCCGACGGCGCCCGGATGGAGTCCTCCGTCCGGGTCACCCAGAGCCACAACGAGACCGCCTCCCAGGGCGGCGACCACAACACCGTGTTCGGCGGCGCCCCCGCCCTGAAGTCGGACACCGTCGGCGCGGCGAACCCGGGCGCCTCCGGCACCGGCGCCGACACCTCCGACAGCGACGGGCGGGTGATCGCGGGCGAACAGGCCCGCCAGGTGAACGTCAAGCCCAGCACGGGCCGGGTGTTCGCGTTCGCCATCCCCACCGCCTGGCTGAGCGTGGCCGAGGTCCAGCGGCAGCTGAAGGACCTGCCGTCGAGCAACTGGGTCCGCAAGCACCTGCTGGGCTCGCTCGGCGGCGTCAAGCCGGGCCCGCAGACCGTCGAGTCGCGGACCCACGTACTGGCCTGGGTGCGCGAGGACGTCGCCCGCCAGCTCGGGCTGATCACCGACGACAACTTCCCCGAGTCCCTCGCCACGGCGTGGACCAAGGTCAAGGACGCCGCCAATGCGTGGGCCGACGAGGACGCGAAGTACTGGGAGCTGCGCCGGGACCTCCCCGATCTGCGGGAGGCCGCCACCGCCGCCATGGTGGCCCGTTCGGTGGCCCGGCGGCAGCGCCGGGCGGCCGAGGACGCCGCGGGAGCGGAGCTCGCGGCCGCGCGGCGGGACTTCGCGGCGGCGACGGCGGCGGCCGACGCGGCGCTCGAGCAGGCCCCCGGAGACTTCCCGGCGCCGGTGGCCGACGCGCTGCGGTCCGCCACGGAACTGGCCGCACAGGCGCTGCTGACGTATCAGACCGCCCTGCTGCACACCTTGACGGACACCGACACGCCCGCGCGGCGCGCCGCCGCCGAAGCCCGGCTCGCGAGCGCGGGGAAGGCGCTGGCCGAGGCGGACGCCTTGGTCGCCGGCATCCGCCGCCGGGAACGCGACCGGATGGCGGCGGCGGCGCGGCAGGACTTCGACCGCCGTACGGCCGCGGCGGAGGAGAGCCTGGCCGGCGCGCGGGACGCGGCCCACGCGGCGGCCCAGGCGTTCCGGGCGGCCGAGCGCGCCGTGGAGGCGCGCGTCGCGGAGGCGCGGAGCCAGGAGCGCAAGGCCGAGGACGCGGCGGACGCCCTCCACCACCTGCGCGCCCAGACCGATCGGCTCACCCGCTGGCACCAGCTGCCCGAGGACCCGCCCAGCGGCGAGGAGGGCGCGATCCCGACCCGCGCCGGACTGCCCGAGCCGCAGGTGACGGACTGGACGCCGGGGAAGACCGGGCGGACGGAGAACCCGCTCAGGCACTCCGCCCGGCCGAAGGCGGCGAAGGCGCCCGGGCTGGGTTCCCTCGCCGAGGAGCCGACGACGGATCCGGCCGGGAGGCCGCGGACCCCCCGCAGCCCGAGGGCGCCGCGGACGCCGGTGCTGGAGTCCATCGCCGAGGAGACGCCCGAGGGACTGTCCGAGGGCGAGACCCCGGAGCCGGACACCTCCGGCACGGAGAGCACCGGGGGCGACACCGGCACGGACACCGACGGCACGGGCACGGAGCGCCGGGGGGACACCCGGGACGAGACGTTCCGGGAGGAGCCCGCGACGTCCGGCACACCGCCCCGGTACACCGAGGTGACCGCGCTCGGCGACGGCGCGCCCGCGCTGAAGTCCCCCGAGGGGACCGCCCACCGGCTGCTGGACGTCCCCGCGGACAACTCGTTCTACCGCGCGTTCCAGCGCGCGCTGCCCGCGGCCCGCACCGGGTCCGACGGCACCGCACTGGACGCCGCCGGCCTGCGCGACGCCTTCGCGGACGCGGTGGAGGGGCTGCCGGAGGACTCGCCGCTGCTGACGTACTTCTCCCCGGACGAGACGGACACCTTCACCTCCGCCGAACTGGACGCCGCCGCCCTGGACCTGGGCACCGACACCCCACAGCGCCGCGAGTTCGACGCCCTCGGCGTCATCCCGCACTCGGCGGGCGACCGGCCCGCCCCCGACCGCCGCTACCGGCCGCTGACCCCCGCGCAGCGCCGCGCGCTCGCCGCTGCCCAGCTCCGGCGTGCCGCCGACGCCACGCACGACACCGGCTGGAACCACGGTGTCGCCGACGTGCTCCCCGTACTCGCGGCCCGGATGTACGGGGTGGGCGTGCGCGTCGTCCGCGACGACGGCACGTACCAGGACTACTCGCCCAACCCCGACCGCCCGCTGCGCGCCGACGCCGAGCGCGTCGTGCTGTACCTGGCGGACCGGCACTTCCGGGCCGTGGAGGCGGCCGCCGTGGCCGAGGGCCCGCCCCCGCCGCCGAAGCCCGAGCCCCCGGTGGACGACTCCCTGCTGACCGCCCACGCCACCCGCCCGTGGACCTGGGAGGGCCTGGCGGACGCGATCTACGCGGACCAGCCGAAGTACGACGCGGCCACCGACGTCCGTACGCTGACCGACCCCGACGGCTACGCGTACGACCTGGTCCAGCCGCAGGTCGGCGACGGAAACCAGTTCTATACCGCCGTCGCCGTCGCCTTGGGCGCGGAGCCCGGGGGCGGCCGCGGGTACGAGGTGGTCGACGAGCTGACCGCGCTCATGGACACCGTGCCGCTGCCGCGGAACGTCCGGCTCGACCCCCGGGCCACGTTCACCGAGGACGAGCTGTACGGGGCCGGGTTCCGCCCGCTCACCCCCGAGCTGCGCCGGGAGTTCGAGCGCGGTGGCGGCCGGCTGTCCGAGTCCCTCCCGCCGCTGCCCGACTGGGTGCGGCAGGGCCTGGTCCGCGCGCATCTGCGGACCTCCCGCCGCTGGAACCGGGAGACGGCCCTGCTCGCGGCCCGGCTGGTGGCCGAGCACCTGGACCTGCACGTGACCTACGTGCACGAGAACGGCACGATCGACACCTTCGGCACCGCGTCCGCCGACGAGGACAACACCATCGTCCTGTACGAGCGCGGCGGCAGCTTCCTCGCGGCGACGCCCCGCGGCCCCCGCAACCCGCGTCGCCCCTGGAACTTCCGCACGACCCGGCCGACCCGCACGACCCGGCCGACCCGCACGACCCGGCCGACCCCGCCGGCCCCGCCGGCCCCGGTCCCGCCGGTGGCCGGTCTGCCCCCGGCCGGGCCGCCCGGCGGCAAGGGCGCGCCGAAGCCCCCGCCCGCCGGCCGGGAACGGCCGCGGCCCGTCAACGACGGCCTGCCGTTCGGCCTGGACACCCCGTCGGCCGGCACCGGCAGCCGGAGCGACGTCCGGGAGCGGTCGCTGGTCCGCCCCGGCGACCTGCGGGATGCCCTGGACCGGCTGGACACGCTGCGGGCGGGCGTCCCCGAACTCGCCGACGGTCCGCTGGACATGGACGCGCTCGCCCGCCATGTGCTGCTGCTGGACGACGACACGCCCGTGACCGGAGCGCACCGGGACGAGCTGTTGCGCATCGCCCTGGCCCCGGAGACGGCCGCCGCGCCCAGCCTCGCGGTGCTGGCCGGGTTCGGCCTGGCGGAGCGCGGGGCGACCGCCGTCCGGGACTTCGGTTACGACGTGGACGCCTTCGCCGCCCGCGTCCTGCACCTGGCCGCTCCCGACCCGGCCCGGCGCCGGGAACTGGTGCGGCTGCTGGAGCGCGCGGCGCGCGTCGACATCGACCTGGGCCAGAGCGCCGAGCTGGGCGCGTTCCGCCTGGCGACCGGGGGCGTGCTGGCCCCGGAGCGGGTCATCCGGCGTCCCGACGGCTCGGCGGTGGGCCGCGACGGGGACCAGCGCCTCGACGCCCTCGGCGTCGACCTGAGCGAGGTCACCCTGGTCGGGGTCGGGCCCGACGGGAGCCTCACCTTCGACACCACCGGAGCGGCGCTCTGGGACCGGCCGGAGGGCCCGCAGCCCTGGGTGGTCCGGGCCCACGGCCCGCTGGGCGAGGGGCTGCTGTCCGGCCGCGTCCCGGCGGAGGACTTCGCACGCCTGCTCTCCATCGACGTCGAGCGTCCCGCGGGCAGCGAGGTCGTCATCCTGCTCCCGCGCACCGCCCCCGCCACGGCGGGCCCGGCCGTGGAGCGGCTGCTGGACGCGGTCACGCGGAGCACGGGCACGAAGGTGTACACCGCGTACGGCACGGTGGACTTCTTCACCGACGCCGACGACCGGACCACGATCGCCCTGGGCCCCGGCCCGGACGGCCGGCCGCGTACCGCCGCCGACTTCGTCTCGGCCGGCCGGAGCGACGGTGGCGGGACCACGCGCCCTGCGACCGGCGGCAGGTGGCCCAGGTCGCGGGCCGGGGCCAAGCGGCGGCCCCGGTCGTTCGACGTGGTGCCGCCCGCCAAGCGGCAGCACACGGGGGACCCGTCCACGATGCCCGCGGCTCCGGCTCCGGCGCCGTTGCCGGGCGGGACGGCCCCCGGGACACCGTCCGAGGGCCGGACGGCCGAGCCACCGCCCCGGACGCCGATCACGATGTCCCCGGTGGGCGGAACCACGGGCTGGGCCCGGGGGCGGCGGCTGCCGGTGGCCATGGACGGCTCCTGCCTGCTGCACGCGTTCCTGGCGAGCGATCCGCTGCTCGTCCGCGGCAGCCTGCCCGGTCTGACCGCGGCCGCCCGGTCCGCCGCCGACCGGGACGCCTACGCCTGGCTGTCGGACCCCGCGCGGGTCCGCGCCGACCTGGCGCGCGGCGGCGTGCCCGGCCGCTCGGACCGCCATGTCCTCGCCGCCATGCGGCGGTTCGTCGCGGATTACCTGACCGTCTACCACAGGCGACTGCCCGTCGAGATCGTCCTGCAGTACCGCCACTCGGTGACCGGCGGATGGGCCGCGTCCGTGGACCGGATGGACGAGGCCGAGCTGGTGACCCGGCTGACCGAGCTGGGCGTCCCCGTACCGGACCAGCGCCAGTTCCCCATCGCCGCGCAGCTGCTCGGTGAGCTGCGCGACCTGGTCGTCCGGCACACCCCCCTGAGTGGCCGGGAACTGGCCGGGCTGCGAGACGCGGTCCTGGACTGGGACAACCGCTGGAACTCCGACATCGGCGACGCCTTCCCCCACCTGCTGGCCCACGCCTTCGACACCCGCATCGACATCGCCTGGTTCAACCGGCGGGCTGACGGACGGACGACCCTGCGCGGCATGCGGCGCGGGATCGGGCCCGCGAGCGCCGCCTGGGAGATCGAGCTCTTCTACAGCAACGAGGTCGGCGCGACCGGACGCCCCGTGGGGGGCACCGAGCACTACGAGGGCAGCGACGCCGCCCCCCGGTTCGTTCCCCCCGCGATCCCCGTCGGTCCGTCCACGGACCCCGGCTCCTCCACGGACCCCGGCCCCTCCACCGGCCGTCCGGCCACCGGCCCCGGCGCCACCTACAGCGGGCGCCCCTCCGCACCCGGCGGCACGCGCAGGCCCGGCCGGGACCGGACGGACCGGAACCGGCCCGAGACCCACGGACCCAGGTCACGTCGGAGCTCCCGGGGGCGGTCCGGCCGTCCCCAACCGCCCATGCCCACCGTCCAGTTCACGCCCGAAGAACTGGCCGCCCGGACCAAGCTCAACAGCCTGCGGTCGGCCGACCCCGAGCTGCGGCACGGCCCGCTGGACATGAACCGGCTCGCCCACCGCGTCCTGCTGCTTCCCCCCGAGGCACGGGTGACCGGCCACCGGCGCGCCGAGCTGATCCGGCTGGCGTCGTCGCCCGAGGCGAGGGACGTCCGGAGCCTGGAGGGCCTGAGCGCTCTGTATCTGGTGGAGCGGGGCGTGCTCGACAACCCCTTCCGCGTCACCGACATCTACGGCCGTCCGCGGGGGATCAACTGGACCGACACCCGGGTCCCGGCCGACCTCGACTTGAGCCTCAGCGCTGTGGAGTTCCGCCGGCCGGAAGGTACCACCGTCGGCGAGGTCGGCCCGGCGCTATGGGCCACCGCGCCGGGCCGACCCGGCGCCTATCTCCTGGTGGCCTCCGGCGGACACCAGGTCCGGGTGCGGGGGCGCGCGGGGTTCACGCGGGAGGTACCGGACGAGGTGCTGGGCGAGCTGATGGCCCTCGACCCGGTCCTGACCGACCTCCCGTGGGACGTCGGTGTGGCGATGATGCCCCCCGGCTTCGGCCGCAACCCGGCCCGGCCAAGGGCGCTCGCCACCCGGCTCGACCGCAATGTGGTGTCCACCAGCGGCCACCCGGACGTGGTGGAACTGCCGGACCGCCCGGGGCACCGGGTGTTCGGTCTGGTGGACGACGCGGAACGGCCGCGAAGGGACTTCTTCATGTCCGTTCCCGGACCGGTGCCCTCGGATGTCGGGGCGGAGGATTGGGAGCGGGAGGCGGAGACCTTCCCCATCCCCGACGCCGACGGCTGGGTGACGGGCTTCGTCTCGCTCGACCTCGGGGCCCGCGACGGTCACAGCCATCAGCTGGTGTCGGAAGCCGCGAAGCTACCGACGGTGACCTGGTTCACGACCTACAACCATCAGCTCCGCACGTTCGGAGAGCAGAAGCAGCATGTGCCGTGGCCGGTCGGCTGGACGGTCTTCGACGCCCAGCATGGCCTCCCGGGCTGGGTCTTGTGGGTCACGAGGTCCGGGCTCCAGCGCAAGAGCGGCCGTGACCACGCCCGCGCCCTGGCCCGCTGGCTCACCCTGGCCCAGGCGCCATCGGACCGCGCCCGGGCGCTGCTGATCTGCTTCGCCGCGGCGCGGCCGGGTGTCGGCGGCGTATTGGACGGAAACGTGGTCGGCCCGCTGCCATTCGTCCCCGACCCGCTCTCGGTGGTCGCCGTCGGACAGGAAGTGGCCACCGATTCCGAGGCGACGACGTACGGCGCCCTCAACCGCATCACCACGCACACGATGCCGGACGGCACCGTGGTCGTCCTCGTGATGAGCGATGTTCGAGGCCAGGGAGCCGTCCTGGTCAAGTTCCGCCCCGAGCCGAAGGGCACCGCGCTCGACGAACATGCCCGGATGGCCGGGCATCACGACGGCCCCGGCCTCGCGTCCGATCCGGTGCGCCACGAGACACGGCGATTGCTGCGCGCGCTGAAGGAGGCTTTCCACGACCCCGACGTGCAGGACTGGCCGAACTACCCGGCCCTGCTCAGGGGCATCGGCGCGCTGGACCGCATGCGCATGCGCGACGCGGCTTTCGACCGGGACGGCGGCCGCGAGTTCACCCTGGACCTGCTCCACCGGGTGGTGGGCGGGCTCCTGCCGAGTCGGCCGGACATCCGGCCCGGTAGCGCCGAGCACATCACGGAGGTGCTGGCGTGGGCAGATGCCGCGTGGCAGGCCAGGCGCGGGCGCCCCCTCAGCAGTTTCGTCGCGCTGCCGCTGGTGTACACCGCCCTGAGCCGGCTGCCCGCGCTCGGCACCCAGAGCGCCGAGGCCATGGCCCGGGAGGTCCTGGGAACCGACGCCGGGGAGCCGGTGGGCGAGGCGGAGATGTCCAGGCTGTTGTGGGCCGAGGTCAAGCTGCTGGAACTGCTGGAAGGCGTCCACGACCCCGGGCGGTTCGCCGCCGACATGCTGCACCTCGGCCACCCCGACCCGGCGCGGTTCGACGAGGCGGTGGCGCTCGTACGGAAGGCACTGGCCGTGGGTCGCGTCTCCTTCCCCGAGCTGGCCGCCTACCATCTGGAGAGCCAGGGCGCCCTGTCGGACCGTACGCTCGGCAAGAACACCGCGGGCGCGATCATCGGCCGGGACCTGCGGCACGGTTCGGCCGGGATGGACGGCGACTTCGACTCCACCGTCATCACCCTGATGGACTACGCGCCCGACGGATCGCTCATCGAGATCGGCACGGTCCCGGCCCCGTGGTACGCACCGGACCTCCCCTTCCCGTTCCTGTACGTCTTCGACGGCAGCTTCCTGGGCGCGCCGGTGCTGCTGCCGGAGTTCGGCGAACTGGTCTACCGTGACGGCGATCTGCATGGCGCGCCCAGAGACGCCGAAATCATCATGGTGGCGGACGGCGCCAGGCCCCCCGCCGGGGTGCCCCTCGCCGAGACGCTGCCCGGAGTGGGCGCCTGGAACTCGGGCCGCGAGGTGTGGACCACATACGGCCGGACCGGGTTCCACCGCCGCCCGGGCTCCCGGACGTTCACCGTCTACATGGCCCCGGACGCGTCGGGGCGCCGTCCCGCGTTGTCCGACTGGGGCCGCATCGGGCCGCACGACATCACGCCGCCCGCCTCGGGGCCCGGCACGGCGCTGCCCGTGGGTGGCCTCGGGGCCACCTACGGGGGCGGCCGGGCGCCGGACGCCACGGAACCCGCCGACACCCCGGCCGCGCT
The DNA here is from genome assembly GCF_053596435.1 of Streptomyces sp. NPDC001700. Classification (NCBI taxonomy): domain Bacteria; kingdom Bacillati; phylum Actinomycetota; class Actinomycetes; order Kitasatosporales; family Streptomycetaceae; genus Streptomyces; species Streptomyces sp. NPDC001700. The sequence continues at coordinate 236,164 of NZ_JBSFGE010000010.1, forward strand.
GCCCCGGGGCGACGGCCGGACCGACGACGGCAGCCAGGTCGCCGAGATCGTCGCGCTCGCCTGGGACGAGCACACCCAGGCGCTGGAACTCCTCTCAGAGGCCACCCAGGCCGCCGCGGCCACCGGCCCGGACGCCGCCGAACGCGCCGCCGCTGCGGAGCGGCTGGAGGATGCCCTGGTCCGGCTGGAGGACGCCGGCACGCGGCTCTACGACCTCGGCGTCCCGCCGGACGAGCTGGCCGCCGCCACCGCGCCCGGGAACACCGCCGCACTCCCGTCCCCGGCCCTGGGCGAGGACGTGCGGGGGTGGCTCGCCGGCCAGGTGGCGGAGGACGATCTGCGCCGGGGCGCGCCGCGGCTGGACCCGGCCGAGTTCGTCACCGCGACCGAACTGCGCGCCGCCGGTGGCGAACTGACCGCGACCCAGCAGTTCGAGGCCAAGGTGAACGCCGACCGGCTCCAGGCGGGCGGCGTGTCCCCGCTGGACCAGGTGCGGCTGCTGCTGCACCGGCCCGGCCCGGGGCCGGACGGGCTCGATACGGTCGCGGCCGAGGTGTCGCGGCGGCTGTGGCGGTCGGCGTACGAGGCGTTCGCGGCGGCCACCGCGGCGCGCGAGAGCACGGCCGCGCAGGACGCCGCGCAACCGCGGGACGCCACGGCCCCGGCGGACACCACGGCCCCGCAGGACGGCGCCGAGCCCCGGGACGACGGCGCGGCGCTCGACCCCGCCCGGGCCTGGGAGCTGGCCGCCTTCCTGGTGCTGCCCGCTCCGCCGCACGCGGCGCAGGCCGACGCCCGCTACGCCGGGGACGCGTTCCACACCGCGGTACGGGACGTCGCCGAGCACCTGCTCGACCACGGGCCGGACGCCCGGTCGGCCGTCGAACTGGCCGACACGCTGCGGCGGGAGCTGGGCCTGCGGCCCCGCTGGAGCGCGGCCGCCCCGCCCGCCCGCCCCCGACCGGTCACGGCGGCGGCCACCCAGCCGTCGAACGCGGACTTCTTGTCGCTGGGCTCGTCGGACGAAGAGCCGCCCGATGTGAACATGCGGGACTTCATCGAGCTGTCGGACTCGTCGTCCGATGAGAGCGTGTTCTCGGAGTTCTCCGATGCCGACTCCGAGACGTCCGTGTACAGCGACTCCTCGGACGAGGACGCCCCCGGCTCCGGCACCTCCGCGCCGACCCCGAAGCCCGTCTCCCGTACCGAGCTGCCGTCGCGGGCCGAAGTGCCCTTCACCCCGGGATCCCACACGCTGTCCGATGCCGACGTGGGGCGTATCCGCGACCTGGCCCGCAGCCTGGCCCTGGCCGGGCTGCGCAACCAGCGGGCCGGGGTGGACCTGCCGCCCGTCGCCATCACCGGCCACGGCAACGACGTACGGTCCAACGCGGAGCTTTCGGGCCGGCAGGAGGAGGCCCGGGTGCGCGGTTCGCGGCGCGCCCAGGCCGTGTCCGCCGTGCTGATGTACGAGCTGGGCCGCGCGCTGAGCGCGCTCCAGAGGAACCGGCCGGCCGGTCAGCCGCGCCTGACGCCCAGCCACTTCACGGTGGAGAGCCGCGGTCTCCCGCTCGTCCCCGCCGACAAGAGGATCGCGCAGCGCCCCCGGCCGACGCTGATCGAGATCCCGCTCGCCCCGCGTGCGAAGGCGGCGGAGACCCTGGACCGGCTGCGCCGCCAGGAGAAGCGGCTGCGGTACGGGGCGATGGATGTGGACGGTCTGGCCCGGAGGGTTCTCCATCTGCCCGAGGGCGCGACCGTGGACCAGGGCGTCCGGAACGAGTTGTTCGACTTGGTGGCGGAGGCGGACCGGGCGGGCCGGGCGACGAGCCTGGCGGCGCTGGGCGCGTTCCACGCCCAGCGGCAGGGCGTGCTGGACGCCCGGTACCGGTTCACGAACGCTCCGGGCGGCTCCGGGGGCCTGAACTGGACGGGCTCGGGCGCCGGTGAGGTGGACGCCGCCACGGTCGAGCTGGCCGAGAAGGACAAGCAGGGCTGGAACACGAGCCTGGGGGTGGACTACTCCCAGTCGTGGGAATGGGACGAGCCCGCCTTTGTCGTGGCCGCCAAGGGGGATCGGCACAAGGTCGTGGTGCCGTGGCCGGACGGCACCACCCGGGAGCTGGGCATCGAGGAGTTCGCCGAGCTGATGGCGCACGACCCGGTGCTGTCGGGGCTGCCGAGGGACGTGCCGATCGTGCTGGCTGTCCCGCGCGCGGGTTACGGCCTCCTCTACCTGCCGCGGCTTCTGGCGCACCTCACCGGTCGCACGGTGCACGTGCACAGTGGTGACGTGGAGGTCGTGGTCCGGTCTGGGAGGCCGGCGAGGATCCGGGTGGTCCACCACGAGGGGCGGCCCCAGGGCGACTGGGTGCCCAATCCCCCCGGCCGGCACCCCGGTTCCGTCGACGATGTGCCCGACTGGTACCACCAGGTGGAGAACTCGGCCATCGTCAGCAAGGCGACCAAGAAGGCGATCGGACACGCCGCGTTCCATCCCGCCGACATGGTCCTCAACGACCGTGAGGAACACCTTCGCCGTATCGACCAGCTGAAGCGGTTCGCCCACTTCAACCCCGCCACGGTCGCCCGTTCCGGGCTCTTCATCCCGTCGGATCCGGACGAGGCGGCCCCGGCGGTCTACCAGAGCGCCCATGGGCATCCGGGCGGCATCAGTGTGACGATGGAGAATGGCAGTCCGCGGGATCTGGACGGTCCCGAGACGCAAGCGTGGGCCCGCGCGCAGCGCGTACTGCTGTCCGCCCACCCCAAGGGGTACTGGGGCGACCTGGAGATCTGCTGGGCGGGCTCGTACCGGGACGGCCGGTTGCCCCACTCCGGCCACGTCGGTCCGGGCTTCCCGGGGTCGTTCGTCGCCGACCCGCTGGAGGACGTGCCGGTCGGGCAGCTCTACGCCAACGGCCAGCGGCGCAAGATACGCAGCACCGTCCGGCCCGCCGCGATCGTAGAAGAGAACGGCGTCTACTTCCGCCTGCTGTACACCGACCCCCAGGGGCGGTGGTCCGTGCGTGCGAAGTTCTTCCCCGAGCCCCGGGCCGCCGAGCTGAACCGCCGCGCCCGGGCGATCGGCCTGAGCGGACCGAACGGCAGGGTCTCCGGACGGCAGCGGTTCCGGACGCTGCGGTTGGTGCGGGCGCTGAAGCTGGCGCTGGGCAACGAGGTGGACGACGCCGTACGCATCGAGCGGAACCCCGGCTACACCGAGCTGCTGCGCGGGGCCGCCGCCCTGGAGCGGATGTGGCAGGCCGACGGGCGCTCCCGTGCCGCGGGCCCGTTCACGATGGACCTCTTCCACCGGATCGTCGCGGCGAAGCTTCCCGCGGGCCGCACGGAGGCGCGCCGGGCGGACTACCGCGCGGTGCTCCTGGAGGCGGCGAACGCGGCCCACGACATGCGGCTGAGCGACTTCGTGACGCTGCCGTCGGCCGTCGACGCGGCAAGCCGCTGGAAGGACGGCTACGCCCGCCCCGCGGACTGGGACGCCGCCGTGGCGTCGACGCTGGGGCTCTCGGACTCCGCGGGATACCAAAACCGTTCGCGGGTGTTCTGGGCCCGGGTCAAGACCCATGAGCTGCTGGACCGGCCCGGTCTGGACATCGACGGGCTCGCCCGGAAGGTCATGCACCTGGCGCCGGGCGCCCCGGTGGACGACGCGGTGCGGGAGCGGCTGTGGACGCTGGCAGGCCAGGCGTTCGCGCGTGGCCGCGACGCCACGAACCCCGACGCGCTGGCCGCGTTCCACCTGGAGCAGTCCGTACAGTCCGACCCGTTGACGCATCCGCTTCAGCCCAAGGTGCACCTCGGAGAGGACTGGTCCACGGGGGCGAAGATCAAGACGCTGGACACCTCGCAGATCCAGACGCCCGACGGCATCCTCACGGCGCCGTGGATGGGCAAGGACTGGTACGGCGACGCCCGGGGGGTGCCCTTCGTGGTGCGGGCGTCCTACGACCCGGCCGACCCGGACGCCCTGTATCTGCGCCTCAGCGACAATGGACCGGCCTTCCGGGTGCCGTTCGGGGAGCTCGTGGAGCTGCTGGCCAATCACCCGCAGCTCACGTCCCGCAAGATCAGCAGCGTCCTGGTACTGGACATCCCCGGCTACGACGGCTCCGCCCTGGCAGGCATGCTGAGCAGGCGGCTGGGCCGCGCCGTGACGTTCACCAGCGCGACCACGGGGATCGGCGGGCCGAGCGGGGAGCCGCACGCGGTGCTGGCCCTGTACCCCTCGGCAGCGGTGCCGCAGCCGACAGCGGACGACTGGCGCCTCCAGCTCCCGGTCGACCCGGTACTGCCCACGAACGCCCCGCCCGCGGTCCGGCCCGTGGCGTCGGCCGTGTCCGCCCCGGTCACTTCGTCGAGCAGCGCGCCCACTGACGTGCACATGGACGACGTCGAGTCTTCGGAGTCGGACTCGGACGAGGAGATGCTGGACGCTCCGGGCGAGTCGGAGTCCGAGTCCGGGGCGTCCTCGGAGTCGGCCGAGAGCGTGTTCTCGGAGTTCTCCGGCTCCTCGGACCCCGAGACGTCGGAGTACAGCGAGTCCTCGGACGACGACTCCGATTCCGATTCCGATTCCGGTTCCAGCTTCGTCGGCCCCATGCCCGCCCTGAAGCCCGTCTCCCGGAGCGCGCTGCCGCCGCAGGTCGATGTGCGCTTCGCGAAGGGGGCGCTCGGGCTGTCCGAGATCGAGGCGGGGAAGGTGCGCGACCTGGCCCGCCGTCTGGCCCTGGCCGGGCTGCGGAGCCGGCGGGCCGGGGTGGACCTGCCGCCCATCGACATCACCGGTTACGGCAACGACCTGCGGTCCAATGCCGACCTTTCGGACCGGCAGAGGGACGCCGGGGATCGCGGTGCGCGGCGGGCCCGGGCCGTGGGTGCGGCGCTGATGTACGAGCTGGGCCGCGCGCTGAGCGCGCTCCAGCGGAACCGGCCGGCCGGTCAGCCGCGCCTGGAGGCGGGGCACTTCACCGTGCGGACCCGCGGCGTTCCCGAGGTCCCGGCCAACAGGCTGATCTCGCAGTGGCCGAAGCCGACGTCGATCGAGATCTCCAAGGCGCCTCGTGCGGAGGCGCTGGAGATCCTGGACGTACTGCGCCGCCAGAAGAAGCGGTTGCGTCACGGGCCGATGGATGTGGACGGTCTGGCCCGGAGCGTTCTCCATCTGCCCGAGGGCGCGACCGTGGACCAGGGCGTCCGGGACGAGTTGTTCGACCTGGTGATGCAGGCGGACGGGGAAGGCCGGGCGACGAGTCTCGCGGCGTTGGGCGCGTTCCACGCCCAGCGGCAGGGCCTGCTGGAGGATCGTTACCGGTTCACCGACACGCTGGGCAAGGGTGATCCCGCGGGGGTGAACTGGACGGGCTTGGGCGCCGGTGAGGTGGACACCGCCACGGTCGATCTGGCGGAGAAGGACGCGCAGGGCAAGATCACCGGCCTGGGGCTGGACGATCAGCCGTGGGAGCGGGACGAGTCCGCGTATGTGGTGGCCGCCAAGGGGGATCGGCACAAGGTCGTGGTGCCATGGCCGGACGGTGCCACGCGGGAGCTGGGCATCGAGGAGTTCGCCGAGCTGATGGCGCACGACCCGGTGCTGTCGCGGCTGCCGAAGGACGTGCCGATCGTGCTCGCCGTCCCGTACGCGGGCTACGGCCTCCTCTACCTGGCGCGGCAGCTCGCGTTCCGTACCGGCCATCTGGTGTACGCGCACAGTGGCGACGTGGAGCTCACCGTCCGGCCGGGGAAGCCGACGAAAATCCGGGTCGTCCACCACAAGGGGCGCCCCCAGGGCGACTGGGTGCCCAACCCTCCGGACCTGGACCCCGGTTCCCCCGACGACGTGCCCGACTGGCACCACGAGGTGGAGACGTCGGCCATCGTCAGCAAGCGGACGAAGAAGCGGACCGGTCGGGCCGCCTTCGATCCCGACGACCTGGCCGGCAGCCGTGAGCGACAGCTCCGCCACATCGACCAGATGACGGAGTTCGCCCACTACAACCCCGCCACGGCCACCGAATCCGCGCGCTTCACCCCGGCGGACCCGGACGAGGCGGCCCCGGCGGTCTACCAGAGTGCCCACGGGTATGCGGGAGGCATCGAGCTGCCGATGCGAAACCGCAAACCGCGCATACTGGACGGTGACGAGACGCAGCGGTATGCCCGCGCGCGGCGCAACAGCCTTTCCGTCTACCCCAAGGAATACTGGGCCGACCTGGAAATCTGCTGGGCGGGATCGCCGCGGGACCGCAGGGCGCGCTACATTCACAGCGGTCAGGCTTTCCCCGGGCCGTTCGTCGCCGACCCGCTGGAGGACGTGCCCGTCGGACAGCGCTACGCGAACGGCCTGCGGCGCAAGGTGCGCTGCACCATCCGGACGACGGCGACGAACGACGACGGCAAGCCGGACCGGGTCTACTACCGCCTGATATACACCGACCCCGAGGGGCGGCGGTCCGCGCGTGCGAAGTTCTTCCCCGAGCCCAGGGCCGCCGAGCTGAACCGCCGGGCGCGGGCGATCGGTTTCAGCGGCCCGGACGACAGGGTGTCCGCGGCGCAGCGGCACCGGACGCTGCGGCTGGTGCGGGCGCTGAAGCTGGCGCTGGGCAACGAGGTGGACGACGCCGTACGTGTCGAGGACAACCCCGAGTACGCCAGGCTGCTGCGCGGGGCCGCCGCGCTGGACCGGATGTGGCACGCCGACGCGCGGTTCGGCACGGCGGGTCCGTTCACGATGGACCTCTTCCACCGGATCGTCGCGGCGAAGCTCCCCCAGGGCCGGCCGGAGGCGCGCCGGGCGGACTACCGGGCGGTGCTCCTGGAAGCGGCGGACACGGCTGCGGGCACGCCCCTGAGCGACTTCGTGACGCTGTCGTCCGCTGTGGACATGACGAGTCTCCGGAAGAACGGCCTCACGAGGGATCAGTGGGACCATGTCGTCGCGTCGACGATGGGGACCACCGTCTCCGGCATCAGGGGCACCCACCGTTCGCGGACGTTCTGGGCCTGGGTCAGGGCGCACGAACTGCTGGACCGGCCCGGTACGGACCTCGACGCGCTCGCCCGGAAGGCCCTCCACCTGGAGACGGCCGACCCGGTGGGCAGCGCCGTCCGGGCGGAACTGCGGCGGCTTGTCACCACGGCCTTCGCGTGGGGCCATGACGCCGCCGATCCCGACGCGCTGGCGGCGTTCCACCTGGAGACGGCCGGAGCCTTCACACGGGCCGACCGGATGACGGATCCGCTCCTGGACGGGGCACAGGCCGGGATCGACTGGTCCACCGGTGGTGCGAAGATCAACAGCCTGGACACCTCCAGGATCCTGACGTCCGACGGCCTCGTCGACGCCCCGTGGATCGATGAGGACGACAAGGACACCGATGTTGAGGACCGGTCGGTGCCCTTCGTGGTGCGGGCGTCCTACGACCCGTCGGACCCGGACGCCCTGCGCCTGCGCTTCGGCAGCCAGACACGGGTCTTCCGGGTGCCGTTCGCGGAGTTCGTGGCGCTGATGGCCTATCACCCCTTGCTGGTGGACCGGGATCCTGATGACGTCCTGGTGCTGGACGTCCCCGGCCTGGGCGGCCCCCGCCTGCCGGGCGCGTTGACCAAGCGGCTGGGCCGCTCCGTGACGACCACCTACGCCACGACGGGGATCGCCCACCCCAGCGGGGTGCAGTACCCGGTGCTGTCCCTGTCCCCCTCGCCGCAGGTGGCGAAGCCGACGGCGGACAACTGGCGCTTCAGGAACCCGGTCGATCCCAAGAGCCTCACGGACGCCCCGCCCCCGGTCCGGCCCGTGCCCAGCTCCGCGTCCGCCCTGAAGATCCCCGGGACGCTCCCGCAGACGCCTCCTCCCTACGAGGCGCCGCCCGTGGCCGACGGTCCGGACGAGCCGTCGTCCACGGGCGGCACGGGGGCCGACGACTCCGTCGAGCTGGATCCGCTGTCGCCCGTGACCGTCATCCCGGCGGGGATTCCAGCGGTCGCCCCGGCCGTCCTCACGGCCGCTGACCCGGACGCGGACACCGACGCGGACGCTGACCTGGGCCTGGAGCCGGACACCGCCCCCGAGCCGGACGCTTCGGATTCCGGCCCGGCGTCCGACGGCTCGGAGCCGGACACCGCCCCCGAGCCGTCCGGGGAACCGGCCGGCGGCGCCCCCGCTACCCCCGGGCTCTCCGCCCTCGTCACCGGCTTCGGCAGCGGCCACCGCGGCCTCCTGGGGTCGGTGTACGTCATGCCGTTCCCGGAGGAGACCGTCCACTGGCTGCACGGGCAGCTGAGCCGGACCGTCCGGGCCGAGGCCGCGGCCGGGCTCCGGCCGGGCGAGCTGGAGGCGCAGGACCCGGAGGGCATCGCCGCGCTGGAGGAGGACATCGCCGCCCAGTACAGCGCCGATGAGCTGCTGGACGCCCTGCCGTATCTGCTCGGTCCCAAGGGCATGTCCCGCACGGTGGCCTACCGGGGCCGGCGGTACCAGGTGTCGCCGAGGCTGGAGCTCTTCGGCCACCAGCCCGCCCCCGTGATGGCCGAGGACACGCCCGAGGGCCGCCGGGTGTACATCGAGGAGCGCAACCGGACCGCGGTCGACACCAGCGACACCAGCAGCACCGGGAACGTCCGGAGCCTGCCGCTGTCCTACGGCCGCACCTGGCTGGTCCACGACCCCAGGACCCCGGCGGTGGCCTCGCAGACGTTCACCCCGAAGCTGACGCTGACCCACAACCAGCAGACCGCCACCATGACGGTCCCCGAGAGCTACACCTCGATGTCCGCGCTGGCGTTCACCTCGGAGCCCTCACACGCCTACGACTACGGGATGAGCTGGCAGTTCACGGCCGTCACCGCCCCGGGCGCCACGGCGCCCACCCCGCACGCCGAGGACGACTGGAGCGACGCCGAGACCTCGCCCGCCCGGCTCACCGCGTGGTTCCCGCACTACCTCACCCAGGGCATGCCTCCGCGCCCGTTCGGCCCGGCGTCCTTGGACGACCTCCCCGCGGACCCGCGGACCGTCACCGACGAGCTGCCGCTGCACCGGATGGACACCATCCACGACCCGTCCGAACTGCTCGACGCGTTCCTCGCCGCCCCGCAGCTGCGCCCGCATCTGCGCCGGATGTCGGACGAGTCGGCCGCCGCGCTGCGGTCGTTCCTGGACGAGAACAGCCATCGCTCGGGCCTGACCCTGATGCTGGCCGGGGCGTATCCCTCGCCGATCCTCCTGGATCACAGCGGTGAGCCGCTGGGCTATCTGGAGGTCTCCGCACGGATCAACTCCTTCAGCCCCGACGCGCTGGCCAGGAGCAGCGACAAGGTGTTCCTGGAGAACGACCTGATGCACCTGGTCGGCGCCAGGACCGCGCTGACGGTCGCCAACGCCGAGAAGGCCGAGTTCACCCTCACCACCACCTTCCAGGGCGCTGCCGCCCCGGACGGCAACTTCGTCTTCGGCGGCGGCTACAAGCACCAGCGGTCTCGCACCTTCAACTCCGGCGGTACGGCGTACGACTGGTTCAGCGTGGTCAGCAACAACCCGCACCTGCTGACGGGCGCGGATATCACGTATTACGCCACGCTTGTGCTCCCCAAGGGCGGCCGGACCGAGCCCTTCGAACTGCCCAGCCCCCAGGGGCAGTCCATGCGGGTGCCGACGATGGCCGATGTGGCCGGCGTCCCCGTGGAGCCAGGCCAGGAGCGCTACCTCACGCCCGAGCTGGCGTCCCTGCGCGCCCTCCCGGTCGACGCCACCCCGCTGAAGGTCACCGGCACCGGGCCGCTCTTCGACAAGCTGGAGACGCTGCTGCGCACGATGGGCTTCCTGGCCCCCTCCACGCCGCGGCGCCTGGACTGGCTGCACGACAGCGCGATCCCCCTGGCGTGGCTCGCCAACGCCCGCAAGCTCCGCATCGCGCGCTCCCAGATCGGCCGGCGCGGCGGGCTCGGCGCGACCATGGACGGTGGCCACCCGCTCTACGTCGAGCTGCCCCTGGAGCACGGCGTCTGGCGGCTCGGCATCGACCTGTCCGTGGAGCCGGCGGACGGCACGTCCCCGCACCACCGCAAGAACCTGCCGGGCTGGAAGATGCTGAACGCCAAGGGCATGGGGGTCGCGGGCAGCGAGTCCAGCAGCTCCAGCCAGTCGCTGTTCGGCGACGTCTCCGCCGAGATCAGCGGCCCGGCCCCGCACGACTGGACGGTGGCGGGCGGCATCCCGTCCAGCGCCTCCGCCACCCGTCAGATCACCGGCGACACCTTCGGTTCGGCGTCCGGCTACGGCCTCGACATGCTCACCATCACCCAGTCCGGGCTCGGGGTCTTCGACATCCCCGGCACCTTCACCATGAAGGTGTTCTCGGAGAACGGCGACATCCCGCTGGCCACCTTCGACACGGAGGACGGCGTCATCTCCGTCGCCGTGCCGCTGAGCAGCACCCTCGACGCCCCGGCCGCCCCGCTGGGGCCGGTCACCATCCGCCGGGCGACGACCGAGGACTTCCGCAAGGCGCGGATGACACCGGACGCGGGCGGCGACCGCCCGGAGGACGTGGTGCTGCTTCCCGGCCAGGCCCATGTCGGCCTCGCGATGGGCAGCGGCGCGCTGGTCTCGACGTTCCGGCAGCTGCTCAAGGGCATCGACCCCGACGCCACCGAGGCCGCCGAGCCCGGCGCGCTCGCCCGGATCCTGCGGTGGGCCGCCGCGCAGGGCTCCGACCTCGTCGACAGGCTGCCCTCGGCCATCACCGCCCTCGCCGAACCCGCCCGCTGGCTGGGGTACATGACCCTCGGCACGCCCATGACGGACGCCGAGAGCCCGGCCCAGGAACTGCTGCGGGCCGCCATGTCGCCGACCAGCCTGGTCCCCCGCTCGCCGCAGATCTTCCGCGGCGTCTACGTCGTCGACGCCGACACCGCCGGCTCGCTGGTGGGCACCGATATCCAGGGCGAGACCCGCGGCTTCCTGCACAACGCGGTCTACGAGGGGACGGGCCACCCCGGCGACGACCCCGACGCCGCCACCTACGCGGAGAACGACCTCACCAGCACCGACTCCTCCTGGCGCGGCACCACCTCCGGTCACTCCGAGCAGATCGCCACCAGCGTCACCGGCTCGCACACCGGTGAGCGCCCCGGCGGCGTCTCGGGCGGCGGCGGCCGGAACAGCGCCGTGTCGCGGAGCGTGACGGACACCGATACCGCGTTCACCGACCGGATGACCTCCGAGGCGCACGCCAAGGACCGCTTCCACGGCTTCCGGGCGGACGCCACGTACCTCGTCCTGCTGCGCAAGGGCCACCGCAACGCGGTCGCCAACGCCGTCGGCGTCGGCCCGCACAGCTCGGCTGCGTACGCCGTGACCGTCCCCGGCGGTGTCGTGTTCTGGGTCACCGAAACCCTGGTCCGGCAGGATCCGCAGCTCGCCCGCCTGGCCGGTCTGGAACCGGCGCGGCTGCCCATGGACAGGCTGCTGCCGTGGTACCTCGTCCGCTCCGGCGGCCGCTCGCTGGGCTTCGCCACCGTGCCCGAGGCGCTGCCGGACGGCTCGCTGGACGCCTTCATCGAGGCCATCCGCGCCGCCGTCGAACGCGAGGCCCCCGACTCCCTCACCCCGGGGCTCGGCCGCCACGTCCGCGGGCTCGACGCCCGCATCGCGGAGGCCGGCGCCGTGACCGGCATGCGGTCGCTGGCGTCCTCCGGCGCCCGCAACTGGCGGCGCTTCCACTTCCCCTACCGCGGGCGCACCGGCCTGCACCTGGTGGAGGTCGCGCTCAACGCCCGCCCGGCCCCCGGCACCGACCTGGCGACGCTGCGCGGGGCGCTGCTCGCCTACTCGGGCATGCAGAACATCAACTCCGCGGCGGCCGGCGCCATCACCCGCACCGCGTCCCGCGCCACCGGGTTCACCCTCACCATCAGCGGCACGGGCGGCTTCACGCTCGCCCCGGGCACCGGCCGGACCGGAAGCGCCGGGGGCACGGGCTCCTTCACCTCCGCCGGCACCCGCGGCACCTCCCACGCCGTCACCAGGAACCACCAGGAGTGGCCGAGCACCTTCCGGCCCACCGCGCAGTTCGACCTGCCGTACGAGTACCGGGTGGAGGTCACCTCGACCCGGCTGAACGACTCGGCTCTGGGCTTCCTGGCCAACCGGATCGCCTCGCTGGGCCAGTTGGCGGAGCGGCTGCTGGACGGCACGGTGTCGGCGGCCGACACCGCCGGACTGACCCGCTGGATGGACCGGGCCCTCGGCCGCGACGGGGCCGCCCGTACGGCCCCTCCGGCGCCCGCCCCGGCCCCCGGCACGCCCGCCACCGTGACCCTGCGCTTCCCCGGCAGCGAGGCCCCGCTCCGGCGCGAGGACGGCACCCCGGAGCTGCCCGCCCCGCCGCCGGTCCTGATCACGCCGGACGTCCACCGGGCCGACCCCCGGCCCGCCACGGCCCCGACGGGCGATCCGGAACGGGACCGGCTGTTCGGCACCGACCGGTGGACGCCGAACCAGCCGATCACCGTCTACGACTTCGACGCGATGGACGAACTCGCCGACGCACTGCGCGCGGTCGACCCGGAGCTGCGCGGCGACGGCCTGCCCAAGACCTCCACCTCCGCCGAGAACACCATGCGCCGCATCGGCGACCTCATCCGCCGGGGCAGGATCACGCTGACGCCCGCCCAGGCGTCCCGATACACCGGAAGGCAGCCCACCGGCGGCTCCGCGCGGATCGAACTCGCCCTGTACCGGCCGCAGATGGAGACCTCCGGCCGGGAGGTGATGTCCCAGGCGCAGCGCACCACCGTCGCCACCCATGCGACCACCGCCGGCCGGACGCTCAGCCCGTCGGTGACCGCGCCGGTCAAGGGCGGGCTGACCGGCGACAACACCGACACCCTCGCCGGGACCATCCCGGTCGCGGGCGAGAACACCACCATCGGCCAGGCCACCGGAGGCACCGGCCTCCGCCGCGAAACCCTCAAGTACGGCACGCCGGTGTCGGAGAACACCGAGGGCGAGCCCGACGACAGCGGTGTGCTCGGCTACACCCTCACCGCCCACACCGTCCTGGAAGTCAGCGGCCCGGAGGGCACCCGCTGGGTCACCGGCAACGTGGTGCTGCGCCCCACCCTGGAGGACGTCCTCGGCCTCGGCATGACCCCGCCCCGCCCGGCCCCGTCGGTCTACGACGCCCCGGCCGTCCTCGCCGAGCGGGGCGTCGACGACTGGCGCACGCTGCGCCCCGAGGCACTCGGCTACCAGCTGGCCGAGGGCTTCGCCGGTCAGGACGCGCGGCCGCAGGTGTGGCTGGACGCGGGCGAGGTCACGGCCGGCACCCAGCGCTCCCTGAACGCCGTGCGCCAGGCACTGCTGGACGGCACCGCGCCCGACGAGGCGCTGAACACCCGGGGTACCGCCCTCCCCGCCGACATCCGGCTCGCCGTGGAAGCTGCGGCCCGCGCGGCCGACGCCGCGCAGCGGCACGTCGAACTCGCCCTGCGCGCTGTCGGCGGCCCGGTCCACCTGTCCTTCGCCCCCGGCCCGCTGCACGGCTGGGCCTCCGAGATGCCGGTGCCGCCGGTCGAGGTGATCGGGCCGGTGCCATCGGTCGAGGTGACGCCCCCGCAGGAGGATCCGGCGCCGGACCGTACGGCCGCCGCCAGGCTGACCACCCCGGTCGTGCCCCGCCCGGTGCTGACCCGCCGCCAGCTGGAAGGGGTGGCGAACCGTCTGGCGGACAACCTTCCGGCCGGGGAGACGCCGGTCCAGCGGTGTCTGCGGCTGGTGGCGGCTCTGCGGGACGCGGTGCACCCGGGCGGGGTGCGCATCGCGGGCACGGTGGACGACTCGGTGACCCTCGCGGGCCCGGACGCCCCGGCGGCGGGTCTGGTGGCCGGACCGGGCTGGCGTGGCGTGCGGTCGTGGGACGAGGTGGCGCGCGCGGTGGCGAACGCGGGACGGGGCGCGCTGGCGATCGTGCTGGCGCGGCGCCAGGGCGGCGAGCTGGGGCATGTGTGGGCCGCGTACAACCTGGGCGGGCGCGGCGGCGTGGTGGCGGTGGACCCGTCGGCCCGGGAGGGCCACCGGGTGTCGGCGACGCCGCCGGACATGGCGGCTGTCGAGGCGCAGGTTGTGGTGATCGACCGGGCGGGGCGGGTTTTGGAGGACGCGCTGCCCGGGTTCACGGAGTCGTCCTCCCTGGGCCACGCGCTGGTCGACCGTCCTGTCGAGCACGAGTACGGCGCCGTGGGCCTGGAGGTCGAGGACCGCCACATCGTCTTGATCGAGGGAGAGCAAGGGCCCAGGACCCTGGCCACCGGCCCCGGAGTCCGGTTCGTCATTGACCCCGACAAATTCTGGCGCGACCTCGACACCGGGCAATTCCACATGGAGCGGCCCCAGGTGCCACCGGGGACGCCGCCACCCGCCCTGGAGACCTACTTCTTCGGGCGCATCGTCGCCGATCCGACGGCCGGACCCACCGTAATGCCGGGGCTGTCGCCGGAGGAGGCGCTGGCGCGGCTCGAGTCCGCCCGGCGGAGCCTGGGAACACCGGAGTCCAACGCCCTCATACGGCTCACGGACCTGCTGGCGGGCCTCGTGGGCTGGGAGGTCGCCGAGTCCGGCTGGCCGATGAGGCTCGCCCCCGGCCTTCCTGACCATCCCGGGCGTCTCGTGCTGCGGGAAATGCCAGGTTCGCAACTCCTGGCCTCCGGCCCCGGCATCAACCTCGTCACCGACTACATGACGTTCTGGCGCGACCCCGCCACCGGGCGTCTCACGGAGTCGAAGCCCGAGGTGGCTCCGGGAGCGCCTGGGCCTGTCCCGGAGCAGTACCAGATCGTGGAGTTCGTCCTCGATCCGATGGCCGCGCTGGTGGGGGAAGAGGGCAGGCACTCGCCGGAGGAGGCGATGGCCGCGTTCGACCTGGTGCGGGACAGGCTGGACAGCACGGACGGGAGTGAGGCCGCCGTACCGCTTGCGGACCTGCTGGCGGGCCTCGCGGGCTGGGAGGTCACCGGGGTCGGCCGGCGGACCCGCGTCAGCCCTCACCTGTCGGATCACAATCACCGCTCGTACACGCAGCCCACCGTGGGTTTCCCGACGATCGGTCTCAGGGGGCTCCAGGACCTCGCGATACTGCGGCTGTCGATGGGTCCGGCCCACCCGGTGATCAATGGGGGAAGAGACTTCGGGCGGATGATCGCCGCGAGTTATCTGCGGTACGTCATGGACGGCGGTGTCCCGGCCGACTACCTCCCGCTCCTTCCGTTCCTCTCGGTCATCCCGGAGGTCGACGAGATCTGGGGGCACGGGGGAGAGGCGTTCGCCCATGTCGCCGCGAGGCCGGCGTCCCGGATGTGGCCACCGGGGTCGAAGCCGCTGATCAAGAACCTGCTGGCGGTGGCGGGCCGGCATCCGTTCGACCGCGTGCTGCGGGCCCTGCGGCCTGGTACGCGGGAATTCCTCGACGGACACCACGACCAGATCACCCAGGCCTTCAACCAGGCACTGACATCGCTCCTGGGCTTCTACCAGAAGGCCTTCGGACACCCGGTCGAGGACGGGGTCTTCGATGTCCCGGAGGACGACGCCCCCGCCCCCCGCGAGCACTTGACCGCCGCCTTGACCGGGCGCACCTCCGAGGGGAAGACCGTCGGCCAGCACCAGAGCGTCGGCATGAAGGACTACCGGGTCCTGGACACCGGCGAAGGCCGGCTCCCGGTCGCGCTGACCCTGAAGGAGCTGCGGCACTACGGGTTCGGCCACCAACACATGACCAAGGAGGAGACACGGCGCGCCGTCACCGAAGTGGTGGAGCTGAGCCGGGAGGCATATGAGCGGGCGCTGAGGCACGTGGCTCCGCTTTCGCCCGAGGTGCTGCGCCTCGCCGTGACGACCATCCGGGACAACCCCGCGGTGCAGGCGTTCCTTCCCTTCCTGCGAATGGCCCAGGCGGGTGTGCCGCAGGCAGGCGGCCCGGCGCGGAAGCTGCTGACGGCGTCCGAGGCCCAGGCGCCCGCTCAGGCGCTGGGCTTCTACGCCCTGGGGACCCCGATGGCGGCCGACGTACACCGCTCGCTGGGGGACGTGGTCCGCGCGGCGGCCGGACTCCTCGGCCAGGTGCCCCCGGGGCAACAGGCGCAGGTCCGGCAGATCGTCGAGGGGGCGTGGCGGGCGCTGGACGTCGTCGCCGATCCCTCCCGGACGCCCCCGGTGATGCCCATGGTTCCGGAGGTCACCGCGGTGGACGGCACTCGGGTACCACTGGATGAGGTGGAGCGGGTGAAGCACCGGGATCCGCGGGGGAAGCCGGTGGCCTTCTCCTCGCGTCCTGCCCGGGACCGGGACGGACGGGAGAACTTCTACGGGCTGCTGCCCCAGGTGCGTCAGTTCACGTATCAGCTCTCGTCCCAGGCGTATCAGGGCCCGAGCGGAATGGTGATTCCGGAGAGTGCCTCGACGGTGCTGCCCTTCGACCGGGCGTATCTCGTGGACATCGGCGGCGATGGCGCGTTGGCCGAGCTTGGGATGGAGGACGGTTCGGGCAGGGCGTTCGAGTACGGCCGGGTCGTGGACTTCCTCTACGCCGCCGATCCCGATCTGGTCGCCCTGGAGGCGGAGACGGCGGTCGTGGTGACGGGTGCGGATGTGGCGGGTCCGTCGTCGTACGATCCGTTGGAGCGGCCGATCGCGGGCCAGGTGCTGGCCAACTGGGCCGGCTGGGTGTGGACCACGGGCAGCGGCCGTCGGCCGGACATCGTTCCCGGCGACGGGCGTTCCGGGCCGCGGTTCCGGCTGGCCGAGGATGACTGGTGGGCCGGGTTCCGCCCGGAGCCGTCGTCGGCGGAACGGGCCCGGCTGGCGGAGCGGGTGACGGGTGACCGGGGGCGTGCCGGGGATGTGCTGCGGTGGGTGCGGGCGATCCGGCTGGTTTACGGGCCGATGCTGGAGGACGACACTCTGGCGTTCGAGGCGCTGCTGCGCGGTTTCCGGGCGCTGGATGAGGTGCGGGCGGCGCGTGGTGACCGTTCGCCGCTGACGTGGCGGGGTCTGCGGCACGAGGTCGCGGCGTACTTCGCCGCGACCGGTCAGCCCGCGCCGCCGCTCGCGCAGGCGCTGCCGTTGGTCCTGCTCTCGGCCGCGGGTTCGGCCGGGGTGGATCTGACGCTGTCCGGGCTCGATCTGACACAGCGGTATGTCAGTCTGCGTGCCTGGGAACCGGCCGTTCCCACGCACGTGCCGATCGTGCCCGCCCAGGGCTGGCCGCTGTCCGGCCAGGGCCCCGGCGGTCTGGCGGTGCAGGGGTGGGCCAGTTCCGCACCGGCCTCCTTCGCCCCGGCCGCCGCGCCCGCCACTCCGGCGCCGCAGGGCATCGTGACTGCTGCGCCCACGGCTCCGTACGACGCGGAGGCGCATTTCGACAAGATCCTGCGGGATGTCTTCGGGCAGCAGCCGGTGCCGGGGGCGCGGGAGGCGTTGCGGCGGTTGAACGGGCTGCGGGCGAAGGTTCCCGCGTTGTGCGGTGGGCCGCTGGATCTGGACGCGCTCGCGCGGCATGTGCTCATGCTGGATGCGAACGCGCCGGTGACCTGGGTCGAGCGCGGTGATCTGTGGCGGGTGGTGATGGACCCGGCCATGGAGGAGGACCCGAGCCTGGCGCGGCTCTCCGCTTTCTACCTGAAGCTGAAGGGCGCGCTTGGCCAGGGGTTCCGTTTCACCACGTTCAATGGTGTGCGGGGTCTGAACTGGACCGGCGCACCCCTGGACCCCCAGCTCGACCTGACCCGAGTCACCGAGTTCGTCCGGGGGCCGAACGGCCGGCTCCAGCCGGTGAGGCAGCCGGGTCCCGCTCCGTGGGGCACGCCCTATGCGGTGTTGGCCAACGGGACGGCGTTGGTCGTCCAGGTGCGCGGCGCGGGGGGCTTCCATCGCAACGCCCCGAAGGAGGTCGTGGCTGAACTGCTCGGCCTCGACGAGGAGTTGAGCGCGCTGCCGAGCGACGTTCCCGTGCTGATGGGCATTCCCCTGGGGACCATCGGCAGCTTCGCACTGACGCAGGACTGCGCCGACCTGCTGGGCCGGAACGTGTGGTCCTCGAGCGGTTTCGTCACGGTGGGGAGTGCGTTCGGCCACGACATCTCCGAGGACCGGGCGTTCGCGGGTGGCTGGCTGCTCAGCGAACCGGACCCGACGCCGAGGCTCGAGGGCGAGGAGTGGGAGCACCGGATGCTCTCCATACCCTTCATCGGCCCCGACCACCGGTCGACCGGGCACACGTCCATACCCCTCACCGAGCGCGCTGCCGACCTGCGGAAGAGGACCCAGCTGCTGCTGGATCTGCCGACGGCGACGCACTTCGTCCATCACGACCCGGCGACCGGGGCTGTCAGCTCGCCGCAACTGCTTCCGTGGGTGGCGGCGAACGAGCCCACCCCGTATTTCGAGGCCAAGCACGGCTGGCCGGGCGAGTCCGATTGGGCCCTGCTCGACCCGAAGACCGGCCGAATGGGGAGCCTGACCACGAGCGGGCCGCGGACGTCGGGTGCGCTGAAGCGGCGGCGGAGCTTGAACCGGCGGTCCGACAAGTCCCCCGTCGTGCGGATCGTGTGCTTCAGCACGATGCCCAAGGGCATGGGATTCACCGGTCCCGCCGGCCCTCTGCCGTACATCCCGGATCTGCTGGCGGTTGTCTCCGAGGCCCAGCAGGTCGCCACCGACGAGGGGCGGCCGGCCTATGGCTTCGGCCGTCTCGCGCTCAATGACGTTGCGACGGGC
This sequence comes from Streptomyces sp. NPDC001700, assembly GCF_053596435.1. Taxonomy (NCBI): domain Bacteria; kingdom Bacillati; phylum Actinomycetota; class Actinomycetes; order Kitasatosporales; family Streptomycetaceae; genus Streptomyces; species Streptomyces sp. NPDC001700. Next base: position 254,957 of record NZ_JBSFGE010000010.1, read on the forward strand.
ACGGGAAAGTACGTCGGTTCGGAAGCCGATGTCCGGGGCCGCCCGTTCGCCCCGGAAGTGCGGATGCCGGAGCCGAAGGGGGCCGCGCTGGAGGCCCGGGCCCGGGACGGCGGGCTGTACACGGGTCCGGATCCGATGCAGGAGGAGGACCGGGTCCGCACGGAGCGCCTGGTGCGGCTGCTGCGTTTCTCCTTCGGTCAACGGATCGATGGGGCGCCGGAGTATCCGGTGCTGTGGCGGGGCATCTGCGCGCTGGATACGATGCTGCGCAAGGATCCCAAGCTGGACCGCGTCCCGCTGTTCACCGTGGAGCTGTTCAAGCACCTGGTGGTGGGGTTCGAGGGGCAGCAGCCGGCTGGTTCGCAGCTCACCGGGAAGGCCCTCGTGGCGGCCATGCTGAAGCGGGCGGGCGAGCTGTGGGCCCAGGAGCCGGACCTCGCACTCACCGACTTCGTCCCGCTGCCGTTCGTCACCGGTGTCGCGGCCAGCATGGGACAGTCCGGCTTCGACGCCCTGACCGCTCATACCCTGCGGGTGCACCCGAGCCGGGTGGGTGACGCGGAGCGGTCGCGGATGCTGTGGGCCGAGGTCAAGGTCCGCGTGGCGCTGCGACAGATCGGGCAGACTGGCGGTGAGCAGGAGCTGGACAGGTTGGCCGCCGTTCTCCTCCACCTGCCGGCTCCCGATCCCGCGCGTCGTACGGAACTGGTCCAGCTGCTCAGGGAGGCGGCGGCCCACGGACGTGACCTCGGCCAGGCCAGGGACAGGGAGGTGGCCGCGTTCCACCTGGAGTCCCGCGGAGCACTGGCCGCCGGCACGCTCATGACCACCACCGGCAAGATGACGCTCGGCCGTGACCACACCGGCAACACGACCGGTCCCGTCGACTTCGACCCGGCCAAGGTCACCTTGCTGCGCCGCGAACCCGACGGGACCCTCGTGGCGGACTCCACGGTCCAGGCACCCTGGTACAACCCGCAGGCGCCGGACGTGCCTTGGCTGTTCCGGGCGGGTCAGCAGGGTGGCAATGCTGTCCTCGGCGCTGTCGGCGCTCCGGTGCGGCACCCCGAGGTCGGCGAGCTGAATTACCGCGATCCGGGCCTGGGCCATGCCCTCCTGAAAAAACCGGTCGTGCTGCTCGTGGAGGGGGCCAGGCCCGCCCCCGGTCAGCCGGTGGTGGCGAGCCTGCCGGGCCAGAACGCCCTGCTGTTGGGCCGGATCACGTGGGCCGCGTACGGCAGGCCGACCCTCTACACCGACCCGGTGACGGGGAAGACGACGGTGGCCCTGGAGCCGGACGCCGCCGGCCGGCCGCGCCTGGTGACCGACTTCGGGGCCGTGCGCCCGATCGACGTCCGCGGGGCGTTCGGGGCCCCTCATCCCAGCGCGCCGACGTCCGCACCCACCGCACCCACCGCGCCCCAGTCTTCCGTCGTATCGTTCGCGGCCACCCGGGACCGGTCCGTGCTCGAAGCGCCCGGCGGCCGGCCGTTGTCCCGTCCGGTGCTGACCCGCCGCCAGCTGGAAGGGGCGGCGGACCGCGTGGCGGAGACCATTCCGGCGGGGGGGATGTCGGTCCGGCGGTGTCTGCGCCTGGTGGCTGGTCTGCGGAGGGTGTTGTATCCGGGTGGGGTGCGGCTGGCGGGTTCGGTGGATGATTCGGTGACGATCCCGGGTCCGGACTCGGCGGCGTCGGGTCTGGTGGCCGGGCCGGGCTGGCGTGGCGTGCGGTCGTGGGACGTGGTGCAGCGTGCGGTGGCGGATGCCGGGCCGGGCGCGGTGGCGTTCGTGCTGGCGCGGCGTCAGGGTGGTGCGCTGGGGCATGTGTGGGCCGCGTACAACCTGGGTGGGGACAGCGGCGTGGTGGCGGTGGACCCGTCGGCCCGTGCGGGGCGTCGGGTGTCGGCGACGCCGCCGGACATGGCGGCCGTCGATGCCCAGGTTGTGGTGATCGACCGGGCGGGGCGGGTGCTGGAGGACGCGCTGCCCGGGTTCACCGAGTCGTCCTCCACGGGCCACGCGCTGGTCGACAAGCCCGTCGAGCACGAGTACGGCGCCGTGGGCCTGGAGATCGAGGACCGCCACATCCTCCAGGACAGGACGGACGTACCCAGGACCCTGGCCACCGGCCCCGGCGTCCGGTTCGTCGCCGACCCGGAGAGATTCTGGCGCGACCCCGATACCGGGCAATTCCACATGGAGCCGCCCCAGGTGCCGCGGGGGGTTCATCCACCCGCCCTGGAGACCTACTTCTTCGGGCGCATCGTCGCCGATCCGACGGCCGGACCCACCGTAATGCCGGGGCTGTCGCCGGAGGAGGCGCTGGCGCGGCTCGAGTCCGCCCGGCGGAGCCTGGGAACACCGGAGTCCGACGACCCCATACGGCTCACGGACCTACTGGCAGGCTTCGTGGGCTGGGAGCTCACCGAGTCCGGCCGGTGGATGACGCTCGCCCCCGGCCTTCCGGGCCATCCCGGACGTCTCGTCCTGGGCGAAATCCCCGGGGCGCAGGTCCTGGCCTTCGGCCCCGGGATCCGCATCGTCAAGGACACCGGGGCGTTCTGGCACGACCCCGCCACCGAGAACATCCTGGAGAAGAAGCCCGAGGTGGCACCGGGAGCGCCGCAGCCTTTCCTGCAGTACCACCCCATCGCGGAGTTCGTTCTCCTCCCGATGGCCGCGCTCGAGGAAGAGGACAGGCCCTCGCCGGAGGAGACGATGGCCGCCCTCGACCTGGTGCGGGACAGGCTGGACAGCACGGACCGGCGAGGCGACCTCGGGCTCGCGGAGCTCCTGTCGGGCCTCGAAGGGTGGATGCTCACCGATGTCGGCCTGCGGACCTACCTCTTTCCCCACCTGCCGGATCACGACCATCGCGCGTACACACAGCTCACGCCGGGCATACCCACCCTCGGTCTCAGGGCGCTCCAGGACCTCGCGATGCAGCGGCTGTCGCAGGAAGAGTTCTCCTCGCTTCTCACGGCGGGAAGACAGTTCGGGGCGTTGATCGCCGCACGGTATGCAAGTGCTGTGATGGGCGGCGCCGTCCCGGTGGACTACCTCGCGATCCTTCCGTTCCTCTCGGCCATCCCGGAGGTCGACGAGATCGTGGGATACGGGGGCGAGTCGTTCAGTCATGTCGCCGCGCGGCCGGTCGCCAATATGTTCCCCTCCCAGTGGAGCGTGCTGATCAAGAGCACGCTGGCGGTGGCGGGCCGGAATCCGTTTGACCGTGTCCTGCGGGCCCTGCGGCCCAGCACGAGGATTTTCCTCGACCAGGACCACGACAACATCACCCATGCCTTCGGCCAGGTACTGCTATCAGTGCTGCGCGTCTACCAGGCGGCGCTCGGAGGGGAGATCGACGAAAGGGTCTTCGACACTCCGGGTGACGACACCCCCGCTCCCCGCGACCATCTGACCGCCACGCTGACCGGGCGCACCTCCCGAGGGGAGACCGTCGGCCAGTACCAGAGCGTCGGCATGGACGACTACCCGGCCCTGGACACCGACGACGGCCGACTGGGGGTCGCGCTGACCCTGAGGGAACTGCGGCTCTACGGGTTCGGCCACCAACACATGACCAAGGAGGAGACACGGCGCGCCGTCACCGAAGTGGTGGAGCTGGGCCACAAGGCATATGAGCGGGCGCTGAAGCACTCGGCTCCGCTCTCGCGCGAGGTGCTGCGCCTCGCCGTCACGAGCATCCGGGACAGCCCCGTGGTCAGGGCCTTCCAGCCCTTCCTGCGACTGGCGAGGGCGGGTGTGCCGCAGGCAGGTGGCCCGGCCCGGATTCTGCTGCCCGGGTTCGAGGCCCAGGCGCCCGCCGAGGCGCTGGGCTCCTACGCCCTGGGGACTCCGCTGGCGGCCGACGTACACCGCTCGCTGCGGGACGTGGTCCGCGCGGCGGCCGATCTCCTCGGCCAGGTGCCCCCGGAGCAGCAGGCACGGGTCCGGCAGATCGTCGAGGACGCGCGGCGGGCGCTGGACGTCGTCGCCGATCCCTCCCAGCTGCCCCCGGTGGTGTCCATGACCCCGGAGATCACCTCGGTGGACGGCACCCGGGTACCACTGGACCAGATGGAGCGGGTGAAGCATCGGGATCCGCGGGGAAAGCCGGTGGCCTTCTCCTCCCGCCCGGCCCACGGGCGGGACGGCCGGGAGAACACCTACGGGCTGCTGCCCCAGGTGCGTCAGTTCACCATCCAGTCCCCCTCCCAGGCGTACCAGGGCCCGAGCGGGACGGTGGTTCCGGAGAGCGGCCCGTACCCGCTGCCCTTCGGCAAGGCGTATCTCGTGGACATCGGGGGCGACGGCGCGCTGGCAGAGCTCGGGATGCGGGACGGTTCGGGCAGGGCGTTCGAGTACGGCCGGGTCGTGGACTTCCTCTACGCCGCCGATCCCGATCTGGTCGCCCTGGAGGCGGAGACGGCGGTCGTGGTGACGGGCGCGGATGTGGCGGGTCCGCCGGCGCACGATCCGCTGGAGCGCACGATCGGGGCCCAGCTGCTGGCCAACTGGGCCGGCTGGGTGTGGACCACGGGCAGCGGGCGTCGGCCGGACATCGTTCCCGGCGACGGGCAGTCCGGGCCGCGGTTCCGGCTGGCCGAGGGTGATTGGTGGGTGGGGTTCCGTCCGGAGCCGTCGTTGGCGGAGCGGGCCGTGCTGGCGGAGCGGGTGACGGGTGATCGCAAGCGTGCCGGGGATGTGCTGCGGTGGGTGCGGGCGATCCGGCTGGTCTACGGTCCGATGCTGGAGGACGACACCGCGGCGTTCGAGGCGCTGCTGCGCGGTTTCCGGGCGCTGGACGGGATGCGGGCGGCGCGTGGTGACCGTTCGCCGCTGACGTGGCGGGGTCTGCGGCACGAGGTCGCGGCGTACTTCGCCGCGACCGGGCAGCCCGCGCCGCCGCTCGCGCAGGCGCTGCCGTTGGTCCTGCTCTCGGCCGCGGGTTCGGCAGGGGTGGATCTGACGCTGTCCGGGCTCGACCTGACCCAGCGGTATGTCAGCCTGCGCGCCTGGGAGCAGGCCGCTCCCACACACGCACCGCTCGCCCCCGCGCAGGGCTGGCCGTTGTCCGGCCAGGGCCCCGGTGGTTCGACGGTGCAGGGCTGGATGAGCCCCGCACCCGCTTCGTTCGCCGACGCCGCCCCGGGGTCGCCGGATGCCATGTCCGTGTCTCCTGCCCCGTACGACGCGGAGGCGCATTTCGACGAGATCCTGCGGGATGTCTTCGGGCAGCAGCCGGTGCCGGGGGCGCGGGAGGCGTTGCGGCGGCTGAACGCGCTGCGGGCGAGTTTTCCCGCGCTGCGCGGGGGGCCGCTGGACCTGGACGCGCTCACGCGGCATGTACTCATGCTGGCCGAGGACGCGCCCGTGACCTGGGAGGAGCGCGGTGACCTGCTGCGGGTGGTGATGGACCCGGCCATGGAGAAGGCCCCGAGCCTGGCGCGGCTCTCCGCCTTCTACCTGAAGCTGAAGGGCGCGCTCGGCAACGAGTTCCGTTTCACCACGTTCAATGGTGTGCGGGGGCTGAACTGGACCGGCGCACCCCTGGACGCCCAGCTCGACCTGACCCGCGTCACCGAGTTCGTCCGGCAGCCGAACGGCCGGCTCCAGCCGGTGAGGCAGCCGGGTCCCGCTCCGTGGGGCACGCCTTTCGCGGTGCTGGCCGATGGGGCGGCGTTGACCGTCGCGGTGCGCGGCGCGGGGGGCTTCCGTCGCCACGCCCCGAAGGAGGTCGTGGCCGAACTGCTCGGCCTCGACGAGGAACTGAGTACGCTGTCGAGCGACGTTTCCGTGCTGATGGGCATATCTCTGGGGACGGTCGGCAGCTTGGCGCTGACGCAGGACTGCGCCGACCTGCTGGGCCGGAACGTGTGGTCCTCGAGCGGTTTCGTCACGGTGGGGAGTGCGTTCGGCAACGATATCTCTGAGGGCCGGGCGTTCGCGGGTGGCTGGCTGCTCAGCGAACCGGACCCGACGCCAAGGCGTGACCACGAGGGCGAGGAGTGGGAGCGTCGGGTGCTCTCCCTACCCTTCATCGGCCCCGACCACCGGTCGACCGGGCACATGTCCCTCTCCCTCACCGGGCCCGCCGCCAGCCTGCGGACGAGGAGTCAGCTGCTGCTGGATCTGCCGACGGCGACGCACTTCGTCTATTCCGACCCGGCGACCGGGGCGGTCAGCCTGCCGCAACTGCTCCCCTGGGTGGCGGCGAACGAGCCCACCCCGTATTTCGAGGCCAAGCACGGCTGGCCGGGCGAGTCCGATTGGGCCCTGCTCGACCCGAAGACCGGCCGAATGGGGAGCCTGACCACGAGCGGGCCGCGGACGTCGGGTGCGCTGAAGCGGCGGCGGAGCTTGAACCGGCGGTCCGACAAGTCCCCCAACGTGCGGTTCGTGTGCTTCAGCACGATGCCCAAGGGCATAGGATTCGTCGGTCCCTCCGGCCCTCTGCCGTACATCCCGGATCCGCTGGCGGTCGTCTCCGAGGCCCAGCGGATCGCCACCGACGAGGGGCGGCCCACCTATGGATTCCGCCTCGTGGTGCTCAGCAGGGTTGCGACGGGCGCGGGAGCGTTCCCCGGTTCGGAAGCCGATGCCCGGGGCCGCGTGTTCGCCCCGGAAGTGCGGATGCCGGCGCCGACAGGGACCGTGCTGGAGACTCGGGCCCGGGACGCGGGGATGCATCAGGGGCCGGCTCCGGTGCCGGAGGCGACCTTGGAGCGGACGCTGCGGCTGGTGTGGCTGCTGCGCATGTGGTTCGGTCAACGGATCGACGGGGCGCCGGAGTATCCGATGCTGTGGCGGGGTGTCGGCGCGCTGGACATGATGCTGCGCAACGATCCCAAGCTGGACCGTGTCCCGCTGTTCACCGTGGAGCTGTTCGGTCACCTGGTGGCGGGGTTCCGGGGGCAGCAGCCGCCCGGTTCGCAGCTCGCCGAGCAGACCCTCGTGGCGACCATGCTGAAGCGGGCGGGCGAGCTGTGGGCCCAGGACCCGGACCTCGCGCTGACCGACTTCGTCCCGCTGCCGTTGGTCACCGGCGTCGCGGCCACCATGGCGGACCCCGGCTTCGACGCCCTGACCGCCCACACTCTTCAGCTGCACCCGAGCCAGGTGGGTGACGCGGAGCGGTCGCGGATGCTCTGGGCCGAGGTCAAGGTCCAGGATGGCCTGGCCAGGGTCGGGGGTGAGCAGCAGCTGGACGCGCTGGCCGTGGTTGTCCTCCACCTGCCGGCTCCTGATCCCGCGCGGCGTACGGAACTGATCCAGCTGCTCAGGAAGGCGGTGATCCATGGCCGCGACTTCGACGTACCCAGGGAACTGGCCGAGTTCCACCTGGAGTCCCGCGGAGCACTGGCCGCCGGTACGCTCATGACCACCACCGGCAAGATGACGCTCGGCCGTGACCACACCGGCAACACGACCGGTCCCCTCGACTTCGACCCGGCCAAGGTCACCTTGCTGCGCCGCGAACCCGACGGGACCCTCGTGGCGGACTCCACGGTCCAGGCACCCTGGTACGACCCGCGGGCGCGGGACGTACTGCCTTGGCTGTTCCGGGCGGATCAGCAGGGCGGCGATGCTGTCCTCGGCGCTGTCGGCGCTCCGGTGCGGCACCCCGAGGTCGGCGAGCTGAATTACCGCGATCCGGGCCTGGGCCATGCCCCCCTGAAAAAACCGGTCGTGCTGCTCGTGGAGGGGGCCAGGCCCGCCCCCGGTCAGCCGGTGGTGGCGAGCCTGCCGGGCCAGAACGCCCTGCTGTCGGGCCGGACCACCTACGCCGCGTACGGCAGGCCGACCCTCTACACCGACCCGGACACCGGGAAGACGACGGTGGCCCTGGAACCGGACGCCTCCGGCCGACCGCGCCCGATCACCGACATCGGTGCCGTCCGCCCGGCCGACGTCCGCGGGGCGTTCGGGAAGCCCCAGCCCAACGTGCCGCCGCCCGCACCCACTGCCCCGGCGCCCACGCCCGCGTCGGCGCCTCCCGTGTCCTTTGGGGCCGGGGGCTCCCCGGCCGGTCCCTCCCCCTTTACGGACACCGGCCCGTCCGCTCCCGCTCCCGCTCCCGCCACGGAGCTCTACGTCGACGGGGCGTCCGACGGCGAGCCGTGGTCGGTGTGGACCGCCGCCGCGGATACCGCGACCGAGCGGGACGTCGAGCGGGTACAGCCGGGAGAGATCACCGCGGGCACGTCCACTCCGGGCGGTGCGGGCCGCGCGCCGCTCGGCCACCGGCGGGACCTGCGGAACGCGTACACGTCCTACGACCCGCACGGGGACTTCGACCGGACGTTCCGCGACGGGCTGGAGGAGTTCCCGGCCGTCACCCAGGGACCGCGCGGCACCGTGTGGGGCCAGGGGCAGACCGACCCGGACCTGCACTTCTTCGTGGCCGATATGCCAGGGCTCGGTCTGCGGGGGGTGTACAACCCCGACGGCCCGAGCGCCGGACGGGTCTCGGACGACCGGGGACGGCTGTACGACGAGGGGCCCGCCTGGGACTGGTACCTGCCCGGACGCGGGCTCGTCGCCTCGTCCCGGATGCGCCAGATCACGTCACCGGACGGCAGTCCCGTCCCGGTCGGGTGGTCCGCGACGGGGCCGGTGAGCTCCACCCCGCCCGTCGACCCGGACACCACCGCGGCCGTTCCCGGGTTGTTCGGGAGCCACACGCTGCCGGACGCGATGTGGCGCGCGGGCAACGGCCCGCTCTACAAGTTCGACTGGCGTTCTCCCGCAGAGATCTTCCGGACGGGGATCACGCCGAAGGGCACCGACCCGGTGCACCTGATCGACCACGTCTACAGCAGCCCCGCGGGCACCGCCTATGTGAGCACCACCACCAATCCGCGCTACGTGCGGGACTCGGCCGACGCCGATCCGCTCAGCGCGGCCCAGCTGACCCGCCGTTACGTCTGGCGCTACGACATCGAGGTCCCCGGCGGCATCGATGTCAACGCCACGCTGGGCCTCGCCTCGCCCTTCCCCGACCAGCAAAAGATCGCCTTCCCGGGCGGGGTGCACACGCGCTTCATCCGCGGCGTGCAGCCGATGCGCGACGGACGGCCCGTGGGGGACTACCTCCCCAACCCCGACTTCGCCCCGCGTACCTCCCCGAACGAAGAGGTGACGCCCGCGCCACCGCCCCCGGGAGAACAGCCGGGCGAAACGGGCCCCCAGCCCTCCTCAGGGGTGCCGGCCGCCACCTCCGGACCCGCCACCGGCCCCGGTCCCGCCGCTGCCTTCTGGGCGTCGTCCGCCGCGCTGTCTCTCGACGACGTGAAGCTGGGAGTCGGCCGCCGGTTCAGCGCGCTCATGCGGGAGATCGGCCACCCCGTGGTCCTCGCCGGCGGGGCGCGGGGCAAGGTGCAATTCGACAATCCGCGCCCCTTCGAGATCCTGGAGTTACATCTCCCCGCGAACGCCGGGCAGCTCGCCGACGTCATCAACCGGGCCCTCGCGCAGTGGTTCCCCGGACCGTTGCAGGAGACCCTGAGCGCGAGCGCGGACGGACGTACGCTGTCCGGGGTGGTCCAGGGCGTGGAGATCAGCGTCGGCACCGCGCCCCCCGTCTCCACCGCCACCATCGAGATCGACGGCTTCACGCTTCCGGCCCGCACCGAGTCGCTGGCGGACACCGCGTGCTCGCTGGCGCTGCGCACCGACGAGGAACGGCGCGGAGAGGACCTGTTCGACCTGCTCTGGGGGCTGTCGGAGATGCCGGACACCCTTGAACTGCCGGTCGATGAGCTGGAGTTGCTGCGCGGTGCGGCGTACCGGCAGGCGGCTTCGCCCGGGGCCGTGGGAGGGCTTGCCGCACGGCTCCACCAGGTGGTGGGCGAGGTGAAGCGGGACCCCGACCTCCTGGAGGCGCACGAGGACACGTGGGGGGACGAATTCGACGCCGGGCGGCTCGACATCGTCTGGCTGGGCCAGGCCCTCACCAAGCTGGACGACGCGTTGCGCGCGGCGGAACCGCTCTCCTCCGATCCCCTCCGGGAACTGGCGTCCCGGCTGCCCGAGATGGCCCCCGCCGACCGGGCGCGGGAGCTGGCCGGGCTGTCGCCCGCCGAACGCGAGCGGCTGGCGTCCAACCGCGCCCTGGCCGACGTGTTGCACAAGAAGGTGCGGGACGGGGCGCTGCCCGCCACGGAGTTCGCCGAGACGGCGGCGCGGCTGATGCTGCAGATGCCGGCCGGGGTGGACCAGCCGGTGTCGTCCCGGACCGAGGCGCTGGCGTGGACGGCGCGGATGCTGCGCGACCCCGACGTGGCGGCGACGCTCCTCAAGGCCGGATCGCGGTTGGTGGTCGTGCCCAAGAGCGAGGCGATGACCTCCCTGGACGCGTTCCGCCAGTGGAAGGGGAAGCGGACCGGGCTGGGCAATCGGCTGTGGGACCAGGTCCGGGGCTCGGGGGGCCGGACGGTGCTGGCGGTGACGGAGGAGAACCTCCTCGGTGAGTTCACCAGCGTGCCGAGCGACACCCCGGCCTATGCCGACGGGTACTCCACGACCACGCACGAGTTCGCGCACACGATCCACCGGCACGGACTGAGCGAGGCGGACCGGGAGCTGATCACGCGGGCGTATGACACGAACCGGGCAGCAGGGAGTTTCGGCATATGGCCCGACGGCCCGTTGCACGGCTACGACGCCGAAGGCAACCGTACGGCGCCCAACTACTCCTCCCTCAACGAGGAGGAGTTCTTCGCCCAGCTCACCAACGCCTACTTGGGGACGAACAGGGGGAGGGACCCGTACACCCAGCACCCGCGGTACAACGGCGCGGACTGGGTCCGCAGGAACGAGCCGACGCTGTTCCCGCTCATGGAGCGGCTGTACGGGCCCGCTCCGGAAGCCACGGACGCGGCGACGGACACGGCGACGGACGCGGCCAATCCGGTCGAGGCCACCCAGGCGGAGAACGAGACCTACGCGGGATTCCGGGCGCTGTGGGACCAGGCCGAGGCGGAGGACGAGATGTACGCGGGATTCCGGGCGCTGTGGGACCAGGCCGAGGGCATCCACGTGCCGCAGCCCCACGCCGTCGTCCCGCTGCCTCCGTCCCCCGTACCGCCGGTCGACCCGGCGCTGGACGCCCCCGCGCCGCCGCCGGGGGCGCCGCCGGCGCACCAGGGTCCGGACGAGGAGGCCCCGGACCCCCAGAGCACGCCGCCGCTGCCCGGTGGGGTGCCGGCGATCGTGGTGACGCCCCCCGAGGGGGAGGAGCCCACCGCGGACCGCGACCCCGACGCGGAGCCCACCGGAGCGGCGGCCCCGGCACCGGCTGCCGGGACGCGTGATCGCGCTCCGTGGTACCTCGCCCACGGGGCGCTGGGCCAGACCATCGTCCCCAAGTCGGTGCAGACCATCGACTTCCGGCGGGAGCAGGCCGACTTCTGGGCGGAGCAGATCAGTGCACGCCTGGACCTCCAGGGGCCCGGTCCGCACACCACGCTGCGTTCGGGCATCAGGTCCGCGATCAGCGACCTGCTGCTCACCTCCGAGCCGAAGGACTGGGAGGACATCCTCGCGGCCGGCCGCACACTGGCCGTGGGCGGCCGGCTGGTGTGGCTGCGCCCGGTGCTCCGGGATCTGAAGCCGCTGCCGCGGACCAAGGGGGAGGTCAACGAATACCCCGTCGGATTCGGTTCCACCGCGACCGGCGGCCGGAGCGGACACGAGGTCGCCCAGGGGGTGGAGTCGACCCTGCTCAGCGTCGTCAACCTGGGGACGAACACCGTCGCGTCCGCGGCCGCCGTGCCCGCGCCCCAGCTCCACGTGGGGTCTTCCACGTCCAAGGACGGCGGCTGGTCGCGGACCGTCATGTCCGGCCGCAAGCCCTTCATCAACGAGCTGGCCCCCTTCGGCGCCGGTCTGCGGATGAAGGTGTTCGTCGACGGCGAGGACGCCACGCCGACCGTCTTCCACCAGGTCACGGTGGCCGACCGGATCCACGTCGGCATTCCCACCCCCTACGTCGGCGAGGACGGACCCCGCCCCGACTACGGCGCCCCCGAAGCCGAGCGTCCCCGTCACCGGCGCGCCGCACGACCCTCCCAGGCCCGGGAGCTGCTGCAGGCGGTCGACCTCACGCCCGTCATCGCCGGACTGCACCGGAACCTGCGCGCCGCCGGGCTGCCCGCCACGGCCGTCAGGAGGATCCTCCGGCAGGCCAAGATGGACCGGGCCCAGGGCTTCCTGACCGAGCCGACGGCCCGCAGCCGCTATCTGTGGTGGGCCGGCGGGGACTCCTCCAACAGCATCGAGGTCTCCGGGCCCTTGTTCGGCACGTTCCGGGGACACCTGCGGATCCGCCGGGAGATCGACAGTCTCCAGTACCTCGGGGACACCAAGGTCCCCACCCGCGACGACATCGGTACGGGCGACGGCATCAGCGCCGGCAGCGAGGGGGGTTCGGACGCGGCGTTCGGCTTCGGGTACAACACCGCCGGAGTCGGCGCGGGCAGTGACTCCTCAGGCATCGCGGACGACGGAACCTCCCCCCGTTCCGAGGACGGGCGGTCCGCCGAACTGTCGGGCCTCATCCCGGCCTTCGGCGTGAAGATCGGGGTGAACCGCGGAGCCGGCCACTCCCTGAACTCCTCGCGTACCAGCCACACGGTGCTCAACGACTTCGCCGAGCAGTCCCGCTACCGAGCCGGGCTGCGCCTCGAAGTGACCATGGAATCCAGCACGCACAAGGTCGCCCCGGTGCAGGTCACCACCGAGGGCGAACTCAGCGTCCCGCGGCGCGAAGCCCAGCACTTCGTACGGCGCACCATCGGCTCGGGCTGGACCGCCGACCTGCGGCCCGCGGCCGGCGCCCCGCGGCACCGCGCGTACGCGCTCCCCCCGTCGAGGAGGGTGCTGAAGCTGCCGGAGACCACGCCGCGCTTCCGGTTCCCGATGGCGGTGGAGCGGGCCGCGGGGCTGCTCACCCCCCATCCGAGGGAGCCGCTCGCCCTGGCCTCCCGCCGCGGCCTCGGCTTCGGCGTGCCGATCGCCCTGCCGGGTGCGGAGACCCTCCAGCCGGACCTGAGGGACGCCATCGAGCGGCTGCACGTCCTGGACGTCGGTGCCAAGGCGGCGAAGAAGAGCGACTGGGCCCAGGCCGACCGGGACCTGGCGGCGTTCTACGGCCGACCGGCCCTCGAAGGGGACCCGGCTGCGGCGCTCCTCGGCATCCACCGCACTATCCAGGTCGGCGGACGCCGCTACAAGGTCTCCGCGAAGGCGCGGTGGGGCGACCGGATCGACGGCCCCAGCCCGCTGGCCGACCCGGTCACCGAGGGCGGCCCGGAGGGTGACTTCCCCATGAAGGTCAACACCCGGGCCGCTATCGGGACCGCGACAGCCGGTGACCGTGGCACGGGCTGGAAGGCGAGCCTCACCTTCGGCGGCGGCGCCCGGCTGGCCATCCCCGAGTACGAGGTATCGCTCGGCAGGTTCCACTTCACCACCCCGCCCATCCGCATGCAGTTCGGTGCCGTGCGAGGGGTCTTCAGCAGGTCCAGGAAGAAGAGTGACAAGTACGGCGGCACCGCCGGCGGTTACCGCAGGACCGAGACCGCTCAGCGGATCGACGAGCACCGCTACCAGATGTCCCTGTACTGGACGGTCACACCCGAGGCGAAGAAGAGCCGGCTGAGGCCGGGCTGGCTGACCAGGCGCCGGTTCATGAACGGGCGCAACCCCTTCGTCGCCCGTGTGGTCGTCCCGCAGGAGCACACCCGCGCCACCCCGGTCACGCCGGAGCAGGCGCGGGCGGCCGGCCACACCGTCGTGGGAACGGCGCCGACCCGCATCGGCCGGCGACTGGACTTCTCCGGCGGAGCCCAGGGGATCTACCCCGTCTTCCACCTCATGCCCGAGCTGGCCGAGCTCGGCGCCCGGATGTACGCCGAGCGGCTGTACGCCGGGGAACGGAACCGGGCCACGCGGCAGAGCCTGATCGACGCCTGGCTCGGCAACCCCGCCGAGTGGCCGCAGGAGATCCGCGACCTGGCCCATCCCACGGTCCTCGCCTCCCACTTCGGCGAGGAGGTCCGCGAGGGCGGATACGAGAGGGAACTGGCGAAGGACGGCACGTACAAGCAGGCGCTGCGGCTGCGGATCCTCGTGGACAACGTGAACGACCTCGGGGCCGGCCCGGACACGGAGGTCGAGCACTACCTCAAGGGCAACGCCGTGTACGAATCCGAGGAGGAGGGTGAATGGGGCGTGGGCGTGACCGGCACCCTCGGCCCCCAGCTGCGGTTCGGCTCCGACGCGAGCAGCGGTGACCACCCCTCCGGCCCCGGCGGCAGGCTGGCCGTCCTCGGCAGCGCCTCGGCCACCAGGACCCGGGGCAAGGGGACGGCCGGGAGCGCCGGCCGGATCGACATCACCCGGGCCACCTACGGCGGGTCCGTGCACACGCTGCGCACCGACCCGGTCTTCGCACTGACCTACGTCCGCTGGCACGGCGACGAGCTCACCGAGACGACCCGGTATCTGCGCGCCACCGAGGCCCTCGATCTGCTCGTCCCCGAGCGGCGGATGTCCGACATCCTTCCTCACCCGACCGGCACGGCCGCCGAGACGGCCACTGAGACGACCCGGACCTATCTCGACACCGGCCTGCTCTCCGGGACAACGCACCCCGAACTCCTGCGCGTCGACCTCCTGAAGCCCATCAACGACCGGCTGCGCGCCAAGGGGATCATCCGCACCGAGAGCGACGGGACCACGGCACCCCGCCCCAACCTCCTCCAGCGGTCCCTGAAGGCGGCCTACGACTCGGAGGCCCTGCAGAGCGAGTGGTACGCGTTGACCAACGAGGGCGTGCTGCGATGGTTCCCCGTGCCCGGCCCGTGGGGCACCACCCGCTACCTGTGGGTGAACGTCACGGCCACCAAGCTCGACCGCCCCCACGAGCAGCGTCCCCGCGACGAGATCAAGCTCACGCTGCGGGGCGAGGCGGTCGAGGAGGAGTCCGAGAGCACCGATTCCGGCTGGGAATTCGACGCCGGTGTCGAGGTCCGCGCCCGCGCCGGGAACGAGAAGGGGCACGGTGGCATCGAGGCCGAAGCCGAGTACTCCGCCTCCCGGGGCACGAAGGACGAGAACGCCGAGAAGAATGTCGGAATCTACCGGGCCAACCCCCAGGACCCCTCCGAGGAGTTCGAACACGGCATCACCTTCCGGATCGAGACGGGGACGACCACCGAACTGCCGGAAGTGCTCACCACCCCCGCCCGCGGTGCGCTGTCCCTGGCCCGCCTGTTCTCCCGGCCCGGGGACGGCCCCGAGGGGACCCCCACCGTCTTCACCTGGCACGACCCCGGCGACGGCCCGGACCAGCTCGTGGCCGGCGACGTGCGGCTGCTCGTCCCCCGTCACCTCACCGCCCTGACCGACCGTCCGCAGCAGTGGCCCCTCGACCTCACCGCACCACGCGAGACCCGGGTCACCTGGCACTCGGACCCCTCACCGGCCCCGCCCGCGCTGCCCGACGCGTTCGTCGACAACCTCCACCCGTGGACGGTGCCCGCCGCCGCGCCGATCGGGCGCTGGGCCAAGCTGACGGCCGTACGCCACCGCACCGCCCCCGCCCCCGAGGTGGGCGAGCCGCCGCAGATCTCCGGCCTGCACCGCACCACCACCGCGGGCGTGCGCTACCACCACCGCACCAGCGGCAACGTGATGCGCCCCCGCGTCCAGGAGCTGCTGAGGCACGCCTACGGGGTCCCGCTCGGCGACCGGTCCGCCGTCGTGGGCCTGGAACTGGACGGCGCCGAGATCCTCGGCCCCCCGGAGGGCGTACTGCTCAAGCAACGCCGGTACCACCAGGCCGACGAGGAACCCAGCCACGAGACGCATCGGGACAGCGGCTGGCGGATCGCGGCCGGTCCCGAGGCCGGCGGTCCGGTGGACGATCAGAAATTGCTGGAACGCCTGCCGTTCGACGTCATGAACTGGGAGGACAGCGAGAGCCGAAGCGCCGCGCTGGGCGATACCGACGAACGCAACGCGGAAGGCAAGCGGCCCTATCGGGCCTACCGCTTCGATGTGACCGCGGTCGTCGACGGGCCGCACGGCACCGTACGGATCAAGGTGCCGGGCGGTCTCTACGGCGGGCTGCCGGTGGACAAGGACACCGGCAAGCTGGCCGACGGCCTGGAAGACGACCCCACGCTGGGCCCCCTCCTCCGCCCGTCCCCTCCGCTCCCTCCCGGTCCCGCGGCCCCTCCGTCCCCGTCCGGTCCTCCGCCCCCGTCCGACCCTCCGGCACCACCGCCCCCTCCCGGTCCCCCGGCTCCTCCGGCCGCTACCGCGACCCCGCCCGCCGATCCGCCCACGGCGCCGCGCCCCCTGATGCGGGACGCCTCCGAAGCGGTACGCGGGCGCACCCTGACCGGTGAGCGGGTCGACCGGGTGCGGGTCGACCGGATGGTGTCGTACCGGGTCAGGGCGGGACAGCCGGATGAGCGGGTGTCGGACGATCCCGCGCCGTGGGGCGGTGACGCGTACGTGGTGCGGGCTGTGCTGACCGCGGACGGTGTGCGGACGCATGACGGGCGGGAGCTGAGCTACGAGCAGTTCGCGGAGGAGCTGGCCAGCGACCCCGAGTTGGCGAAGCTGTCGAAGGACGCACCGGTGGTGCTGGCGATTCCCTACGCGGCGCGCCGCCGGTACATGGCGTTGCAGCGCGCGGTGGCCACCCGGCTGGGGCGGCGGGTGTGGGCGCCCAGCGGCGACGGGCGCCTGCGGTACGACGACCGGCTGGACGCGCACGTTCTCGCCCTGACCGATCCCGGCCCCGACCGGCCGCTGGGCGCCTGGGCGCCGTTCGATCCGCCGAGGGTGAAGGTCCCGTACACCGACCGCGAGTGGACGGCGCTGGACGGTACGAGGTTCCGCGACAGCGACGTGGACACCATGCCGATGGTGGACGAGAACCACGAGCGCTTCGGTCTGGAGTCGCACCGGGACGACGAGCCCAGGCGGCGCACCTTCGAGCAGCGGTACCGGTTGTTCCGCTCCGCGCGCCGGCTCAAGCACCTCGTGCCGCTGGCCGATGGCTACGCCGAGTCCGGATCGGAGGAGCTGCCCCCGAACGCGGCGGTCCACACGATCGTCGCCCACGGCAAACCGGGCCGGGTGGGGCTCAGCGTGCGCGGCCGCACGGTCTGGTTGAGCACGCGCGACGCGGGTCGTTACTTCGGCGGGCTGCAAGAGGTGCGCGAACTGCCCCCGGGCCACGAGCTGGACGTCGTGGTGTGCTGGGGCGAGTCCGAAGGGGACCCCTCACGCCCCCACCCCTCGACCGCGCCGGCCCCCTTCGTCGAGGATCCGCTGGAGGACGTGTCGCTCGGGCAGCACGTCGCCAACGAGAGCCGGTGCAACGCGAGCACCTACACCCGGCAGACCGGTGCGGACGCCGACGGCAGGGTGGTGTTCGACAGCCCCGGTGGCGAGGTCTCCAGGAGGGTGACCCACCGGCCGGAACCGCTGGATCACGAACTGGACTCTCTGGCGCGGGACGCGGAGTTGCACACCGGTCCGGGCGCGGCGTCCCCGGAGGTCCGTGCCACCACGCTGCGGCTGGTGCGGGCGCTGCGGAAGGTGCTCGGCAACGGCATCGAGGACGACCGGGCGGAGTACCTCAAGGCGTTGCGGGGGATCGGCGCGCTGGAGCGGATGCGCGCGCACGACCCCGAGCTGAGCGGGCTGACGCCCTTCCGCCTGGACCTGTGGACGTTCCTCGCCCGCCGGGCCGGTGGGTTCGCCCCGAGCCGGGCCGACTATCTGGCCGTGCTCGACGACGCCCGCGCCCAGCCGGACGCCCGGCTCACCCCGGACCCCGACCCCGCCCTGGTGTACTCCCTCGACCAGATGGCGAAGGGCGGTGACGCCCACGTGCGCGCGGTGCTGAAGCTGGACGACTCCGCGCAGGTGGGTCCCCGGCAGGTCGCGCGGGCCCTGTGGGCGGGCGTCGCCGCGTCCCAGCGCATCGCCCTGCCGCCGCGGGAGACGGCGGCGCTGGGCCGCAAGGTGCTGCACCTGGCGCCCGGCACCCCGTGGGAGGCGCCGAACGTCCAGGAGCTGTGGCGGGTGACGGCCAGGGCCGCCGCCCGGGGCGCGAAGGTGTCGGACGCCGATGTGCTGGCCGCGTACCACCTGGAGGAGAACGGCGCGTTCGACGACTCCATCCTGCTGGTGAACACGGCGCCCGACGCGGGCGGCGAGACCCTGCGGGGCGTCAACTGGAGTGGTAGGCCGGCACCGAACGGCATCGCATGGGAGAGCGTGGACGAGGTCGCCACCGAGGCCGGCGGAACGACCAGGCCGTACCAGCCCATGTGGCGGGCGCAGCAGACGGACATGCCCATCCTGCTGCTCACCGATACGGAACAGGCCGGGGGCGTGGTGCTGCACCTGCCCGGACTCGGCCCCGTACCGGTGTCCGAGGGGGAGCTCCTCGCCCTGACGGACCTCATGACGAGGTTCCACGCGATCCCCTTGAAGACCCCGGCCGTGTTCCTCACCACCGGTCCCGGAGGCGGGCGGCAGCGCCCGGTGTCACAGGCGTACTCCCACCGCACCGGGCGGTTCGCCTACAGCTATACGGCGCCCCTCGACGTGGTCGGGACCGATGCGTCGGACCCGCTGCGCATCGCGGCGCACCGGAGGGACGGCGACGGGAAACGGGGCAAGTGGGTCCAGACCCGCTGGGAGAGGCCGAGCGACGTGGCCGGGCGGCCGGACGCGCCGGCGGCCGTCCGGGCGTCCTCCGTGCCGTCCGGTCCTCCCGCGGTCGAGGACCCGGGCGACGTCGCGGCGCGGCCGGAGCCACCGCGCCACTCGCCGTCCAGGCGGGCGAAGTTCGGCATCGAGCTGGAACTCGTCGCCACGGTGCCCTTCTACGCCCGGGGGGTGGTGCTCGCCCGCGGCAACGGCTGGCGACTGGAGACCGACACCCCCGACGATCCGCCGTACACCCGCTCCGACCTGGAATTCGTGCTGGACCCGGTGTCCGACTTCGAGCAGGTCGAGAACGCCCTCCGCGAGATCATCGCGCTCGTCGCGCGGATGCGGGCCCTGGCACGGGCCGCCCCGGACAACCGGTTCACACTGTCCGGCTTGCTCGGAGGAGCTTCGGCCCGGGCCGGTGTCAGTCTGGAGCGGGACGCGACCGTCACGGCCAACGACGTCAGGTTCCGGGCGACGCTCCAGACCACCTACGGTGTCGGCCTCGATGATCTCGCCGCCGCCGTCACCGATCTGCTCCCGGCCTGGGAGGTGGAGGGGGTGCGGCAGAAGGTGTCCCAGATCGAGGAGTTCTTCGCCGGGGCACACGGCCGGCGCCCGGAGCCCCGCGCCGTTGAGTTCATGCGATTGATCGTCCTGTACATGGAGCGGGCGGAGAGGGACAACGGCCCGTTGAAGCGACGGCAGGTGCGGCGTCATGTGGTCGCAGCCTTCCGTCTGATGGCCCGCAGCGACTTCTGCTCCGTGCGCGACAAGCTGCTCACTGACGAGGAACGCGAGGACGTCGACCTCCTTCTGCTCCGCCGGCCGGGGCAGGAGATCCCGGACCTCATGCGAGCGCTGGGGTACGCCCCGGGGGAGCGGGTGTTCCGGGAGCCCTACGAGGACAAGGACAACGACCTCAACGAGGGGCCCACCAAGGAAGACTGGCTGCGCTCGATCGTGTACGGCAGGGGCGAGGGCGCGTTCAAGAAGGACCTCCTCTCACCGCCGCCGGGTTTCCCCCTGCACACCGGGGATCTGGATGTGGACTTCGGTATGGGCGCTTTCGGCGTCGACGAGGAGAACCAGTTCATCTTCTTCGAAGCGCGTGCGGCGCCGTACCGTCCCCGGTCCGCGCCGCTCCACGGTCTGACCATTCTCCTCGCGGCGATGGAGTTCACGACGGCGATGGACTACAACCCGACCCTGTCGCAGGGCTCCACCTCCGTCACACCATGGCCCAAGGCGGTCAGGGAAGCCGTCAAACTCGAAAATTGTTGGACGTCGCTGAGCTCGTTGGTCCCGGTCGTCAAACGGGCCGCCACAGCGCCCACGCCTTCCGCCAGGCGGATGCTGGCGCGCAGTCTCGGCAGCCTGCAAACGGAGATCGACGACCTCCTCGCGACCGACGGCTTCGACCTGCCGGAGGCATTGGCCCGACTGCGCACCGTGTCCGAGAGCCTGTTGGGGTTGCGGCGGGCCTGGTTGGGGACGGAGGACGTGTCGGCGGCCTTCCCGGAGCTGGAAGCGGCGATGGCGGAGTTCGAGGAGGCACTGTGGGAGGCCGGAGCCGACTGGGCGAGAGGTGACCGGACGGAGCAGTGAAGTCAAGCCTTCCGAGCCCGGGACACCGGCGGCCCACGGGTTTCCAGGCGACAGGTACGTGCGAAGGGCCGCCGCTCCCCGTCCGGACAGCCGACAGCCGACAACTGATCCAGATTTCCACACCACGCACACCGATGGAGTTTCCTCCCATGACGAGTTCTTCCGGTACTCCGGACGACGAGCACGAAACCACTCCGGAGCCACCGGCCACGGGCGAATCCGGTGGCGGGAGTTCGCGTGCCTCAGGGAAGCAGGGCGGCCCGAACGCGGTGCTCAAGGGCGAACCCGGCTTCCGCGAGCCGCCCGAGGACTACGTCAAGGCCGCCGAGGTGGCCCCCGACCACTGGCTGTCCATCATCGACCGGCACTGGGACGGTGAGGAGGGCGAGCCCCCGCCGTCCTGGGCGATCCTCGGGCGCTGGCGCAGTGATGAGCGGGGCGAGATCGTCGAGTGGGAGGAGAACACCGCGTACCGGCCCTCACCCGACGCGCACGGCTGGGCCCGCCCGGTCAGCCCCGCGGACGCCGCCGTGCAGCTCGTCGCCACCGGCTACGGCTCACAGGAGCTGTTCGCCCTGGTGCTCGCGGACGCCGAAGTGGCTGTGTGCGTCGACGAGGGGGGCGAACTGGCGGTCACCGAGGCTTCCGACGGGACCCCCGCGGTGCCCGTCTTCTCCCTCTCGCCGGAGTTGGAGGACGACAAGCTGCCCGCGCACGAGGTGATGTCCGTACCCGATCTGCTGGACCGGCTGGCCGAGGGGAAGGAGATCCTGTTCCTCAGCTCCTCGGCCCCGGTGGGGCAGCTCGTCACGGCGAGCGCCCTGCGGGAGAGCAAGGCCGACCTGGATCGGTACGAGGCGGAGGCCGCGGACGGGGGACCGGCGGCGACGGGGTGGTGACGGGGCGGGGGAACGCGTCAGCGCCCGTGCTCCGTCTCCCGGGCCGCGCGATCGGGGCCGTCCGGCGGCGGCCGTAATCTCAAGAACACCTCAGGTGGTGGACGAAGTGCCGCCCGCTCATGTGATGATGCGAGTACCCGATTTCCTCGACCGCTTGTCCGAGGATCGGAAACTGGTGTTCCTCAGCTCCTCCGCCCCGGTGGCCCAACTCGTCCCGGTGAGCGAGTTGCGGGTGAGCCTGGCGGGGGAGGGGCGCGAGACGCCCCGGGGGACGGAGCGGGAGCACACCGGGCGACCCCGCACGGGCGCGTCCATATCACCGACCATGCCGAGCATTTCCAGCAGTGAGCCAGTCGGCCCAGTAAGCGAGGACAGCATGAGCGACAACGGCGCTTCCGCCGCGGTCACCCCATCCGAATCGGCCGAGCCGTCAACCGGTTTCGCGGGCTTCGAGCCGACCGCCGAGAGCCCGGCGCCCGGGGCGTCCGACGACGCCGAAGTGCCGGAACCGCCGGAGGAGTTCGTCAAGGCCGCCAAGCTGGCGCCGAACCACTGGCTCTACCTGACCGACCCCGCGTGGCGGGGCGAAGGCCCGCCGCCGGACTGGGCCGTGGTGGGCCAGTGGCGCTCCGACGACGACGGCGAGATCGTGGAGTGGCAGGACAACGAGAACTACCAGCCCTCCCCGGAAGCGCTCGGCTGGCCCGAGCCCGAGGACGACGTGGACGCCGCCATCCAGCTCGCCACCACCGGCTACGGCCCGGCGGAGGACGTCACCGCCGCGCTGGCCAAGGCGGAGGTCGCGGTGCTGGTCACGGCGAACGGCGAACCGGTGAGCGCGTCGGCGCCCGACGGCACCGCGGTGGTCCCCATCTTCACCTCGCCCCGCTATCTGCACGCGGCCGGGCGCCTGGGGTTCGAACGGGTGCGGGTGCCCGCGTTCCTGGACCGGCTTCCCGAGGGCCACAACCTGTGCATCAACAGCTCCGCCCCGGTCAGCATGGTGATGACCACGGACGGCCTGGCGGACATCATGGCCGCGGCGGCCGAGGCGCCCGACGGGGAGGCCGGGGGCGAGGAGCCCGGGGTCGAGTGGCCGTCGGTGGTGCCCCGCGAGGGCACCGCACCGGGGGCTGGTGAACCGGCCACGGCGGAGGCCGGCCCGGCGGAGGCCGGGACGACGGCAGGCGAGGCGGCGACGGACACCGCGGCGGCGAACGGTACGGCGGCGCCCCGCAAGACGGCGGCCCGCCGCAAGCGCGTCACCGACGTGGACCTTCCTGACGCCGGCGAGGGCGAGAGCGGGTGACCGAGACGGACGACGCCGCCGTCGTATGGCGGCGGTGTCGTCCGCCGACGGGACGGTGACGCCGACCGCGTCGAAGAACAAGCCTCGGGGCAGCGCGGCGGCGGTCGGCACCGGCGCCGGCACCGGCCGTGCCGTGGCCGACCACGAGTGGAAAGCCTAGTTCTGCGGCCCATGGCTGGACAGAAACACCTGTTTGCCATATTCACTGCGTACACCCCAAGCCCCCTGGCATGGCGGGCCACTTCAGCCCATCGGCCACCAGGTGACAACGGCTTGAGCGACACACCCAGGTGCGAAGGAGAGGCGACGTGACCCGTTCCGGTGGCCGGTCGCGGTGGTTCGGCGGCCGCGGCAAGGCACAGCGCGCCGCCGCCCCCGCCCCAGCCCCGACCGGTGGCTTCGGCGGCGAGCCCACCGAAGCCGAGCCGGACGAGCTGCTGCTCGCCGAGGAGTACGGCGCGCTCATCCTGCTCCGCTCGGCCCGGGACACCACGATCGGTCAGACGACCGTGGACGAACTCGTCGACACGATGGGGGCCGAGGCGGGCATCGCCACCGTCGTGACCGGCGCGGCGGGCGGGGACGGCGCGTCGGCGGACAAGCTCTGGGAGCGCCTGGGCGAGGTGTTCGACTCGTTGCGCGAGGCGGGCACCGGCACCGTACGGCTCGTCATGTCCGGCGCGGGGGAGGACCGGCCGGACCGGCCGTCCGTGGCCCGCAGGGTCGCCGACGGGTGGGAGCTGGAGGTGATCGCCCCGGACGGCGAGGTCCAGATCGTCCCCGGCGGTTCGCTGTTCGTCCGGCCCGACCCGCCGCGGCGCAGGGGCTGGTGGAGCTTCTCGCCGGGCGTCCAGCCGGTGGCCCTGGGCACGCGTCAGCCCGCCCCCGCGTGGCAGCCCGGCGTCGAGCAGGTGCCCCCGCGGACCGACAGCGGATGTGTCGTCGAGCAGATCCCGGCGGGGCTGCTGGCCCGTTCACCCCATCCCACCGCGCCACAGCGCGGCGACCTGTGCTACTCGGTGCCGGCCGACCCCCGGGGGCCCACCGTTCTGGTCGGCGTCCCCGAGGGCGGGGACGTCTCGGCGTCCGACATCGGCGAGGTGCTGTCGTCCCTGCCCGTGTCCCTGTGGTCCCGGGTCCGCCTCGCCCCCGGGAGCCCCCGGGACATCCTGCGCACGGGGCAGCTGGCCGCCGAGATGCTCGACACCGAGATCGTGGTCTACACGGGTCTGCCGCTCCTGGCGCCCAGTGGCCCCGCGGACCGTGGCACCGCACGGGCGATGCTCGTCGGTGCCGACGGCAACCCGCGGTGGCGGCCCTTCGTGGACGCCGTGGTGTGCGCCCCGACCCCCGAGGGCGAAGCCACCCCGGCCCCGCGCCTGCTCCGCTGGAGCCCGCCGCTGCCGGGCCCCGGCAACGTCGAGCACGGCATCGTACGACTCTCCGACCGCTGGCAGGTCATGGCGACCCGGGCGGGCCTGTGGATCACCGAACGCGACGGCCAGGCGCCCACCACCTCGACCCGTGCGGTCGACGCCGAGGGCCCGGCCATCGAGGTCGGCCGCCCCGGCGAGGAGCTGGATCCGTCGCTGTGGCCCGAACTCACCCGGCTCTTCGAGCGGCTGGGGGCCGATGTACGCAGCCGGGCGCGGCTGTACGTACACGGTACGGCCGCGGACGGCGGCCGCGAACTGCGCGCGATCGCGGCACGGCACGGCGTGCGCACCCTCCGCTTCACTCCCCGCCCGGGCCCCGCCCCAGCCTCCCGCCCGGCGCCCAACACCACCCCGCCCCCGGTCGCCCGCCCCACAACGGGCACCCACCCCACCCCGGCCGCCGGCGCGCCCTCACCTCCCGGCCCCGGCCCGGCCGCCGCGGCCGCGGGCCGGGCCACCGCCACGGGCTCGGTACCCGGTACGCGCCCGAGCCCCGGCGCACCCCTACAGCCCGGCAGCCGCCCGGCGCCCGACACCGGCCCGCGACGTGGACCGCACTCGGGCCCCGGCCCCCGCCCGGCCGGCGGTACGCCTCCTCCTCCGTTCCCACGCGCGGCTGGTGACGGCTCGCCGGCCCCCGGGTCCCGCCCGCCCGGCGACCGCCCGGTGCCGGGCGAGCCGCTGCCGCCTGGTGCGGGCCTGAGTCCGGGGCCTGGTCCGCGCCCCGTGACCGGCCCGCCCCCGGCGCCCGGCGGCATGCCCCCGGACCCCGACCGGTGGGACACCCGCCCGGGGCCGGGCACGCCCTCGTCCCCTCGCGTGAATCCGGTGTCCGGCGCCACACCCCCGGCGCCCGGTGCGGGGGCAGAGCCGGACCCGGCGGGCCCGCGGCCTGCCGCCGGCGCGCCCTCAGCCCCCGGAACGCCGACGCCGCCTCGCGCGGACCTGGATCCGGGGCCCGGCCCGGACGCGCCCGCTCCGGCCTCCGCGCCCGGCACGACTCCGCCGCAGGGCGACGTACCGTCGGCCCCCAGTGGGTCACCGGCCTCCGGTACGCGCCCGACGGATGGTGAGCGGCCCACAACCGGTCCGGCTCCGGCATCAGGCACGTCCTCGGGGCCCCGTCCGGAACCGGAGTCCGGCCCCTCCAGGGCCGATGGACGGCCCGCGCCCGGTCGGTCTCCGTCCCTCGGTGCGAACCCGGGAGCGAGCCGGCAGTTCGGGCCCGACTCCTGGGCCGCGGCCGGTGCGTTCCCGGTACCTGACACATCGTCGGCGTCCGAGGCCGCCCCGTCGCCCGACGGGAACGCGGGCTCCGGCGCGGACACCGCCTCAGGTACGCCCGCGGCGCCCGTTACGCCGCCGGTCCCCGGCGACCCTCCGGGACCCGACCGCAGCTCGGTGACCGACCCGTCCCCGGTGTCCGGTGCGGACACCGAGGCCCATACGTCCCCGGCCGCCGGGGAACGGCACGTGACGCCCGGTACGCCGCCCAGCGGTGGAGCCCTGCGGTCCGCCGCGCCCACGACGCCCCCCATGCCGCCGGACCTCGCCGCGGAGGCCGGGTACGTGCCGCCGCCCCCTCCGGCACGGCCGCCGATGATGAGCGTGTCCTCGGGCTCGGGGGACCCGGACGAGAAGGGGCCCGAGCCCGAGGTGACCGTCGAGTCGGCCGGGTCCGAGCAGCCCGCCGAGCCCGTTCCGGACCCGGCACCGGACGCCGGAGGCGCAACGCGCGAGCCGCGGGCCGACCGCGCCGCGCCGGACGCGCCGACCGAGCCTGAGCCCGAGCTCGCCGAGTCCGCCCCGGAGCCGGAGCCGGAGCCGGAGCCGGAGCCGGAGCCGGAGCCGGAACCGGTGCCCACGCCACCGGTGCAGCGGGTGGCGGCTCCGTTGCCGCCGGTGCCGTTTCAGCCCGGCCATGTCAGTACCGAGGCCGAACGCAGCGCCTTCCGGGCGCTCGCGGAGACGCTGTGGGACCGGCACGGGACCGCGGTGGGCCGTATGCTCACCCGGATACCCGCGCTGCGTGGGCAGGAGCAGGAGGCGGCGCGCGCGGACCTGATCGCGCTGCATCTGTATCTGCACACCTCCGAAGGCGCGCTCCGCCACGACGAGTTGGCCCGCGCGCTCCGCCACGGCGACAAGCCGCTGCTGCCGTACGCCGCCTGCCTCGCCTCGGGGCTGCGCCGACTGCCCTCGTACCGCGGAGTGGCGTTTCGCGGCGCCGGGGCGGAGGGCATCGACGACGGGTTGGCGCCCGGGGACCTGCTGCGGGATCCGGCACCGGTGTGTGTGCTGCCGCTCGCGGCCGGGGCGCCACGCCCCCGCGGTGCGCAGTACGCCATCTCGTCGGTCACCGGGCGCCGGGTGCGTCAGCTGACCGACCGACGCGGAGCGGGTGCTGCCCGGGACGAGGTGGTGTTCCCGCCGGGCACGCTGCTGAGGGTGCTGGATGTACGTGAGGAGGGCGACGCGCCGCTGATCCTGCTGCGCGAGGTCCCTCTCACCACGCCGAACGCACAGCCCGAGCCCGGCGCCGGGGAGCTTGACGCCGCGGATCGCGCGGCGCTCGACCGGATCGACGAGGTGCTGCGCGGCCACTCGGTGGCGCCGGGTCCGTCTCGCTGGCCCGAGTTGTGCGACGGCCCACTCGGACAGGCCGCGAACCGGCCGGTGTCCGACTGAACCAGGCACTACTGAAACGGAGACTTGAGGCTCCGGCCCCACGGTGCGGCGTACCGTCACCATGCCTGGAACGATCGCCGAACCGGATTCCGCGCTGCGTCCCAAGCCGGGTCGCAAGGAGGCGGAGGAATCCGGGGCGGAGGAATCCGAGGCGACGTCCGCGCCCGTCAGCGGGCCGACGGTGAAGACGACGCCGAGCACCGCAGCCACGCCGGACGAGTCCGCGGCCGCGTCCACCGACGAGGCGTCCGCCGACACGTCGTCCTCGGACACGTCGTCCTCGGCTCGCAAGAGCGACGACCAGCGCGAGGCCAACGTCGGCTCCCTGATTGCCACCGAGGGTGGAAACCCTCCGTCGGCGTCCAAGGGTGACGGCGCGTCGGACGACGGGGACGAGCCGCCGTCCGGCCGCCCGACCAAGGCCCTGCTGGCCGCGGCGGGCATCGGTGGCGCGCTGCTGATCGCCATACCGTTCCTGGCCGCCGGTACCAACGACAAGGACGACAGCGAACCCACGGCGATGGCCCGCCAGACGTCGGCCCACGAGGGCATCTGGTCCGTGCTGCGGCGCACCACCACAGCCAACCGGGTTTTCGCCGATCCCGACGACCTGATCACGGCCGTCCGGCGCGGCCTACGCCAGCTCCAGTACCGCTACGACGTCCTCGACGGCTGTTTCGCTGGCACCGGCCTGCGTAAAACCTCATGACGACATCACGCATTCAAGGTCAGTAGTTTCCAAAAACCCACAAGAAGCGGGCATCGATTGACAGGGAATCGGAGATCGATTCGACCGTGGTTCATTGATAGTGTGAACAACACTTGATGGGTGCCCTAACGGCAGGCCTCGCCGGTTCGTGGCGCTCAGTGCGACTCTTATGGCATCGGTCAGATGTACACATGATGCCGTCTTTGAAACTCCGGAATAGGGGAGGGTGATTTGTCTAGCAAACAGGGCCGCAAAGCTTTCAAGGCAACCGACCAAGAAGAGGAGGCGGTGCCTGACTCGGAGAAGCCGAGCACTTCCGCCGCGGAAGTGTCGTCGAAGGCTGCGGATGCAGTCGACACCATTGACGACGTTCTTGAAGAGTTCGATGAACTGACACTTGACGAACTCGGATTCGGAAAAGAGGAAGTGGTGGACCCTGCCACGATAGACGAGGCCATCACGAGGAAACTCGACGAGTACGTACAGAAGGGCGGCCAGTAGTCGATGGCCCGCCCGGCGCCGAAATCCGCACTGGTGCTCAACGGTGAAGGACTTGGCGAACATGTCGACCTTGCAAGTGAGCTGCTCGCTGTGGGCGTTGAGGTCGTTTTCCGTAGTATCGAGGAACTCGCTATCGATATCGGGCCCGGGGGAGTCCGCATTCGCGAGACGGTGAGCGGCCGGGATCTGGCCGACTTCGGTCTAGTGCAAGTCTTGGCCTACCAACGGCCCACCGCGACTCTGTTGAACGCGGTCGCGGACTACCTCGCGACCAAAGGTGTCCGCGCCGTCAACGTCGCAGGCATCGGCGCGCCAACCAAACTGTTCAAGTACGTTCGGCTGGCCAACCGGGGGCTGTCTATACCATCCACGGTCTATCTACCGCCGCGATTGCTCCCAGGTGCCTTTCATGATCTGGCCACGCAGCTTGACCTGCCGTTCGTGTTGAAAACGGTCACGGGCGGTAGTGGTGGCGGGACGCGCCTCGTCGGTAGCGAAGGAGTATTCACCGAAGCACTCCGAGCTGCCGACCACGCCCGAGGGTTTCTCGCCCAGGAACTCGTGCCACCCGATGGTTCGTATTTCCTGCTCGTGTTGGGAGGTCAAGTCTCGTTTACTCTGCAGCATCGCAGCGTCGGTGGCAGTGATCTGCTGGCGAAATCGGGCTGGGGCGACGCTACTTTCGTCGACCTGCAAAGGCTGGATCCCGCGGCGCGGGAGACCGCTGTGCAAGCCGCAACGTCATTGGGGTATGACATCGCCGGTGTCCGGCTCGTCCGGCATTGGACGACCGGGCAATGGTGTGTCCTGGACGTAAGCCCAAACCCACCAATTGGCAGCGGCGGGTACACAGCCGAAACGGTCAGCGCATACTCGGCATACTTGAAAAGACGACTCACCGATCCCAATCAAGCGGACGCCAAGGGCTTGTTGGATCCCGATGCTACCGGGCTGCGGCTGGACTGACGCTCGCCGCATCCCCGCATTACTCGTCGCGGCGGCAGGGCCGCCGCGAGGCATGCACGGCGGTCAGCGTGATTGCCTAAGCGGACTCGGGCGATCTGGCGGCGCAACACCACTTTCTCGTGCCGCAACGCCAAGACCTCCGCGTCCTTGGCCACGCGGCTGCGCAGCACGGCAGCGGGCACCTTGATCAGGTTCCGGACCTGTGCGGTGCAGGGCGGTTGCAAGTTCCGGGATCGCGTAGATCGTCCGCTTCCAGCGGGAGTTGACGCAGCAACAGCACGGGCACGAGACCGGTGATCATCAGGGTGTCTACGCCAGCTGATCACATCGAGGTCCCGTGCCTGCCGCTCCATCCTCCCTGGTCCCTGCCGTTCTGGCGAAAGTGGCCCCCCCCTTCACCAGCACGACACCGGCCGCCTGCGCGCCCACCTCCAGCGCGTACCCGACCCGCGTTCGCGCCGCGGGCGGTGGTATCCCCTGGTCGGCCTGCTGCTGATCTGCGCCTGCCCGGTCGTCTCCGGCGCCCGGACCATCACCGAGGTCACCGAGTGGGGACAGCGCGCCACCACCACGGTGCTGGAACACCTCGGCATCCGCCGCCACCTGCCCGGACGCCGGCGCGCCCCGTCCCATGCCACTTTCACCCGGCTCCTGGCCGCTCTCGACGGCGATGCCCTGGACGCCGCGATCGGCGCCTAACTGGCCGGACACAACCACACCGACACCGACGCCGGCTTGGTGCCGCGGCCGGCGATCGCGGTGGACGGCAAGGCATTGTCAGGCTCCGCGCACCGCCAGCAGCGCCACCAGCACCTGCTGTCCGCCGTCACCCACGCCCCCACCGTCACCCTGGCCCAGCGCGAGGTGGGGGCCAAGACCAACGAGACGGCCGCCTTCCGCCCGCTGCTGGAACCACTCGATCTGACCGGCACCGTGGTCACCTTCGACGCCCTGCACAGCGTCAAGGACCAGGTGCGCTGGCTGGTCCAGGAGAAGAAAGCCCACTACATCGCGGTGATCAAGGGAAACCAGCCGACCGCGCAGGCCCAGCTCAAGGCCCTGCCGTGGGAGCAGGTGCCCGTGGCGCACACCGTCTCCGGCACCGGGCACGGCCGGCGGGAGTCCCGTTCGGACAAGACCATGGCCATCGCGGCGAACCTGGGCGGGATCGCCTTCACCGAAGCGCGGCTGGCCTTGCGCATCCACCGGCGCCGCCAGGAGAGCGGCAAGCGGCAGACCCGGGAGACGGTCTACGCCGTCACCAGCCTCGATACCCACCAGGCCAGCCCTGCCGACCTGGGCAAATACGTGCGCGGGCACTGGGGAATCGAAAACTCCAGCCACCATGTCAGAGATGTGGTGTTCGCCGAGGACACCTCCACCGTCCACACCGGAAGCGCGCCGCGGGCGATGGCCGCTCTCCGGAATCTGGCCATCGGCAGACTGCGGCTGCTGGGAGCGGACAACATCGCCAAGACCACCCGGGCGATCCGGGACGCACCCGAACACGCCCTCTGGACCTGGGGCATCAGCGACAGCCCGCTCCTACCGGGAACGTGAAGCCGCCCTGGCCGTCGTGGCGGGCGCCGCAGCACTCCGGTGGATGATCAATTGTGCACTGAACCTTTTTCAACCTGGCATCGAGCCCGGCGGTGCGGCGGACGAGAAGCCCCGGACGCCGCCGGCCTCGCCACGTTGAAAAAGGTTCACTGAGCTTCGTCAGCGATGCCGCTCCAGTGTGAGGACGGCTTTGGCGATTGACATCATGCGGTTTGGACTGCACCGGGCTCTGCGGAAGATCCGCCAGGACTTCCAGGGCTTCGGCGTAGTCGCATGACGCCCCGGTTTGTGATGTTCTGTCAGTTTGAGGGTGTCCGGGAACGTGACAGCACGGCTTCCAAGATCATGGAGTTCTCTACGCCCCGTGATCCGAGTGGAAGACCGTGTCTGCCGACGCATCATCGCTGATCCCGCCTGCCCTTGACCAGCTCCGCGAGCATCCCAAGGTCGTATCCGACGAGGTCCCGCGCCTGCTGGAGCGGCTGGCCGAGGTGCCCGACCCACGAGACCCACGCGGCGTACGGCACGCTCTGGACCGGGCGGTCGGACGCTGGCTCGCTGACCGACGCCCGAAAGCGACCGGGCTGCGCGGCCTCGCAGTGGACGGCAAAAGCCTGCGCGGCGCGGCCAGAGCGAAGGGGCGGAAGATCCACCTGCTCGCCGCACTGGAGCACGCCACCGGCCTGGTCCTGGCCCAGCTGGACGTCGGCGAGAAGACGAACGAGATCACCTGCTTCCAGCCGCTGCTGGACACCGTCGCCGACCTGGCAGGAACCGTCGTCACCAGCGACGCAATGCACACCCAGCGCGAGCACGCCGACTACCTCCTCGGCCGGGGTGCCCACTACATCGTGATCGTCAAGAGCAACCAGAAGAAGCTGCGCCGACAGCTCAAGTCCCTTCCCTGGAAGGACATCCCGCTGCAGGGACGCACCCGGGGCATCGGCCACGGTCGCTCGGAGATCCGCCGGATCAAAGTCGCCACCGTGAACAACCTCGTCTTCCCCGGAGCCCGCCAGGCTGTCCAGATCAAGCGCCGGCGCACCGACCTCAAGGCCGGCAAGACCACCGTCAAGACGGTCTGCGCCGTCACCAGGCTGACCGCCGAGCAGGCCACCGCGGTCCGGCTCGCCGAACTAGTCCGCGACCACTGGAAGATCGAGGCCCTGCATCATTACCGCGACACCACCTTCGCCGAAGACACCTCCCAACTGCGGACCGGCAATGCGCCCCGCGCGATGGCCACCTGGCGCAACCTCGCCATCGGAGCCCTCCGTACGGCCGGAGTGAAGAACATCGCGGCCGACCTCCGCCGCAACGCCCGCGACCCTCGCCGCCCCCTCACACTCCTCGGCCTTTAATAATCACGAACCGGACGTAATGCGGCTACGTCAAAGCCCTGCCCTCACCGTTCCAGGGTCTTCTCGGAACTCTCGCAACTCGTCATGTTCGAGGATCGCGAGGCAGACCTGTGCGGTGCGGGCGGCGGCCCCGATCCGGTCGTCCGCTGATGGGTGGGCCACCCACCGGACGAATGCTTCCGCTTTGCATGCGGTCCAACTGCCGGTGATCGTGCGTTCACAACAGCAGGTGGTCGAGGCAGAGGTTCAGCCCGGCCTCCAGATGTTCCGCAGAGCCGGTAGAGAGCAGGACGGTGACACCGCCTTGGACCGTGGCGATCACGGCCGCTGCCGTGCGGTCGGCGTCGAGGGCTGGGTTGGCATCGCCGGTCGCTTGCGTGGCCTCGATACCGGCTCGGACGCACTCCTGCCACCGTCGCACCAGTTGCGCCGTGACGGCCTGCGCGGCCGGGCTGTACCGGCCTACGTCAGCGATCAGCACCCCGAGCGGGCAGTGCAGCCCCTGATCGCGGTAGCGCTCGACAATGAGGTCGCGCCACGCCTCCCAGGCCGCGCGCGAGGTGAGTTCGCTCAGGTATGGCTGCTGGTCGTCGAAAACGCGCTCGGCTTCTAGTTCGGCGACTGCGAGCAGAAGCTGTTCCCGGCCTTCCGGGAAGTAATGGAACATTTGCCCCTTGCCGGTGCCGCTGCGCCGGCCCACGTCGTCAAGTGTGATGGCGTTCGTGCCGCGTTCCCGGATCTCGGCTGCGGCGGCTTCGACGATACGCAGGCGGGTCGCGGCGCCTTTCCTCGTGGTCACCGCCCAGAGTGTACTTGCAGGTACATTTTCTGGTGCCTACCTTCGGCCGCATGAAAGCGATAGTTGTCAGCGAAGCAGGGGGACCGGAGGTGCTGCGGCTGCACGAGCGGCCGGCACCTCGTCCGGGCCGGGGAGAAGTTTTGGTGGACATGCGCGTGGCGGGTGTGAACTTCTTCGACACCGCCATCCGCAGACAGGCCTTGGCCGAGGTGCCGGGCGCGGAAGGCGTCGGCGTGGTGGTGCAGACGGGTGAGGGCGTGCACGGGTTCGCCCTTGGTGATCGTGTCGCGTGGTTGACGATCAACAGCCACGGCAGCTACGCCGAGCAGATCGTGCTCTCCGCGGACGGTGCCGTCCCGGTGCCCGACGCCGTCGACGACGAGACGGCCGCAGCCGTGCTCTTGCAGGGGCTGACCGCGCACCACTTCGCCACCGTGTCCCACCCGGTGCGACCGGGGGACGTCGCGCTCGTGCACGCCGCCGCCGGCGGGGTCGGGATGATGCTCACTCAGATCATCAAGGCCCGCGGCGGCGCCGTGATCGGCCTGGTGTCGCGGCCGGAGAAGGCCAAGTACGCCACCGACGCGGGGGCCGACCACGTCCTGGTCTCCGCCGGTGACGCGTTCGTCGAGCCGGTGCGCGAGCTGACCGGCGGCGAGGGAGTGCACGTGGTGTTCGACGGGGCGGGCGCGACCACGTTCGCCGCATCGCTCCAAGTACTGCGCACGCACGGCACGATGGTGTTCTACGGGCCGCTGATCGGTGACGTGCCGACCATCGCGATGAACGACATCCCCCGCAGCACCCGCCTCACCTACCCCGTGACCGAGGACCATATCCGCACCCCCGAACAACTCAAGGCGCGCACAGCCGAACTGTTCGCGCTCGTCGAGCAGGGCGAGCTGGTCGTCCGGATCGGCGGCCGCTACCCACTGGCGGAGGCGGCGAGGGCCCACGCGGACATCGAATCGCGTACGACCACCGGGAAACTGCTGTTGATCCCGTGACCGGTGAGCGCGCATGCTCATGTGTCGCGTATGCCGGTCCGCAGGAACGCGACCCGAAACCGCCCACTCGCCCTGCTCGGTCTCAGATGATCACGAACCGGGCGTCATGCGACTACGCCGAAGCCCTGCCAGGACTTCAGGCGTGCGATGCCGCGTTCGATCGGTGCCCGTGCCGCGGCCAGGGCCCGGTTGACGGTCTTCTCGGTGAGGGTGGGTTCCTGCAGGGGCCTGCGTTTGATACCGGTGGTCACCCAGGGACCGCCGCCCTGGTAGGCACGGTCGGCCAGGACGGGGACGCCCTGGCGCTCGCAGTTGCGGATGATCCGGTTGGTGCGCGCGGCGGTGAGGTCGTGGGCCCGGCCCGGCAGCGTGGGTGAGAGCCACAGCAGCCGGCCGTCCGGATCGGTGACCACCTGCACGTTCACCCCGTGCCGGCGGTGCTTGTGGGAGTAGTCGGCCCGTCCGTCGCCGGACCCGGTCGCACTCGGCGAGCGTGCCGTCCAGCAGGACGAAGTCGGCATCGGTCTCGCAGGACCTTCAGCAGACCCGGGGCGCGTTGGGCGAGCAGGTTGATGACCGCGCTGGTGTAGGCGTGGGCGGTGGACTCGCTGGTCCCGAACCCGGCAGCGATCTTCGCCAGGGTGGTGTGCTCACGCAGGCACACCAGTGCCACCATCGCTCGCTGGGACGGGCGGAGCTTACAGCGCCGGTCCCCCCTCACGGGTGACAAGAAGCATGGTCACCCACTCCACGAGCGCATGCGGCAGGTCGAGTACGGCAGGACAAATGACCAACGAGGCCCCCGAGCAACGTGATTGAGACGTCAGACATCTCGATCAACAGCCCGGGGGCCTCGCTCGTTGCGCTTCGTCGACCGTCACCCGATCGGTAGCCAACTCGAAGAAGCTCACTTGTGACCATCCGATTCAGACACTCAGATAATCACCGATGGGCTGCGAGCCCTTCACATTCGGGTCGCCTCCAGCCGCGAACCCCGTTCAATCTTAGAAGAGCCTGTATGAGGCCGCGTTATGGGGCAGCCGCGCATCGCATACTTCGGCCGTGCTCTCGCCTTACAGCAAAGCATTCTTTCACTCCGGTCGACGCTGGCGTATCACTTCACGGGAACTTTCATTCTGAACAGTTTCTCTGCATTTCGGAACGCAATCTTTTCCTTGTCTTCGCGTGGCAAATCGACTCCGCGGAACCAGTCGGTCTGCTCCTTTATGTCCGCGAACGGGTAGTCGGTTGCGAACATCACTCGATCCACGCTTATGTACTTCAGTAGGAGATCGAGCAGTTCGGTCTGGGGGAATGCGCTGGTTGTGACCCAGAAGTTGTCCTGGAAGTATTGCCCGATGGGCTTCTCGAGCGAGTCTTCGGTCGGCTCGCCCATGTCATTGACGATCCGCTCGTAGTAGAAGGGAAGGCCTTCGCCCATGTGGCCGATGATGATTTTCAGCTTGGGGAATCTGTCGAAAACCCCATACGCGATCATCCGAATGCATTGGGTCAGCACCTCCTGGTGCCAGCCATATCCAGACCCACTGAAAATGTAGTCTTGGTACTCTTCCTTGTATTTAGACCGTGTGGTGCTGTAGTAGATCTTGAAGACCTCGTCAGCTGGATAGCCGGGATGCAGGTAGATCGGCACATCGAGAGCAACGGCACGTGCCAGCACAGGCTCGAAATCGGGATGATCGAGATACTTCTTCGCGATGTGTCCGTTGGTCAGTGCGCCCAAGAAGCCATCTTCCCGAACCGAGCGTTCCAGTTCGTCCGCCGCCGCCTCCGGGCTCTGCAAGGGCAAGGTGGCGAAAGCCTTGAAGCGGCCCGGATATTTGGCGATTGGCCCGTCTACAAGTTGCCGGTTAAGACGATAGGCAAGGTCGATACCCCTTTGCCCAGGGACATTTTGTACGGAGGGTGTATGAGCAGAGAGGATTTGAACGTTGAGTCCCCCCGCATCCATATCGCCAATGCGGCGTTGGCCTAGATCCGAAAGACCAATTTCCTCAAGGAACGCTATGTGATCCTGATTGATGGAGTTCAGCTTCAACAACGTGGGAGTCGAAAAGGTCTCCTCCGTGCCGATGAAGGGCAGGTCCCGGTCTCGCAATGCAATGTCCGGAGTCTTGTCCGGAGTCTTGTTCCCGTCCGCTGCCGAAACGGCGGCATACGCGGACAAGCCGGCGCCAGCGCCAAGTGCCGTGGAAGCGGCTAGAAAGCCGCGACGTCCCATAGACTTCATGTCAGTCTCTGTTCAGGTGTTTGTGTGGTGTGGTATCCGTACGGCATCCGTCTGCGAGATGCTTCACTTCGACCCTTCGTCGTTACCAGGCGCGCCCAGGTGTCCACCCACGCCGCGTCCCCCCTTCGACCTCGGCTTCGACCTCGGCGCCGGCCGCGCCGGTTCCGCCGAAACACTGCCAGCCGAGACCACGGGTCCTCGCGCCCTGCTTGCGCACCACGGCAGCGCCGAGCAGCGGCACCACGAGGAACCGCTCGCCGACGCGCGGCGGCTGTGGTGGAGCTGACGACCCGCCCGCGTGCGCGCTGTGCGGGCCGGCCGCGCCGGGCCCTGCGCTGTTGCCGGCGTGCGACCCGCGGGCGGCGACAGGGGACGCCGTCACCAGCGCCATGGCGCCCACCCAGGATCTCAACCGCTGGGCGGCGCTTTCCCTGACGGCGTTACGCTGACAACCATCAACACCTCCTACACACGAGTTGCCTCGCTCGTCTGACGCCGACTTTGTACTAAGCGAATCTGAGACGACCGTTAGAAGCTCCTGACACGATCTCCTAGCCGGCGCCCGGGAACTGGCCTGGGCACAGGTCCTCGAGACCCGGCGCTCGCTGCCCGCCACCATGGTGCTCGGTCAGGCGTTGCCCGGGTTCGTGCTGGACATCGACGCGACAATCGTGGCGGCGCATTCGGAGAAGGAATCGGCGGCGGCGACCTGGAACACATCTTCGGCTACCACCCGCTGCTGTGTTTCCTCGACGCCACCGGTGAAGCCCTGGCCGGGATGCTGCGCCCGGGTAACGCCGGCAGCAACACCGCCGCCGACCACATCACCGTCCTGGACCAGGCCCTGCACCAGATTCCCGACGCGCACCGCTACGGCAGCCCGATCCTCATCCGGTCCGACTCGGCCGGTAGCAGCCACGAGTTCCTCGCCCACATCCGCAGCCTGCGCGAATACGGCCTGCACACGCAGTTCTCCGTCGGAGTTGCGATCACCGGACCGATCCGGACCGCGATCACCGTCACCGCTGACTGGGTGCCCGCGCTCGACGGCGACGGCAGCCTGCGTGACGGCGCCCAGGTCGTCGAGCTCACCGACCATCTCGACCCCGGCGTGCTGGCCGCGTTCCCGGCCGGCACCCGGCTGATCTGCCGCCGGGAACACCCCCATCCCGGCGCGCAACTGTCACTGTTCGACCAGGTCAACGGCATGCGGTATCAGGTCTTCGCCACTGACACACCCCACGGTGGCGGCTCGATCCAATTCCTTGAAGTGCAGCACCGCTGCCACGCCCGCGTCGAGGGCCGCATCCGCACCGGCAAGACCACCGGGTTCGGCCGGTTGCCGTCGCAGCAGTTCGCCATCAACCAAGCGTGGCTCGAACTCGCTCTGACCGGCATCGACCTGCTCGCCTGGACCCAAACCCTGCTCCTGGACGGCGCCCTCGCCACGGCCGAACCGAAGAAGCTGCGATACCGGCTACTGCACGTCGCCGCGAAACTGAGCCGCACCGCCCGCACCACCACCCTGCGCATCGCCGCCGACTGGCCCTGGACCACCGACCTCATCGCAGCCTTCGAACGCCTCGCCGCGCTACCCGAACCCGTGACCTGACAACAGGAACCACCGCCCACCCACGACCAGGAACCAGGGCGCAACCCGGCCCACGGCCGTGTCTGCGGCCGCGACATCACACACGATCTTGCCCGGAGCATGGATGGCGCGCCGACCACGCCACGGCGCGAGCACGACCGACAACGCTCGCTGCGCCCCGGACGAGGATGTAACGGCAGGCACGGGACCTCGATGTGATCAGCTGGCGTAGACACCCTGATGATCACCGGTCTCGTACCTGTGCTGTTGCTGCGTCAACTCCCGCTGGAAGCGGACGATCTACGCGATTCCGGAACTTGCAACCGCCCTGGTCGTCGACTGGGCGCTCTCAGCCTCGCAGAGCAACACATCGCATCTCTCGGTAAGCCGCGTGAGGTTTGTGCACGGTGCTGTGTCGTCCCCGGAGTAGACCAGCGATCGGCCCTTACTATTCCTTACTCTGGGGGTATGGACCGAGTGGAAACACGCGAGCTCGAGTACTTCGTCGCCCTCGCCGAGGAGCTGCATTTCGGGCGGGCCGCAGAACGGCTCGGGATCGCCCAGCCACCGTTGTCCAGGGCGATCCGCAGACTGGAACGCCGGATGGGTGTGCAGTTGTTCGAACGCACCAGCCGTCGTGTCGGTCTCACCGCGGCCGGCGCGGTCTTCCTCACCGAAAGCCGCAAGGCATTGACCGCACTGGACGACGCGGTGTCACGCGCCCAGCGCAGCATTCACCCGTACCGGCTGGTGGTGGCCGCGCTACAGGGCACCGGGTCCGGGCTGCTGGCCCGTATGTTGCGGGAATACCGTCGCCAGCCCGGTGCCGCCGACGTCGACGTGGTGTTCACCCAGGACCACGTCGACCTCGTGCGCACCGGTTCGGCAGACCTCACGTTGACGTGCGGTCACAGCGGTCTTGCCGGGTTGGAGTTCACCGAACTCACCGAAGACGACACAGTCGCGTTGCTACCGCGGGACCATTTCCTCGCGGCGAAACCGGCTGTGACGGCTGCCGATATCGCGCAGGACGCGCTCTTCCAGCCACAATGGCCGGAAAAGACGCTCGACGAGATTGTCGATCAGGTCACCATGGGCAAACTGATCGTGACGGCTGCGGCGAGCGCGATCGACCGGATCGGCTCCGCCGTCGTGGCTGTTCCCGTCCTCGACGCGCCACCGACCTGGCTGATGCTGACCTGGCGGCCGGACATCCCTACCGCGACGCGCGACGCGTTCGTCTACACCGCCAGGAACGTGGCAACCAGGCAACTGGGCCACTCAGGACCAGGCGCCTAGTTGGGTGGCGCCGCCGTCGACGACCAGTTCGAAGCCGGTGATGTAGCTGCTCTGCTTCGATGCGAGGAACAGGATCGCGTTCGCCTGTTCCTCCGGTCGCCCCCACCGGGCCAGCGGGACGGCCGACGCGTAGTTCCCTTTCCACTCACGCCTGCTGGCCTCGTCGAGCCCGTCCGCGACGAGCGCATCCTCGATCCCCGCAGTCTCCACGATTCCCGGTGACAGCGCGTTGACCCGGATCTTCCGTCCCTTGAGCTCGTTCGCCCAGCTCCGGGCGAACGAGCGGACCGCGGCCTTCGACGCGTTGTACACGCTGTACCCCGACGTCCCGCTACTTCCCGACACCGAGCCGACCAACACGATCGACGCGTCGTCACTGAGCAGCGGAAGAGCTTTCCTGACCGTGTTCAGCGTGCTTCGGACGTTGGTGTTGAAGTGCAGGTCGAAGTGCTCGTCGGTGACGTCTTCGAGCATGGCGAACTTGGCGGTGCCGGCGTTGGCCACCACCACGTCGATCTGACGGCCGTCGGCGCGCACGGTGTCGTACAGCCGGTCGAGATCCGCGGGATTCGACGTATCGCCCTGCACGGCGATCGCACCCACCTTCTCCGCAGCGGCCGTGAGCTCCTGCTCCCTGCGACCGGTCACGTACACCACCGCACCTTCTTCGACGAACCGCTGCGCCGTGGCGAGACCGATACCTGAACTGCCGCCGCTGATGACCGCGACCTTGTTGTCGAGTTGACCCATGACACGAAGTCCACCACCGCTCACCAGCGGGAACAATGACGACTCCAGCATCACAGCAGTACCCGGCAGGTATCGATCGTGCGTGCTCATGTTGGCCGGTTGCCCAAACCACCGCAGGTCACCCCCATGAAGGGTGTCCTTGTTCCGTACGGTGGTTGACCTGGGGCTTTGTGGTCGCCCATGTATGGGCATGATCCTTGGTCGTGGGTCTGCGACTGCTCTACCTGATCTTCTGCCGACTGCTGGGCTGCCTCCTCTTGTTGGGCCTGTCGGCCGCCGCGAACGACGCCGAGATCCTTGCCCTTCGGCAGAGGTCGCTGTGCTGCGTCGACAGGTCGAGCGGCCGCGGCTTTCAAGGGCTGACCTTGCCGTGCTCTCCGCTCTCGCCCGGCACCTGCCACCTGCCTTACGTCGCCATCGGCTGGTCACCCCCGGGCACCCTGCTGACCTGGCACCGCCGTCTGGTGCGCTGGCGTTGGCACCAGATGGCGGTCGGCCCCGGCCGACCACCGCTGGCGGAAGAGGCAATCGCGCTCATTCAGCGCCTGGCGAGAGAGAAACCCGACCTGGGGATATGTCAGGATCCAGGGTGAACTTCGACGGCTTGGCGATTGCGTCGCAGCCGCCACGGTCCGGCGCGTTCGCCGAACGATGGATACGGACAGCCCGCGCAGAATGCACCGACCGCCTCATCATTCACGGGAAACGCCCAGCTCAGCAGCCTGATCGGAATATTGACAGCCTTCAGGCATGGAGGACCCGCTTGGCGCGCTCGGCCTGGTCCTCAACGCCATCGTGCTCTTGCTCGGCCGCTACAGCTTCACCGCCAGCGTTCCGGCCGCCGGCGCCCTGCGCCTGCTTCGGGACCTTGGTGCGCCGGAGCTGGACGAGGATGAGGACGAGTCGGTCGGCTCGGAGTGATTCGGGGCCGTCACTGCCTGCTTCCCTACCGGCCGTCGCCCGGCGTCACAGGAGGGCGCCGCCGGAGACCTCGATGCGCTGGGCGGTGACCCAGCGCAGTCCCTCGGAGGCCAGCGTAGCGATGGCGTCGCCGATCTCCTCAGGTTCGCCGACGCGGCCGAGCGCGGTCTGTCCGGCCAGAACCTGGCGCATTCCGGCGTCGTCCCGCATCGCTCCGCCGTTGAAGTCGGTGGCGGTCGGCCCCGGGGCGATGGAGTTGACCCGGATGCCGCGAGGTCCGAGTTCTGCGGCGAGGGTGCGGCTCAGAGCTTCGACGGCGGCCTTCGAAGCGGAGTAGGCCGAGGTGGCGGGGCTGGTGTGGCGGGTCAGTGACGTCGAGACGTTGATGACCTGGCCGCCCTGGGCCAGCAGCGGCACGAGCGACTGGATGAGGAAGAACGTGCCCCGGACGTTGGTGCCCATCACCGTGTCGAAGTCGTCGATCGTGACAGTCTCCAGCGGCCCGAAGACTCCCACTCCCGCGTTGTTGACCAGGATGTCGAGCCGCGAAGTACCCCAGCGCTCCAGCTGCGCGCCCAGTTCGGAGGTGAAGGACGCGAAGGAGGAGACGTCGCTGATGTCGAGCCGGAGAACAGCGGCAGTCCCGCCCACAGCCTGCACCTGTTCCGCCGTCTTCTCAGCCCCGGCCGCATCGCCGCGGTGGGTGACCACGATCCGCACCCCGCGTGTGGCCAGGGCGATGGCCGCGCTGCGCCCGAGGCCGCGATTCGCACCGGTCACCAAAGCGATCTTGTCGATTGTCATGAACTTCCTCCACCGTGCGACAACCAGGATGCGCCCAGGTGCCACAGATCAGATGCGAGTCACTCGACTCGCCTTGCTGGTGCACCGTAAGCGGGGCTCCCGAGGCGAGTCAAGTGACTCGCCTCGGGGTTGCGGCATACTTTCCGCATGGCAGCAGAACTCACCGCGCATCACCGCAGGCTCGCCCAGCAGAAGCGCGGGGCGATCACCTCCGCGGCCACAGAACTGTTCTTGGACCGTGGCTACGACGGCACCTCCCTCGCACGGATCGCCGAAACGGCCGGGGTCTCGAAGTCCACCCTGTTCAAGCAGTTCCCCACCAAGGCGGCCCTCTTCGAGGCCATCGTCACCGAGTCCTGGCAGCGCGACGTCGGCGATACCGCCGCGCGGCCACAGGCGGGAGATCTGCGCTCCGGGCTGACAGCCATCGGCCATCGCTACGCCGACCTGATCGGCCAGCCCCGCATGGCAGGCCTGTTCCGGATCGTCATCGCCGAACTGCCTCGTTTCCCCGAGCTGGGACGGATGCAGTTCCAGCTCGGCAAACTGCCCTACTTCGCCTCCGTCCAGCACTACTTGGAATCCGAGCATGAGGCGGGCAACGCCGATGTGCCCGACGCTGAGAGCGCCGCGAACCAGTTCCTCGGCATGATCGCTAACTACGTCCTGTGGCCCCGCATGCTGCTGACCGGCTGGAACCCCGCAGCCGCCGACATCCGCAACGCCGTCGAAGAGGCCGTCCAGACCATGCTCGCCAGATACACCCCGACCCGCCGGCCTGACCCGAAGCCGGAGCTTCGACACTGATGCGCAATGCCCAAGACCGCGACGCCTTCACCCGCGATACCCGTCGTCAAACGATGGCACCCTCAAGTGATCAACGCACCACCACGGATGATCATGTGATCGTGGAGGCACAGGTGCGTGGCTACGGGTCTTCGCCAGCTCAGCAGGATGAGATCTGAAGACGCTGGCGCGAGGGGCAGCCATTCAGCGTGATCGGCCGGGCGCTCGGGGCGCCGATGCGGCACTGCCCTTGCCGGAAACTTCATCCGTACAGGTCATGCAGCATGTTGGTATTCGTGGAGGATGCCGCCGAGGCGATCGTGTCGGTGTAGGTCGAGGCGTGTCCGGCAGCCGAGGTCTTTGAGGTCCATGACGAGGTTCTTTGCCGCTTGCACTACCCAGGAGGTGCTCGGCTGCGCGGTGGCGCCCAGGACGCGGATCCGGCGACTGCCGTGTTCGATCACTACGAGCACGTATACCCGTACGCCCGACAGGGTGATTGTTTCCATGAAGTCGCAGGCCAGAAGCGCCTCAGCCTGGAAACGCAGAAAGTCGGCCCAGGTACCGGAGTTCCGCTCGGGCGCTGGGTCGGATGCCTGCCTCCTTCAGGATTTCCCAGACGGTGGACGCGCCCACCCTCACCCCCAGCACGAGCAGCTCGCCGTGCAGGCGCCTGTACCTTCAGTTCGGGTTCTCCTTCGCCAGGCGCAGCACCAGGATGCGGATCGAGCGCACGGTACGCGGTCTTCCCGAGCGTTTGGGCCGACAAGAGACGGCATGGCGGCGTGCGACGAGGCCGCGGTGCCGACGCAGCACCGTGTCGGGACGTACGAGCAGCCGTAACTGTCGCAGGACGTGCAGCGGCAGCCGGTGCAACAGTGCTGCCAGGCCCGCCGCGCCGGCCCGACATGGCGCGAGTTCCTGACCTCGCTCTTGAGGCGGGCGTGCG
Organism: Streptomyces sp. NPDC001700; assembly: GCF_053596435.1. Classification (NCBI taxonomy): domain Bacteria; kingdom Bacillati; phylum Actinomycetota; class Actinomycetes; order Kitasatosporales; family Streptomycetaceae; genus Streptomyces; species Streptomyces sp. NPDC001700. The sequence goes on from NZ_JBSFGE010000010.1 coordinate 297,901, forward strand.
CCTGGGGTCGAGATCGCCCCGCAGTCCCCGCGGATGAACGCACACTGCGAGAGGGTCATCGGGACGCTGCGGCGCGAGGCCCTCGACCACCTGTTGCTCTGGAGCGAGCGCCACGCTCTCCGTGTTCTCAGCACCTACGCCGGACACGACAACGGACATCGACCGCATCAGGCCCGAGAGCAACTACCTTCCCTCGCCGACCACCACACGGCGCCGCTGACCGACCGGAAAACCCCACGACGGCTGCTCCGGACCCGTGTCCTTGGTGGCCTGATCAATGAGTACAGGTACGTGGCATGACCAGCAGTGACACGTTTCTGAACGGCACAGGACACGTCAGGATCCAGGGCGAACTGCGACGGCTTGGCCATCGGGCCGCTGCCGCTACCATCCGGCGCGTTCTGTGCCGCTCCGGCCTGCCGCCCGCACCGCAGCGCGCCTCCCACCCGACCGGCGCATGGGTCACTCAACTCGCCCGCAACCTGCTCATGGACCTCGAGGAAAGGGCTGGGTGCTTCCGGTTCCTCATCCGCGACCGGGACAGCAAGTTCACCGCCGCGTTCGACGCCGTCTTCGTCGGCAACGGCACAGCCGTCATCCCGACTCCGCCGCAAAGCCCCGCGGTCCAACGCGTTCGCCGAACGATGGAAACGGACAGCCTACACAGAATGCACCGACCGACTCCTCATCACCGGCGAACGACTCCTGCGTACGGTCCTCAACCAGTACGCGTCCTCCCGACCGCCTCACCATCCACAGGAAAGGACCAGCTCAGCAGCTTTTGAGAACGGGGAATCCCGCTCATCGAACGCGGCCGCGGCCGCGGGGCCGTCTCGCCCGGCGATGTCCGGTCGCACCTGCGCGAAGACCCCGCGGCGTACGGGTGCGCGACACGCGGCTCGCCGGTGGCCCCTCACGGGCCACCGGAAAGGGGTTCGCGAGTGAGGCGTCAGACGGCGACGAGCTCCAAGCCGAAGTACCCGCCGCCCACGGGGTATGTCTTCGACCGGCGCCACCCCGAGGCCGCGAAGAGGGCATCGAATGCGTTCAGGTCGCGTTCCATGCCGTTCGTCATGGCCAGCATGGCCATGTCCGACAGCGTGGCCGAGTCGGGCTGACCGATCTCGCCGATGACCATCTCGACGACCAGCGCGCGTCCCCCTTCGTTCACGGCGTCCCTGCATCGGCGCAGGATGGTCGTGCATTGAGTGTCGTCCCAGTCGTGCAGGATCGTCTTCAGCAGGTGGAGGTCCGCCGGGGGAACCTCCACGAAGAAGTCGCCCGCCACCGTGGAGAACCGATCGGACAGGCCACGCTTCTCGGCCTCGGCGCGTGCGCCCTCGACGACGTGAGCCAGATCGAGGACCTGCCCGTTGAGCTGCGGGTTGGCCTCCATCAGCGCCAGGACGAAATCACCGTTCGAACCGCCGACGTCGACAACGGTGGACACACCGGCGGTGGAGACCGCGGCCACGGCGCCCTGAGTCACCAGGCTGGACATGTCGCCCATCGCCTGAGCGAAGAGAGCCGCTTCCTCGACGTTCTCCGGCTGCGCGTAATACTCGAAGACGTCCATCCCCAGCGACTTCTTGGTCTGGCTCGTCCCTTGCCGCACGGCCTCGGGGAAGTGGGTCCAGGACCGCCAGTGCGCTTGGCCGGTCTGGGCCAGTACCAAGGAGCGCAGGGAGCCGGGAACCTCTGAACGCAGCAGCCGGCCTCGGCCGGTGAGAGCGAAACGGTGCTCCCCCTCGTGACTGAGCAGGCCCAACGACGAGGCCGCGCGCATCAGACGGTACGTGGCCTGCGGATGACTGCCCTCGCGCTCGGCCACTTCCCTGGCCGTCATGGCCCCGTCGGAGAGGTGGTCGGCGATGCGCAGCGCCGCCACGCCCCTCAGGACCTGGGCGCGAACCAAGCCGATCAGCAGGTCGAAGACGGCTGCGGCATCGGCCGCGGGATCACTCGACGCGACGTCAGTACCACTACTGGTGTCAGACATGACAGAACCTTTCAGGATTCACCATGGGAGCGGAAAGCGCGAAAGCGAGCCCGGGAAATTCACCCGCACAGCGACGTGACGGCTCCGTGAGCGGCACGGCGTCGGCCCCGGGACGCCGTCTGCCCGGTCCGGTAGAGGCGCGACCCGGCCTCCGTGCTTTCGGCATCGTCCGCGCCGCTCACCCTAGGCAGATCACCCGGGCGGGCGCTTGTATCATCGCGTTACTCCAATGGCATATCAGTGCCAGGAAGATGCGTGCCGTATGACCATGAGCGACGCGGGAGACACCGCACGGCGGACCGGCGGGTCGGCGAGGAACTTCTTCGTGGACGTCACGGCTCCGCGCACCGCGCGGGACGGTTTCGACGTCTTCCGGCGTGGATGGGAGGCGCAGATCGGGGAGACGCTGCCGCTGCCGCCCATGGAGCCGCTCGGATCGGGTGATTTCCGGGTCAGGGTCCGCGCGTCCAAGGTGCACGACACGGTGGTCGCGGGCGTCTACGGTGAGTCGATGGCAGGCGGCACCCGGGGTGCCTCCCACCGCCTCGACGACCGGGTCCTGGTGCATGTGATCGGGCGTGGCGAGTGGCGCTTCATCGGTCCGCGCGGCCAGGGCGACGCCTCCGTACCAGGCGGGCAGTTCATCGTGCGGCACAACGGCCCTCCGGTGCGGTTCGAGATGGAACCGCGCACCACGGCGAACGTGCTGATCCTGCCGGCCTCGCAGCTCAGGCCGCTGATCCGCGACCGGGCGATCGTCGGATCGGCCGACTCTCCCGAACTGCGTCTGCTCATGGCATACACCAAAATCGTCGACGCGACGCTGAACGACCTCTCCACCGCCGGTGCGCGAGCCGCTCGCGACTCTCTGATCGAACTGGTCAAGGGGGTGCTCATGCAAGCGTTCGACGACCGTGAGCCCCTGCTGGCCCCCGCACTGGCCCAAGCGGCCAGGGACATCGCGGACAGCCGCCTCACCGATCCTGGTCTCTCCCCCGCGGCCCTGGCCCGCGAACTCAACGTCTCCGTACGGACGCTGCACCGGGCGTTCGCCCGGACCGAGGAGTCAGTGGCCGCGTACATCCGGCGCAGGCGGCTGGAACAAGCCCGGCTCGCCTTGGCGGCGCCGGCCGGCCGGCCGAACATCTCGGAACTCGCCGCACAGTGGCGCTTCACCGACAGCAGCCACTTCAACCGTGCCTTCAAGAAGCAGTACGGCCAGACCCCCACCGAATACGCGCGCTCGACCGGCCGGGCCCGGCGATGACCGGACTGATCGCGGTGGGCCGTGGCCTTCGGCAGTCTTCGGCCGCGCCTGCGCGATGCCCCGCTTCCAGTGTCATGGCTGGTGCCCGGTGAGCGGAGGGGTGACCATGGACGTCGGGTGCTCCTGGAGGAGGGGAGGGAGCTGCCCGTGAGTCTGATGGGGCGATGACCGTTGTCATGCTGGGCGTAGGTATCGAGGACCTGCCGGGCGTGCGTCTCGTTCCTGATCAAGAGGTGGTCGAGGACCTCGCGCCGCAGGGTGCCGATAACCGCGCGTCCCGGTCGCGGAGCAGGAAACGTAGCGATTCCACCCGAACACCCAACTCGACGCTGAGGTTTCTTGCCTCCCTGCACCGCCCAGGGCCCGGTGGGATGGGCGGTCACTCCCGCGATGTGCAGCCGTCGTGTGCCGTGCTAGAGGAACACCAGCGCGTACACCCGGCGCAGATCGACCAGGTCGATGTGGACGAAGTCGCAGGCGATGATGGCTTGGGCTTGCGCGGTCAGGAAGTCGCGCCATGTCGGGCTGCTGCGGCGTGGGGCTGGATCGATGCCCGCCACGGTAGGGATCTCCCAGACCGTCGTCGAGCCGACCGGGTGTCCGAGCCGGACCAGCTCGCCCTGAATCCGTCGACAGCCCCAACGCGGATTCTCCCTGGCGAGCCGCAGCACCAGAGCCTTTACCGCAGCCGCCGTCGAAGGTCTCCCGGGCCTGCGTGTGCGCTTGCTCTAGTCCCACTTCCGGGCGACCAGCCTGCGGTGCCATGCCAGCAGTGTCGCGGGCTCACGAGCAGAGTTCGTCGTCAATCAGGCTGTTCGCCGCTTCCTGCGTGGACGAGTCCGTCGAACCGTCGCCGGTCGCGTTCAGGGCCACCGCGCGGCGACCATCCTCGCTGACGCCGTTTCGGGTCGTGTAGCCCGGCATGTCACCGCCGTGGCTGTAGTACGCGCCGCCGCACGACAGCGGAATCTCCATCAGGCCGAGCCCGTACCGCATGCCGGGCCACCCGGGGTCCAGTTCCGGGGCCCGTACGGACGTCTTCATCTCCGCCAGCTCGGCCGGGTGCAGCAGTCGGCCGCCGAGGAGCGCCTGGTAGAAGCGGTTCAGGTCGGCCGTCGTGCTGATCATGGCGCCCGCTGCGCCGCCCGCGGTGGGGTTGATCTCGGTGACGTCGATCGGCGCCCTGTCCTCGTCGAATGAGGAATAGCCGCGCAGATGGCGTCCAACCATCTGCGGGTACGTCGTCGGGGCGAGGGTGTCGCGCAGACCCAGCGGCCGGATGACGCGCGCGGTGACCTCCTGCTGCCAACTGTGCCCGGTGGCCTTCTCAAGGATCATTCCGGCGAGAATGTAGTTGGTGTTGGAGTAACTCCACCCGCCGCCGGGCGCGAAGTTCGGGGCGTGCTTCGTCGCGATGGCGACCAACTGTTCCGGGGACCAGGTGGTGTAGCGATCGGCCTCGTAGCCGTCCAGGCTGGTGAGCTCGGGGAAGTCCGCCGCGTAGTCGAACAGTCCGCTGGTGTGCTGGAGCAGCTGCCGTATGGTGATCCCGCTGCCGTCGTTGCCGTGGCCGGACACGACTCCGGGCAGCCAGTGCTCCACGGTGTCGTCCAGCGACAGGCGTCCCTCGCCCACGAGTTGCAGCACCACCGTGGAGACGAACGTCTTGGTGGTACTGGCGATCCGGAACCGGTCACCGGCACGTGCGGCCTCGCCCGTGGTCTTGTCGGCCACCCCGGTGGTGGCGTACCGGGGAGCTCGCGGGCCGGTCGACCGGGCCACGACGCCGACGGTTCCGGTCTTGAGGATCGCGTCCACGTGTGCCTGCAGCGCCTTGCTGTGCGCCTTGTCGTGCAGCGGCGCGGTGACGGGTCCGGTCGCGCCTGCCGCGGGCAGCGTCAGTCCGACGCCTGCCAGCGCGGTGACGAGCGTGGTGGCCACCAGACGGGAGGTGAGCTTGGTCTTCATGGGGCGCGGGCTCCTTGGGTGTTGTCTCGGTCGGTCCGGTGTTGCGGTGTGACCACCACGCTAGGAATTTCGGCCGGGCGAAACGATCAGGCAGGCGGGTCATCCGGCGGGGGTGCCCACCCCCGGGTGCCGGTAGCGCCTGCTGTACCGGCGTCGCCGCAGGGAGCGGTTCGGGGGGCCGCCCGCATGGGAATGAGCCGGCGCGGTACGGCTCCGCGCGCAGGGGATGAGTCCGCGGCCCAGTGGGGGAGGGGCGCGCAGTCCCCCGCTCGTGCGGGATGTGTGTGCCACCGGTGATGGTTGGGCCGAAGGAGCCACACTCGACATCCTCGGCACGGTCCGCCACGACGACTCGGTCGCGATCTACCGACAGTCCATGCCACTGACCTGCGGTTCGAAACCCTTGAGCACGGCGAGCACGGCGACCGTCTGGGCGCCGCTGCGCCAGCGGGAGCCCAGCTCCTTGCGCCGTTTGCGTATCAGGCCGGCGACGAGACCAATGGTCCGCTTCGACAGAGGGAGGCGAACTTGGTAGACAGCTTCCTGAGAGCCCTCGGCGGGCCGGTGGGTCTTCGCATACGCGCCGACTACCGCCGGGGGCCCTCCTGTTACAGCCGGAACCGGCCAGTCCGCCCGTCCTGGTCGGTCAGCACGGGAGATAACGGCCCGCGCCGGTCCGGGAGACCCAGCCTCGGCCGTCACCGGCCTGCCCGCACCGACCACGATCTCCATGATCCGCCGTTACTCCGGGGGTAGGACCCCCGCCCCCATGCCCTCGGCCCAGTCCGGCACCAGCCGCATCCCGCCCGTACCCGGCCCGGCCACCACCCGCTCCCGCTCGGGGTCGGGGGACACGGTGCCCGAAGGCCGCCGTCAACCGTCGGTCGCCTCGGCCCACTGAAGATCCCTCCCGCGCAGAGGCTACGCAGCAAGCCGAGGCACGCACCCGGAAGCTCAGAAGACGGTCTCGGTGGGGTAGTCGTGCTGGTCGGGGAGGGATCGGTGGCACGTGATGGTCAGTCAGGGGCGGTAGCAGGGGGGGCGAACGCCGCCTCCTGCTCACGGCGATGTGTCGTGAGGACCTGGCGGGGGCGACTCACCCCGCACGGCCTCGCCCCCCCCCACGCCGAACCCCCTCGTTCGAACTCTGAGCTCGGCAAACGCACCGACAGGGCAATCCGCATACGTGCGTGCGGCAGACAAGCGGCCTGAAGGAGAGCGCAGCGCCTACTCGGCATCGGTGAGGAACTTGTCGGAGAGCTGGAAGTCCCATTCCTCGGGCAGGTCCTGGTAGAACAGTTCGGGTTCGGTCCGCTGCTGGTGCAGCCGCCAGTAAGCGTCGGCGATGACGTCGGGTTCGGAGTTGGGGCGGCCCTGGCCGATCGCCGCGGCGAGGGCGACATGGGCGACGTAGACGCCGTGCTGTGCGACCGAGGCGTTGAGGTTCAACAGCCAGTTGCGCAGGCCGGCTGTCGCGATCTGAGCGTTGGCGACCTGAGGGATGAGCATGGGGCCGGAGCCCGCACCGGTGGTGGCGATGATCGTGCCGGAGCCACGTTCGAGCATGCCGGGCAGGACCTGCTGTACGGCGGTGATGCCCCCGTGTACGTACAGTTCCAGCTCGGGAATCACTGACTCCACCGTGATCTGAGACGCTTCGACAATTGGCCGACTGGCCATGTCGGCGGTACTGGGAGCAGGCGAGTACTCCAGTACGTCGATCGTGCCGAAGTGGCGCTCGGCATCTCTCAGCGCGGCTCTCAGGGCGGGCCGGTCGGTGACGTCCGCGGGAAACGCGGCCGCGTCACCCCCGGCCGCGGACAGTGCGTCGGCCAGTTCGCGCAGCGCCGCCTCGCGGCGGGCGATGAACGCGACACTGAAGCCTTCCGCCGCAAACCTTCGGCCGATCGCTAAGCCCAGCTGGGGCCCGGCGCCAACTATTGCAATCGTGCTCATTGCTCTCCTATTTCACAAAGGTCCATCGTGGCCAGTTCAGACGGTCCGGTGATGGCCAAGGACGTCGCGGTCGCGCTGGGCAGGGAGACGACACCGGCGAAGGTGGGGCCGGTTCGCGGGCAGCTGCGCAAACTCGCCGACCGGGGCTGGATCTCGCGAACCGGCGCGGGACGCCAACTGACGCGCTGACCGGTCAGGGCAGTGGCGGACCCGCCGATTTCGGCCGTAACAAGACGCCCTTCGGGGGGAGTTGGTGAATCCGTGACGAAAAAACCAGCCCGCCGAAGGCCCTCAGGATGTTGTCTACCAGGTCCGGCTCCCGCTGTCGAAGCGGACCATCGATCTCGTCGCCAGCCTGGTACGAAAAGGCGCCCGACATGAACGCGGCCAAGGCGCCCGAGACCTGGCAGACCTACGACATCGTCTTCCGTACAGCCCGATACAGCGGCCGCATGACCGAGGACGTCCGGGTGACATGGTGGTGCCAGGAGTCCCGGCGGTAGCGCCTGCTGTACCCGGAATGGGCAGCGTATGGGTTGGAGGCGACCCCTGTGCGCACGGGAATCTTTCGCCATGACGCGACGCAAGGCAGTAATCATTCCCTCGGTCCTCCTCTCCCTCAGTGCTGTGGCGGTTGCCACTCCGGCCATCGGCGATGCCATGGACAAGCCACCGGCTCAGGGGGCAGCGTCCGTTGGCCTTTCCAGGACGTCGGCAACAGGGCAACGCGCGGGTGGTGTGGTCGATGCCATCGAGCGCAGTGCCCACACATTGAGGAGCACCGAGCCCGAAGGCAGTCTGCGGGACCTGGACGTGCTGGGCCGCATGGTCAAGGACGCCGAGGTGGTGGGTTTGGGCGAGGCCACCCACGGATCGCGGGACTTCTTCCGCATGAAGCACCGGGTCTTCCGTTACCTGGTGGAGCAGAAGGGCTTCCGGACCTTCTCCCTTGAGGTCGCCTGGAGTAGCGGTCTACGGCTCAACGACTACGTATTGAATGGCAAGGGAAACCTCAAGGACATAGCGAACGAGGAGTTCCAGGGGTCGTACCGGATCTGGAACAACCAGGACTACATCAACCTCATCGAGTGGATGCGGGACTACAACCGCCAGCACCCGAAGGACAAGGTGCAGTTCATGGGCGACGACATGGGCTACGCCGGGCCGGAGCTGTACGAGAAGGTGACCGACCAGGTGGCGCGCGAGTACCCGCGGCTGCTGGAGCGCGTCACCGAGCTGTACTGCGGTCTGGCGCCGACCACCGACGCCGGCACCTACACTGAGGACTACCTGAAGTTGCCCTTGGCCGAGCGCCAGGAGCGGGCGGAGCGGGCCGGGAAGGTGTACGAGCTGCTGCGCAAGCAGCGTCCCGGCTCCGGTGCCGACCGGCAGGAGCATCTGTGGACCGTGCAGCACGCCAGGGCCATCCACCAGATGGCCAAGGGCTACTCCTTCGACATCACCGACGAGGCCCAGGTCGCGGAGATGATGAGGCTCCGTGACCAGATGATGGCGGAGAACGTGGCCTGGTGGAACGAGCACACCGGCGACCGGATCCTGCTGTCGGGCCACAACACGCATGTGTCGTACGACTCCTTCGACGAGCGGTACCCCAAGACCCAAGGGGCGTTTCTGCGCGACGCGTTGGGCGGGAAGTACGTCAGCATCGGCTTCAGCTTCTTCAAGGGCTCCTTCAAGGCGTTCGGCACCGACGACGACGTGATGCGCACCTACAGCGTGGGTGCCGCGAAGCCCGGCTCCAACGAGGAGACCCTGGACAAGGTCCGCCAGGACGACTACATCCTCGACATGCGCACGGCTCCCAACTCCGCGCGTGCCTGGCTGGACACGTCGCGTGTCACCTGGAACATCGGCGCCGGATGGCCCGACCCCGTGACGTACAAGAGCGCCCTTGGCCAGGCACATGACGTCCTCATCCACCTGAACGAGATCGAGGCCACCGAGTACCTGGGCAAGCCCTGACCCTGCCCTTGCCGGAAACCTCGTCCGTGCATCACGCCACCTGTTGATATGCGGGGAGGATGCCGTCGAGGCGATCGGACGACTTCGACAACTGCGTCCATGATCGTTTCGAAGAAGTCGCGCGCCAGTAGGGCGTCGGCTTGGAGCGCAGGCTAATCCTTTTCCTGGTCGGCGTCAGGGTTTCTCACGACGCTGGTTTCGGTTTCCCTCGGCCCGGCCCGGGGCATGTCGAGGAACCGTGCGCTCTTCGCTCCCGCCCCGAGCACCGTAAACAGCGGCCATTCGAGTCGAACAACACTGCTTACAATGGTGTTGGGCATCGAATGCGAGGTGGAACCAACTGGCTATGGATAGCGATGGAACGGTGATTGATTTGTCGCGCGCGAGCTTCAGATGGGACACCACGGACTTCGACGCCTTCAGACGTGAGTGGGAGGCACGGTTCGGTCAAGGCTTCCCCCTGACGGCATTCAGCCAGGTCACCACGGATGCCTTCCGGACCAAAGGCCGAGCCGTCACGGTGCGCGACGTGGCCCTCACAGACTTCCGCACCGCGTTGCCCCTTTGCACCGCGCCCGCGCAGGACACCGATGAGGGCTGGGTGCAGATGTTCGTCGTACGGCGCGGCACATGGACGATCGGCGGCTCGTCCGGTCGTGGCGTGCACACCGTATCCGGCGGGCAGTTCCTGCTCCGATATTCGGGACAGCAGACGAATTACGAGACGTCGTCACACATTAGCGCGCGGAATTTCGTCCTGCCTTCCGGGGAGCTCAAACCGTTACTCGGGGTCCGGACCAGCATGGGGTCGGCGGATACGGCCGAGATGCGCCTGCTGTCGGCCCACGCGAACATGGTCCACTCCACCTTCGCCGACCTGAGCCCGGCCAGTGCGCAGGTCGCTTGTAGCACGCTGATCGAGTTGGCCAAGGCGGTGGTGATGCGTGGTTTGGACGATGTGGAGCCCCTGCTGGCGCCCGCCCTCGCCCAGGCCGCGAAGGACCTGGCGGACAGCCATCTCGCCGACCCCGAGCTCTCTCCCGCGATGCTGGCCCGCGAGCTGAGCGTCTCCGTCCGCACCCTCCAGCGGGCGTTCGCCGGGGCGGGAGAGTCGGTGACCGCCTACATCCGTCACCGACGGCTGGAAGAGGCCCGGACCGCTCTCATCGCCCCGGTCGGCCGCCGACTGAGCGTCTCGGAACTCGCCGCACACTGGCAATTCGCCGACAGCAGCCACTTCATCCGGGCCTTCAAAAAGCGCTACGACCAGACACCCACTGAATACGCTCGGTCGACGGCCGTGCACGAGGCGGGAGAACCTCGCTGCGGCACGTGATGCCCCGCCCCACCACGCAGGGCGCGGTGCTGCACGTCACGTGGCCACGGGTCGCCCCCCGCGTGGGCCGTGGTCGGTCAGTGGTGGTCCGGTCCGGACGGCGAGATCGTCGAGTGGCAGGACAACGAGGAGTACCGTCCGTCCCCCAAGGCCCTCGGCTGGCCCGAGCCCGCCGACGACGTGGACGCGGCCGTACAGCTGGCCGCGACCGGCTGCGGGCCGGGCGAAGACGTCACCAGGGCGCTGGCCGAACTGCCGGAGGCGGCGGTGTTCGTCACGCCCGGCGGCGATCCGCTGCCCGCCACCGCACAGGACGGCGAGACCCCCGTCGTGCCGTTGTTCACCTCGCCGGTGTATCTGCACACCTCGGGGCGTCTGGCGTTCGAGCTGCTGCCTGTCTCCGAGGTGCTGGACCGGCTGCCCGAAGGGCACGTTCTCTACCTCAATCCGTCGGCCCCCGTGAGCATGACCGTGGAAACCGACGCGCTGCGTGAGGCACTCGCCGGGGATGCCGTCGAAGCGACAGGCGGGGACGAGGCCGACCACGCGGTTCCCTCACGCCCGGCCCCCTCCCCGGCCGGGGAGGGCAGCCGCGGCGGCGTTTCCTCATCTGTGGTGGCCGTTGGACGACGCCACGGGAGCGACCCCGGCGGAAGCCGCCGGGGCCACGGGGAGCCGAACCGGAACGGCGGCTCAGGAGCGAGTGAAGATCCACTCGTGGTTGTTCTCGTTCTCCGGCGCGCAGGGCCAGATGATCAGGCCACGTTTCTCGTCGTCCCGTCCGTACGCGTCCAGGCACTGGTCGTCACTGGCGAAGTTGCGGATCCAGAACTTGCCCTCCGCCCGCTTGTCCAGCCACCACAGCTGGTTGTCGGCGGTCGTGCCGTTGCACGGGAACTCCTGGACCTTCGTGCTCCCCGGGCGGGCTCCGTACTCGCCCAGGTCCAGGCAGTTGGAGTCCACGACGTTGCGGATCTGGAAGAGGGGCGCCCCGCCGGGGCCGGCGCTGTCGTACTTCTTCTCCACGTTCCACAGCTGGTTGTCGTCCGCGTTGCTGTTGCAGTCCGCCTGGGTGATGGGCCCGTCGGAGGAGCCGCTGCTGGAGCCGGGGATGTCGACACAGGTGCCGTTCGCGTTGTTCTTGATCAGCACACGGGTCAGCACGGTCGGGAGGCTGCCGGTGGCTGCCTTCTTCTTCTTGGCCGCCGCGTGCTTCTTCTTCCCGGCTGCCTTCGCCGACGTCGAGGGGCTGCGGGCAGACTTCTCCGCCGCCTTCTCCGCCGCCTTCTCCGCTGCGGGCCCGGCGGACTTCTTCGTCGACCCCTTCTTCTCCTTGCCCGCCTTCGACTTCGTCGGGCCCGGCGACTTGGCGACGAACGCCCCCGACTTCGACCCGTCGTCGTCCAGAACGGTGTCGGAGGAGCTGGAAGAGCTCACCTTCTCGCTCTTGCCGTCGTCCTTGTCGCCGGCCATGACCAGCAGCGGCACGGCGATGAGGATGGCCCCCGCCATGGCGGCACCGGCGAGCACGGGCTTGTTGGGGCGGCCGGGGAAACCCTCGTCCGTGTCGGGGGAGTGGCCACCGGCGCCCGCCGAAGCGGTGGCCATCGCGGCGGCACCATCGGCGTCCCCGTCGCTGGACACGGTGGCCACCGTGCCCCTGCCGCGGCGGGCCGCCCAGCCGCGGATGCCGTTGCCCGCCGGTGCGTCGCTCGCCGGTTCCTCACCTGCCGCGGCTTCGGCCTCGCCTTCGTCCCGGGCCGCTGATGTCCCGGGCGCCGTCGGTGTCCTCGGCGTCTTCGAACCTTCGCGGGCGACGTCGGCCGCCGGCTCGGAGGAGCGACCGGCGACCAGGCCGCCCCGCGGGGCCCACCTCCGGACGACGGTGGTCGTCTTCCCGGCGTTCGCGCTGGTTTCCGCCGCGTTCCCGGAGGCGTCCCGGCCGACGGCCTCTGGTGTCTTCGCGGGAGCGGACGCGGACCCGGATGCGCCGGGGCGGGCGGTGGGGGTCCTGGCTCCGTTGAGGTGCTCCTCGACGCTCGCGGCGTCGGGGGACGCGGTGGAGGAACCTTCGCCGCCAGTGGCGGAGGTTCCTCCGGCGGTCTTGTGCTGATCGGGCATGTGCTTCTCCTGTGGCCACGAACACGGGTTGGCGGCGATGAGTGGTGACGGGGGGCGGGGGTACGCGTCAGCGCCCGTGTTCCGGCGCCGGGCTGCGGCTCCGGCCGGGTGCGGCAACCGAGGTCATCGGGCCCGCCGCGCGCAGATGGCGGACCAGCCGCGCCGGATCGGCGCCGCCCCTGCGGGTCAGCTCACGGGCGAGCGCGGCGTGCAGCAGATGTCTGGAGGAGGGGGCGAGGGTGGACAACACCACCTCCCGGGGCAGTTCGGGGAATCGGTAGTGCCCCGTGGAGTGCTCCTCAGGGGCCGCCTCCCAGAGCAGGACGCGGGCGGTGACGGCAGCGTCGACCAGGGGCAGCAGCCGGTCACGCGTCATGCCCTGGACATCGGCGAGCAGACCGATGTCCAGCGACGTGCCGTCGGCGGCGGCGTAGGTGAGCATCGTCCTGACCGCGGCGGGCAGTTCGGCCAGCCGCGACTGGACGACGCTGCGCACCGAGGCGGGAACCCGGGCCGAGGGCCCGGTGCGACGGTCGGGCGGGAGCTTCAACAGCTCGCCGAGGACGAAGGGATTGCCCTCACTGCGCCGGTGCAGCGCCGAAGCTTCCTCGGAGGGCGCGCTTTCACCGCGGGCGGTGAGCAGCTCGGCCACATCGGCGACCGACAGCGGATCCAGGTGGAGCCGGGTGGCGCCGTGGCGGGCCAGCTCCGCGAGCAGCCCGCTGACCGCGGGGTCATCGGCGTTCCTCAGGGCGCAGACGACGGCGACGCGGGCGTCCCGCAGGACGGTGGCGAGCTGGCGGAGCAGGGCGTGGAAGTCCGGCGGGGCCCAGTCGAGGTCGTCGATCACGCACACGGTCGGCCCCCGGCCCAGCTCCCGCAGCAGCGCGGCGAGCCGCCCCTCGCAGGTGGGAACCCGCGCCGGTGTTCCGGGCCCGTCCTGGCGCAAGTGGTGCAGGAGTTGGGTGGCGGGGCACACCATCGACATCTCCTGGCTCTCGCTCAGCGCCTGACCGCCACTGGCCCGGGTGACGGTGAACCCGGCGGCCTCGGCCCGGGCGGATACCTCGTCCAGCAGGCGGGTCTTTCCCGACCCCGGCTCACCGGAGAGCACCGCCCACTGGGGGCGGCCCGCCGCCGCGGTGTCCAGGACGGTGGCCAGGTGGGCGGTCTGTTCCGCCCGGCCCACCAGCGGTTCGGCGGTGGCGCCGGGGCCGGCGGACAGGGTGGCGGCGCCCCGGGAGCGGCGGGAATCGCCGAGGACGGCGGTGTCATGGCGCAGGATGGCGGTGTGCAGCTCGCGCAGCGCGGGGCTGGGGTCCAGGCCGAGATCCGTGGCCAGCATGGTGCGGAACCGCTCGTAAGTGTGGAGCGCCTCGACCGACCGGCCCGCCTCGTACAGCGCGCGCATCAGCAGCGCCCAGGACGACTCGCGGAGCGGGGCACTGATGACGAGGCCCTCGCCGATGCCGATCGCCCCCTCCGGATGGCCCAGTTCGATGAGGACGGTGGCCTGGAGTTCCCTCGCGTCGTGGTGGGCGGTGGTGAGCCGCGCCGCCTCGCGCGCCGCGAAGGCGTGCTCGGCGACCTCGGCGAGGGCCTCGCCCCGCCACAGCCCGAGCGCGGCGTCCAGCTCCTCGCGAGCCGAGCCCAGTTGTCCGCTCCTGAGAAGGGCGCGGGCCCGGGTCACGGACTCCTCGAAGAGGACGGTGTCCCGGGCCTCACGGGGCACCTTCAGCGCGTAGCCGGCCGGCCCGTTGACCAGCACCGTGGAGCGGCCCTGCCGCACCGGGTCGAGTACCGAGCGCAGTCTGCTGATGTGCGCGCGGATCGAGGAGACCGCCCCCGTGGGCTGGTCTCCCCGCCACAGATCCCGGCAGAGTTCGGCCAGCGAGACGGGTCGGCCGTACTCGATGAGCAGCCGGGTGAGCAGCATCCGCCGCTGCCGTGGCCCGAGATCCAGTGGCGTGTCGCCGCGCAGCACTTCGACCGGCCCGAGCATGCCGTACCGCAAGGTCTGGTCCTGATGTGAGTTCATAATGTGTGCCCACCTCCTGGCGACACCGCGAACGGTCGCCGAGGCACCCTCCACACGCACCGGAGTGTGGACAGGGAACGTTTCCTCAGCCGCTCGGCCGGGCCGGGAACACCGTCACCGCCGACCTGCCACTGACAAGACGTCCCGTTCAGCCCGCCCCGTGGCAGGGGCGGTCGGCCATCATGCCCATGCGGGGCGACCTGCTGCATCGGATGTTCCTTGTTGTGGCGGCTGTCAGGTCTGGTCGGTGGGCATGACCCAGGGGCCGAACCGGTGCGCAGCCTCGGCCCCACGCCGGTACCGGCGCCGGTCGAAACGGCTGGGACTCCGTTGGTTCGCGGGGCCAGTCGTTCGTGTGCGCCGGGGCCGGAGCTGCCGGGCTGCCCGTACCGCGGAAGCTTAGGAAGATCGGCACCGCGCGCACTTGAACCACAGCGCCATCCGGGCAGAACATGAGCGCCACCGGACAGCGCGGACTCACGCGGCCGGGCGGATCGACCGCACGGTGGGCGCCCCGCGAGATCCTGCCCGAGACTCACACACTCCATGCGCTGCTCCGGCGCGTCTTTGTGGCGCTCATGTCCTATCCGCATGTCGCTGTGCATCAAGTGTGTGCCGCGACGATCTTCTTAGGGTTCGGCGGTGGGAAGAGAACCGGGCCGTTCCGGGCCGGGCTGATCGCCCAGGATGTGCGTGAAACGGCCGTACGCGCCCGTGTGGTCGGACCCGTGGCGCTGGATGTGTACCCGGATCGGGGCGACGGCCGAGCGGCGCGGCCGGGTTCAGGACGTGATCGCCTCTCCGCGCAGTCCGGGCCGGGAGGAGAAAAGTGGGAGTGCGATTTCCTGACCTGCGTGAACTGGGGCCGCTGAGCGTCCTGGAGTGGGAGACGCTGCGCTCGCTGAACCGAGCGTGCGTGGATCTGCGGCAGGAGTGGAAGTCGGCCTGCACGCAGATCGGCCGGGCCGCGACACGGATGGAGCTGACCGAGGACTACGCGCAACACAGCGGATTCTTCCACCACCTGGAGGCCGTCAACGCGGCATACGAGGCCGCCTCCGACTACGAGTGGCGGGTCAGCAGGATCACCTGGCGGTACGCGAGCGCAAGCGCGCTGCTCGGCATCAGGGTGCTGGACCGGCTCGTTTCCGGGCAGCCTCCGCTGGCCCCGAGCCTGGTGAAGCAACTCGCCTCCACCGAGCCGACCCTCGGACAGCTGAGCGAGGCATTCTCCCTGGTGCCGAGCCGGCTGCGCGCCGCCCAGGACGCCGGGGACCAGCAGCGCGACACGGTGGAATACGAACTCCTGACGGCGGCGATGCGGCGCGTCTACTACGACGTCACGCACCAGAGTGCCGCCGACCGAGGACGGACCGCGAAGGAGGCCGACGAGTGCCGGCTGACCCTGGTGTCCGAACCGGACGTGGACCCGTTGTGGGAATACCTGCTGGAGCCCGTGCTGCAACTCGCCGAGCGGTTGCCGTACGACATCTCCTGGTGGCTGTCGCACGCCGGTGTGCGCAGCGGCGTGTGAGCCGGGCCCTGACCGAGCGAGAACCGGCCCGGTCAGGGGCCCGCGGGTGCGGAGTTCGTCGGCCAGGGTCCGGGCGGCGTCTTCCTGAAGGTCGAGTGCCTGAAGGAGCGGATTCAGGTTCACGCGCCGGCCGCCTGCGGATCACGCCAGGTGAGCGTGGTCGTGTCGGTGAGCCGTCGGGCCATGACCTGGGTCATGGCCCAGCAGACGCGCGAGGCGGAGGAGGCCGGGCGGTGTTCGTAGTCACGGACCAGACGCCGGTGCAGTATCAAGATCCCGAAGGTCTGTTCCACCCGCCACCGCTTCGGCTGCGGCACGAAGCCCTTCTCCTCGGGGTTGCGCCGGAGGATCTCGACGTCGATGCCGAGCCCCGTGCGTGACGACCTGGTTCTTGAAGCCGTGGCCGACCAGTGCCTTGCTCATCGAGCCGCCGGCCGCGACGGCGACCTGGTCGAGCAGGGCGATGCCGGCGGTGTTGTCGTGGACGCTCGCGGCCAGCACGGTGACGGCGATGACCAGTCCGAGCACGTCCACGGCCAGGCCCCGATTGCGGCCCGGCACCCGCTTCGCGGCGTCTCTGCCCGTCGTGGCCGAGGGGACCCCGGTGGCCGCCCGGACACTCTGGGTGTCCAGGATCACCAGGGTCGGGTCCTCTAATCGCCGGTTGTTCTCCCGCACCTGGCAGCGCAGGAGTTCATGGATCTGCCGGTCGGTACCGTCGTCCCGCCAGGCGGCGAAGTAGTAGTACGTCGCACTCTTCGGCGGCAGATCGTTCGGCAGCAGAGCCCACTGAGAACCGGTCCGGGACTGGTAGACGATCGAGTTCACGATCTCCCGCAGTGGATAACGCCCCTGATGCCCACTTACCGAGCGATGCCGGGCCTTCCAGGCCGTAAGCACCGGCTCGATCAACGCCCACTGCTCGTCGGACAAGTCGCTCTGGTACGGCTTGCGTTCACTCACCCCACCTACCCCAAGCAGCCCACCGACACCGGACCGGCACGTTCCGGCTTCGCCCACACCATCAGGCGACGCCAGAACCACTCATAGACTCACGAACCGCCCACTGACATCGCGGCTCAGGCATGGTCCGGACCGAGCGTCGGCGCCCTGCTGGTCAGCGTCCGGGCCGGTGCGGCCCACGAGGCGAACCCCGCCCTCCAGGTCCTGCAGATCATGTGCAGGCGTCCGGGCGGTGGACGATGGTCGACACCGTCACCACAGCCAGGCTCTCCAGTGCGGCGTGAGCCCGGCCGACCTGATGCCAGCCGACTCCGGCCTCCACCGCGGCTTCAGTGACCGGACACGACACTTCATGCATCGTCAACACCAGGCGTTCAACCACCGCAAACGTTTCCGGATCCGACGCTGCCTGGCGCTGGAACCACTCCACGAGCACATCGTCTGCGAGCTCATGCACTGGCGGAAACCCCTGCGCTCTCTCCCCATCCATGCCCACTCAACGAACCCGACCGCCCACGAGCAACGAGGCCGCCCCGAAGAACTTTCCAAGATCCCCAACAGCGTCAGGTACTCGATCTGGCGCCCCAGTCGGTTGTGCATCGAACGACCGGGGCCGCCCGCTTGTCGAGGATGGGAGCCGTGCCAGGCCGTCAAGGGCGCCTTCAGCGTCGCAGAGCGATGACCTGCGGTCACCCTTGACTGCCAGTCCCGTCTCCTGGCTTGGCCGGCTATCGGGCGACCCCTCCCGAGTGGCGTCCGGCGCGGAAGGCTGGGGAGGTTCGGTGAGCAACTCTGGCCGAACTGCGGATCGCCGGGTGGGGAGATTCAGGGGTTCCCATCACCAGCCGGGTAGTCCGCCGCGATCGCGTGCGTCGTCCGCCGGATCCCGCTCAGCGCGGGCCCGCTGACAGCTCCCAGTGAGGCCGCAGGCCCGATGCAGGGTTTGCCGACTCCCTCATCACATGCCCCAGTCATGGTCTTCCTCGTCGTCCACGGGGGCAACGGAGCGTGATTCGGGCGGGGCCATGCGAACGATAACTCGGCCGCTGTTGCCTGGAAGGGTTTCAACAGCGTGGTACAGCTTCTTGATGTGCTTCTGCGCGAGGAACGTCAGTACCCGCTGCTTAAGCTGCCCCGATCCTTTGCCCGGAATGAACTGAACGGCATCCTCGCCCGTATGCGCCGCTTTGAAGATCGTCTGCCGCAGCGTCAGCTCGATATCACGGTTGTTCTTGAAAATCGGATGCAAATCTACGGTGATCACTCTTATCTGTCTCCTTAAGTCATGCTTAGGGCCCATCATCATCCGCCGGGGAAGACGGGATGATCGCGGCCCGCGTTCCGAACTACCGCACGCCAACCTACCGTGACTGGCGAAGAATTCCGGACCCAGGCAGTTCGCTTGGATCACCGGACGCCAGGTACAGACCGAGCGGCTTGAGGCCGCGGAGGATCAGAAACACGCGCTGAAAACCCCGAAGAAGGCATGGGCGCAATGCCTACGACGCGGGCGGCACCGAGCGGCTCGGCGCCCGGGTCGCGGAGATCACCGAACATGCACGACTTGAGCACCTGGCCCAGGGGGATGCGGCTGATCGTCCGCAAGGAAGGCCCGCGCCACGGGGCCCCAGTTGCGCTTCACCGACTTCGACAGACTGCGGCTGGCCTGCTTCGCCACCAACACGAAAGGCGGTCAGTTCGCCGACCTTGAACTACGCCACTGCCGAAGGGGCTGCTGCGAGGACCGTATCCGAGACGCCCGCGACACCGGCCTGCGCAACCTGCTTCTGCACGACACCGCCCAGAATCGGATCTGGCTGGAGATCGTCTCCCCCGTACTCGGCCTCCTCGCCTGGATACCGATGCTTGCTCTGACCGGCGACACCCGCCGCTGAGGGCCGAAACGCCTTCGCCTCCGTTTGTTCTCCGCCGCCCGGTTCGCGAACACCGGCCGCCGCCGACTCCGCTTCACCGCCCGATGGCCCTGGACGCCCTTGATCACCAGCACCATGAACCGGCCCCATACCCTCCCGAACCCCGGCTGACCAGCAACTTCTGCCGTCTCAACAACTCACACGACCACCACACCGGGAATGAAACCGGCGCTCATCCGACGCGAAAGCCGGGCCTCAGCCTGCACCGCCCCAAGAAGAACGCTCCTGAGACACGAAGTCGCCGACGAACTGACGGGAACTCATGAATGATCGAGGCTAAGGAGTGGGTGCTCGGTGTTCCCGGGCGAGGATGGCCAGCGTCAGGGCGTGCCGCCGTCCCGGTGTAAAGGCCCACGTCTCCACTGCCTCGCGTAGCCGAGGTGCCTGTTCGTGGCCGTTGACGGGTGCCCGGCTGATCCAGCCGTCGAGAGCGCTGGCCAGTGGATAGCAGGAGCCGTCGCCCGTGTAGTCGACTACGGCGGTGGCCGCGGCCGATAGAGTGAGGCCAGGGATGTGCCGCAAGACGGTAACGAGTCGTTCACCGCTATACCGCGACCAGTCATCAGCCTGCTCCAGATATGCGGCAGCGGCCGAGCGCAGAACGCGAGCCGTATCGTGACCCATACCCGTGTCGGCGAATCCGCGGTGGGGCAGGCTGAGCACGACCTTGGCGCCGGGCGCAGTATGGACGGGGCCTTCTGGGTGCGAGTGGTGGGCACCGTACAGTCGGCACCACTGACGGTAGTGCGCCCGTCCAATCGTCGTGGGCATGCCCTGCATGATGACCGCCGCCGAAAGCGCCTCCCAAAGGCACAGCGTGGATATCCGCATAACCGTCCCCAGCGAGGCGAGCGACCGCACGATGGGTATCGGCCCCTCACCAAGCCAAGAGGGGAGTTCGGTATAGGTGATCTCCGGAAGGTCGGCGTCTTCCGTCCGCCCGTCAATAGGGCGGAGGTCGAGTTTGGTATCGCCCCACGTGGCCAACCATTTCGCGCCGCGCCCATCCGTGAATATTCGATAGTAGTATCCAGAAGGCGCGTGCGTCCATGCGGGATGGTCAAGGCAGAACGAAAGAGTCTCGATCGATGCGTCCGCGGCGAGTCGACCACCGCGGTAGAGCTGAAGGGTAGGCGTGGTCACGGTGAGCCTTCCGGATAAGCATGATGGGGGTGCGTCGGAACGACGGAGCAGGTCATGCACTGCGACGATTGGGCAAAGACACGAATCGGTGGTCCTTCCGCCTCGCTCAAGGTAGTTGCCGTCGGTTGATTCTTTCCTTATCTGGTTTGCAGAAGGCTGCGTACTGCGCATCGCATTACCCTTGCATTGATGACCAGCACACCACCCATCGCGCTTTCAAACACCTCCTTGGTGAGCTGTGGCGGTGTGGCCTAGGTAGCGACCAACGAGATCGGCGCGCGCCACCTCGATGAGCTGACGCACGGCAGTACACCCATGGAGGTCAGCAGTCCGGCGTAGAGGCAGACCACGGTGGTCTCGTCGGTACCGGGTGGCCCGGCGAAAACAGATGCTGGCTGATGCGGCGGCGGGCAGTCCCACGGCCTCCCGCTGCCGGCGGAGGGAGCGCCCTGATGTCACGGCGGTGGCCGGGCGGTAACCGCCGAGGTCACGAACGGAAGCACACTGGTGGTGGTTCAGGAGGGCGTGACGATCCACTGGTGGTTGTTCTGGTTCTCAGACGTGCAGGGCCAGGCGATCAGGTTGCGTACGTCGTGGTCCCGCCCGTACGAGTCCAGGCACTGGTTGTCACTGGCGAAGTTGCGGATCCAGAACTTGCCCTCGGCCTGCTTGTCCAGCCACCAGAGTTGCTTGTCGACGGCCCTGCTGTTGCACGTGGATTCCTGTACGTGCGTGGTGCCGGGACGGGCGCCGTAATCGGGCAGGTCCAGGCAGTGGGAGTCCATGACGTTGCGGATCAGGAAGAGAGGCACCCCGCCCGGTCCGGCGTTGTCGTACTTCTTCTCCAGGTTCCACAACTGGGTGTCGTCCGCACTGCTGTTGCATACCCCCCTGGAGGATGGGGCCGTTGGCGTAGCCGGGGATGTCGGCACAGGTACCACTGGTGTTGTTCTTGATCAGCACACGTGTCATGACGGCCGGGAGGTTGCCGACGGCCGTGTTCTTCTTGGCTGCTGAGTGTTCCTTCTCCTCGGCCTTCGCCGAGTTCGAGGGGGTGAGAGTCGGGCTTCGACTCCGCCTTTTCCGCCGCGGGCGAGGATGGCTGCTTCGGCGGTTCCTTGTCGGCCTTCGGCTTCGTGGGCGTTGGTGACTCGGCGACGAATGCGCCCGACTTCGACCCGTCGTCGTCCAGAACGGTGTCGGCGGAGCGAGAAGAGCCGGCCTTCTCGCTCTTGTCGTCGTCCTTGCCGGTGGCCACGACCAGCAGCGGTACGGCGATGAGGATAGCCCCCGCCATGGCGGCGCCGGCGAGCACGCCCCCCTTGGGGCGGCCGGGGAAGCCCCCGTCCGGGCTGGGTGAGTCGCCACCGGCGCCCGCCGCCGCGGTGGCCATCGCGCCGACGCCGTTCGCGTTCACCTCGGCGGGCGACGTGGCCACCGAGTCTCTGCCGAGGCGGGAAGCCCTGCCCCGAATGCCGCGACCGGTCCGTGCGTCGCCCGGCGTTTCCGCACCGCCCACAGCTTCGGTCTCGCCTCCGACGCGTGCCGCCGAGGTCTCGCATGTCCTCGGCGTCCTCGCGCCGTCGCTGTTGACAGCGGTCTGCGTCTCGGAGGCGGGGCCGGCGACCAGGCCGCCTCGCCGGGCCAACCGCCGGATGGCGGTGGTTTTTTCGTCGGCGCTCGCGCTCCTTTCCTCGTGGTTGGCGGACACGTCCCGGTCGGCGGGCTCAGTGGCTCCGGGCGCGGATCCGGCGGGGGCCTTGCCACCGGTGTGATGCGCCTCGACGCTTTCGGCGTCGGGAGACGCGGTAGCGGACTCCTCGCCGGTGGCGGAGGTCTGGCCGGGTGCCTTGTGCTGATCGAACATGTGCTTCTCCTCTGGCCACGCGTCCGGCGGCGGTGGGGGCGGCGACGGAGTGAGATGGCGCGTCAACGCCCGTGTTCCGCCACCGGGCTGCGCGACCGGCCGGGTTGCGCGACCGGGGCCATCGGGCCCGCCGCGCGCAGGTGGCGGGCCAGCCGCGCCGGGTCAGCGCGGTCCCCATGGGCCAACTCATGGGCGAGTGCTGCGTGCAACAGGTGTTGGGAGGAAGGGGTGAGGGTCGACAGCACCACCTCCCGGGGCAGTTCGGGGAAGCGATAATGCCCTGTGGAGTCCTCGTCACCGCCCGCCTCCCAGGTCAAGATGCGGGCGGTGACGGCGGCATCGACCAGTGGCAGCAGCTGGTCCCGCGTCATGCTCTGAATGTCGGCGAGCAGACCGATGTCCAGCGATGGGCCGTCGGCCGCAGCGTAGGTGAGCGTGGTCCTGGCCGCGGCGGGCAGTTCGGCCAGTCGCGCTTGGACGACGCCGCGTACCGTGGCCGGTACCCGCGCCGAGGGTCCGGTGCGCCGGCCGGGTGGGAGCTTCAGCAGCTCGCTGAGGATGAAGGGGTTGCCCTCGCTGCGCCGGTGCAACGCCCACGCCTTGTCTGGCGAGGCGCTTTCCCCGCGGGCGGTGAGCAGCTCGGCCACCCCGGCCACCGACAACGGTTCGATCTGCAGCCAGGTGACGCCGTGGCGGGCCAGCTCCGCGAGCAGCCCGCTGGCCCGCGGGGTCATCGGGGTTCCTGAGGGCGCAGACGACGGCGACGCGGGCATCCCGCAGTACAGTGGCGAACCGCCGCAGCAGGGTGTGGAAGTCCGGTGGAGCCCAGTCCAGATCATCGATCACACACAAGGTGGGCCGTTGGCCAAGCTCCCGCAGGAGCGCGTTGAGCTGTCCCTCGTCGGCGTCGTCCTGTGTCGGTGTTCCGGTCCCTTCCTCACGCAAGCCGTCCAGGAGTTGGGTGGCGGGGCACACGATCGAGATTTCCTGGCTCTCGCTCAGCGTCTGGCCCCCGACGGCCCGGGTGATGGTGAACCCGGCGGCCTCTGCCTGGGTCGACATCTCGTCCAGCAGCCGGGTCTTCCCCACTCCGGGCTCACCGGAGAGTACGACCCACTGGGTGCGGCCCGCTGCCGCGGCCTGGAGGACGGCGGCCAGATGGGCGGTCTCCGCCGCCCGGCCCACCAGCGGTTCGGCGGTGGCGCCAGAACCAGCGGACAGGGCTGTGGCGGAGCGAGGGGGACCGGGATTGCCGAGGACTGCGATGTCGTGCCGCAGGATGGCGGTGTGCAGCTCGTTCAGCCCGGGGCTGGGAACCAGACCGAGGTCCTTGGCCAGCATGGTGCGGAACCGCCCGTACTGATGGAGTGCCTCGACCGACCGACCCGTCTTGTACAGCGCGCGCATCAGTAGCGCCCACGATGACTCGCGGACCGGGGCACAGATGACGAGATCTTCGGCGATGCGGACCGCCCGCTCCAACTCGCCCAGTTCGACGAGGATGGTGGCCTGCAGTTCCCTTGCCTCGTAGTGCGTGGCTGTGAGCCGTGCCACCTCGCGCGCGGCGAAGGCGTACTCGGCGGTCTCACCGAGGGCCTCGCCACGCCACAGTCCGAGTGCGGTATCCAACTCTGCGCAAGCCCGGCCCAATTGATTTCGCTTCAGCATATCGCGAGCCCTGGCCAGGGAGTCGCCGAAGAGAACGGTGTCCACGGCCTCACGAGGCACCTTCAGGGCGTAGCCAGCAGGTCCGTTGACCAGCACCGTGGACCGGCCCTGCCGCACCGGGTCGAGCACCATGCGCAGCTTTCTGATGTGTGCGCGGATGGAGGAGAACGCCGTCGTCGGCTGGTCCCCCTGCCACAGATCCCGGCGCAGCTGTGGCAGCGAGATGGGGCGGCCGTCCTCGATGAGCAAGCGGGTGAGCAGGATCCGGCGCTGCCGAGGCCCCAGATCCAGCGGCGTCTCACCGCGCAGGACCTCGACCGGGCCGAGTACGCGGTATCGCATGGTCTGTTCGTGACGTGAGTTCATGATGCGCGCTTACCTTCTGGCGACACCGCAAACGGCCGCCAAGGTACCTCCATAACGTACTGGCGTGTGGGCAGATCAAGCGCCTGGTGAATGGACTCTCGACCGGGAGACTGGTTGACGAGCCTTGGATGAAGCAGTGCCGCCATGGAGCCGAACTGCCTTTTCACGGAGGAAAGGACGGCTGTGGATCTTGGTGGCAAGACGTGCTTCATCAGGTATTCCTTGCGGTGGCGGCTGTGAGGCCTGGTACGTGCCGGGGCCCGGAGCAGCCCGGGTTACTCCGAGCCCTGGGGCAGCTTAGGAAGGACGGCACGGCGCACGCTTGGACCACAGGGTCATGTTTATGGAATATCAGTGCCATCAGAAAGTGCCGGAGTACTCAACGCAGCTGAGTCGGCCTCGGCTTGGTGGAGACCCTGAAGCAATGTTCAGGGCTTGCCTTGCCGGGATTCAACGTGCGGATTTGGTCTTTGCGTTGTCTGATGCGAGGAGGCAAGCACGACTTTCCCGGCCAGACCGAAGAAGGCGATCCCGTGCGGTCTCCACGGCGCGAGCAGGGTGCCGCCCAGACCCGCCAGGGCATCCTGGAGATTGCCCGCAATCTCTGTCGGCGACGGCTGAAAAGCGGTTCTGTCGCATGCTTTGTGATGCGGTGACTGAGTGTTAGCTCAGGAGGATGCGTTTGCGGAGTAGGGGCAGCTTGGCACGGCCGAACATCTGCCGTTTGAGCATCTTGATGCGGTTTACTGCGCCTTCGACGGGGCCGGAGCTGTAGGGCAGGGTGAGGCCGTTGGTGACAGCCTGGGTGTCCTGTCGCAGGCCCGCGACGAATGAGTGGAGGTCCGGTAGGTCGTCCGCTTGGACCTTGGACATCCATTCCTCCAGCTGGTCACCGTGGCGCTTGTTCATCAGCTCGGCGAAGGTTTGGACGTGGTGGGCGGTCTTCTCCAGTTCCGGGCAGCGGCCGAGGATGGCCCTGAGACGCTCGGCCTGGTGCTCGGCGATGTTGTCCGGGTGGCGGGTGAGCCAGCTGGTCACCTCCCGCACGGACAGAGGCCGACGGGGTGGCCGGTCAGTGCGGGGGACGGTGTCGCGCAGTTGCCGGAGGTACTCCTTGACCACGCTCTGGCCGCCGGTGTAGCCGCGGTTGCGGAGTTCTTGGAGTAGTCGGCCGGCGGTGGTGCATCCTTCCGCCCACCGCTGGTGGAGGTAGGGCTTGTGGGGGTCGAGGATGCTGGTGCGGCCGGTCCACTTGCCGGCCAGCAGGTCATCTGCGGTCCCCGCGCGCAGGAAGCGGCGGACGGTGTTGCGGGCCAGGCCGAGCTGTGCCGCGATGCCGTGCAGGCTGTGGCCGTGGCGGTGCAGCTCGTGGATGATCTGGTGACGCTCGCGGGTGCGGTCACTGATCCGTCCCGATGTGCGAGGTGCGGCTGTCGTTCGCGTCGTGGACGCGGCTGCCCGGATGTCCTCGGCCGTCAACGCCAGCTGGTCGTCGGGCGGTTCGGGCTCGGGGAGCAGGGCCCGATGGCGCACGACCGTCTTCTCCACGGCCTCCACGAGGTTGTGGAAGAGGTGCCAGCGGTCCGCGCAGTGCTCAGCCTCCGGTGCTCCGGCGCGGGCGCCGTCGGCGTAGGCGGTGGAGCGGTCGCGGCAGATCACCTCCACGCCGGGGTGGTCGGCCAGCCAGCGGGCCAGGGTGGCGGCCTCGCGGTCAGGGAGAACGTCGATGGGCCGGTGGGTGTCGATGTCGATCAGGATCGTGCCGTAGGTGTGCCCCTTGCGGAAGGCGAAGTCGTCCACGCCCAGCACCCGTGGGGTGAGTCTGTCGGGGTCGGGCAGAGCGTGGATGAGCCGCAGCAGGGTGTCCCGACCGGCGCTCATGCCCAGCAGGTGGGCCAGCCGGGCGCCGGCCCGGCCGGCCAGTGCCAGGGCGATCCGGGCCAAGGTGGAGCGTTGCCCTTCGGTGCGGTGGGCGTGGGGCCTGGTCAGACCTGTTAGCTGTTCTGCGAAGGTCTGTCGAGGGCATCGCCGGTCGCCGCACAGGAAGCGCCGGACCGTCAACGCCAGTACCACCGCCTTCCCCGCGGTCGGCAGGTGGGCAGGACGACGCTGGTAGGAGCCATGCACCCGCTCGGACCAGCCACGACACCCTGGACACCACGCACCACGGGCAGTGCTGCGAGCCACAACGCGTATGACTCCCGGCTCTGCCTCTATCGACGCGATCGCCACGTCGGCAACGCCGGGGAACAGCAGCTCCTTCAGGTCAACCGTGCTCTCTCCCACGGCCGGTGACCATCACCCGGGCGAGCACCGTGCGGGGCTGATTTCGGGCAACTTCCACGCGGCCGCCCAACCCGCCAGGGGCTACAGTCCGTGACCATCCACAACACATGCGACAGAACCACTTTTCAGCCGTCGCCGACACTGGACTGCGCTAGTGAGCTGGCCAGTTCGTCGCGTGAACTCGGCGATTCAAACTCGCGCTGTGCCAGGAGCAAACCTCTGGGGGAGGAACCTGCAAGCTGCTGCTCTCCGAGGATGGGCAGTGTCCAGGGGCTGAAGAGCACTTGACCGCCCCGAGCCGCAAATCCTGAAAGCAGCCGTGCGGCCAACGTGATCTAGGTCAGCACCAGGCTGCGCCTGCCGCATCGATCAGACCACGGGGCAGCGAGTCCGCATCTGATCACAGCCGCCTCATGCGCCGGACATTGGCCTCCCGACACTCCTGTCGACTTGTAGAGGAGCAACAAAAGCGGCGCGTGCCGCGTTGCCGCCCGATCTCATCGTGAAGCCGCAGTGGCCAGCGAGGACCGTCGCTCAAACATCGCGCAGCGCGACCTGGCCCCGATCCCGGCTTGCGCGGTGCACCCCTCGAGTGGATCGAGCGGACGTTCCGACCTGATGAAGGGTCAGCAAAGTCAGCATTGGGTCAGCGTAAGGTTTGCCAGAGGCTGTCACAGACGGTCAAACCTGGGACTCGTCGCTGTCCCTGTGAAGCGGCCGCAAGAGGCGCGTCCACGTCACGTTGCCGCTGGGTATCGACCATAAATGATCAAGCGTTCGGTGATGGCTCGCTTTCGATGAAAGTGCAGGTCAGCGGGCGCGTCCGCGCGGTTTCAGCGGTACTGGGGGGAGTTCGGGGGCGGGGAGCGGCGGGCCGTCGTAGCCGTGGACCTCGCCGAAGTGGCGGCCCGCCGTCCAGTCGGCGCGGGCCTGGGCGATGTCGTCGTGGGAGCGGCCGATGAAGTTCCACCACATATCACACGATTCCCGTCTTCGTGCAGGTCGGAGACGTCTCGGAGTATCGGCTGTCAGTAAAGTGTCAGCATCGGCGCCCGAGGAGTCAGCAGTACATGGCGGCCAAGACGCTCGCCCGGGGTATGGGCACCTTCTTCAAGGAGTGCGAGCACGCTCAGTCCCGGTGGTCCAAGTGCCCGCACCCGTACAAGATCCGCTATCGCGACGCGGCCGGGAACCAGGCCGAGGAGTCCGGCTTCTCCAGGCAGGACGACGCCATCGAACGCTTGTCGGAGATCTACAAGGCGAAGAGGGCCGCTCCTCAGAATCGGAGCAGGGCGGAGCGCATCCGGAAGTACGGCGCGATGCAGTTCGCGGAGTACGCCGCTGATTGGAAGGCCGGGCAGCGGGATCTGTCCGAGTCGTCCGTCCGGCATCTCGACTCGCTCCTGGAGCACCACCTCTTCCCGGCCCTGGGAAGCCGCCGGATGAATACCTTCGACCACAAGGTCGTGGACGGCTTCATCCAGACCATGGAGCGGAATGGCGCCGGTCTGGCCACGCAGGCAAACGCGTACGACAAGCTCAAGGCCGTCCTCCTCGACGCGCACAGGCTCGGCCTCTTCAGCGAGAACCCTCTGGAGGGGGTCAAGCCTCCGCAGTACGACCCCGAGCGCGCGGTCATCCCGTCGGTGCAGCAGCTCCAGGAGATACGCACTGCTGGCGACGAAATGTTTCTCCTGGTGGCCGACCTCATGAGCGGATGTGGCATGCGCAACGGGGAAGCGGCGGCAGTCAACATCAACAACATCGTGGCCGACGACGTGTACCGCATCACCGAGCAGGTGAACCAGACCACCAGGGAATACGGACGGCTGAAGCACCGGAAGGCCAGCGAGTACCGCGACGTCCCCCTCCCGGCGCGGGTCAAGGCCACCATCGAGTGGTACGCGGGGAAGTACGGCACGGTAAACGGCTACCTCCTCCGCCACCCCCAGGACCCGAGCAAGACGTTCCCGTACTACTACCTCTCGAACCAATGGCAGAGGATCAAAAAGGCTGGTGAGGTGGACATCCCGGAAGGGATGGTCATGTACGGCTTCCGGCACTTCTTCGCCTCGAACTGTCTGACCAACGGCATCCCGATCACCGACGTGGCCGAGTGGATGGGCCACAAGAGCCTGGACATCACCTTCAAGATCTACCGGCACCTCATGCCGGGATCGGTCGGCAAGGCTGCCAAGCTGCTGGACTTGGGGCTGGCGGCCTGAACCGCAGGAGACCCCCGTACTGCGAAGCAGCGACGGGGGACCTGTGTGTTCGCGAGTGCTGCTCTAGCCCAACTTCTGCTGTCGAAGCCAGGCTTGGACGTCCGATATCTTGAATTGAATCTTCGCATTGCGTCCACGCCCAAACTTGTAGGGGGCCAGCCCCAAGCTAGGGGCCTCCCGATACACCCAGGCCACTGACATGTTGAGATACTCTGCTGTCGCTTTCACGTCCATGAATTGAGCAGACATGCTTAGCCCTTCAGGGTGGAATTTTCCGGATCAAAGTTAAGTCTGGGAATGCTGCTCGATTTGGCCAGGCTGGTTTCTGCTGATAAAGAGGAGGTCCCGGTAATGGACTTCCCAGGGACCGGAGCAAGGCGGTCGTTGTTGAAGGGCGTGTTCGACCTCGTACAGCCAGGCCATGCGCGAGCAACCCGCGCGGACGCGGGCCGACACGTATCTTCTCTACGCTGGCCTGGACCCCATCGAGCAACCCCCGCAGACGCGGGGCCGACCACACGCCTACGCGCTGCATGGGCGCGTCGCGAGAGCAACCCCCGCGGACGCGGGGCGACTGGAAGAGGCCGGCCGAGTCCCGGTCGCCGCCCGAGTAACCCCCGCAGACGCGGGGCCGACAGGGCCAGGCCGAACCCGTCCTGCAACAGGACCGAGTAACCCCCACAGACGCGGGGCCGACGTTCAGCGGGGGGCGACGATCGCGCAGGTCGCGGAGCAACCCCCGCAGACGCGGGGCCGACGAGGAGGAGACGCGCGAGCGGAAGTGGGCCAGCGAGCAACCCCCGCAGACGCGGGGCCGACCCCCAGAAGCGCCACGCAATGCAGCCAGGTCAAGAGCAATCCCCGCAGACGCGGGGCCGACTACGTCAGCCCCTCGGGCTCCGTGTCCGCGTCAGAGTAACCCCCGCAGACACGGGGCCGACATCGGCGTGCCGAGCACGCGCGCCTCGATCAGCGAGCAACCCCCGCAGGCGCGGGGCCGACGGAGGAGCCGCTGTGCGCGCAGCCGTACTGCACGAGCAACCCCCGCAGACGCGGGGCCGACCTGGCTGGGGACCGAGCGGGGTCGGCAACCCCAGAGCAACCCCCGCAGACGCGGGGCCGATGAGGCGAACCACGGGGCGGACGCCGTGGAGCACGAGCAACCCCCGCAGACGCGGGGCCGACCACGTCCTGCGCAGCGCCAGCCTGCTGGACGCCGAGCAACCCCCGCAGACGCAGGGCCGACCTCCCTCCGCGGCCCCCCGCGCCGTCGACTCGGGAGCAACCCCCGCAGACGCGGGGCCGACGTTGGCGATGACCGCTCTCGTCTCCCCAGACGAGAGCAACCCCCGCAGACGCGGGGCCGACATCTGGCGAATGTCACGCGCGGCGCCTGCAACCGAGCAACCCCCGCAGACGCGGGGCCGACCCCCTCCACATGTACAGCCAGGCCGAACACCTCGAGCAACCCCCGCGGACGCGGGGCCGACATAGTCTCTACCAAGGTCAACAGCTCCTATCTGGAGCAACCCCCGCGGACGCGGGGCCGACGCACGGCCGAAGTCCACGGACGCGCTGGACGTTAGAGCAACCCCGGCGGACGCGGGGCCGACCTCCGAGGACAACGTCACGCCCGCGTCGCGCAGGAGCAACCCCCGCGGACGCGGGGCCGACTCGGCGCGCAGCCACATCTCGTACGGAAGCCGGGAGCAACCCCCGCGGTCGCGGGGCCGACCCGGCTGCGTCCGTACTCAGCACCCACAACGCAGAGCAACCCCCGCGGTCGCGGGGCCGACAGCCGTTCGGGACGGAGGGTGATGTCGAAGCCGGAGCAACCCCCGCGTGTGCGGGGACCACACCGCCGTGGAGTACGACGGACTGGCAAACGGGGGACCAACCCCGCGTGCACGGGGACCACGTCAGACAAGGTCGGGGTCTTGTCGGGGCGGTGGGACCAACCCCGCGTGCGCGGGGACCACAGGAGTTGACCTGGGGCTTTATGTGGCTGGGTGCTCGTTTTCCATCACTTTCGTGAAATCCGTCA
>NZ_JBSFGE010000011.1:0-301215 GCF_053596435.1 Streptomyces sp. NPDC001700
CCGGCGTCCTGTGGGCGCTCCTGCGCGACAACCGCATCTTCACCTCCGTCCCGCCGGACGCGCAGGCGGCTTGACTCAGTCATTGAGACTCCTTGCTGACGGGTGGCGGGGCGAGAGGTGTCCGGTGGCAGGCCCCGTACTGCCCGGATGGTACGTGACCGGGCGCGCCCGGGCCCAGGAAAGCGTTCGGGGTCAGCGTGGGTGCGCCTGGCGGGTGCCGCGGTAGGTGACGGCCGCCAGGGTGACCACGGCCAGCACGGCGGCGCCGAGGAGGATCGCGGGCGTGGAGAACACCGCCGTGAACAGGGTGATGACATAGGGGGCGAGGAAACCCAGGTAGGCCAGCGTCCAGAAGTACGAGGTCAGGCGCGCCAGCTGGTGCGGCGGCGCGAGGGCGGCGACCTCGGTGAGGCCGTACGCGACGCACAGCCCGTACCCGGCGCCGAGCACGACCGAGGCGAGCAGGGCGACCACCGGCTGCGCCTGCGCGGCGGCGAGCGCGGCGATCAGCAGACCGAGGGCGACGGCGGCCAGTCCGATCGCCCCCGTGGCGATCCGGTGCCGGGCGGCGAGCGACCGCGCGAACGGCGCCACGAGGATGCCCGCGCCCGGGGTGACGGCGGTGATCACCCCGGCGTACACGGTCTCCCAGCCCTTCAGCTCGGCGTCGACCAGCCCGGGCAGCGTGGCGAACGCCACCGCCGGGGCGATGAACACCCACGGTGCCACCGGGGCGACCATCCGGCGGAACTCGCGCGCCGGGGCCGTGCCGGAGCGGACCGTGCCGGAGCGGGCCCTGTCCGAGTACGCCGGGGAGGAAGGGGCCGGGGAGGACTCGGGGGTGCGGGCGGCCAGCAGCGCGGCGACGGCGGAGAGGACCAGATGCGGGAGGTAGGCGGTGACCATGGGCTGCGGAGCCCACTGGGCGATCAGCGAAGCGGCCAGACCGCCGGTCGCGAAGCCCGCGGACAGGAACAGTCCGGAACGGCGGGCCGCCACCCCCGGGTTGGGCGCGGTGCCGTGCGGTGGCGAGGACAGTTCCTTGATCCAGGCACTGCCCGCCGCCAGCAGGGCGCCCGCGCCGATCCCGGTCAGAAAGCGCCCGGGCCACAGGAAGGCGGCGGCGCTGGGGCCGATCATCAGCAGGCAGGTGGCCAGCGCCGAGGTGCCCAGCGCGAGGAAGACGACGGGTCGGCGTCCCCGCCGGTCGGCGAGCGGCCCGCCCAGCAGCAGACCGGGAATGAGCCCCAGGACGTAGATGCCGAACAGGGCCGTCGTGTCGGCCGACGTCAGGCCCAATTCGTCGCGGTAGGCGCCCAGCAGGGCGGAGAACTGGTTGGCGCTCCAGCCGGAGGCCGTCATCACCCAGCCCGCCCGCAGCCAGTGCCGGGGCGCGGGCGCGGCGGTGTCCGGGGGAGGGGCGGGAGCGGAGACCGAGGGTGGAGCGGTGGTGGCGGCGTGCTTGCTCATACCGGCCGTTGTACGGGCCGGTCGGCGCCCGGCGCCGCCTCCGTTCAGAAATCCTGAACGCCGTCGTGACCACGTGCGACGCGGTCGTATCGTGGCCGGTATGGATCTGCGCAAGCTGTCCTCGTTCCTGGCGGTGGTCGAGGAGGAGCACTACGGCCGGGCCGCCTCCCGGCTCTTTCTGTCACCGGCCGCCGTCACCCAGCATGTGCAGCAGCTGGAGCGGGATTTCGGCACCCGGCTGCTGGACCGTGGCAGCGGCCCCGTCGTGCCGACCGTCGCCGGGCGGCGGCTCGTCTCCCACGCCCGGACCCTGCTCGCCGCCGCGAACGCGGCCGTCGAGGACGTGACCGAGGCCGCCCTCGCCCCGACGAGGGGTACCGGCACCCTGCGGGTGGGCATCATGGGCCACGGCTCGGCCGAGGTCACCCCCGCCGCCGTCAGCGCCTTTCGCCGCGCCCGGCACGAAGTGTCGCTGGAACTCGTCCAGTTGACCTTCACCGAACACATCAGCGCGCTGCGTGAGGACCGGGTGGACGTGGCCTTCGTGCGGCCCGCCTTCGAGGCCGAGGGCATCGACGTGGACCTCATCACCACGGAACAGCGGATCGTGGCGGTCCCGGCCCGCTCCGCCCTCGCGGACGCCGCCGGAACCGGTGTCCGGCTGGCCGACGTCATCGACCTGCCCTATCTGCAGCTGCCGCCGCACACACCGCGCAACTTCACCGACTACCTGTACTTCGAGACCGGCGAACGCCGCGCGCCCGACTGCGCCCTCACGCCTCAGGACGTCCTCACCAGCGTGGCGGCGGGCCGTGGCGCGGGCTCGGGGCTCGCCTCGTTCGCCCGCTACTACCGCTGGCCGGGCGCCCGGTACGTACCGGTGCTGGACGCACCCCGCGCGCACAGTGTCCTCGCCACCCGTACCACCGACACCAACCCCGAAGTACGCATCTTCCGCGCCCTGACCGTGGCGCTGGCCCGTGAGAGGGGAACCGTGGCCGGGTAGCCCGCCGAGGGCGTATGGATTGACATGTTCACGGCATCTTTCTATGGTCCAGGCCAACGAGCATGGAAGAGGTCATCGGATGCGACGAACCAGAACCGCCCTGCTCAGTGTTCTCGCCCTGCTGGCCGGACTGCTGAGCCTCCAGCTCACCGGCCCGGTCCCACGCGCCACCGCCGCGCCGACCACCTTCACCCACCCCGGAGTGCTGGTGAGCCGTGGCCAACTCGACTACGCACGGACCAAGGTGCAGGCCGGTCAGCAGCCCTGGAAGGCCGCGTACGACGGGATGATGGCCAGCTCCTACGCCTCACTGTCGCGCACTCCGAAGCCACGCGCCGTCGTGGAGTGCGGATCGTCGTCCAACCCCAACTACGGCTGCACCGACGAGCGCCAGGACGCCATCGCGGCCTACACCGACGCGCTCGCCTGGTACTTCACCCGGGACAGCAGATACGCCAAGAAGGCCATCGAGATCATGGACGCCTGGTCGGCGACCATCACCGACCACACCAACACCAACGCCCCGCTGCAGACCGGCTGGGCCGGATCCACCTGGCCACGGGCCGCCGAGATCATCAAGTACACGTACGACGGCGGCTGGCCGAACGCGGGCCGCTTCGCGACCATGCTGCGTACCGTCTACCTCCCCGAGGTGATCAGCGGCGCCGAGACCAAGAACGGCAACTGGCAGCTGGTCATGACCGAGGCGGCGATCGGCATCTCCGTCTTCATCGAGGACCGCACCAGCTACGACAAGGCCGTGAACACCTACCTCGCCCGCGTCCCGGCGTACGTCTATCTGACCAGCGACGGCGATCTGCCCAAGCCGCCCGCGAACAGCGGCATCGACACCAAGGCCGAGATCATCAAGTACTGGCAGGGTCAGAGCACCTTCGCCGACGGCCTCTCCCAGGAGACCTGCCGCGACTTCGGCCACACCGGCTGGGGCATCGCCTCCATCGCGGACATCGCCGAGACCAGCCGCATCCAGGGCCAGGACCTCTACCCGAAGATCCAGGAGCGGCTGCGCCAGGCACTGGGCTTCCACACCTCCTACGAGAACGGCGCCACCGTGCCGTCCTGGCTGTGCGCAGGCTCGGTCAAGAAGGGCCTCGACGAGGTCACCGAGGTCGGCTTCAACGCCCTCCACAACCGCCTCGGCATCGCCATGTCCAACACCCAGAAGTACACCGAGGCACACCGCCCGTCCGGCACGGACAACTACTTCAACGCCTGGACGACCCTCACCCACGCGGACAACCCCTCCTGACCGTCCTCAGCCGTCGAGGGGGAAGTGGCACAGACCCTCGTGCGGCTCCTGCCCGGTGTGCCCCACGGGTGCGCGGGTGACGGCCACCGGCGCCGTCTCCGCGCACCGGTCCTCGCTCTTCCAGCAGCGGGTACGGAACCGGCAGCCCGAGGGGATGCCGTACGGGGAGGGGACCTCACCGCGCAGCGGAATCTCCTCCCCGTCCGCCGCCCCGGACACATCGAGCCGGGGAGCGGAGGACATCAGGGCGGCGGTGTAAGGGTGGATCGGCCGGTCGAAGACATCGTCGGCGAGGCCGTGTTCGATGACCTTGCCCAGGTACATCACCGACACCCGGTCCGAGATGTACCGGACCACGGACAGGTCGTGCGAGATGAACACGTAGGACACCCCGAGCCGGGTCCGCAACTCCGAGAGTACGTTGAGGACTTGGGCCTGCACCGACAGGTCCAGCGCGGACACCGGCTCGTCGCACACGATGAGGTCGGGTTCGAGGGCGAGCGCGCGGGCGATGCCGATGCGCTGCCGCTGTCCGCCGGAGAACTCGTTCGGGTAGCGGTGGGCGTCGCTTTCCCGCAGTCCGACGAGGGACAGCAGCTCCAGGACCCGGCGGTCCCGCTCCCGCGCGGTCGGCACGATGTCGCGGTGGGTGCGCCACGGCTCGCCGATGAGGTCGGCCGCGGACATCCGGGCGTTGAGCGAGGCGAAGGGGTCCTGGAACACCATCTGTACCCGGCGCCGCCACGCCAGCAGGTCCTTGCCCTTCAGGGTGAACGGGTCGGTGCCGTCGAAGCGCACCACTCCCGCGTCCGGCCGCTCCAGCCCGAGCACCACCCTGGCCAGGGTCGACTTCCCGCATCCGGACTCGCCCACCAGACCGAGGGTTTCGCCCCGCCCGACCCGGAGGTCGACCCCGTCCACCGCGGTCAGACGGCGGCGTCCGTGACCGAACGACTTCGTCACGCCACGGACGTCGAGCAGTGGTGTTCCGTCGAGCGGAGGTGTTCCGTCGAGAGGTGTTCCGGGCGTCTCAGACACGGTCCATCTCCTCGGGGAAGTGGCAGGCCGCCAGCCGTGCGGCGCCGACCAGCTCCAGGGGAGGGCGTTCGCGGGTACAGCGCTCGGCGGCCAGCGGGCACCGGGCCTGGAAGACACAGCCGGACGGCACCGCGCTCAGCTCGGGCGGGCTCCCCGGTACGGCGGGCAGCGGTTGGCCCCGGACGGCGTGTTCGGGCACGGAGTCCAGGAGCGCCTTGGTGTAGGGGTGGCGGGGGCGGGCGAAGACGTCCCGTACCGGGCCGGTCTCCACCACGGTGCCCGCGTACATGACCACGACATCGTCCGCGCGCCGGGCGACCACCGCCAGGTCGTGGGTGATGAGCACGAGCGCCATGTCCCGTTCGGTCTGCAGGTCCCGCAGCAGCCGCATGATCTGCGCCTGCACGGTGACGTCGAGCGCGGTCGTGGGCTCGTCGGCGATCAGCACATCGGGGTCCAGGGCCACGGCCATCGCGATCAGCAGCCGCTGGCGCATACCGCCGGAGAACTGGTGCGGATACGAGCGGGCCCGCAGCCGGGGCTCGGGGATGCCGACCCGGGTCATCAGCTCCACCGCCTTCTCCGCAGCCTGACGCCGCGACATCCCGCGATGGATGCGGAACGGCTCGGCGAGCTGCCGCCCGACCGGCTGCACGGGGTTGAGCGCGGCCAGCGCGTCCTGGAAGACGATCGACAGCACAGGACCGGCCAGCTTTCTGCGCTCGGCCCGGCTCACCCGCGTCACATCGGTGCCGGACACCCGCACGGCCCCGCCCGTCACCTCCGCCACGGGGTCGAGCAGCCCGGCGATGGACAGCGCGGTCATCGACTTCCCGCAGCCGGACTCGCCCAGCAGCGCCAGGGTGCGCCCCTTGTACACACCGAAGCTGACGCCGTCCACGGCGCGGACCGTGCCGGAGGGGGTGTGCAGATCGACGCAGAGCCCCTCGACCTCCAGCGCGGGGCGGCCGGTCGCGGCGGGCACGGGCGGGGCGGATGGCTTCACGCGATCATCTCCGGGGGAACGGCGGCCCGCTCGCCGCGCCGCTTACGTGGCAGCGTCAGCCGCCAGCGCTGACCGGGGTCGGTGGCCAGCCGCACCCAGGCGGCGAGCATCGCGGCGGACACCGTGGTGAGCATGATGGCGAGCCCCGGCAGCACGGCGATCCACCAGGCGCCGCGCAGATACTGGCGGCCCTGGGCCACCATCAGCCCCCAGCTCACATCGGGCGGCTGGATGCCGATGCCGAGGAAACTTAAGGACGACTCGGTCAGCATGACGAAGCAGAAGTCGAGCGTGGCCACGGTCAGCAGTGTGGGCAGCGCGATCGGCAGCAGATGCCGGGCGATGATGGCCGAGCTGGGCGTGCCGAAGGTCCGGGCCGCGTCGACGAACAGGCGGCTTCGCAGCTCGGCCGCCTCCGCGCGGGCGGTGCGCAGATAGACGGGGATGCGCGCGACGGCCAGGATCAGCACGATGTTCATCGCGCTGGGGGCGAACACGTACAGCACGACCACCGCGATCAGCAGCGACGGAAAGCTGAGGATGACATCGGCGACGCGCATCGCGACGCTCTCGCGCACCCCTCCGTGGTATCCGGCCCACAGCCCCAGGGCGGAGCCGATCAGCAGTGAGCACAGTACGGCGGGCACCGCGATGGACAGCGTCGTCCCGGCGGCGTCGATCAGCCGGGCCAGCACGCTGCGCCCCAGGACGTCCGTACCGAGCAGCCCGTAGAGGCCGTGGTCGAGGGAGGGCGGCCGCAGCGAGGCGCGCAGATCCTGCCGTACCGCCCGGTCGCCGAGGAAGAGCTGCCCGGACAGCGCGACGAGGAACACCAGGGCCAGGATGACGGCCGCGGCGGCCGCGCCCCGGTCCCTGCCGAGCAGCCGCCACCAGCGGGGCGGGCGGGACGGCGGCGAAGTGGCCGCAGCGGAGGGTGAACGGCCGTCGGGCGCGGGCATGGTGGCTCCTTCGCTCATGCCGGTACCGCCTGGCGCACTCGGGGGTCGATCAGCGCGTGGCAGACGTCGACGAGGATGTTCAGCGCGAAGATCGTCACGGCGGTGAGCAGGACGGCGGCCTGCAACACCGCGAAATCGCGCTGCAGAATCGAGTCGATCATGAGCTTGCCGATCCCGGGCCAGCCGAAGATCGTTTCCACCACCACCGCGCCGTTGACGAGGCCAACGGCGAGATCGCCCGCGACGGTCAGGACGGGGGTGACGGCGTTGCGCAGGGCGTGTCCGAACACCACCCGGGTGGCATCGGCCCCCTTGCTGCGGGCCACCTTGACGTACGGAGCGGACAGCGCGCCGACCATGCTGCCGCGGACCACCTGGACGAGCACCCCGAACGGGCGGATCAGCAAGGTGGCGAGCGGCAGCACCCACACCTCGGGGCCGCCCAGGGTGCCGGAGGTCGGCAGCCAGCCGAGCCCCACGCCGAAGACCAGCACACCCATGATCGCGAACCAGAAGTCGGGGATGCTGGCCGCCGTCATCGAGAGCACACCGGAGAGCCGGTCGACGGCCGAGCCCGGCCGGTAGGCGGCGATACTTCCGACCAGCAGGGCGCCCAGCACCGCCAGCAGCATGGTCATGCCCGCGAGCTGCAGGGTGACGGGAAACGCCTCCAGCACCATCGCGTCGGCGGGCTCTCCGGTGCGCAGCGATGTGCCGAAGTCGAGCCGCGCCGCGTTGCTGAGGTAGTCCCACAGCTGTACGGGGACGGAGTCGTCGAAGCCATGGGCGGCGGAGAACTCCGCGCGCTGCTGGTCGGTGGCGCTCAGCGGGAGGTAGAGGTCGACGGGGTTGCCGGTCAGCCGGGCCAGGCAGAACACGCCCAGCACCACGAACACCAGGGGGATCGCGCTGGAGATGACGCGCTTGCGCAGAAAGGACGCCATGTCAGTGGTTCCCCGCCTTCACGGGCCGGACCTCGGCCAGCCGCATCTCGTCCCCGGTGGCGGAGTCCGGGCGGTACCGCACCGAGGGCGACAGCCCCAGCAGCCCGCGCATATGGGCGAGGTACGCGTACTGCGCGACGCTCTCGTTCTGGTCGGCGAGCACATCGGCGAAGGCCTTCTGCCGGGCCCTGCCGGACAGCGCGTTCGCCGCGGCGATGCGGCGGTCGAGCCGCGGGGTGCCGAACGTGGACTGGGGGCCGTCGCTCAGCAGGTACTGACTGGTCGTGAAGGCCGCGTCCCCGGCCTGGTTGCCGTGCATGATGAGCAGCGCGATCGGCCCGACGCCACGGGGGAGCGGGCGCAGCTGGTACTGGAGGTGGGTGGCGGTGTCCGCCATCCGTATCCGTACGTTCAGCCCGATGCGCGCCAGCTGGTACTGCAGCGCCTCGGCCACCTCCGCGATCCCCGCGAACTGGCCGTTGCGCGCGACGAGGGTGATCCGGCGGCGGACGGGGACACCGTCGGCGGCGGCCCGCTCGACCAGCGCGCGGGCCTTCGCCACCTGGTACGGGGTGGTGGCGAGGCCGTCGTCGTGGCCCACCACACCGGGCGGGACGAGTTGCGCGGCGGGCCGGGCGAGTCCTCCGAGCAGGGCGTCGACGATGCCCGTGCGGTCGACGGCCATGCCGATCGCCCTGCGCACCCGGATGTCGTCCAGCGGTGCCTCGCGGCCGTCCAGCCGCAGGGCGGTCGTCTCGTTGTTGGGGTAGGCGACGGTGGTGTCCTTGGCCGCGTCCACGGGGTCCAGCGCCGTGGCGATGTCGGCCTCGCCCTTGTCGATCATGGCGGCGCGGACGCTGGCGTCGCTGCGCCAGACATACCGGGCCCGGGGGTAGGCGGGCGGCTTGCCCCAGTACCGGTCGTTGCGGGCGAGGGAGATCGAGACCCCGGTCTCCCACTTCCTGACGGCGTAGGGGCCGGTCCCGACCGGTATGCGCACCTTGGCCTTGGTGTCGGTGGTGCGCGGCACGATCTCGATGAAGCTGAGCCGCAGCGGGAGGATGGGGTCGGCCTTCTGAGTGGTGACGGTCAGCCGGGTGGGGCTGAGCGCCCGTACGTCGAGCTTCTCGTCGCCGAAGACATAGCCGTCCACATTGCAGGCGAGGTCCGAGTTGACGGCGCGTTCGATGGAGAACGCGGCGTCCTGGGCGGTGAACGGCCGCCCGTTCTGGAAGGTCACGCCCGAGCGGATGCCGAAGGTCCAGGTGGTGGGCTTCGTCTGCCGCCAGCCGGTGGCCAGCAGCGGTTCCAGCCCGCCCGATGTGGGATCCCGTTCCACCAGCGGTTCGGTGACGTTCGAGCGGACGACGACACCGGTCGCGGTCAGCGAGGACTCGCAGGGCTCCAGCGTCGGGGGCTCCTGGGTGAGCACCACCCGCAGCGTGCCACCGCCCGCGCTCCCGGCATCCCCCACGTCACTGTTCGCCACGGCACACGCGCTGGTCAGCAGCAGCGTCCCCGAGACCACAAGGGTGAGCACGGTGCGCCGCGCCCGGTCGGATCTCATCCTGGCCCCCGAGACTGTCTACATGTGCGTACTCGGTCTGCATTTATAAACGCCGAAGCTAAGGCGGAGGTGGCGGGGCGTCAAGAGATCTGACACAAGCGGCAGTTGGCGGATCGGAGGTCACGCCATGGACGGCGGCGGAACGGCACGCCGCCGGGCGGTGTACAGCAGACGACCCGCGCCGAGGCGCGCGTGTGAAGGGGGTGTGAGCGGCGGACCCTGCCTGCTCGGCGGGGCGGCGGATGACCTTAGACTGCCCACGTCTTCAAGTCGATCAGGAGCACCACATGCAACGCCGCCTCGCCCCCGCCCTCGCACTCGTGGCCGTGACCGCCCTCGCACTCACCGGGTGCGCACAGGACTTCGAGAAAGGCCCGGAGGGGAAGGTCACCGAGAAGGTGAAGGACGGGAAGAAGTTCTATCTGGTCGTCGATCCCGCCAAGGGGGGCGAGGGGAAGAAGTTCCGCGTCAGCAAGTACGACTACCACGACTGCAACCGGGGCTCGAAGTACCCCAAGTGCGTCGACGGTTAGACCTACTCGAATCGCGCGGTGTCGCCCGCCCCCCGTCGTACGATCTGGGCTTCGCCGTCCGAGAAGTCGATGACCGTGGTCGGCTCCGTGCCGCAGTCGCCCGAGTCGACCACGGCGTCCACCACATGGTCGAGCCGCTCCTTGATCTCCCAGCCCTGGGTCAACGGCTCGTCCTCGCCGGGCAGCAGCAGGGTGCTGGACAGCAGCGGTTCGCCGAGGTCGGCCAGGAGCGCCTGGGTGACGGCGTGGTCCGGGATCCGCACGCCGACCGTCTTCTTCTTCGGGTGCGGCAGCTGCCGCGGCACTTCCTTGGTCGCGGGAAGGATGAAGGTGTAGCTGCCGGGCGTCGACGCCTTGATCGCCCGGAACACGTCCTTGTCGATGTGCACGAACTGACCCAGCTGCGAGAAATCCTGGCACACCAGGGTGAAGTGGTGACGGTCGTCGAGGTTCCGGATCGACCGGATACGGCTGATGCCGTCGCGGTTGCCCATCTGGCAGCCGAGTGCGAAGCAGGAGTCCGTCGGGTAGGCGATCAGGGCGCCTGAACGGATCCTTTCCGTCACATTGCTGATGGTCCGCGCTTGCGGATTGTCGGGGTGAACATCGAAGTACTTCGCCATCTGGTGAGCCTAATCGATCGTCGGGATCATGCGCAGAGTGATGATCTGGAAAGGGCGCAAGGAGAGCGCGACCGAGCCGTCGTCCGACACCTCGAACGCCGCGTCGCCGTCCGGCAGCGGGCGCTCCAGCAGGTCGACGGCGACAGCCGAGGCGACCGGGAACCCCGAGGTCACCCGGGACCTCGCCCTCCGCCCCAGTGCCTCGTAGAGCCGTACCACCACCGCCCCCGAACGGTCGTCGGCGAGCTTCACCGACTCCACGACCACCGGATCGCCGTCCACCGCCACGAGCGGCGCCACCACCGCGTCCCCCGGCACCGAGCGCTCCGGCAGGTTGATGCGGTACCCCTCGCACACCGCCTCCGCGAGGCCCGCGCCGGGGACGAGGGCGTAACGGAAGCGGTGCGTGCCCTGGTCGGTGTCCGGGTCGGGGAAGCGCGGCGCGCGCAGCAGCGACAGCCGTACGGTGGTCGTCGTCCCGCCGCCCTCGCGCACCGCGCGGGTGACGT
This sequence comes from Streptomyces sp. NPDC001700, assembly GCF_053596435.1. NCBI lineage: Bacteria > Bacillati > Actinomycetota > Actinomycetes > Kitasatosporales > Streptomycetaceae > Streptomyces > Streptomyces sp. NPDC001700. Next base: position 10,926 of record NZ_JBSFGE010000011.1, read on the forward strand.
CATGCCCGTACGTCGAGTCGTTCACCAGCGCCACGCCCCAGTCCGGCTCGCCCACGTGGAGGAAGCGGTGGGCACAGATCTCGAATTTGGCCGCGTCCCAGCTGGTGTTGGTGTGCGTCGCCCGGAACACATGGCCGAACTGTGTCTCGGCGGCCGACCGGTCCGCGTGCACATCCACCGGGAAGGCCGCTTTCAGCAGCTTCTCCCGCTCGTGCCAGTCGACTTCCGTCTCGATGTCCAGCCGCCGGGCACCGGGCCGCAGCACCAGCGACTGTTCGACGCGCGAGGAGCCGAAGGTACGGATCACCCGAACCGCCGCCGCCGGTTCGTCCGTCCGGGTGAGCCGAACCTCGTCGGCGTCCGTCAGATCGGTGACCGTGTTGCGGTAGAAGGCGTCCACGTCCCAGGCGTCCCAGTGGTTGGGCAGGTCGGGGTGGAGCTGGAGCAGATTGGCCACGCCGCCCGGGGCGATCGCCTCGCGCCCGGCGGCGATGTCGTACACCGAGGTGACCAGCCCACGGCGGTCCACGGCCACCCGCAGCAGACCGTTGTCGAGGACGAAGCCGCCGTCCCGGCCCTCGGTGGCGGACACGGCCGGGCCGCCGGGCCCGGCCGTGGGCGCCGCGCCCATCGCGGGCACGCCGCCCCGCCCGTGCGGCGCCGCGTTGAACACCACCCGGGTGCCCGCGCCCGCGTCCCCGGCCAGCGCCCGCTGCGCGGCCCCGATCACCGCCTCCAGCTCCTCGGCCACCCGGGCGTAGGTCCGGGCCGCCTCGCGGTGCACCCAGGCGATCGAGGAGCCGGGCAGGATGTCATGGAACTGGTGCAGCAGCACCGTCTTCCAGATCCGGTCCAGCGTCTCGTACGGATACGCGAAACCGGTGCGCACCGCCGCCGTGGCCGCCCACAGCTCCGCCTCGCGCAACAGCGCCTCACTGCGCCGGTTGCCCTGCTTCGTCTTCGCCTGCGAGGTGTACGTGCCCCGGTGCAGCTCCAGATACAGCTCGCCCACCCACACCGGCGCGTTCGGATACTCCGCCTGGGCCTTGGCGAAGAAGCGTGCGGGCGGTTCGATCTCGACGCGCGGCGAACCCTCCAGATTCCGCAGCCGGTGGGCGCGGGCCAGCATCTCCCGGGTCGGGCCGCCGCCCCCGTCGCCGTAGCCGAACGGCACCAGCGAGCGGTTCGCCGACCCCTTGTCCCGGAAGTTGCGCACCAGATGCGCCATCTCCTTGCCGGAGAACTCGGCGTTGTACGTGTCCACCGGCGGGAAGTGGGTGAACACCCGGCTGCCGTCCAGCCCTTCCCACCAGAAGGTGTGATGCGGGAACGGGTTGATCTGGCTCCACGAGATCTTCTGGGTCAGAAACCACTTCGACCCGGACAGCTTCACCAGCTGCGGCAGGGCGGCGCTGTAGCCGAACGAGTCCGGCAGCCACACCTCCTCGGTCTCGATCCCGAACTCCTCCAGGAAGAACCGCTTGCCGTGGGTGAACTGCCGCGCCAGCGCCTCGCCACCGGGCATGTTGGTGTCCGACTCCACCCACATCCCGCCGACCGGTACGAACTGACCGGCCGCCACCTTCTCCCGCACCCGGGCGAACACCTCAGGGCGGTGCTCCTTGATCCAGGCGAGCTGCTGCGCCTGCGACATGGCGAACACGAACTCCGGATGGCCGTCCATCAGCGCCGCCACGTTGGAGCACGTACGGGCCACCTTGCGCACCGTCTCCCGCAGCGGCCACAGCCACGCCGAGTCGATGTGGGCGTGGCCCACCGCGGACACCCGGTGCGCCGAGGACGTGGCCGGGGCGGCGAGCGCCGGGGCCAGCCACTCCCGCGCCGCCGCCGCGCTGCCGCCCACGTCATCCAGTACGAGGGCGTCCAGGGCGCGTTCGACCGCGCGCAGCACACCCCAGCGGCGCTCGGCGTCCACCGGCAGCTCCCGCATGAGCTGGCCCAGCACCTCCAGGTCCTGCACCAGCTCCCAGACCACCGGGTCGAAGACCGCGAGGTCCGCCCGCCGCAGGCGGTACAGCGGCTCCGGCGGGGCGGTCCCGGTGTCGCCGAACCAGGTCACCGGGCCCGCGATCAGGGGGTTGGCGGCGGCCTCCACATGCAGCAGCACGGGCTCGCCCCCGGCCGAGGGCGCTGCCACCGGCACGGAGGTGCTGCGCGGGTGCAGCCCCTTCACCGCGGTGCCGTCCGGCCGGTACACCAGACCCTCCGCCGAGAACCCCGGATTGACGGAGTCGAACGCGTTGCCCGCGCCGGAGCCGAGGTCGACCACCGCCTCGACCTGGCGGCCGGTCCACTCGCCGGGCACCGCGCCCGTCAGCCGGAACCAGCTGGTGCCCCACGGCCGCCCCCAGACGTCGCCGACCCGGGCGGGTTCGTACGCCGCGGCCAGCCCCTCGGCCACCGGCACCGGCTCCCCGGGTGCGTGCCACACCTCCACCGTCAGCGGTACGGAGAGGGGATGGACGGCGGGGCGGATCCGCTCCCGCAGCACACGGTCGAGACGGTCCTCGACCAGTCTCCGGTCGTCGTGCATGAAACGCTCCTCGCAGGGGGCTTGCAGGGGGTGACGGAAGGGGGTGGGCTTCAGCCCTTGAGCGCGCCGCCGAGGGCCGAACTCCCGCCCAGCACACGGGACATCACGACGTACAGCAGGACCACGGGCGTGGAATACAGCAGCGAGAAGGCCGCGAGCTGCCCGTACTCCACCGTGCCGCGCGAGCCGAAGAAGTTGAGGATGCTGACCGAGGCCGGAAGCTGGTCGGGGGAGAGCAGCAGGAAGAACGGGACGAAGAAGTTCCCCCACATGGTCAGGAAGGTGAAGATGGTGACCACGGTGATGCCCGGCCACATCAGGGGCAGGACCACGCGGCGCAGCGTCTGGAGGCCGGACGCGCCGTCGGTCCAGGCCGCCTCCTCCAGCACCAGCGGCACCCCGTCCATGAAGTTCTTCGTCAGCCAGATCGCGAACGGCAGCGCGGACGTGCCGAGGAACAGGACCGTTCCGTACATCGTGTCGATCAGGTTGACCTGCACGAACATGCCGTAGACCGGGACCATCACGGCGGTGATGGGCAGACCGGTGGCGAACAGGATGGTCAGCAGGAACGGCCGCTTGTACCGCGACTCGTACCGCGACAGCGGGTAGGCCGCCAGCACGGCGCACCCCACGCACAGCGCGGTGGCGCCGCCGCACAGGATCAGCCCGTTGAGGATGGGCCGGAAGGTGATGTCGGCGTTGAGCACCTGGCGGAAGTTGGTCAGCGTCCAGGGATCCGGGGCGGTGACCCGCAGCCCGGCCGTACCGTTCAGCGAGGCGAGGACCAGCCACAGCAGCGGCACCAGGAACGCCGCCGCGATCAGCAGCAGGACCACGTTGACCATGGCCCGCTCGGCGCTCCGCCGCGAGCGGTGTGCGGTACGTGGCGCCGCGCTGGGGCGGGAGCGCCGGGCCATGGACTTCGGGGAGGCGATGACGGCCATTCAGACCTCCGTCTTCAGCAGCCGCAGATACAGCACGGAGAACAGGGCGCCGACCACGAGCAGCATCAGGGCCACCGCCGTGCCGTACCCGATGAGGCTGTTCTGGAAGGCCTGCTCGTACATGTACAGCGGCAGGGTCTGGCTCTTGTTGCCCGGTCCGCCGCGGGTCATGACGTAGATCAGGCCGAACACCGACAGGGTCTGCAGGGTGTTGAGCATCAGATTGGTGCCGATCGAGCGGCGGATCATCGGCAGCGTGATGTGCCACAGCCGCTGCCACCGGCCCGCGCCGTCCACTTCCGCCGCCTCCGAGATATCGTTCGGAATCTCCTGGAGCGCCGCCGAGTACACCAGCATCGAGAATGCCGTGCCGCGCCAGACATTGGCCAGGGAGACGGCGATGATGGGCAGCGTGTAGAGCCAGTTCTGCTGCGGCAGATGGAGAAATCCCAATATCGCGTTGAGTTCGCCTTCCTTGCGGAAGAACACATACAGCAGATAGGCGGCGACCACTTCCGGGAGCACCCAGGAGATGATCACGACGGTACTCGTGACGGTGCGCACCCGTCGTGATGCTTTCCGCATCAGCGCGGCCAGTGACAGGCCCAGTACATTCTGTCCGAGGATAGACGACACGATGGTGAAGACCAGGGTCAGCACCACCGCGTTGAGGAAGTCGGGATCGCGGAACGCCTTGGTGAAATTGTCGAGTCCGACGAAGTGTGTCGCCGAGGAACCGGTGAGCTGCATATCGGTGAACGCGTAATAGACGCAGTACGCGATCGGCCCGGCCAGGAACAGCAGCAGCAGGATCACCGAGGGGGCGACCGGGGCGCCGCGCAGCAGGGTGCGGCGGACGCGGCGCCCCGCGCGGGAGGGGGAGCCGGGCGGGTGCGGGAGGGGCACTCCCGCACCCGGGCCGGACAGCGTGGCCACCGGTAACCTCACCCGCCCGCGCGGTCCACGGTCGCGCCGTCGGTCGCGCTCTTCACCGCGTCCGCGTACGTCTTCGCGGCCTTTTGCGGGCTCGCCTCACCGGTCGTCACGGCTTCCATGGCTTCCTGGATCGCCGTCGACACCTTCGGGTAGGCGGGCAGCGCGGGGCGGTAGTACGTGTACTTCACCAGCCCGGTGAAGAAGTCGATACCGGGCATCGACTTCTGGTACGCGGGATCGGCGGCCACGTCCTTGCGCACGGCGATGTTGGCGCTGCGCACGTCGTACTCGGCCGCGTTGTCCTTCGTCTGCAGGGTCTTGATGAACTTCCAGGCCAGGTCCGGGTTCTGGGACTTGGTCGGAATGGCCCAGGTCCAGCCGCCGGAGAGGCTGACCTTGCCGGGCGCGTCACCGGTCTGGGTCGGCATCGCGGCCTGGCCCAGCACCGTCGACCACTGAGGCCACGGCTTGCCGCCGGTCTTGATCCAGTTGTTGCCCAGCCAGGACCCGTCGAGGTTGATCGCGAGCTTGCCGCTCGGCAGCAGTTCGGTGGCCACCGTATTGCCGAAGTTGGCGTCGAGCGCGTCCTCGACGTCGGGGCCGAGCTTCTCCTTGAACACCTTCTGCACGAAGCTGAGCGAGTCGGTGATGCCCTTGCTGCCGACGACCCACTTCTTCGACGACGGCTCGTACAGCGGGTCCTTGCCCGTGCCGTAGAGCAGCATCTCGAAGCCCTGCATGCTGGAGGCCTCGCCCGCGGCCTTGCCCGTGTAGACGTTGAGCGGGGTGACCCCGGGGAGCTTCTTCTTGATGGCGCGGGCCGCGTCGAGCACGTCGTCCCAGCTCTTCGGCTGCCAGTCGACCGGCAGTCCGGCCTTCTTGAAGAGCTGCTTGTTGTACCACAGCCCGCGGGTGTCGGTGCCGTCCGGAACGCCGTACGTCTTGCCGTCCTGCGCCTTGGCGGCGGCCTTCGCGGTCGGCACGAACTGGTTCCAGTCCGCCCAGTCCTTCAGATAGCCGTCCAGCGGGCGCAGATAGCCGCTGGCGATGTCGGAATTGATGAGGAAGGTGTCCTCGTAGACCAGGTCCGGAGCGGTGCGGGGTGAGCGCATCATCAGCTGGATCTTGGAGTAGTAGTCGTTCTCCGCCGCCTGGATGGGTACCAGCTGGACCTTCTTGCCGGGATTGGCCTTCTCGAATTGCTTCTTCACCACGGCCAGATAGTTGTCCATGATCCGGGTCTTGTTGTCCATGTTGCGCTGGTAGGCGATCTTGATGGTGTCGCCGGACCCGGAGGCGCTGTTGTTTCCACACGCGGCGAGCGGCAGGACGAGAGATCCGCTCAAGGAGGCTATGAGAAGGGGTCTGAGGTGGTGCGCTTTCACGGATGCTCCCCAGGAGGAGAAGCCCTCGCAGAACAAGGGCGGTGGTGCTGTTGTGCGGAAAAGTAAATCCAATGGATTGATGAAGTCAACGGGTGCGCGTCACCATTTCTCCGGTACCTTCAAAGCCCCGCGCGACCGGGCACGGCCACGCGGGGCGCTGTCGCCCCTGAAGACCGGACGGAGGCACGCAGGCGCATGCGGACGGGCACCAACCTCCCCCGGGTCGGGGGATACAACCGCGCTGTCGTACTGGACGCCGTGCGCAGAAGGCCGTCCGTGAGCCGGGTCGAGCTGGCCCAGGCCACCGGCCTCACCAACCAGACCGTCTCCAACGTGGTGCGCAGGCTGCTCGGCGAGGGGCTGATCCAGGAGACCGGCCAGGCCCCGTCCCGAGGTGGCAAACCGCGCACGCTGCTGTCGCTGCGCCCGGAGGCCGCGTACGCCGTCGGCGTCCATCTCGACCCCGACACCACGGTGGCCGTCCTGCTCGACCTGTCCGGCCGGGTGCTGCGCCGCCGCAGGCTGCGCACCTCGTCCGAGACCGACCCGAACCGGCTGGTGCGGGAGGTGGGCCGCGGGGTGAAGGCGCTGATCAGGCAGTCGGGCGTGGAGCCGGGCCGGGTGCTCGGGCTGGGCGTGGCCGTGCCCGGGCCGATAGACAGCCGGCGTGGCATGGTGCTCGACCCGCCCAACTTCCCCTCGTGGCACCACGTTCCCCTCGCGGATCTGCTGGCCGAGGCGACCGGGCTGCCCGTGGTGATGGACAACGACGCCACCGCCGCCGCGATAGGGGAGCGCTGGGCCGGAGGCGCGGACCGGGCGGGCGACTTCCTGTTCGTGTACGTGGGCGCCGGGATCGGTGGCGGGATCATGCTCGCGGACTCGGTGCTGCGGGGAAACTCCGGCAACGCGGGCGAGTTCGGGCATGTCGTGGTCGAGTCGGGCGGGGCCGCGTGCCACTGCGGTGCGCAGGGCTGCCTGGAGGCGTACGCGGCACCCCACGCGGTCCTCGCCGCGTTCGCCGCCCGGCACGGCCGCCCCGAGGCCGAACGGCTCGGCCTGACCCTGGACCCGAAGCAGACCCGCGCCGACTGGAGCAGGCTGTGCGCCGCCGCGGCGAAGGGCGACTCGTACGCCGCCGAGGCGGTCGAAGGGGCGGCGGAGCGCATCGGCCGGGCGGCGGTGACCGCGGTGAACCTGCTCGATGTGCGCCGCATCGTGCTCGGTGGCGAGGCGCTGCGCGACATCGAGGAGACGGTCCGCCGCGCGATGGACACCTGGGTCAACGACCGTTCCATCGCCCGTGCCGTGCGCACCATCGCCATCGAGCCGAGCCTCATCGGGGACGCGGTCGGCGCCGTCGGCGCGGCGTCGCTGGTGCTGCACAGCGCCTACACCCCGGGCTGGCATCTGCTCCTGGGCGCCGGGGAGCGACACGTTGATTGGGCTTTCAACGATCACCGGATCTAGTGTGCGGGGGAGGCAACGCGACACCGCTGAGGAGAGAACCATGGCGAAGATTCTTTTTGTGATGACCGGCGCCGACGTGTGGACACTGGCGGACGGCAGCACGCACCCCACGGGTTTCTGGGCGGAAGAGGCCGTCGTGCCGCTGGAGGCCTTCAAGGCCGCCGGGCATGAGGTCACCGTGGCCACTCCGGGCGGTGTGGTCTCGCCGGTCGACGCCGTAAGCCTGGCCCCGGAAGCCGCCGGTGGCGCCGAGGAGGCCGAGCGGCTCGCGCAGGTGGTGAAGACCGCCGCCGAGTTCCAGCGGCCCGCCGTCCTGGCCGATGTGCGGCTGGAGGACTTCGACGCGGTGTACGTCCCCGGCGGCCACGGCCCCATGGAGGACCTGGCGGTCGACGCCGACTCCGGGCGGATCCTGACCCGGGCCGTGGCGTCCGGGATGCCGGTGGGCGTGGTGTGCCACGGCCCGGCCGCGCTGCTCGCGGCGGTCAACGAGGACGGCACCAACGCCTACGCCGGTTACCGGATCACCGCCTTCACCAACGCCGAGGAGCAGCTGGCCGGCAGCGCCGACAACGCCAAGTGGCTGCTCCAGGACCGGCTGACCGAGGCCGGGCTCACCGTCGAGGTGGGCGACGCGTGGGCGCCGCACGTCGAGGTCGACCGCAACGTGGTCACCGGCCAGAACCCCGCCTCGTCCGCCGCCCTCGCCACCGAACTGCTCAAGAAGCTGGGCTAGTGTCCGGCAGCCGCTGCTCGCACCAGATGGTCTTCCCGGCGGTGGTCTGGCGGGTCCCCCAGTTGTGGCTGAGCCGCGCCACGAGCACCAGGCCACGGCCGCCCTCGTCGTAGACACGGGTGCGGCGCAGATGGGGTGTGGTGCTGCTGGCGTCGGACACCTCGCAGATCAGCTTGCGGTCGCGGATCAGCCGCAGGCGGATCGGCGCGGCGCCGTAGCGGATGGCATTGGTGACCAGCTCGCTGACCAGCAGCTCGGTGATGAACGCCAGATCCCACAACCCCCACGCGTCGAGCTGCTCCACGGCCAGCTTCCGGGCCTGCACGACCAGGGCCGGGTCGGCGGCGATCTCCCAGTCGGCGACCCGGTCGGGGGCCAGGGCGCGGGTACGGGCGAGCAGCAGGGTGATGTCGTCCGCCGGGCGGTCGTCCGCCAGCGCGCGCAGAACGCTCTCGCAGGCCGCGTTCAGCGAGGTCTCCGGCACTGACAAGGCGTCGCACAGCTTGGTCAGACTCGCGTCGATGTCGCGGTCGCTGGAGCGCACCAGACCGTCGGAGTACAGGGCGAGGACACTGCCCGCGGTCAGGTCCAGCTCGGTGGTCTCGAAGGGGAAGGCGCCCACGCCGAGCGGCGGTCCGGTGAAGCCGCGCACCAGACCGGCGCGGCCGCCGGGGGGGATGAGGACGGGCAGAGGGTGGCCCGCCGAGGCCAGCGCGCAGTGCCGGGAGACCGGGTCGTAGACCGCGTAGAGGCAGGTCGCCCCCACTCCGCCGTTGGCCGCCGCGTCCGCGTCCGCCTCCAGGACCTCGTCATCGGTGAGGTGGACGACCAGATCGTCGAGGTGGGTGAGGAGTTCGTCGGGTGGCAGATCGACATCGGCCAGGGTGCGCACGGCGGTGCGCAGCCGTCCCATGGTGGCGGACGCGTTGATGCCGTGGCCGACCACATCCCCGACGACGAGCGCCACTCGGCTCCCGGACAGCGGGATCACATCGAACCAGTCGCCGCCCACTCCGGCCCGCGAATCCGCGGGCAGATAGCGGGAGGCCACATCGACGGCCGTCTGCCCGGGCAGATGCCGGGGCAGCAGATTGCGCTGCAGCGCCAGCGCGGTGGCCCGCTCACGGGTGTAGCGGCGCGCGTTGTCGATGGCCACGGCGGCCTTGGCGGCCAGCTCCCCGGCGTCGGACAGATCGCTGTCGGTGAAGGGCGGGGTGTCCCGCGTACGCCAGAAGCCGACCGTTCCCAGCACACTGCCCCGCGCCCGCAGCGGAGCCGTGATCAGCGAGCGCATGCCGTAGTCCAGCACCGCCCCGGTGTCCTCGGGGACCAGCGCCTGCCAGTCGGCACGGGCCCGCACATCGGGTTCGAGCCTCGGCTGCCCGCACGGCGAGCCACGGGACCGCGCCCCGCACAGGGCCAGCCGGGGCGGCCCGCCCACGGGGAGCAGCGGATGATCGTCGCGGACCCCGGCCAGGGCCACCCGGCGCACGTGCGTGGCAGCGTCCGAGGGCGCCTCCTCCCCGGCCAGAACGCACACCGCCAGATCGACGGTGACGAAATCGGCGAACCGGCCCACCGCCACCTGCGCCAGCTCCTGCGCGGTCCGCTTCGCGTCGAGCGTGGCGCCGATAGCCGTCCCGGCGTCATGGAGCAGCTTGAGGCGGCGGTGTGCCGCCTGCGCCCGGTCGCGCTGGCTGAGGGCGCGTACCGCCAGCTCCGAGACGGCGAGACCGATGCCGAGCAGCAGGGCGGCCGTCCACCCCTCCTGGGCGCTGGTGACGGACAGCGCGCCCCACGGGCGGGTCAGGAAGAAGTCGAACCAGATGGTGGCCGACAGCGCCGCGATCACACCGGCGCTCCGGAAACCCAGCGCGGCCACGGCCACCACCACGGCCACCAGCACCAGAGCCGCGTCGGTCCGGGGGAAGCCGGTACGGAACGGCATCAGCGCCAGCGAAACGATCAGCGGCCCCACCAGGGCGAACGCTATCGCTGTCCGGATGTCGCTCAGCCAGCGCACACCATGGCATGTACCCACCTGAAAGGGGATGTACCACTTCACGAGGTGGCGGGTACCCGACACCGGATCGTGAGGTGCTTCACAATGAAATGACGGGTGAGGCGTGGCGGGCTGGGTACGCGCGCCATGATCACCACGTGGCAACACCGAAGTGATCGGCACAGGTAGAGCATCGTTGGAAGGAGGGCGACATGTCGTCGAAGCGACGTCGCAAGAAGAAGGCCCGTCGGAAGAACGGCGCCAACCACGGCAGCCGCCCCCAGTCCTGATCTGAGGCACTCTGCCGCGTGGCAATGAGGGACTCCCGGTGCGCGGGGCGCGCCGGGAGTCCCTTGTCGTGTGCGGGCGTGTGTACGTGGCGGGTCAGGCGGGTTCGGCCACGGTGCCTCGTACGACGAGGTGCGGGCTCAGCACGACCTCGCAGGGGTCGGTGCGGCCCTGGTCGAGGCGTTCCACGGCGGCGGCCACCGCGTGGCGGGCCTGTTCCTCGGCGTTCTGGCTGACCGTGGTCAGGTTGAAGCAGCTCAGCCGGGAGAGCGTGTCGTCGTCGTATCCGGCCACGGACACCTCGCCGGGGACGGCGACACCCGCGCGGGAGAGGGCGGCCAGGACACCGATGGCGCACTGGTCGTTGAAGGCGACCACGGCGGTGGGCAGGGCGGCGCCGTCGAGAAGGTGGCGGGCGGCCCGCTCACCGGCCGCCTCGGTGTTGTCGCCGCGCAGGATCCTGATGTGCGGGTCCAGCCCGTGGCGGCGCATCGCGGTGCGGTAGCCGCGGCGCCGGTCGGTGGCGATGACGCCCTTGCCGCCGTCGACGTAGGCGATGGCACGGTGGCCGAGGCCCACCAAGTGGTCGACGATCTGGCCGACTCCGTCGTCGTCCGCGGTGCGGACCACGTCCAGTTGCTCGTCGGTGATCCGGCGGCCGACGACGATCACCGGGGACTTGCGGTCGAGGGCGGCGAGGGTGTCGGCGGGGGAGGTCGGGCCGAGGAGGATCAGGGCCTCGCTGCGGAATGCCAGCAGGGTTTCCACGGCGGTGTGCTCGTCGCGGGTCCGGGTCAGCGTGCTGAGGACGAGGTCGTAGCCGACCTCCTCGGCCGCCGTGTGCAGATAGTCGACCAGTTCGGCGTGGAACGGGCTGTGCACGTCGACCATGACCCCGAGGAGCCGGGTGCGCCTGCTGGCGAGCAGGCTGGCGGTGCGGTCCGCCTGGTAGCCGAGTTCGGCGGCGGCCTTCAGGACCCGCTGCCGGGTGCGCTCGCTGGGGCCGGACACGCCGCGCAGTACGAGGGAGACGGACGCGGTGGACACGCCTACGCGGGCCGCCACGTCCTCAAGCCGGGGGCGCTTGTTCGCACCGTTCTGGCGCCGCTCGGAATCGACCTCGTCCACCTGTACCTCCCGGACACTCCCGGACAGCGATCTCCTCGTGCAACGCCTTGACACGCTCTTGAAACGAGTCGATAGTACCAGCACTTAAAGCGCTTTAATCGCTCTTGACCGCTCCTGGTTGTTTCCCGCGAAACCGGCCCCGCGCGTGCGAAATCCGCACGGCGCGCACGCCCGGCTTCGGTCTGCTCTCCCTCTCCTCCCCTCCTCCCCGTCCCGTCGCACAGTGAGGTGCACGAGCCATGAACCGCGTTTCCCGCTCCCGCTCCCGTTCCCGTTCCCGAAGAGCCGTCCCCGTCGTGGCCGTGGCCGCCTCGGCCGCCCTGATCCTCGCGGGCTGTTCCAGCAGCTCCGGCGGGAAGAAGGCAGAAGAGGCCGGAAGCAACGTGTCCGCGGGGAAGGCCTCCACTCCCCGCATGACGATCGCGATGGTCACCCACGCGCCCTCCGGCGACACCTTCTGGGACACCATCCGCAAGGGCGCCCAGGCCGCCGCCGCCAAGGACAACGTCAAGCTCATCTACTCCAACGACGAGAGCGCGGGCGACCAGGCCAACCTGGTGCAGAACGCGATCGACCAGAAGGTCGACGGCATCGCCGTCACCCTGGCCAAGCCGGACGCCATGAAGGCCGTGGTGGCCAAGGCCGAGAAGGCCGGTATCCCGGTCGTCGGCTTCAACGCCGGTCTGTCCGTGTGGAAGAAGCAGGGCCTGCTGTCCTTCTTCGGCCAGGACGAGTCCGTCTCCGGCCAGGCACTCGGCAGCAAAATCAACACCACCGGCGCCAAGCACGCCCTGTGCGTCATCCAGGCCCAGGGGGACGTCAACCTCGAAGAGCGCTGCGCCGGGGTGAAGAAGACCTTCAGCGGCAAGACCGACATCCTCTACGTCAACGGCACCGACATGCCCTCGGTGAAGTCGACCATCAACGCCAAGCTCTCGCAGGACAAGTCCATCGACGAAGTGGTCACGCTCGGGGCCCCGTTCGCGATCACCGCCGCGCAGGCGGCGTCCGAGGCGGGCAGCAAGGCGAAGGTGGCGACCTTCGACCTCAACAAGGACCTCATCTCCGCCATCGAAAAGGGCACGGTCCAGTTCGCCGTCGACCAACAGCCCTATCTGCAAGGCTACTTGGCCATCGACTCGCTGTGGCTCTACAAGAACAACGGCAACTACAGCGGCGGTGGCGAGCAGCCCGTGCTGACCGGCCCGGCCTTCGTCGACAAGTCCAACGTCGACACCGTCGCCACGTTCGCCGCGAAGGGCAACCGGTGATGAGCATGGCCCAGCAGGCAGCCCCGGCGGTCAGCACACCCCCGGCTCCCGGCTCCCGGCAGAGCGACGGCCGGACCACGCGGCGCTCCCTCGCGTTCCGGCTGCTCGCCCAGCCGGAGGTCGGGGTCTTCCTCGGCGCCGTCGCCGTGTTCGTGTTCTTCCTCATCGCGGCGCCCCCGGTCCGCGACGCCGGTTCGATGGCCAACATCCTGTACCAGTCGTCGACGATCGGCATCATGGCGCTGCCGGTGGCGCTCCTGATGATCGGTGGCGAGTTCGACCTGTCGTCCGGCGTCGCCGTGATCACCTCGGCGCTCACCGCGAGCATGCTCAGCTACCAGCTGACCCTGAACGTGTGGTCAGGGGTGATCATCGCCCTGGTGGTGTCGCTGGCGGTCGGCATGTTCAACGGCTGGATGCTGGTCAGGACGGGGCTGCCGAGCTTCCTGGTCACCCTCGGCACCTTCCTGATCCTCCAGGGTGCGAACCTCGCGGTCACCAAGCTGGTCACCAGCAATGTCTCGACCGACGACATCAGCACGATGGAGGGCTTCGACCAGGCCAGGGCGGTGTTCGCCTCGTCGTTCGACGTCGGCGGAGCCCAAGTGAAGATCACCGTCGTCTGGTGGCTGGTCTTCGCGGCCCTGGCCACCTGGGTGCTGCTCCGTACCAAGTACGGCAACTGGATCTTCGCGGTCGGCGGCAACAAGGAGTCCGCCCGCGCGGTCGGTGTCCCGGTGACCTTCACCAAGATCTCGCTGTTCATGCTGGTCGGCTTCGGTGCCTGGTTCGTCGGCATGCACAACCTGTTCTCCTTCAACACCGTGCAGTCCGGCGAGGGCGTGGGCCAGGAGTTCATCTACATCGCCGCGGCGGTGATCGGCGGGTGTCTGCTGACCGGTGGCTACGGCTCCGCGATCGGCCCGGTCTTCGGCGCCTTCATGTTCGGCATGGTGCAGCAGGGCATCGTCTACGCCGGGTGGAACCCCGACTGGTTCAAGGCGTTCCTCGGCGTGATGCTGCTCGGCGCCGCCCTGATCAATCTGTGGGTCCGCCGCACGGCGACCCGGAGGTGACCCCCATGACCACTGACGCGACCACTACCCAAGCCGAGGACACTTCGCCCGTGGACGGCAACCCCGTCGTCGAACTGCGCGCGGCGGGCAAGTCCTATGGCAACGTCCGCGCACTGCACGGCGTCGATCTCGTCGTCCGCCCTGGCAGGGTGACCTGTGTTCTGGGTGACAACGGCGCCGGGAAGTCCACCCTCATCAAGATCATCTCCGGGCTGCACCAGCACACCGAGGGCGAGTTCCTGGTCGACGGCGGACCGGTGCGCTTCACCACCCCGCGTGAGGCACTCGGCAAGGGAATCGCCACCGTCTACCAGGACCTGGCGACCGTCCCGCTCATGCCGGTGTGGCGCAACTTCTTCCTCGGCTCCGAGATGACCACAGGACCCTGGCCGCTCCGCCGCCTCAGCATCGACCGGATGAAGAAGACCGCCGACGAGGAACTGCGCAACATGGGCATCGTCCTGGACGACTTGGAGCAGCCCATCGGCACCCTCTCCGGCGGCCAGCGCCAGTGCGTGGCGATCGCCCGAGCCGTCTACTTCGGCGCCCGGGTGCTGATCCTGGACGAACCGACCGCGGCCCTCGGTGTGAAGCAGTCCGGCGTGGTGCTGAAGTACATCGCCGCCGCCCGCGCCCGCGGGCTCGGCGTCATCTTCATCACCCACAACCCGCACCACGCCTACATGGTCGGCGACCACTTCAGCGTGCTGCGCCTCGGCACCCTCGAACTCAGCGCCGACCGCGGCGAGGTCAGTCTCGAAGAGCTGACCAACCACATGGCGGGCGGCGCCGAACTGGCCGCGCTCAAGCACGAGTTGGCGCCGGTCCACGGCGTCGACGTGGCGAAGCTCCCCGAAGAGGCGGACCTCACGGCATCCGCCGCCGCGTCGCCTCCCGGTCGCGCAACACCGTAGTGACAACCTATTGACATGACATTTACGCGAGGGCATCGTACTCGTCGTAGGCGCGTTTAAAGCGCTTTAACTCCGCCATCCCCCGGGCCCGCAGAATCGAAGGGACACCGCGTTATGCCGTTGGAACTGCTGACCATGGGCCGGGTGGGAGTGGATGTGTATCCGCTCCAGACCGGCGTGGGGCTGGCGGAGGTCACGTCGTTCGGCAAGTACCTGGGCGGCAGCCCGAGCAACGTCGCCGTCGCCGCCGCCCGCTACGGCCACCCCTCCGCCGTGATCACCAAGACGGGCCGCGACCCGTTCGGGGACTTCGTCCGCACCGCGCTGACCGGCTACGGCGTCGACACCCGCCACGTCGGCACGTCGGACATCGCGCCCACCCCGGTGACCTTCTGCGAGATCTTCCCGCCGGACGACTTCCCGCTGTACTTCTACCGGCTGCCGAAGGCCCCCGACCTCGACATCCGCCCCGGTGAACTGGACCTCGACGCCGTGCGCGACGCCCGGATCTTCTGGGTCACCGGCACGGGGCTGTGCGACGAACCGAGCCGCTCGGCCACCCTCGCCGCACTCGCCCACCGGGCGAAGGCGGGGACGACGGTCTTCGACCTCGACTGGCGCCCGATGTTCTGGAACGCCCCCGAGCAGGCGCGGGCGTACTACGCCGAGGCCCTGCGGCACACCACCGTGGCCGTCGGCAACCTCGACGAGTGCGAGGTGGCGACCGGTGAGCGCGAGCCGTACGCCGCCGCGAAGGCGCTGCTCGCCGCCGGTGTGGAGCTGGCCGTGGTGAAGCAGGGCCCCAAGGGGGTGCTGGCCGTCGGCCGCGACGGCTCGGCCGCCGAGATACCGCCCGTCCCGGTGGACGTGGTCAACGGCCTCGGCGCGGGGGACGCGTTCGGTGGCGCGCTCTGCCACGGCCTGCTGTCCGGCTGGGACACCGGCCGCACGATCGCCTTCGCCAATGCCGCGGGCGCTCTCGTCGCCGGGCGCCTGGCCTGCTCCGACGCCATGCCCACGGAGGCCGAGGTGGAGGCGAAGCTCCGCGCCGCGGGCCCCGCCACCTCCGACGACCCTCAGCGAAAGGTGTGACGACGTGCCCTCCGACAACGTGAGCCGGATCGTGGGGGCCCGGGTCAACGACCCCGGCGCCATCGCGGCCGCCGCCGTACGACGGCGCAAGCCCACCTCGCTGCTCGGCGAGCACGGCAAAGCCATGATCATCGCAGCCGACCATCCGGCGCGCGGCGCCAACGGCGTCGGCGGCGACCCCAGCGCCATGGCCGACCGCCGCGCGCTGCTGGACCGCCTGTGCACGGCCCTGGACCGGCCCGGTGTCACCGGAGTGCTGGCCACCGCCGACATCCTGGAGGACCTGCTGCTGCTCGGCGTCCTCGACGGCAAGAGCGTGTTCGGCTCCATGAACCGGGCCGGGCTCGCCGGATCGGCCTTCGAGATCGACGACCGGTTCACCGGCTACGACGCCGGGACCATCGCCGCCATGGGCTTCGAGGGGGGCAAGATGCTCACCCGCATCGCCCTCGACGACCCCGCGACCCCGGCGGCGCTGGAGAACACCGCCCACGCGGTGGACGAGCTGAACGACCGCCACCTGATCGCGCTGGTGGAGCCGTTCCTCAGCGTCTGGAAGGACGGGCGGATCCACAACGACCTGTCTCCCGACGCCGTCATCACATCCATCACCATCGCCTCCGGACTCGGCCGCCGCACTGCCTACACCTGGCTCAAGCTGCCCGTCGTGGGCGACATGGAGCGGGTGCTGTCCGCCTCGACGCTGCCCGCGCTGCTGCTGGGCGGCCAGGTCACCGACCCCGACGCGGCGTTCGCGTCCTGGGGCAAGGCCCTGAAGCTCCCGACCGCGCAGGGCCTGGTCGTGGGCCGCTCCCTGCTCTACCCCTCGGACGGCGATGTGGCCGGTGCCGTGGACCGGGCGGTGAGCCTGCTGTGACCGCCCCCACCACGATCCGTCTCACCACGGCCCAGGCCCTGGTCCGCTTCCTGGCGAACCAGTACAGCGAGCGCGACGGCCGGGAGCAGCGGCTGATCCCCGGCGTCTGGGGCATCTTCGGCCACGGCAACGTGGCCGGGATCGGGCAGGCGCTGCTCCAGGCGGCCGTCACCCGGGAAGCCGACCTCCCGTACTACCTCGCGCGCAACGAGCAGGGCATGGTGCACGCGTCGGTGGCGTACGCGAAGATGCGCGACCGGCTCGCGGCCTTCGCCTGCACGGCGTCCACCGGACCCGGTTCCACCAACATGGTCACCGGCGCCGCGCTCGCCACGACCAACCGCCTCCCGGTCCTGCTGCTGCCGAGCGACATGTTCGCCACCCGGGCCGCCGACCCGGTGCTCCAGCAGCTGGAGGACAGCCGTGGCGGGGACGTCACCGTCAACGACGCCTTCCGCTCCGTGTCCAAGTACTTCGACCGGGTGTCCCGTCCGGAACAGCTCATCCCGGCCGCACTGGCCGCCATGCGGGTGCTGACCGACCCGGTGGAGACCGGCGCCGTCACGCTCGCGCTGCCGCAGGACGTCCAGGCGGAGAGCTTCGAGTGGCCGGTGTCCTTCTTCCGGCGCCGGGTCTGGCACGTGGGCCGCCCGCTGCCGGAACCCGCCGCCGTCGAGCGGGCCGCGCGGCTGCTGCGGAACGCCAGGAAGCCGCTGATCGTGGCCGGTGGCGGCGTCGTCTACTCCGACGCCCGGTCCCGGCTGTGCGCCTTCGCCGAGGCCACCGGCATCCCGGTCGCGGACACCCACGCGGGCAAGGGCGCCGTGCCCTGGGACCACCCGTGCGCGGTGGGCGGCATCGGCTCGACCGGCTCGTACGCGGCGAACGAGCTGGCGAAGGAGGCCGATGTCGTCCTCGGTATCGGCACCCGCTACTCCGACTTCACCACCGCGAGCCACACCGTCTTCGGCAACCCTGACGTCACGTTCGTCAACCTCAACGTGGCCCGCCTCGACGCCGTGAAGCACTCGGCGGAGCCGCTGGTGGCCGACGCCCGGCTCGGCATCGAGGCGCTGACGGCGGCACTCACGGGCTGGCGGACGGACGAGGCGTACCGGGACCGGACCCGCCACCTCATCGCCCGCACCCGGGAGATCGAGGAGGAGTGCTTCCACCGAGGCCACGGCCCCCGGCCCGCCCAGACGGAGATCCTCGGTGCGCTCAACCAGGCACTCGGCGACCGCGACGTGGTCATCAACGCCGCCGGGTCCATGCCCGGCGACCTCCAGCAGCTGTGGCGGGCACGGGACCCGAAGGCCTACCACGTCGAGTACGCGTACTCCTGCATGGGCTACGAGGTCGCCGCGGGCCTCGGCGCGAAGATGGCCGATCCGTCGCGCGAGGTGGTCGTCCTGGTCGGAGACGGCTCGTATCTGATGATGGCCCAGGAGATCGCGACCATGGTCAGCGAGGGCCTGAAGGTCATCGTCGTCCTCGTCCAGAACCACGGTTTCGCGTCCATCGGGTCGCTCTCCGAGGCGCTCGGCTCACAGCGGTTCGGCACCAAGTACCGCTTCCGCGACGGGGATTCGGGACTCCTGGACGGCGATGTCCTGCCCGTCGACCTCGCCA
This sequence comes from Streptomyces sp. NPDC001700, assembly GCF_053596435.1. NCBI lineage: Bacteria > Bacillati > Actinomycetota > Actinomycetes > Kitasatosporales > Streptomycetaceae > Streptomyces > Streptomyces sp. NPDC001700. Next base: position 29,234 of record NZ_JBSFGE010000011.1, read on the forward strand.
CCAACGCCTCCTCCCTCGGCGCCGACGTCCTGCACGCCACGACCGTCGACGAGTTCCGCACCGCGATGGAGAAGGCCAAGGCCGCCACCCGTACGACCGTGGTGCACGTCGAGACCGACCTCTACGGACCCAACCCGCCCGGCCACGGCTGGTGGGACGTGCCGGTCAGCCAGACGTCCGCCCTGGACTCCACCCGCGCCGCGTACGAGACGTACGCCGCCCACAAGCTCACCCAGCGGCACTACCTGTAAGGACACCCCCGTGAAGACCATTCAGCACTGGATCGACGGATCCCCGGCCCCGGGCGCGGGCCCCCGCACCGCGCCGGTGTTCAACCCGGCCACCGGGCAGGAGCAGGCCCGGGTCGCCCTCGGCGGCTCCGCCGACGTCGACGCCGCCGTCACCGCCGCCGCGCGGAGCTTCGAGGAGTGGTCGGAGTCCTCGCTCACCCGGCGCACCCAGGTGATGTTCGCCTTCCGGCAGCTGCTCGTGGAGCACGAGGAGGAGCTGGGACGGATCATCTCGGCCGAACACGGCAAGACGGTCGACGACGCGCGCGGCGAGATCGTGCGCGGCCGGGAGGTCGTGGAGTTCGCTTGCGGTCTCGGTGAAGTCCTCAAGGGCGGCTTCTCCGACCAGGTGTCGCGCGGCGTGGACGTGCACGACTTCCGGCAGCCGCTGGGCGTGGTGGCGGGCATCACCCCGTTCAACTTCCCCGCCATGGTGCCGCTGTGGATGCACCCGGTGGCCATCGCCACCGGCAACACCTTCCTCCTCAAGCCCAGCGAACGCGACCCGTCGGCCGCGAACTTCGTGGCGGAGCTGTACCGGCGGGCCGGTCTTCCGGACGGTGTGTTCAACGTCGTCCACGGGGACAAGGAGGCGGTCGACGCGATCCTCGGCCACCCCGGCATCGAGGCGGTGTCCTTCGTCGGATCGACCCCGATCGCCACGTACGTGCATGAGACCGCCACCAGGACCGGCAAGCGGGTCCAGGCGCTCGGCGGCGCCAAGAACCACGCCGTCGTCCTCCCCGACGCCGACCTGGAGTTCGCCGCCGACCACATCACGGCGGGCGCCTACGGATCCGCCGGTGAGCGCTGCATGGCCGTCTCGGTGGCCGTCGCGGTGGGGGCGGGCGCCGACGGGCTGGTCGAGGCCTTGGAGCGCAAGGCCCGTGAGGTGAAGGTCGGCCCCGGCGACGCGCCCGGCACCGACATGGGACCGCTGGTGACCCAGGCCGCGCGGGAGCGCGTCGAGAACGCCGTCGGCACTGCCGCAACCCAGGGTGCCACCGTCGTCGTGGACGGCCGCGGGCTGAAGCTGGACGGCCACCCCGAGTACGCCGGGGGCTTCTTCACCGGCCCGTCCCTGCTGGACCACGTCACCGCCGGGATGGACGCGTACCGGGAGGAGCTGTTCGGCCCGGTCCTCGCGGTCGTCCGCGTCGACACCCTGGACGAGGCGATCGACCTCATCAACGCCAATCCGTACGGCAACGGAACCGCCCTGTTCACCGGTTCCGGCGAGGCCGCCCGCCGCTTCCAGCGCCGGGTCAAGGTCGGCATGATCGGCGTCAACGTGCCGGTGCCCGTGCCGATGTCGTACTACTCCTTCGGGGGCTGGAAGGACTCGCTCATCGGCGACTCGCCCATCCACGGCCCCGAGGGCATCCGCTTCTACACCCGCCCCAAGGTCGTCACCAGCCGCTGGCCGCAGCCTGCCCAGCAGCTCACGGCCGGTTTCACCTTCCCCACATCCCACTGACGCGTCACGGGAAGCCCACGACACCCGCACACCAACCTAGGAGGTGGCCATGGACGTCAGGGATGACACGCCCCAGGCCCCCGCACAGAGCAACGCCGTCACGGACCACGCCTCGCCGAAGGTCTACCGGAGACTGCGTGCCATCACCATCATCGCCACCTTCGGCGGACTCCTCTTCGGCTACGACACCGGTGTCATCTCCGGAGCGCTGCCCTTCATGGCCCTCTCGGCCGAGAAGGGCGGGCTCGGACTCAACCCGCTCACCGAGGGGATCGTCGCGTCCTCCCTCGTGGCGGGTGCCGCGTTCGGTGCCCTGTACGGCGGGTGCCTGTCCGACCGGTACGGGCGCAAGCGGGCGATCCTCGGGCTCGCCGTGCTGTTCTTCATCGGCGCGCTCGGCACCGCGCTCGCACCGGACCTCGTGGTGATGGTGCTCTTCCGGGTCCTGCTCGGGCTCGCCGTCGGCGGCGCCTCCGCCACCGTGCCGGTCTTCATCGCCGAGCTGGCCCCCGCCGCCCACCGTGGCCGCCTGGTGACCCAGAACGAGCTGATGATCGTGACCGGCCAGCTGCTGGCCTACACCTCCAACGCGGTCATCGCGAAGACCATGGGCGAAAGCGGCGTCTGGCGCTGGATGCTCGCGCTGGCCACGATCCCGGCCGTGCTGCTGTGGATCGGCATGCTGTTCGTGCCGGAGTCACCGCGCTGGCTCGCCTCCCGGGGCCGCTTCGACGACGCCGCCCGCACCCTCGGCCTCATCCGTGACCCGGAGGTGGTCGAGCCGGAGTTCGCCGAGATCAAGCGGCTCGTCATGGCCGGCGCCCATGAACCGAGGGCGAGCTGGGGCGACCTGCGTACCCCGTGGGTGCGGCGCCTGGTGATATTCGGCTTCGCGCTCGCCACGCTGACCCAGCTCACCGGCGTCAACTCGATCATGTACTTCGCGCCCACGATCCTGCTGGACAGCGGGCTCGGCACCCAGGCCGCGCTGACCGCCACCATCGCCAACGGCGTCGTCGCGGTGCTCGCCGTCTCCACCGGCATGTGGCTGCTGGGCCGGTACGGGCGGCGCCCGATGCTGCTGACCGGGCAGATCGGCGTCACCGCCTCGCTGGTGCTGATCGCCTTCTGCTTCCTGGTCCTGCCCGAATCGGCCGCCCGCAGCTACCTCGTCCTGGCGTCCATGCTGATGTTCCTGCTGTTCATGCAGGGGTGCGTCGCGACCGTGTTCTGGCTGATGCTCTCCGAGATCTTCCCGCTGCGGCTGCGGGGCTTCGCGATGGGCATGGCCGTGTTCGGCACCTGGACCGCCAACTTCGTGGTGACCCTGGTCTTCCCGCCACTGATCGCCGCCGTCGGCGGTGCCACGTTCCTGCTCTTCGCGGCGGTCAACGTCGCCACCATCTTCTACTACCTGCGCACCGTCCCCGAGACACGAGGCCGCTCGATGGAAGCCATCGAGGCCCACTTCCGCGGCCAGTCCGCCGACTGACCACCCCCACCACGTCGACCAGCCCGACCACCCACTCCACGCTGAAAGGCACACCCATGGCCACGTCCGGCAAGCCCCTTTCCGTCGCGGTAATCGGAGCCGGCATGGCCGGCCGCACCCACGCCGCCGGCTACCGCAACGTCAACACGGTCTTCGCGGCCGGCCTGCCGCCGGTCCGGCTGGCCGCCATAGCCGACGCCAACGTCGCACTCGGCGAGGACGCCGCCCGCCGGTACGGCTACGAGAAGGCGCTCCCCAGCTGGGAGGCCGTGGCCGAGGACCCGACGATCGACGCCGTCAGCATCGTCGTCGGCAACGATCTGCACCGCCCCATCGCCGAGGCCATGGTCGCCGCGGGCAAGCACGTACTGTGCGAGAAGCCCCTGGCCGGAACGCTGGACGACGCCCGTGCGATGGCCGAGCTGGAGCGCACCGCCGACGTCGTGACGGCCGTCGGGTACACCTTCCGGCGCTCTCCCGCCATCTCCGCCATCCGCGACCACGTCCAGCGCGGTGAGCTGGGCGACCTCACGCTGTTCAGCGGCCGCTACTGGTGCGACTACGCCACCGACCCGAACTCCCCGCTGAGCTGGCGCTTCAAGGGCGGCCCCGGCTCCGGCGCGCTCGGGGACGTCGGCGCGCATGTGATCGACGCCGCCGAGTACATCGCCGGTCCCATCGCCGCGGTCTCCGGCGCCTCGCTGTCGACGCAGATCCCCAAGCGCCCGCTGCCGCTGGGCGCGGTCGTCGGACACAACGCCGCCCCCGTCTCCGACGAGTTCGGCGAGGTCGAGAACGAGGACACCGCGTCCTTCACCGCGCGCTTCGAGTCCGGCCTCGTGGGCACCTTCTCGCTGTCGCGCACCGCCTTCGGCCTGCCCAACGGGCTCGCCTTCGATGTCGTGGGGCTCGGCGGCCGGGCGGCGTTCGACCAGCACCGGCCCGCCGAGTACCTCTTCGACGACGCCCAGCCGGACGCCCGTACCCGTGGCGCGCGCCACATCATCGCCGGTCCGCAGCTGCCGTACTTCAAGGGCGGCTACCCGATGGAGGCGCCGGGCGTGGGCGGCGGCAACGCCGAGATGTTCACGTACCAGGCGCGGGCCTTCCTCGACCAGGTCGCGGGCGTCACCGACCCGCTGCCGGCCTGTGCCACCTTCGCCGACGGGCTGCGGACCATGGAGATCATCCGCGCCATCGTCGAGTCCTCCCACAGCGGCGGTTCCGCCGTCACCATCCCGGCCACCTCCTGACCACCCCCCCTTACGTAGGAGATACCCATGGCTCTCAAGCTCGGCGCCTACACCGCTTGTCTGCACGACCGCACGCTCACCGAGGCCCTCGACATCCTCAAGGAGAACGGGCTGACCTCCGTGGAGGTCAACACCGGTGGCTTCATCCCCGCCCCGCACTGCCCGGTCGACCTGCTGCTGTCCTCGGCCACCGCACGCGAGGAGTACCTGGCCACTTTCGCCGACCGTGGCATGGAGCTGACCGGCCTCAACTGCAACGGCAACCCGCTCAATCCGCTCCCCGGGGTCGGCCCGAAACACGCCGACGACCTGCGCCGCACCATCCGGCTGGCGGGCCTGCTCGGGGTGAAGCACGTGGTCACCATGTCCGGCACACCGGGCTCCGACCCCGACGCCAAGTACCCCTCCTGGGTCGTGAACCCGTGGGACGGTGTCTACATGGACGTCCTGGACTACCAGTGGGGCGTGGCCGTCGAGTTCTGGAAGGAGATCGACGCGCTGGCGCGGGAGAACGACGTCCGGGTGGCCGTCGAGATGCACCCGCACAACGTGGTGTTCTCCCCGGTCACCCTGAAGCGGCTGGTCGACGAGACCGGCGCCACCAACGTCGGCGCGGAGATGGACCCCTCGCATCTGATGTGGCAGGGCATGGACATCGTTGCCTCCATCAAGTGGCTCGGCCCGCTGGTGTTCCACGCCGCGGCGAAGGACGCGACGCTCTGCCCCGGCGCCGACATCCGCGGCGTACTGGACTCGTCGTTCACCCGCGTGCCCGCCGACGCCCCCGGCAAGGTGCCCACCGGCTACGGCTTCTGGTGCAACGCGTGGCCCAAGGACCCGGCGTGGAAGTTCGTCGCGGTCGGCCTCGGACACGACACCGCCTACTGGACGGAGTTCCTGCGCGCCCTCGCGGAGGTCAACCCGGACATGGCCGTGAACATCGAACACGAGGACGCCGCCTACTCGCAGACCGAGGGGCTGGCCCTGGCCGCCAAGAACCTGCGCGGCGCCGCGGCCGACCTCTGAAACCATGAGCATGGGTGGCCCCGTACCCGGCAGGACCGGGTACGGGGCCACGCCCGTGCGGCCGCTACCAGGTGCGGGAGAGGACGAGCCTGGCCTTGTGGCCCGAGGCCGACTTCACCCAGATCCTCAGGTTGTTCAGCTGGACCGTGCTCCCCGGACTGGCGCTGCCGCCCAGACGCGTCCCACCGCTGGTGGCCGAGAACTTCACGGACCGGGAGCTGATGTGCGTGACGTTCAGCTTCCCGAACCCGAACGTGCCGCGCTGGACGCTGATGCTCTGCGGCTTCGACACGGTGATGGTGCACCGCCCGTCGTAACAGGGCCCCCGCCCGGCCCCGTACGCCACCGGCGCCATCAGGCCGCCTCCCAGCGCGCCCGCCAGGGTCAGCGTTACGGTGGTCGTCGCGGCGCGTCGGCGCATGCCCGTACTCATCAAGGAAACCTCCGGTCCTCACAGGGAATCTGGCCCGGAGTTTGTAACCCGGCGGCCCCGGGACCCCTCCCGAGACCGCCCGACGCCCGACCCCCGCCGCCCGGCGCGCGCCTCAGGGGCGGCTGGTGAGGTAGCCGCCCATGGAGGTGAAGTACTCGGTGGCGGCCAGCTCGTGGCCGTCCTCGGTCCGTACCCGGGTGACGGCCAGGCCGTGGTTGCGGCCGGTGCGGGCGTCGGCTCCCGCGACGATCACCACGCCGTCGCCCTCGCGGTAGAAGATGCGGCCGGGAGTGCCGCCGTACCGGTTCTGGGACACGTCCGCTGCCAGGATTTCGAGCCGCTTGCCCTTGTGGAAGGTGTAGGTGCTGGGGTACGGCTCGGACTGGGCGCGGACCAGGCGCTCGAGGTCTTCCGCGGGCCAGGTCCAGTCGATGCGGATGTCCTCGGTGGACCGCTTGTGGAAGAAGGTGGCCTGGGACCGGTCCTGCTTCGTGAACTCCGTCTGCCCGGAGGCGATGAGGTCGAGGGCGCCGATCGTGACCGGGGCGATGAGGTCGACGGTCTTGTGGAAGAGGTCGGTGGTGGTGTCCTTGGGGCCCACCGGGACCGCCTCCTGCCGGACGATGTCACCGGCGTCGAGTTCGTCGTTCATCATGTGCGCGGTCACGCCCACTTCGGGTTCGCCGTTGATCAGGGCCCAGATCAGCGGCGAGAAACCGGCGTACTTCGGCAGCAGCGAGTCATGGACGTTGAGCGTGCCGCGGCGCGGCAGGCCGAAGATGCGCGGGGGGATCCAGGTCCGCCAGTTGTTCGCCACGATGATGTCCGCGTCGGCCTCCTTGAGGCGCTCGAACAGCTCGTCGTCGTCGGGGCGGTTGCGGATCAGGACCGGGACGCCGTGCTCTTCGGCGAGGTCGGCGACGGAGTCGCTCCAGATCTTCTCGTACGCGTGCTCGCTCTTGGGATGCGTCACGACCAGGACCACGTCGTGTTCGGAGTCCAGGAGGGCTCGCAGGGTGCGGTGCCCCCAGGTCTGGTAGCCGAACATGACGACCCGCATGGGGTGCCTCCTTGAAGCAGGGGATGACCGGGGCAAGTAAAGCAAGGCTTGCCTTAGTCTGCAACGGGTCGATCTAGGGCCGCAGTTGGCGGAGCGGGCGTCGGATTGATTGTTTCCGGCTATCGACAGCCTCACGTGTTTAGCTTAGGCTCGCCTAAGTTGTTGGCGTGTCGTTCCGTCGGCGCGCCCCCTTTTACGCACCTTTCTCACCGCCTGACAGGCGATGGCCCCGCACGATGGGAGTGTCATGTCACGGGTTCTTCCTGGTGACGCATTACCGGTTCACGACCTCATTGGCATCGGCTTCGGACCGTCCAATGTGGCCATGGCGATCGCGATCGGTGAGCACAACGCACGCACCGGAGGGCCGGAGGCGATCAGCGCTCACTTCTTCGAGCAGCAGCCGCGCTTCGGCTGGCACCGTGGCATGCTGATCGACGACGCGACCATGCAGGTGTCCTTCCTCAAGGACCTGGTGACGCTGCGGAACCCGTCCAGTGAGTACAGCTTCCTCTGCTATCTGCAGAGCAAGGGCCGGTTGATCGACTTCATCAACCACAAGAACCTCTTCCCGCTGCGCGTGGAGTTCCACGACTACTTCGAGTGGGCCGCGGCCAAGGTCGGGGACATGGTCTCCTACGGCCACGAGGTGGTCGGCGTCGCGCCCGTCGTCCGGGACGGAGCGGTGGAGTACCTGGACGTGACGGTCCGTTCGGGGGAGGGGCTGGAGGTCCACCGGGCCCGCAACCTCGTCATCGGCACCGGGCTGCGTCCCCTCATGCCGGAGGGCGTGGAGCGCGGCGACCGCGTCTGGCACACCTCCGAACTCCTGGCCAAGGCCGATGGGTTGGAGGACACCTCGCCCTCCCGGTTCGTCGTCGTGGGCGCCGGGCAGAGCGCCGCCGAGAACGTGGCCTATCTGCACCGCCGCTTCCCCGGGGCCGAGGTGTGCGCGGTCTTCTCCCGCTACGGCTACAGCCCCGCCGACGACAGCGGTTTCGCCAACCGGATCTTCGATCCCGGGGCGGTCGACGACTACTTCGCGGCGCCCGACGACGTCAAGCGGCGGCTGATGGACTACCACGGCAACACCAACTACTCCGTGGTGGACATCGACCTGATCGACGACCTGTACCGGCAGAGTTACCAGGAGAAGGTGCTGGGCGCCGAGCGGCTGCGCTTCCTCAACGTCTCCCGGCTCACCGACGTCAAGGAGACCCCCGCCCAGGTACGGGCCACCGTGACGTCCCTGGTCACCGGCGAGGAGACGCTGCTGGACGCGGACGTCGTGGTCTTCGCCACCGGCTACAGCCCCGTCGACCCTCTCGGCCTCCTCGGCGAAGTCGCGGACAGCTGCCTGCGTGACGACGAGGGCCGGGTCCGCGTGGAGCGGGATTACCGCATAGCGACCGACCCCGGTCTGCGCTGTGGTATCTATCTGCAGGGCGGCACGGAGCATACGCACGGCATCACGTCGTCCCTGCTGTCCAACACCGCGATCAGGGTCGGCGAGATCCTGGACTCGCTCCTCGACCGGGGCGCCGGAGCCGCGTCGGCCGAGGCCCGGCCGGTCGCCGACGGAGTCGGCAGCACCGCGCGCTAGTGCGTCACCGGTGGAACAAGGGCCACCGGCAGAACAAGGGATGACGTACTGAGATATGAGCACGACTGCGGTTGAGCGCCCCGTGGCCAGGGGCGTAACGAAGGCCCGTCGGCGGCGGGTTGTGGGGCTCGGCACGCTCGTGGCGGTCCTGGTGGCCGTGGCGGCGGTGTCGCTGGCCGTCGGTGCGCGCGCGCTGAGCCCCGCCGAGGTGTGGCACGGGCTGTTCGCGGGGCCGGAGCCCGATCAGCGGCTCACCGAGATCAGGCTCATCGTGCGGACCGTGCGGGTGCCCCGGACGGTGCTCGCGATCGTGGCGGGCATCGCGCTGGGGGTCGGCGGTGCGCTGATCCAGGGGTACACCCGGAACCCGATCGCCGACACGGGCCTGCTGGGGGTGAACGCCGGTGCCTCGTTCGCCGTGGTGTCGGTGATCGCCGTGTTCGGGTTCGAGAACCCGTTCCAGTACGTCTGGTTCGGCTTCCTCGGCGCGGCGATCGCGGGTGTCGTGGTGTTCGGGCTGGCGAGCCTCGGCCGGGGCGCGGGCAATCCGCTGACGCTCGCCCTGGCCGGGCAGGGCATCACCGTGTTCCTCGCGGCGATGACGAAGGCGATCGCGCTGTCGGACCAGAAGTCGCTGAACGCGCTGCGGTTCTGGGACGCGGGCTCGGTGGCCGGGGTGGGATTCGACGTCATCTGGCCGGTGACCGCGTTCATCGCCGTCGGGCTGGTGCTGGCGGTGACCACGCTGCCCGCCATGAACCTGCTCAACCTGGGGGATGACGTGGCGCGGGGGCTGGGCGTGAACATCGCGCTGAGCCGGACCGTGGGCATCGTCGCCATCACCCTGCTGGCGGGCGCGGCGACGGCGGCGTGCGGCCCCATCGCGTTCCTCGGGCTCATGGTGGCCCACATCGCCCGCTATCTGACCGGGCCGGACTACCGCTGGCTGGTGCCGTACGCGGGGCTGCTCGGGGCCGTCGTCCTCCTCGTCTGCGACATCGTGGGCCGCCTGGTGGTGCGGCCGGGCGAGCTGGACGCGGGTGTGCTCGTGGCTCTCCTCGGTGCCCCGTTCTTCGCGGTTCTGGTGTGGCTCGGAAAGTTCAAGACGGCATGAGCGGAACAGATGTGAGAACGGACGCGAGAGCGGATGTGAAGCGCTCGGTGGCGCCGGGCGTGCGGCTCGGCCAGGTGTCGTTCGTGTGGCGGCCCTGGCTGGTCTGCGTGACGCTGCTGCTGGCGGCGGCGGTCTTCCTGGTGTTCTGCCTGTCCATCGGCGTGGGGGAGTTCCCCATCGGGCTGCCCCAGGTGGTCAGGACGATCCTCGGCCGGGGAGAGCGGGTCGACGAGTTCGTCATCATGGATCTGCGGATGCCGCGCGCCCTGGCCGGGCTCGTCGTGGGGATCGCGCTGGGGGTGTCCGGGGCGCTGACGCAGTCCATCGCGCGCAACCCGCTGGCCAGCCCGGACATCCTGGGGATCACCGGCGGCGCCGGGGCGGTCTCGGTGTTCCTGGTGACGGTGTCGGGCGGGGCGTCCGCGGCGATCGAAGGCGCCGTGGGCCTGTCGGCGGCGGCGCTCGTGGGCGGGCTCGGCACGGGTCTGCTGGTGTACTTCCTGGCGTGGCGGCGCGGGATCGACGGCTTCCGGCTCATCCTCATCGGCATCTCGGTGAGCGCCGTGATGGAGGCGATCACGACGTGGCTGCTGGTCACCGCCGACATCAAGGACGTGGCCCGGGCCCAGGCGTGGCTGGTCGGCTCGCTGGACAACCGGTCGTGGGACGAGGTCAATACGGCGCTGTGGTGCACTCTCGCCCTGCTGGCCGTCGTGTCCTGTGTGGCGTTCCAGTTCAAGCCGATGCACCTGGGCGACGACGTCGCCGCGGGCCTGGGCGTCCGGTACTCGCTGGTGCGGGCCGTCCTGCTGCTGTGCGCGGTGCTGCTGGCCGGTGTGGCGGTGAGCGCGGCGGGGCCGGTGCCGTTCGTCGCGCTGGTGGCGCCGCAGGTGGCGATGCGTCTCGCGCGGTGCCCGACACCGCCGTTGGCGGCCTCCGGCCTGGTGGGGGCGCTGCTGCTGATCGGCGCGGATCTGGTCGCGCGCACGGCCCTGCCGATCACGCTCCCGGTCGGCGTGGTCACCGCCGCGATCGGCGGCCCCTTCCTCGTCTATCTGCTGGTACGGGCCAACCTGAAATAAGTGGCCCCCATAGATGCCTCGGATAGGTGGTAGAAGAAGTTTGGCACACGTGAATACAGGGGGGCTTGTGAGCGCCGAGCGCAGCACCGAGATCGAGTCCGGGGCCCAGAGCCCCGCACGGCTGGCGGCCAGGAGCGTCACCGTCGGGTACGGCGGACGGAGCGTCATCGACGGCCTGGACGTGGCGATTCCGCCGGGCGTGATCACCACGATCATCGGGCCCAACGGCTGTGGGAAGTCAACGCTTCTGCGCACCCTGACCCGGCTGCTCAAACCGGCCAGCGGGAGCGTCGTACTGGACGGCGAGGACATCGCGCGGCTCAGGACCCGGGACGTGGCGAAGAAGCTGGGCCTGCTGCCGCAGGCACCGGTCGCACCGGAGGGGCTGACGGTGGCCGACCTGGTGGCCAGGGGGCGCCATCCGCACCAGAGCTGGCTGCGGCAGTGGTCGTCGGACGACGCCGGGGTGGTGGAACGCGCGCTGGCCATGACCGGGGTGGCGGATCTGGCCGACCGCCCGGTGGACTCGCTGTCCGGCGGGCAGCGGCAGCGCGTCTGGATCTCGATGACCCTGGCCCAGGGCACCGATCTGCTGCTCCTCGACGAGCCGACCACCTACCTGGACCTGGCGCACGCGATCGATGTGCTCGACCTGGTCGACGACCTGCACGAATCGGGCCGCACCGTGGTCATGGTGCTGCACGACCTCAACCTGGCCACCCGCTACAGCGACAACCTCATCGTGATGCGGGAGGGCTCGATCCTGGCGCAGGGACATCCGCGTGACGTGATCACCGCCGAGCTGCTGGACGAGGCGTTCGGGCTGCGTGCCGCGGTCGTTGACGACCCGGTGGGCGACCGGCCGCTCATCGTGCCGATCGGCCGGGCCCATGTGCGGCCGGAGCAGGTTCCTGCCAAGGAATGTTGCAAGTAAGGCTAGGCTAGCCTCACTTGCTCAGGATAAAGTTTGCCTGCCCTGAAACAAGGGGCGTAACGGACAGCGCGACAGCAAGGGATTCCGGATGCTCCTCGATCGAACGACGCGTATGGCGCCAAGACGGCGGTTAGTCGCGGCACTCTCCGCGGCGGCCCTCGGCGTCGGCCTCCTCGCCGGATGTGGTTCCGACTCGTCGGACAAGACGAACGACGACGCCCCGGCCGCGGCGTCCGGCGCGTTCCCGGTCACCGTGGAGCACGCGTTCGGATCCACGAAGGTCACCGAAGCCCCCAAGCGGGTCGTCTCCGTGGGCTACACGGACGACCAGGCCATGCTGGCGCTCGGCGTCAAGCCGGTCGGCATGGTCGACCAGTACCCGAACCCCCCGGGCAAGAAGCCCGACATCAACACCCAGTGGCCCTGGGTGAAGGACAAGTGGGGCGACACCCGCCCCGAGGTCGTCATGAAGAACGGCGACTCAGGCCCCGACTTCGAGAAGATCGCCGCCCTGCGGCCGGATCTGATCGTGGCGGTGTACTCCGAGATCGACAAGGCCGCGTACGACAAGCTCTCCAAGATCGCCCCGACCGTGGGCCGCACCAAGGGCGAGAAGGAGCCCTTCAGCGCCCCGTGGCAGGACAACGCCGTGCAGATCGCCAAGGCGCTCGGCAAGGAGGACGAGGGCACCAAGCTGGTGCAGGGCGTCCAGGACAAGCTCGACGCGGCCAAGAAGGCGCACCCCAAGTTCGCGGACCAGAAAGCCGTCGCGCTGTCCTGGTACGAGAAGTCGGTGGCGCCGTTCACCTCCACCGATGTGCGCGGACGCTTGGTGACGGGCATCGGCTTCACGTATCAGACCGAGATCGACAAGATCGCGGACGGGAAGTTCTACACCGCCCTGTCCCCCGAGCGCGTCGACCTGGTCGACGTCGACCGTATCTTCGTCGTCAACGACAAGGCGGACCAGGAAGCGCTGAAGAAGTTCAAGCTGTTCGCCAACCTGGACGCGGTGAAGCAGGGCAAGGTGTCGTACCTGCTGGACAGTGAGGGCCCGGCGGTCGGCGCGGCCATGTCCCAGGGCACCCTGCTGTCCCTGCCGTACGCGATCGACGAACTCGTCAAGTCGGCCGGTTAGGTGTGAGCATCACCGAAGCGCGCACCGCCCAGGCCACCCTGCGCACCGCGACCGGACGCGTGGCCACCCGATGGGTCGTGGCGCACTGCCGCGAGGTGCCGTGGCTGTCGGCCGCCACCGTGCTCACCACGGTGGCCGGGGCGGCGCTCCAGGTGCTCCCGGTGCTTCTGCTCGGTCAGGTGGTCGACGGGGTGGCCGGGGGCGAACCGCGCTCGGCCCTGGTCACCATCGGCGTGCTGATGGGAGCCGCCGCGCTGCTCGGCGCGGCGGCCACCGCGGCGTCGACCTATCTGATCGGGCGGCTGGGCGCGGATCTCCTCGCCCGGCTGCGCGAAGGCGCCGTCCGCGCGGTGCTGGGGATGCCGAGCGCACGTATCGAGCAGGTCGGCCGGGGCGATGTGCTGTCCAGGGTCGGCGACGATGTGGCCGTGCTGTCCAAGGGCATCCGTACGGCCGTCCCCACCGTGTTCTCGGCGGGCGTGCTGGTCGTCATCGCCACGGTCGGCATGTTCGGTCTTGACTGGCGGCTCGGCCTCGCGGGCGCGGGTGCGCTGCCCGCGTACGCGCTGGCCCTGCGCTGGTATCTGCCCCGGTCCGCGCCGCTCTACCAGAAGCAGCGGGCGGCCCAGGCCGACCGCGCGCAGGCGCTCATCAGCGGCCTGAACGGCATCGACACGGTCCGGGCCTACCGTCTGGAGGGCGCCTTCCGCGACAAGGTCACCAGCGAGTCGTGGCGGGTGCGCAACTTCGGCATCGAGGTGTTCCGGTTCTTCGGCCGGTTCGTCGGCCGGGAGAACCGCGCCGAGTTCATCGGCCTGGTCCTGATCATCGTGGTGGGGTACGCCCTGCTGGAGGCCGACGCCGCCACCCTGGGCGAGGTGTCGTCCGCCCCGCTGATGTTCCACCGGCTGTTCACCCCGCTGGGCTCCATCATGTTCACCTTCGACGAGGCGCAGAAGTCGGGCGCGAGCCTGACCCGGCTGGTCGGGGTGCTCGGCGAGGCCGCGGAGGACCGGCTGGTGGGCGACGCCCCGGCCGTCGCCCCGGCGGACACCGTGCCGTACCCGGTGACGGTGGAGGGGCTGACGTATCGCTACCCCGACGCCGAGGGCCCGGTCCTGCGGGACGTCAGCCTGACCATCCCGGCGGGCGGTTCGCTCGCGCTGGTGGGGGCCACGGGCGCGGGCAAGACGACCCTGGCCGCGCTGATCGCGGGCATCGGGACCCCGGAGGCGGGTTCGGTGCGCATCGGGCCGACCGACCTGGCCGGGCTGGACGAGGCCGGGGCGCGGGCGCTGGTGTCCATCCTGACGCAGGACACCCATGTGTTCTCCGGTCCGCTCGCCGACGACCTGCGGCTCGCCGCGCCGGAGGCGACCGACGCCGAGCTGCGGGACGCGCTGCGCACGGTCGGCGCCGAGGGGTGGGTCGACGCGCTGCCCGAGGGCCCGCACACCATGGTCGGCGAGGGCGGCGAGCGCCTGGACGTCACCAAGGTGGCCCAGATCGCCCTGGCCCGGCTGGTGCTGAGCCGGTCGCCGGTGGTGGTGCTCGACGAGTCGACCGCGGAGGCGGGCAGCGAGGGTGCCGCCGAGCTGGACCGTGCCGTGGTGGCCGCGTGTGCGGGCCGGACCACGCTGTTCGTGGCCCACCGGCTGACCCAGGCGATGGCGGCGGACCGGATCGCCGTGCTGGACGCGGGACGGGTGGTGGAGCAGGGGACACACGAGGAGCTGGTGGCCCTGGGCGGCCGCTACGCGCGACTGTGGCGGGCCTGGCGAGAAGGCAGCTAGGCGCGCCCGGTTTCAGGTGAGGTCTTCATGACGTGGAAGGAAAGCTGAGTCTTCGATGATGGATCCGAGCGCTCGTCGCGTCCTGCTCTCTCCCGCACGTGTCGCCGACGTACGTCGCCGCACCGGTGAGTTCTCCGATCGGACCATCGCCGGAGCGTGCGCCATCGGGCTGTCCTACTGGGCGACGGGCCACAGCCCCGACGGCATCGACCTCACCCCCGCCACCCTGTTCGCCGACGTCCTCGCGTGGGTCGACAACGGCGGTTCGGGACCGGAGAGTTGGGCGGTCGGCGCGGACGGCCGGAGCATCACCGTCCCGGAGGGTGTCGTACGGGCCGACGCGCAGCTCGCGCTGGACGACCTGGCCGACTTCCCGGACCGGCCGCTCGGCACCATCGGCCCGTCCAGCGTGGCGGCGAGGCTCGACGCCCTGGCCGAGTGGAACGACAACACCGCGCAGCGGGTCCGCCCGACCATCGTGGAGATGTTCCACGAACAGGCGCGGACCAGGCCGGACGCCATCGCCATCGTGGACGAGCACCGGTCGCTGACCTACCGTGAGGCGGCCGAGAAGGCCGCTCAGCTCGCCCACCATCTGCTGGAGCGCGGACTCCGCCCCGAACAGGTCGTCGGCATCTCCCTCGGCCGCTCCGCCGACATGGTGATCGGGCTGCTCGGTGTGGTGCAGGCGGGGTGCGCGTTCGTACCGCTCGATCCGCAGTGGCCCGCCGCGCGCCGGGCCGTCGTCATCGCCGACGCGCAGGTCGTGGCCCAGCTCAACGACACGGGCGAGCACGACCCGGAGGAGCCGGACGCCGTGGCCGTTTCCCTCGGCGACTGGCGCTTCGGCGGCTACCCCACCGAGGGCCCCGGGGTCGCCGTCCCCGGCGACGCCCTGGCGTACGTGATCTTCACGTCCGGTTCGACCGGGCGGCCCAAGGGCGCGATGATCCGCCATGAGGCGATCAGCGAGCGCCTGTTGTGGCAGGTCGACGAGATCCTGGGCTTCGGCCACGACGACGCGTCCCTGTTCAAGGCGCCGCTGTCGTTCGACATCTCCATCAACGAGATCTTCCTGCCGCTGGTGTCCGGCGGCAGACTGGTGGTCCTGCGCCCGGGTGGCGAACGCGACCCGCACCATCTGCTGAGCGTGATCGCCGAGCAGCGCGTCACCTTCACCTACCTGGTGTCCTCCATGCTGGACGTGCTGCTGGAGATGGCGGGCGACTCCGGGCGGCTGGACAGCCTGCGCCATGTGTGGTGCGGCGGCGAGGTGCTGACCCCGGAGCTGTACGAGCGGTTCCGCACCCGGCTCGACATCCCGCTGTACCACGGCTACGGCCCCGCCGAGACGACGATCGGTGTCTCGCACGTCATCTACCGGGGCGCGGCGGAACGCCTGTCGACGTCCATCGGCAAGGCCAACCCCAACACCCAGCTGTACGTGCTGGACGACGAACTGCGCCCGGTCCCGGTCGGCGTCGGCGGCGAACTGTACGCGGGCGGCTTCCTCCTGGGCCGCGGCTACATCAACGCGCCCGGCCTGACGGCGTCCCGGTTCGTGGCCAACCCCTTCGCCGGGGACGGCTCCCGGCTGTACCGCACCGGTGACCTGGCGCGATTCGCCCCGGACGGGTCGCTGGACTTCCTCGGCCGGGCCGACAACCAGGTCAAGATCCGTGGCATGCGGCTGGAGATCGAGGACGTCGAGGTCGGTCTCGCCGAGCACCCCCGCGTGCGGCACACCTGCGTCGTCGCGAAGAAGAACACGGCGGGCGGCACCTATCTGGTGGGGTACGTGATCCCGGCGGCCGGGAGCGAGGACCTGCGCGCGGACGAGGTCACGGCGTGGGCCGCCGCGCACATGGTGGAGTACATGGTGCCCGCCCACATCGTCGTCATGGAGGAGTTCCCGCTCACCGCGAACGGCAAGCTCGACCGCCGCGCGCTGCCGGAACCCGTGATCGGGACGGGCGCGCTCACCCCGCCCGCCACCGAGAACGAGCGCGTGGTGTGCGCGGCGGTCGCCAAGGTGCTGCGGCTGGACGAGGTCGGTGTCGACCAGGACTTCTTCCAGCTCGGCGGGGACAGCCTGCTGGCGATCTCGCTGCTGAGCGCGGTGCGCGACGCGGGACTGCACCTCACGGCCCGGCAGATCTTCACCCACAGCACCGTGGGGGCGCTGGCGGCGGTGGCGCTCGTTGCGGACACCGCCACCGTGGACCGGGAGGATGTCGCGACCGGCACGGTCGTGGGATCGCCCATCGTGCAGTGGCTCGGCGACACCACGGACGCGATTCGTGGCTTCGTGCAGTCGGTCGTGCTGAACACCCCGGCGGACCTGACCGCCGACGCCCTCGACGCGATCCTCACCGCCGTGGTCCGGCGCCACGACATGCTGCGCGCCACGCTGGTGCGCGGCGACCGCTGGAGCTTCGCCATCCCGGAGGCGGACCGGGCCACGGCATCGTGGCAGGAGAGCGACCGGCCGCTGGAGGAGTGCGTCGCGCTCGCCACCGACGGACTGGACCCGGCGGGCGGTGTGATGCTGCGCGCCGTCTGGCGGCGCGAGCCACGGCAGCTGGTCATGGTCGTCCACCATGTGGTGGTCGACGGCGTGTCCTGGCGCGTCCTGATGGACGACCTGGCCACCGGGTGGCGGCAGCTCGCCTCGGGCGAGCCGATCGCGCTGCCCCCGGTGGGCACGTCGTTCCGGCGCTGGACGCAGCTGCTGGAACACACGGCGTTCGAGGCGGACCGTGGCTACTTCCAGCGCCCCCTGCCGGGCGCGGACGCACCCGTGGGCAGGCGCGCCCTGTCCGCGGCCGACACCGTAGCGCGGGAGCGGGTACGGACCGTGTCGGTCGGCCCCGAGGTCACGGCCGCGCTGCTCGGCGAGATCCCCGCGAAGTTCCACGCGGGTGTGAACGACGTGCTGCTGACCGCGCTCGCCGTCACCCTCGTCCGGTGGCGCCGCGACCTCGGACAGGACCAGACGTTCGCCCACATCGAACTCGAAGGCCACGGCCGCGAGGGGCGGTTCGTGGCGGACACCGCCGGTTTTGAACCGGAGCTGTCGCGGACCGTGGGCTGGTTCACCACCCTGTTCCCGGTGACCGTGGACCCCGGCGCGGCGGCCGACTTCACCGCGCCCGGGTATCTGGCCGCCGCGCTCAAGGCGGTCAAGGACGACCTCGCCCGAGTGCCGGGCAACGGCGTGTCCTACGGCGCCCTGCGGTATCTGCGCGGCGCCGAGTTCGACGCGCCCGCACCGCAGGTGTTGTTCAACTACCTCGGCCGCTTCGAGGCGGGCGCCTCCGGCGACTGGCAACTCACGGGCTCCACCGGACAGTTGGGCGAGAAGCGCGACCCGGGGATGCGCCTGCCGCGCGCCCTGGAGTTCAACGCGATCACCGAACCCGCCTCGTCCGGCGCGTACGAACTGGTCACCACCCTGTCCTGGCCCGACGGGATGTTCACCGACGAGGACATCGCGACGATCGGCGGGTACTTCCGCGAGACCCTGGCCGGGCTGGCCGCGCTCGACCAGGGCGGCCACTCGCCCAGTGACTTCGGCCCGGTGCCGCTCACCCAGGCCGACGTCGACGCCCTGGACGGCCCGGCGCTGCGCGACATCCTGCCGCTGACCCCGCTGCAGGAGGGCCTGTACTTCCACTCGGTCTTCGACGGCGACTCGGCGGGCGCGTACGTCGAGCAGCAGCTGCTGACCCTGGACGGCGAGGTGGACACCGACCGGCTCGCGGCGGCGGCCACCCGGCTGCTCACCCTGTACCCGAACCTGGCGGCCCGGTTCACGGCCCTCGCCGACGGCCGCGTGGTCTCCGTACTGGAGCGCGGAGTGGAGGCGCCCTTCACCGCGCTGGACCGCCCCGGCATCACCGACGACGAGATCCGCGCCCTGGCCGAGCGGGACCGCCGCGCCGGATTCGACCTGGCCACCGGCCCGCTGATGCGGTACACGCTCGTCCGTGGCGGCCCCGGCAGGGACGTCCTGGTGCAGACCGTGCACCACATCATCGCCGATGGCTGGTCGGTGCCGCCGATGCTCCGCGCGCTGCTGGCCGAATACCACGCGCCGGGGACCGTGCACCCGCTCGGCGGCTTCCCCGACTACGTACGACAGCTCGCCGGACGCGATGACGACGAGAGCGACCGGGTGTGGCGCGAACAGCTCGCAGAGCTGCCCGGACCCTCGCTGGTCGCCGAGGGCCACACCCCCTCCGACCGGTTCGCCGACACCGCCGTGGAGCCGGGGGAGGACATCGACGCGGCCGCCCGGTCGGCCGGTGTGCCGCTGAGCGTGGCCGTGCACAGCGCCTGGGCCGTGACCCTGGGCTCCATCCTGCACGGCCGGGACGTGGTGTTCGGCTCCACGGTGTCCGGGCGGGACGCGGAGGTGCCCGGCATCGAGGACATGGTGGGGCTGTTCATCAACACCATCCCCGTGCGCGCCCGCTGGGCCGGTGCCACCACGGCCGCTGACCTGCTCGCCTCGGTGCGGGAACACCAGAGCGCGGTGCTGCCGCACCAGCATGTCTCGCTGGCCCGGATCGGTCGGCAGACCGGCGCGGGCACGCTGTTCGACACCCTGGTGGTGTTCGACGTGGCGACCGATGTGGCCGCGCTGCGACGGCCCGGCGACACCCTCTCCATCACCGGCATCGTCAACGAGGGCGCCCCGCACTACCCGCTGACGCTGGTGGTCGAGCGCGCGCTCGACGGCCGCCCCCGCTTCAACCTGATCTACGACGGCGAGCTGCTGCGCGAGGCAACCGCCCAGGCGATCCTGCACACGTTCACCCGGACCCTCACCGGCCTGCTGACCCGGCCGGACGCCCCGATCGACGACCTGGCGCCGCAGGGCACCCGGCATCCCGAGCGGATCGCCGAGACGACCCTGGGCGGACTGTTCGACACCGCCGCGCGCCGCGACCCGGCGGCCACCGCCGTCACCCAGTGCGGTCTCGACGGCGGCACCCGGTCCCTGACTTACGGCGAACTCGCGGACGCGAAGGACGAGCTGGCCGCTGTCCTGCGTGGGGCCGGGGTAGGTCCGGGCCAGCGGGTCGCCGTCGCCGTCCCGCGCTCCCTCGAACAGGTCGTCGCCCTGGTCGCGATCGTCAGCGCGGGTGGCGCGTACGTACCGCTGGACCTGGCGTACCCGGACGAACGGCTGGAGTACATCCTCGCCGACGCCGCTCCGCAGGTCGTCCTCGTGGAGCGGGAGCAGCGCGAGCGCTTCACCCGGCTGCTGGACCGGGCCGGTGTGCAAGCCCGTGTGCTGGTGCGGGAGGACGAGCGGCCACCGGCCACCACCGAGCCCGGGCCGGAAGCCACCTGGCACGACCCCGCGTACGTGATCTACACGTCCGGGTCGACCGGCAGGCCCAAGGGCGTCGTCGTTCCGCACTCCAGCGTGGTGACACTGCTCGCGAACACCCGGCCCGACATGGGCTTCGGCCCGCACGACGTCTGGGTCCAGTTCCACTCCTTCTCCTTCGACTTCGCCGTCTGGGAGCTGTGGGGCGCGCTGGCGCACGGTGGCGAGCTGCTGGTGCCGGAGTACGGGCTGACCCGCTCGCCCGTCGACTTCCACCGGCTGGTCCGGGAGCGTGGAGTGACCGTGCTCAACCAGACCCCGTCGGCGTTCTACCAGTTCATCGAGGCCGACCGGCATGCCGGTGAGCCGTTGCCCGCGCTGCGCCGGATCATCTTCGGCGGCGAGGCGCTGGACCTGGAGCGGCTGCGCGGCTGGGTGGAGCGGCATGGCACCGGATCGCCCGAGCTGGTCAACATGTACGGCATCACCGAGACCACCGTCCATGTCACCCACCGGGTGCTGACCGACGAGGACTTCGGCCCCGGCCACGACGTCAGCCCGATCGGCGGCCCGATCCCCGGACTGGTCACCTATCTGCTCGACGACCGGCTCCGGCCGGTGCCACCGGGCCGGGAGGGCGCCATCTACGTCGCGGGCGATCAGGTGTCGCTGGGCTATCTGGGCAGGCCGGGGCTGACTGCGGGCCGGTTCGTGGCGGACCCGTTCGCGGGCGACGGCTCCCGCATGTACCACACGGGCGACCTCGCCATCCGTACCCTCGACGGGGAGCTGGAGTTCACCGGCCGCGCCGACGATCAGATTCAACTCAAGGGTTTCCGTGTCGAGTTGGGCGAGGTGGAGGCCGCCGTCCGGGAACTCGACGGTGTGGTCGATGTGGCCGTCACCGTGGCGGACACCGGCGACCACCTCGTCGCACACATCGTGGGCCGGGTGCCGGGTGACTTCGCCGCGTCGCTGTCCACGAAGCTGCCGGTGCACATGGTGCCGGGCCGGGTGCTGCCGGTCGACGCCCTGCCGCTGACGGTCAACGGCAAGCTGGACCGCAAGGCCCTGATCCAGAGCGCCGCCGCCCAGGACGACACTCCGGCCGCGATGAGCGATTCCGCGCTCGCCGCGCTGGTCGGCATCTTCGCGGACACGCTGCCCGGATCCGCCGTGGACGCCGACACCGACTTCTTCCGGGCCGGGGGCGACAGCATCGTCGCCATCACGGTGATCAACCGGGCCAGGGCGCTCGGCCTGCCGATCGCGCCACGCGACGTGTTCCTCTTCCGGACACCGCGCGCGCTCGCCGAACACCTTGGGACGCGCACGCCGACAGCCGAAGCGCCCGCCTCCGTCCGCCGCGAGGACGGCCCGCTGACACCGACGCCGATCATCCTGCGCCAGCGCGAACTGGGCGGATCACTTGCCCGGTTCGCCCAGGCCAGGACGCTGATAGCGCCCGAGGGCGCCGGGTTCGCCGACGCCCAGCGCGCCGCGAACGCCGTGGTGGCCGCGCATCCCGCCCTGCGGCTGCGGCTGCGCGTCGAGCACGGGGTGTGGGCCCCGCGTACCGAGCCCGCCCGCGAGGTCACCGTCGAGACGCCGGACACCACCGATGCCACGGCGGCGGCGAACGAGGCCGCAGGGCGGCTCGATCCCGAGGCCGGGGACGTGGCCGCGTTCTCGTGGCTGGAGGCGAGCCGGACCCTGGTGGTCACCGTGCACCATCTCACCGTCGACTCGGTGTCCTGGCTGATCCTGCTGGACGACCTGGCCACCGCCCTGCGCGGGGAGCCCCTGCCGCCGCCGACCACGTCGTACGCCGAGTACGCCGAAGCACTCGCGACGCAGTCCGCTCACGCCATCGACGACCTCGGACACTGGATCACCACGCTGCGGGCGCCCGAACTCCTGCCGACCATGGGCGAGTTGCGCGGAACCACGGTCGTGCTCGCGCCCGAGGTGAGCGACCGGGTGACCCGTACCGCGCCCGCCGCGCTCGGCGTCGGTCTCACCGAGCTGCTGTGCGGCGCGCTGCGCACCGCGCTGACCCGCGTCCAGCCCATGCCCACCGATCTGGCGATCGAGCTGGAGCGGCACGGCCGGGTCCCGGCGCTGGAACACCACGACTACACCCGCACGGTCGGCTGGTTCACCTCCATCGCGCCCGTACGGCTCACCGCGCACACCGACCCCGTCGCGGCGGCGCGCGAGGTGGCCGAACGCCAGCCGGACGAGCGCGCACACGTCGGCTACGGGCAGCTCAGATACCTCAACCCGCAGACGGCGCCCCTGCTCGACTCCCGCCCGCAGGTGCTGTTCAACTACCTCGGCCGGGGCGGCGAGTCCCACGCGCCGCGCGTCACCGGCGGCGATCAGGGCAGCCCGTACGCGGTCGAGGTCAACGCGTGGACCGACGCGGCCACCGGAAGCCTGCACACGGAGTTCATCCTCGCCGAGGGCATCCCGGACGAGATCACCGAGCACTGGCGGAGCGCACTGGAACACCTCGCGGACGCCTCTGCGACGGCCGAGCGCACCGCGCCCGTGACCCCGCTCCAGCGAGGGCTGTTCTTCCAGGCCCAGCTGGCGGGCCCGGCCGGACACTATGTCGCGCAGAGCTGGTTCACCTTCGACCGGCGCCTGGACACCGACGCGCTGGCCGAGGCGATGGCGTACGTGATCGCGCGCTACCCGGGCGTGGCCGCCGGATTCGCCACCGACGACGACGGAAACCCGGTCCAGGTCCTGGGCGCGGGGCGGCGGGTCGATGTCCGTACGGTGTCCCTCGCCACGGACGCCGAGGTCGACGCCCTGCGCGTACGGGACCGCGACACCGGATTCGATCCGGGTGAGCCGCCGCTGATCCGGATGACCGTGGTGCGGCTGCCCGACGACCGCGACGGGCTGCTGCTCAGCTACCACCTGCTGCTGTGGGACGGCTGGTCCCGCGAGATCGTGCTGCGGGAACTCTTCGACGCCTACGCGGCCGTCCTCGCGGGCGAGTTGCCCGCACCGGTCCCGGCCACGCCGAGCTTCGAGGACCACGCCCGGGCGCTCGGCGCCCGCGACGCGGCCGTATCGGAGCGCTTCTGGGCGGAGCACCTGGCCGGTGTCCCCGGCCCGACGCTGCTCGCCGGACCGGCCCCGTCCCTCGTGGACGACCTGCCGCGCACCCTCGTGCACCCGCTGTCCGCCGAGCTGTCGGACCTGCTGCGGGACGCGGCCAGGGCGCACGGTGTCACGCTGAACTCGGTGCTGACCGGCGCGTTCGGCCTGCTGCTGGGCGCCCGTACGGGCCGTAGCGACGCCGTGTTCGGCGTGACCGTCTCGGGCCGGGAGGGCGAGGGGCTGGACGGCATCGTCGGTGTGCTGCTCAACACCGTGCCCCAGTGGACGCGGGCCCGGCCGGACGACACGGTCGGCGCGTATCTGTCGGCCGTCCAGGCGGCCAGGGTCGAGGCGATGGAGCACGAGCATCTGGGGCTCGGTGAGATCCAGCGGGCCAGCGGGCACCACACCCTGTTCGACAACCTGTTCGTGCTGCAGAACTTCCTCGACATGGACGCGTTCGCCGAGATGAACGCCCGGCACGGCATCACCTCCGTGAAGGCCGACGACTCCACCCACTATCCGTTCACCTGGGTCGTCACGCCCGGCGACCGGCTCACGGTCAAGCTGGAGTACCGCGACCACGACACCGCGCACGCCCGCCGTCTCCTGGACGACTACCTGAGCGTCCTCGAAGACGTGGCCCGCTCGACCGGACCGGTCGGCGCGCTGCGCGGCCTGGGGCCGTGGCCCTCGCGGGAGGCGCGTACGGACGTCGGTACGGACACCGTGGTCGACCGCTTCGACCAGGCGGCGGACCGCGACCCGCAGCGGGTGGCGCTCGTCGCCGATGGTTCGACCATGACCTTCGCGGGGCTACGGGACCGCAGCCGCGCGGTGGCGGGTGTGCTCGCCGAGCGTGGCATCGGCCCGGAGACGACCGTGGGGCTCGCGATACCGCGCTCCCTCGACTCGATCGTGGCGCTGTTCGCCGTGCTGCGCGTCGGCGCCGCGTACGTACCGCTGGAGCTGGACCACCCGGACGAGCGGATCGCCGCGATCGTCGCGGACGCCCGCCCTGATGTGATCCTCACGGTCAGCGCGGTGTCGCCCCGGCTCACCGGCGACCTGATCGAGCTGGACCGTCCGCTTCCCGACGCCGAGCCATATGTGACGTTCGCGCCGGACGACCCGGACCGGCTGCGGCACCCCGCGTACACGATCTACACCTCCGGATCGACCGGGAAGCCCAAGGGCGTGGTGACCGAGTACGCCGGGCTCACCAACATGCTGATCAACCATCAGCGCCGGATCTTCGAACCGGTGCTCGCGGCCCACGGCCACCGCACCTTCCGGATCGCGCACACCGTGTCGTTCGCCTTCGACATGTCGTGGGAGGAGCTGCTGTGGCTCGCCGACGGCCACGAGGTGCACATCTGCGACGAGGAACTGCGCCGCGACGCGCCCCGGCTGGTCGAGTACTGCCTCGAACACGGCATCGACGTCATCAACGTGACCCCGACCTACGCACAGCAGCTGGTGGCCGAGGGCCTGCTCGACAACCCGGCACGGCGCCCGGCGCTGGTGCTGCTCGGCGGCGAGGCCGTCACCCCGACGCTCTGGCAGCGGCTCGCCGAGACCGAGGGCACGGTCGGCTACAACCTCTACGGACCCACCGAGTACACCATCAACACCCTCGGCGTCGGCACCTTCGAATGCCAGGACCCGGTGGTCGGGGTGGCGATCGACAACACCGATGTCTACGTACTGGACCCGTGGCTGCGGCCGCTGCCGGACGGAGTCCCCGGTGAGCTGTACGTAGCGGGCATCGGCATCGCGCGCGGCTATCTCGGCCAGCCCGGCCAGACGGCGCACCGCTTCGTCGCCTGCCCGTTCGGCGCGCCCGGCGAGCGCATGTACCGCACCGGGGACCTGGTGATCCGGCGCCCCGACGGCAACCTGATGTACCTGGGCCGCACCGATCAGCAGGTCAAGATCCGGGGCCACCGGGTCGAACTGGGCGAGGTGGAGGCCGTGTTCGCGGCGCACCCGGCGGTGCGCTTCGTCGCCGCCGTCGCCCAGCCCGACCCGCAGGTCGACGGCGCGTACCGGCTGGCCGCCTACCTGGTGCTGGAGGGCGCGGAGCTGGCGGCGGTGGCGGCCGAAGTGGGCGCCGGGCTGCCGGACTTCCTGCGCCCCACGCACTACGCCCAGGTCGACAGCATCCCGCTGACCGTGAACGGGAAGGCTGACACCAAGGCGCTGCCGGAGGCCAAGCCGCTCGGCGCGCTGACCACGGCGGGGGAGCGGGGGCCCGAGACCGAGACCGAGACCGTGGTGTGCGAGTTCTTCGCCGAGGCACTGGACCTGGACGACGACGAGGTGAGCGCGGTGAGCGACTTCGTGTCCCTGGGAGGGCACTCCATGCTGGCGGTGCGGCTGATCGGGCTGCTCCGCCGAGAGTACGGTCCTGTGATCACGATCCGTGATCTGTTCACCCTGCGAACCCCGGAAGCGATGGCCCGCCACCTCGATGACAACGCACCGCGATGACCACTCCTGACACGCAGCGGCCCCGACCGGGGTCCGACATCCTCCGGACCGCCCTGCGCCGCAACAAGGGCGCCATGGCCTGGGGCACCGTCCTCATGGGCCTGTACCAGGCGGGTGAGACGGCCTTCCCCATCGCGCTCGGCCTCATCGTCGAGCACACCATGCGGGACCGGAGCCTCGGCGCGCTCGGCCTGTCGATCGCCGCGCTGGCGGTGATCATCACGACGGTGTCGCTGTCGTGGCGGTTCGGGATGCGCGTCCTGCAGAAGGCCAACACGACCGAGGCACACCGCTGGCGGGTGAAGGTCGCGGCCTGCGGCCTCCAGCCGGTGGCCAGGGACGTCGACCTGAAGTCCGGCGAGGTGCTGACCATCGCCACCGAGGACGCCGACCAGACCGCCGACATCATCGAGGTGGTGCCGCTGCTGGTCAGCTCGCTGGTCGCGGTGCTGGTCGCGGCGGTCGCGCTGGGCCTGGCCGACATACGGCTCGGGCTGCTGGTGATCGTGGGCACCGTCGCGATCCTGTCGGCCTTAAGCGTGCTGTCCAAGCGGATCGGGTCCAGCACCCGCGAACAGCAGGCCCGGGTGGCGCGGGCGGGCGCGAAGGTCGCCGACCTGATCACCGGCCTGCGCCCGCTGCACGGCTTCGGCGGCAACTCCGCCGCGTTCCGGTCCTACCGCGAGGTCAGCACGGAGGCCAAACACCAGGCGGTCACCGTCGCCAAGGTGAACGGCGTGTACGCGGGCACCGCGCTGGCCCTCAACGCGGTCCTCGCCGCCGCCGTGACCCTGACGGCGGGCTCGCTGGCCTGGAGCGGCAGCATCAACATCGGGGAACTCGTCATGGCCGTGGGGCTGGCGCAGTTCATCATGGAACCGCTGAAGCTGTTCTCGGAGATGCCGAAGTACGTGATGATGGCGCGCGCGTCGGCCGAGCGGATGGCGCTGGTGCTGGCCGCGCCGCCGGTGGCGGCCCCGGGCCCGGAGCGCCCGGCCACCGGTGGCGGCCTGGAGATCGACTGCGTCCGGTACGGGACCCTGCGCGAGCTGAAGTTCCAGGTGGCCGCGGGCGAGTTCGTGGCCATCGCCGCCTACCAGCCGCGCGCGGCGGCCGATCTGGCGTCGGTCCTGGCCGTGAACGTCCCGCCCGGCGCGTACGAGGGAGCGGTGCGGGTCGGCGGGCAGGAGCTGGCGGACCTGGCGGTCGAGGCGGTCCGCGGGCACCTGCTGGTCAACCCGTACGACGGGGAGATCTTCGCGGGCACCCTCCGGACGAACATCGACCCCTCGGGCACCAGCCGGATGATCCCCGAGGCCGTCGAGGCGTCCATGCTGACCGATGTCGTCGCCCTCCACCGCGCGGGCCTCGACTACGGCGTCCGCGACCGTGGCGCGAACCTCTCCGGGGGACAGCGCCAACGGCTGTCCCTGGCCCGGGCGCTGGCCGCCGACACCGACGTCCTCGTGCTGCACGACCCGACGACGGCCGTCGACGCGGTCACCGAGCAGCTCATCGCGCGCAACGTCGCGAAGCTGCGCCGGGACCGCACCACCATCGTGATCACCAGCAGCCCGGCCCTGCTGGACGCCGCCGACCGTGTTCTCGTCCTGGACGACGGCGTCATCACCGCCGAGGACACCCACCGCAACCTCCTCGCCACCGACGAGGGTTACTGCTCGGCGGTGGCGCGGTGATGCGTTGAGCCCGGTGGGCTGGGTCAGGCGAGGGCCCAGGCGACATCCCTGAGCAGGGCGTGCCGCCAGCCCGCCCGGTCGTGGCCGGACGCCGACCGCGCGACCCGTACGGTCGCGCCGGTCCGTACCGCCAGGGTCTCGGTCAGCTCGCAGTGGGGGAGCATGCTGGTCTCGTGTTCCCCCACGTCGAACGCGACCCGCAGGCCGGACAGATCGGGGCGCTCCCGCAGCCGTGCGGCGATGGCGCCGCCGACCGGGCCGCCCAGCGGGTCCGGCAGGTCCAGCGCGCCGGGTGTCCACCAGAACGACCCCGACTGACAGGCGACGCGGGACACCAGCTCCGGGAACTCCAGCGCCGCGTACACCGCGCTCAGCCCGCCCAGGCTCTGCCCGGCGACCACCAGCCGGTCGAGGTCGGCGGGCACGCCGGACTCCGCCACCAGCGGCAGCAGTTCGTCCCGGACCGCCTCCCACAGCTCGGGCGCGCACCCGAACTCGGCCTCCCGGTCCTTGACCGGAACGAAGACGAGCGTGACGGCGGGCATCTCGCCACTGGCGGCGGCCGAGTCGAACGCGGTCATGGCCGGGTGCAGATACAGCCAGTCGTCCCCGTCGAGCAGCAGGACCGCGGGCCCGCCGCCGCCGACCGGGTGGACGCGCACGGTGCGCCGCCCGCCGAGCCGTTCGCTGTTCCAGCGGATCCGGGTGCGCGGGACGGGCAGTACGTCAGCGGCGCCGATGACGGGCCAGTGCGGCTGGGCCGGGGCGTCCGGGGTGGCGGCGATGGACCGGTCGCCACCGGCACCGACCGGGTTGAACGGGTCGGCGTGGGCCTCGTCGTCCGCGAGGAACTGGTAGGTGACCCGCAGCCGCGCGGGCATGCGCACCTCGGCGTACCAGCAGTCCGTATCGGCCCACTGGCGCAGGGGCACCGGCTCCGACCAGCTCTCGAAGCCGATGGTCGCCGGGGACCCGCGCCACAGGAACAGGGTCACCCAGCCGCCGTCGCCGTCGGGTATCGACGCGGGCGCCTCCGCCTCCGCCGCAGCCCAGAACTCCTCGGTGCCCGGCGTGCCGGACAGTCCGAACTCCACGAAGGCGGTTTCCCTGCCGGTCGCGCCCAGGCGCATGAACGTCTCCTTGTGAGAGGGGAGGGACACGGATAAGCTCCTGTCAATTAGGCGAGCCTAACCTAACTTTTGGCGTTCACCGCGGGAGAGCCCTGTCCGATGCTCTGCACCAGACTGACGAACGCACGTTTCCTCACCATGGACCCCGACCACCCCGTCGCCCATGACCTGGGCGTGTGGCGGGGCCGGATCGTGGGCCTGGACGAGGCCGTGACGTCCCTGCCCGCCCGCGAGGTGATCGACCTCCAGGGCGCCACCGTGCTGCCCGGGTTCATCGACGCCCATGTGCACCTGGCCTGGACCGGCTTCCAACAGAACACGCCGAGCATCGCGGGGCACTCGCGGATCGACGACGTGCTCGCGCTCGTGGAGGAGGCCGTCACCCGCAAGGGCTCGCCCGGCGCCTGGGTGAGCATCGCGGGCTACGACCAGCGGGCCCTCGGCCGCCATCTGACCGCCGCCGAACTGGACCGGGTCAGCCACGGCCACAAGGTGTTCCTGCTGCACGAGTCCGGGCACGGATGCGTCGTCAACTCCGCCGTCCTGGACCTGCTCCCCGCCGACCTGCCGCACGAGAACGGCTTCCTGGCCGAGGGCGCCATGGGCGCCGCCCGCGCCCTGCGCCTGCCGTACGCCCAGACGGACCTGGCCGAGGCGATCGGGCACGCCGCCCGGACCTGCCTGGCCGAGGGCGTCACCGCCTGCGCCGAGGCGGGCATCGGCGGCACCCTCTTCGGCCATAGCCCGGTCGAGCTGGGCGCCTACCAACTCGCCCAGGAACAGGGCCTGTTGCCGCTGCGCGTCCAGCTCATGGTGTCCGCCGACCGGCTGCGCCCGGCCGCCGCACACCCGGCCGACGGCATTCCCCGCGCCCTCGACCTCGGCCTGCGCACCGGATTCGGCGACGACCGGCTGTCGGTGGGCGCGCTGAAGATCTTCACCGACGGCGGGATGATGGCCCGGACCGCCGCGCTCAGCAGCCCGTACGAAGGGCTTGACCACCGGGGCGAGTTGCAGGACGACCCGGAGGTGCTCGCGGACACCATCGTGGACGGCCACCTCGCCGGGTGGCAGCTCGCCGTTCACGCGATCGGCGACCGCGCGGCCGACCTCGCCCTGGACGCGCTGGAACGGGCCCAGCGCCTCCGCCCGCGCCCCGCCGCCCGGCACCGCATCGAGCACGCCGGGCTGATCCGCCCCGACCAGCTCGCGCGCTTCGCGCGGCTCGGCGTGAGCGCGGTCGTCCAGCCCAACTTCCTGCGCTCCTTCGGCGACGACTACGCGGCGATCATGGGCGCGCAGCGGGCCCCCTGGCTCTATCGCGGCAGGGCGTTCCTGGAGCACGGCATCACCCTCGTCGGCAGCTCCGACCGCCCGGTGACCGATGGATCCCCGCTGCGGGCCATCCAGTTCATGGTGGAGCGCGCCTCCGGGTCCGGCCAGGTCATCGGCCCGGACGAGGCCATCACCGTCGACGAGGCGCTGCACGCCTACACGGTGGCGGGCGCGTACGCCTGCCACTGGGAGGACAGCCTCGGCAGCCTCACCCCGGGCAAGCTCGCCGACCTGGTCGTGCTCGGCGACGACCCCCGGCGCGCCGAACCCTCGCGCATCGGCGAGATCGAGGTGGTGGCGACGTATGTCGGCGGCCGCGAGACCGGGGTGTCCGCGCTGTGAGCGGGAGATCGGCGGTTGCCGAGGTACTGCACGCGCCGACACCGTCCGCGCCGACACCGTCCGTGCGTACGGCTCGCCAGGAGGACGCCGCCGAACTCGCCGCATTATCGCGGCCCTTCGTGCGCTCGGGTGCGCTGCGGGAGCGTCCTGACGCGCTCTACGCCACCCACGCGGCCGACTTCCTCGTGGCGGAGGCCCCGGACGGCACCCTGGAGGGGTGCGTGGGACTGCGGGTGCACCGCGCCGAGCCGGGGGAGGGCCACGGGCCCACGGGCGTCGTGTACAACTTCTGCGTGGCCGGGCTGCGGCAGGGGAGCGGAGTGGGGGCCGGGCTGCTGCGCGCGGTGCTGGCCAGGGCGCGCGCCCAGTCGCTCGACGCCGTGTTCACGGCGACGACCGGCGGTGGCGGCCTGTTCCTCCGGTACGGATTCACGCCCACGCCGGTGCGCCTGGCGCCCGCGTCCTGGGCGGCGTCGCTGGACCCCCGGCGCGATGCGCGGGTCCTCGGGCGGAACCTGTGACCCCTCATACGGCGGCGCTTCTGTCGTGGTCCGTGTCGCGGTCCGCGCTGTGCTCCGCGTCGCGGCCAGGGCTGTGGTCGGGTACCACGGTGGTGCCCTGGCCCGGTTCGCCGAGAACGCCGCGCAGCACCGCGTGCGGCACCCGCCCGTCGAGTACGTGTGCGCTGCGCACGCCGCCACGGACGGCCCGCAGGCAGCCCTCCATCTTCGGCAGCATCCCGCTCGCCAGCCCCGGCAGCAGTGCGTCCAGCGCGTCGGCCGTCAGCCGCTGGATCACCTCGGTGCTGTGCGGCCAGTTCGCGTACAGCCCCGCCACATCGGTGAGCATCACCAGCCGCTCGGCGTCGAGGGCCACGGCCAGGGCGGACGCCGCGAGATCGGCGTTGACGTTGTAGACCTGCCCGTCCCTGCCGCGCGCCACGGGGGAGACCACCGGGATGTGGTCCTCCTCCAGGAGCGTGCGCACCATGCCCGGGTTCACGTCCACGACATCGCCGACGAGGCCGATGTCCACCGGCCGTCCGTCCACCCAGGCGGGCCGCCGCACGGCGGTCATCGTGTGCGCGTCCTCGCCCGTCATACCGACGGCGAAAGGCCCGTGGGCGTTGATGTGGCCGACCAGCTCCCGCTGGACCCGGCCGGACAGGACCATGCGGACCACCTCCATGGCCTCCGCCGTGGTCACCCGCAGGCCCGCCTCGAACCGGGTCTCCAGGCCTAATCGGTCGAGCATCGCGCTGATCTGCGGCCCGCCCCCGTGGACGACGACCGGCCGCAGGCCCGCGTGCCGTAGCTCCACGACATCAGTGGCGAACGCGCGCTGCAGACTCGCGTCCACCATGGCGTGACCGCCGAACTTGATGACGACAGGTCTCATCTGTGTCCCCGCCCCGTTCATGAGGTGCGTTCAGCCGACCTTGCCAAGATTTGGTTAGCTTAGCCTAACCTCAATAGCGATGGCGGGTGTCGTACGCGTTTACCAGCCGCGGGCGGCCCGCTGAAGTGCTTCGCGCACCCGGAGTACATCGGGGTTGGTCTCGGCGCCGGGCCGCTGGATGAGGAACAGCGTGTTCAGCGGGGGCTCTTCCGGTTCGTGGAGCAGGGCGAGACGGCCGGAGTCGAGGTACTCCTGACACAGCGAGCGGGGCAGCACACTGACACCGGTGCCCGCGTTGACCGCCGACAGGACCGCGTACAGATTGGGCACGGTGACCGCGGCGCGAGTGGTGAGCTGTCTGCCGAAGATGGTCCGCCAGTAGCGCCGCACGATGGGCAGGTCCTCGGCGTAGGTGATCAGCGGAACCTCGCGCAGGGCGGCGCACAGATCGTCGGCGGCCTGCGGGTGCGCGGCGATGCGCCGGGCCCAGGCGGGGGCGGCGACCAGCAGGTATTCCTCGTCGGTGAGCGGCACCGACTCCAGGCCGCGGCCGCGCGGCCGCCGGGTGGCGATGACCAGGTCGTGGCGGCCCGTCCGCATCTCCTCCAGCAGCGGTTCGGGCAGCCCTTGGCTGACGCGCAGCTGGACACCGTCGGTGACGAGGGCGGCCAGGGCGGGCAGGACCCGCACGCACAGCAGCTCGGACGGACCGGCGATGTGCACGGGCGCAGTGGGCCCGCCCTGGGAGCCGCCGCCGAGGGTGGCGAGCGCGTCGAGCGGGCCCGCGATCCGGGCGGCGAGTTCATGGGCGTAGGGGGTGGGCTCGACGCCGCGCGGCAGCCGGGAGAACAACTCGCGGCCGGTCTGCTGCTCCAGGGTGCGGATCTGGGCGGTCACGGTGGGCTGGGACAGCCCGAGCGCGGGCGCGGCGGCGGTGAACGTACCGGCGCGGTAGACGGCCAGGAAGGTGCGCAGCAGATTCAGATCGGCGTGCGCCGGGAGCCGCGCGGTGTCGGGAGCGTCGGGCGTCCGCTTCTTCATGGCGGCCATCGTACGCCTCGCTCACATCGGACTTCCGATAGCTGGAATCGGTCCTCCTATTGGTACGCCGATGGGACGTGAGCCTAACGTCATGGGTGTCACGCGAGAGGCTCGCTGGAAGGAAACCCTCATGACCACGCAGAACGCGATCAACTGGCCCGAGAAGTACCTGCCCGGGACCGGAGACAACTTCGTCTCCAACGAGGTGATCGTCCAGGGCGTCACCGCCGCCCAGGTGTGGCGGTACCTGACGGACACGGCCACCTGGGAGTCGTACTACGACAACGTCGCCGACATCTCCTTCCCGCACGGCGGCGGGCCCGTGCTCGCGGGCGACATCGACTTCAGCTTCGGCACCTTCGGCTTCCCGCCCCTGGCCGCCCGCGTCGTGGAGTTCCAGGCCCCCGCCACGGGTGTCCCGGGCCGACTGTCGTGGACCGCGAAGCAGGACGGCGAGCCGCAAGAGCGGCTGGATGTGCTGCACGCCTGGCTGGTGGAGGACCTGCCCGGTGGCCGGGTCCGCGTCCTGACCCAGGAGACCCAGGTCGGCGCCCCCGCCGCGGAGCTGGCCGGGCAGACCCCGAACCCGATGCTCAACGGCCACCAGGCGTGGCTGGACGGGCTGGTCCGCGCCGCCTCCGGGAAGCTCGGCGCCTGACCTGCCCGTCGTTCACGGCGTACGGTTCCGGGTGCGCTGCCGGTGCCCGCTGACATCGGGACGACCGATGTGGCCCGCCGGGCGCTGGGACTCGCCGAGCCAGATCTGCGGGACGTGACTCCGCACCGCCTCGACCACCGGCCGCTGGGTGGGCGCGGAGAGGGTGACGCGGTGGCGCAGGCGGGGAAGGCCGGGGTGCGGCGGCTCCTCGTCGCGGACCAGGGTCCACAGGTGGGGGTGGTCCCGGTCGATGGGCCCGGCGGGGAACAGCTCCAGGGAGTAGACCTTCGCGTTGCGCCCGAATTCGCTCCAGTAGAGGGCGACTCCGGCGAGGGTGTTCCAGGGGATGACGCTCCGCCTGCTTCCCTCTTCGAGCCACAGGCCCGTGTGGTCGATGAGAATCCTGCTGCGGCGGTTCGCCAGGAAGCCCATGAAGAGGATGACGCCGACGACGCCGAGTGCCACCGCGACCCCGAGTCCCACGAACCCGGCGACGGTGGCCTCTCCCTTCTGATTCCCGGTGGCGACCATGATGATGCCGAAGATGCCTGCGGCGCCGATGGCGATGAGGACGACGGAGCAGGGGAGCCCGGTCATGGCGCTGCGGCGGCCGATGGGTATGGCCGTGGCGTTCGGGGCGGGGGACGGGGTGTGCGGCGACGACATGGTGCGTGAGCTTAGTGGGCCTCCGGGCGGTGTGAGCAGCCGGATGGGCGGGGGTGCCCGCGATTCACGGCCATGAGCTGGCTTTGGGCGGGACGAACCTGAGATGCTGTAGGAGCCTTCGACGCGGTGGCTCCCACAGCGCATCGCGGTGGTCGAGGGAACGTAGCGTCGGTTTGAGAACGTCAGGTGCCGACCCCTTGCGGATAGCTGAAGAAGTTGGTCGGATCGTACTGACGATTCACCCGGACCAGCCGGTCGTAGTTCGCACCGTAGTAGGCCCGCCGCCAGTCCTTCAGGGTCGGATCCGGGAAATTCTGATACGAATGCGGGGGCGGCGTGTCACCGAAAATGCCGCGGTAGAACTCACGGAGCCAGTGAAGGTTCGCGTCGGCGACGCTGGGCGGATCATAATCCGCCCAGGAGGTCTCGGCGGCGAGGATGAACACGGCGTTTCGGTGCACGAACGCCGTGGCGTCCGGCGGCACTTGATTGATCTCGCCGCCGAGGGCGAACATGGCGAACCCGGCTCCGTCCTCGTTGTCGCTGCCAGGCCAGTCCAGCAGTTGCTCGGCTGCGGCACCGATCTGTGCATCGGTCAGGAGCCTCCGGGACGTCAGAACCGCCGACTTGGCGGCGAACTGTTGCACCGGAGTGGTGGCACTCAGCAGCACGCTCGCCACGCCCGGAGCGACCTCGCGGACGGAGGCGTTGTTGCGAGCGCGCTCCTCGGCCGTGCCGATGGCGAGCAGCGGGGCCAGGGTGTCGCGCAACCCCTCGAGGGAGCCGTAGTACTGACCGATGGCATTGACGTTGGC
The DNA here is from genome assembly GCF_053596435.1 of Streptomyces sp. NPDC001700. Lineage (NCBI taxonomy): Bacteria > Bacillati > Actinomycetota > Actinomycetes > Kitasatosporales > Streptomycetaceae > Streptomyces > Streptomyces sp. NPDC001700. The sequence goes on from NZ_JBSFGE010000011.1 coordinate 63,962, forward strand.
GTTGGCACGAATCTGGTCCCTGGTGAGCCCGTGCGTCCCGATGCCGACGCGGAGATGGAACCGTTTGTTGTCCAGGGTGTTCACGGCGATCTGTTGCGCGGTGGCGATCACCTGCAGCACCGAGTCCAGGCTCCAGCGCAGCTGGTAGACGCCCACGTCGCCCTGGAACCGCTCGTACTGGAACGTAAAGGAGGTGTTGACACCGAAGTTGTTTCCCGCGCCGCCGCGGCAACCCCAGAACAGGTCGGAGTGCGCGTCCCGGCCGGCCTCCACCACGCTGCCGTCGGCGAGTACCACGGTCGTCGACACAAGCCGGTCGCAGGTCAGGCCGAACATCTTGTCACTGAAGCCGATTCCGCCACCGAGCACCAGCCCGGCCACCCCGACCGTAGGGCAGCGGCCGGTCGGCACGAACATGCCGCGGTCCTCCAGCAGCGGGTGCAGGTCGCCGTTGGTGACCCCGGCTCCCACGGTGACCTCACCCGCGTCGTGAACGACCCTCATCCGCCCGTAGGTCCGGGTCCGGGATCCGGCACCCGGCCGCGCGGTGGAGACGATGCTTTTCATGCGGGCCATGTTGAGCAGCAGACCAGTGGTGGTGGAGTACCCGGCGTAGTTGTGGCCCAGCCCGGAACGAGGCACGGCGGGCAGCCCCACCGCGCGGGCCCAGCGGACCGCCGCCCGGACATCTCGGGTGGTGGCGCACGCCACGATTCCAGCAGGGCGGACCCCGGCGTACCGATGGTTGAACGGAAGTGCCAGCGGCGGGTAGCCGGAATCTCCCGGCCGGTAGAGAGTGGAACGCGACGACAGCGCCTGAGCCAGCAACTCCCAGTCCCGTTGGCTGCACCGCTCTGCCTCTTCGGTGGGTGACGCGGCAGCAGCGGGCAGCGACTGCGAACCCACCATCTCCGTCCCCAAAACACCCACAGTGCCTGCCCGCAGTACGCTCCGCCTGTTGATCAAGGTAGCTGCCCTCACAAGAGACGCGTCGGGGAAGCGATCGCCTCCCACGCCAAGTCAACCGACTCTGTTGGTCAGCACAGCCGCAAAACGAGTTCATCCCGCCAGCCCGCAACTCAAAAGGATGCTGATCTACCGCTGAATGCCCCAGCCCGGTGTTCGAACCGGATGCTGACACTACGGCGCGGGCGCCTTAGCCGGGTGCAGATACGGCTCGTCACCGGGCACCGCGCGCCGCAGCGTGTCGAGCACCGTGCCGAGCAGGGGGTTGGTGTTCTCGGCCCGGTGCAGGGCCATCACCTGGCGGTACGCGGACCGCTGGGTGAGCCGGGTGGCCTGGATCGCCTCGCTGGGCGCGTGGCCCAGCGCCGGGACGACCGCCACGCCGAGCCCCGTGGACACCAACTCCCGTACGACGTCGTAGTTGTTGCTCCGGAACGCGACCTCCGCGTCGAACCCGGCGGACGCGCACAGCCGGACCAGCGAGAGCGCCCCGGCCGTGCCCTCCGCGCTGGTGATCCAGCGCGCCTCGGCCAGCTGGGGAAGGCTCGCCCCCAGGCGGCTGTCCGTGGCCCGCAGCAGGACCAGGTCCTCGCGCAGCAAGGGGTGGCGGGTCAGCCCGTCCGGCCACTGGCGGGGGCTGAGCCCGTACTCGTAGACCAGGGCGATGTCCAGGTCACCGCTGGTGAGCAGGGCGATCAGATCCTCCGGCTCGCCCTCCTCCAGCTGGATCCGCGCCCGGGGGTGGGTCTCGACCAGCGCCGACAGCGCGGCGGGCACCAGCCGGACGCTCGCGGTCGGGAAACTGCCCAGCCGCAGCCGCCCGGTGACACCGGTGGCCAGCTCCCGCACCTGCTCGTCCAGGTCGTCCAGGGCGGCCAGGGCCCGGCCGCTGAGGTCGACCAGGCGGTGGGCGGCGGCGGTCGGCCGGATTCCGTGCGCCTCCCGCTCGAACAGGACCAGCCCGGTCTCCTTCTCCAGGGCCGAGATCTGCTGCGAGATGGCGGAGGCGGTGTAGCCGAGGTCGCGGGCCGCCACGGCGAACGAGCCGCTGCCGACGACGGCCTTCAGGGTGAGGAGATGCAGGGGCTTGAGCAACGCGACTCCTCGTGTCAGCAGGAGGCGGAGGGACGGACGGGCCACCAGGAGCATAAGGAGGGCTTGCCCTCCTCCGTCAAGACCGTCGCCCTGCTGGGGCTTGTGGAGCGTCCCCGCCCGCCCACATCGTGGGACGGCCGGGACGGCCAGGGCGGGCGTGACCGGTGCGTGTCCCAGGTGGCCGGTGAGCACAGGAGGAGCGAGCGCGGTGAGCACGACAGCACCAGGCAGCGACGGTATCGACCCGGCCGTGGTGGCCGACGCCCTCACCCGCGCGGACTGCGGGGAGGTGTTCGGCGACACCGGGCGCCGCGCGCAGTACGCGGCCGACGCCTCCAACTACCGGCAGGTCCCGCTGGCCGTGGTCTTCCCCCGCACCCGGCGCCACGTCCTCGCCGCGCTCGCCGCATGCCGCCGCCTGGGCGTGCCCGTCACCGCCCGTGGCGCGGGCACCAGCACCTCCGGCCAGGCCGTCGGCCCGGGCGTGGTGCTCGACTTCTCCCGCCACTTCAACCGGCTGCTCGCCCTCGATCCGCGTGCGCGCACCGCGACCGTGCAGCCGGGCATCGTCCTGGACGACCTCCAGTCGGCCGCCGCCGGGCACGGCCTGCTGTTCGGCGCCGACCCGTCCACCCACAGCCGCTGCACACTCGGCGGCATGATCGGCAACAACGCGTGCGGAACCCACTCCATCGCCTGGGGCCGCACCGCCGACAACATCGTGGAACTCGAGGTCGTCACCTACCGGGGCAGCGTGGTGCGCCTGGGCGAGATGACGCAGGACGAGATCGACGAGGCCATCGCCGCCGGAGACGACCGAGGCCAGCTCATCGCCTCCCTGTACGGCCTCGCGCAGCGCAACCTCGCGGTGCTGCGCACCGAGTTGGGGCGGTTCCCGCGCCAGGTGTCGGGCTACGGGCTGGAGCATCTGCTGCCCGAACGCCGCTTCCACCTCGCCAGGGCGCTGGTCGGCAGCGAGGGCACCCTCGCGGTCGTCCTCTCGGCGACCGTCCGCCTCCTCCCGCGCCCGCCCGCCCGCGCCCTGGTCGTCCTCGGCTACGAGGACGCCTGCGCGGCCGCCGACGCGGTGCCCGCCCTGCTGGAGCACCCGTTGCTCGCGCTGGAAGGGCTCGACCAGGCGCTGACCGATGTCGTCACCCGGCCTGCGACCCGTGCGGCCATCGACACCCTGCCCGCCGCGAAGGCCTGGCTGTTCGCCGAACTCGGCGGCATGGAGGGCGAGTTGCCCGCGCGTGCCCGGGCGCTCGTCACGGCGGCCGAACGGACGGCGGGGCTCACCGGCAGCGAAATCATCACCGATCCCGGACGAGCCAGCGCGCTGTGGCGCATCCGCGAGGACGGGGCGGGCCTGGCGACCCGGCTGCCCGACGGGTCCGAAGCCTGGCCCGGATGGGAGGACGCGGCCGTCCCGCCCGCCCAACTCGGTTCGTACCTGCGGCAGTTCACCATCCTGCTGGACCGGCACCGGCTCAGTGGCGCCGTGTACGGACACTTCGGCGAGGGCTGTCTGCATGTGCGCATCGACTTCGACTTCACCACCGAGCACGGTACGGCCGTCTTCCGCGCCTTCGTCACCGACGCCGCCGAGCTGGTCGTCGCCCACGGCGGCTCGCTCTCCGGCGAGCACGGCGACGGCCAGGCCCGCTCCGAGCTGCTGCCGCTCATGTACGGGCCCGGTGTCATCGCCCTGTTCGAGGAGTTCAAGGACATCTGGGACCCGGACAACGGCCTCAACCCCGGCATGATCGTGCGGCCGCTGCCCGTGGACGGCAATCTGCGGGTCACCCCGCACCGCACCCCGCTCCCGCTGGCGACCGTGTTCCCCTTCCACGCGGACGACGGCGACTTCGCCAAGGCCACCCGCCGCTGCGTCGGCGTCGGCAAATGCCGTACCGCAGCCCCGCGCGGTGGCGTCATGTGCCCCAGCTACCGGGTCACCCGGGACGAGAAGGACTCCACCCGGGGCCGCGCCCGGCTGCTCCACGAGATGACCCGGGGCGAGGTCATCACCGACGGATGGCGCTCCCGCGAGGTCCGCGACGCGCTGGATCTGTGCCTGTCCTGCAAGGGGTGTAACACCGACTGCCCGGTCGGCGTCGACATGGCCACCTACAAGTCGGAGTTCCTGCACCACCACTACAAGCGGCGCGTCCGGCCCGCCTCGCACTACTCCATGGGATGGCTGCCCCTGCTGTCCCGGCCCGCCGCCCGCATGCCACGGCTCGTCAACGCGCTGACGTCATCCCGGCTCGCGCCCCTGGTCAAACGGCTGGGCGGCATCGCAGCGGAACGGGAGATCCCGCGCTTCGCGGAGCAGACCTTCCTGTCCTGGTTCCGCACCCGCACACCTGGAACCGGCGGCCATCGCGGGCCGGTCGTGCTGTGGGTCGACTCGTTCAACAACCACTTCACCCCCGATGTCCTACGAGCCGGGGTGGCGGTCCTGGAAAACGCCGGGTTCCAGGTCCAGGTGCCCGACGGGACTCAGTGCTGCGGGCTGACCTGGATCACCACCGGACAGCTCGGCGTCGCCCGCCGTATCGCCCGGCGCACCGTCGCCGCGCTCGCCCCCGCCGTACGGGCGGGCATCCCCGTCGTCGGCCTGGAGCCCAGCTGCACGGCGGCGCTCCGGAGCGACCTGCCGGAACTCCTCGACGGCGACGGTGGCGGCGACGCCCGCGCCCTGGCCCGCGCCACCCTCACCCTCGCCGAACTCCTCGTCCACCACGCACCCGACTGGCAGCCCCCGGCCATCGAAGCCCGGTCGATCAGCCAGACCCACTGCCACCAGCACGCCACCTCGGGCTTCGGCGCCGACAGCACACTGCTGCACCGCATGGGCGTCGACAACACCACCCTCGACGCGGGCTGCTGCGGCCTGGCCGGAAACTTCGGCTTCGAACGCGGCCACTACGACGTATCGGTGGCCGCGGGCGAGGAGGCCCTGCTGCCCGCCGTACGCGCGGCCGCGCCCGGCACGTACGTCCTCGCCGACGGGTTCAGCTGCCGTACGCAGATCGCCCAGCGGACCGACCGCACCGGCACCCACCTCGCCCAGCTCATGACCCGCGCCCTCGGCTGACACCGCCGGACCGGTGCCCGCCGAGGGTAAGCTGCCGCGACGGCATCGCCCACCGGGAGGAGGCCTGCGGGCCCGTGCTCACCACACCACGCCTCCGGCTGCGCCCGCTCACCGAGACCGACGCCGACTGGTGGGTCCGGCTCCACGCCGACGACGAGGTGAACCAGTTCGTCGGCGCCTACACCCCCGAGCAGGCCGAAGCCCGTCTCCGCGACATCCACCAGCAGTGGGTGCGGCGCGGGCACGGGCTGTGCGCCGTCGAACTGGCCAGTACCGGGGAGGCGATCGGGCGCTCCGGCCTCAACTGGTGGGAACAGTTCGGCGAGACCGAGATCGGCTGGACCTTCGCCCGAGCGCATTGGGGCAACGGCTACGCCAAGGAAGCGGCACGTGCCGTCCTGGCGTGGGGCTTCGGAACGCTCGGCCTCAAGCAGATCACGGCCATGATCCACCACGGCAACACCGCCTCCGCTGCCCTGGCCGACCGCCTGGGGTTCACGCCGTTGCGCGAGGACATCGTCCTGAACCGTCCCTGCACCGTGTACGCGCTGCGCCAGGACGACTGCACCGCGCGCTGAAGCGGGCTCAGCGCGGGGTCAGGCTGGTGGGACGGGTGCGCAGTACGGCCTCGACGGAGGAGAGTGCGAGGCGGACCGCGCCCGTGATCACGGCCTCGTCGCCGAGGGCCGACAGCCGCCAGCGGGGCGGGTCCACGAGGAGGCCGTCGGCGTGCCGCTGGGCGGCGTCGAGGAGGAGTTCGGCGGCGGGCAGCAGGTCCGGGTCGCCGAACGGGCCGGTGCCGAGCACGACCAGCGCCGGGTCGAGGGCGAGCAGGACGGGGGCGATGCCGTCGGCCAGCCGCTGTCCGTAGGACGCGACGGCCCGGACCGCGTCCGGGTCGCCTGCGGCCGCGTTGCGGACGGTGAGGGAGGCCTGCGGCGGCAGGCCCGGGCGCGGGGGCGCGGGCTCGCTGGGGAGGACGGGGAAGTGGATGAAGCCGATCTCCCCGGCCGCCCCGTGGTGGCCCCGCAGCAGCCGCCCTTCCGTGATCACGCCCGCGCCGAGCCGTTCGCCCAGCAGCACGAAGATCATCTCGTCGGTGTCGCCGCCCACGCCGCGCCACCGTTCGCCGAGCGCGGCGAGGTTGGCGTCGTTCTCCACGGTCACCTGGCAGTCGAGCTGGTCGCGCAGGACGCCGACGATGTCCGCCCGGGCCCAGTCCTTGAGGTTGTCGGCCTGCCGGATGGTGAGGTTGTCCCGGTCGACCAGGCCGGGGGTGCCGACCGTCGCGGCCCACACCCGCCGGGTGTCGACGCCCGCCCGGCCGATCGCGGCGTCGATCGCCGCCGTCACGGCGCGGGCGCGGGCGCGGCCGGTGAGGTCGGCGCGCACCGCCTTGCGCTCGATGGCCACCGCGCTGCCGTCCAGATCGGCGAGGCAGGCCGTCACCGACCGGGCCCGTACGTCGACGCCGACGACGAAGCCCGCGCGGGCCCGGAAGCGGAACCGGCGGGCCGGGCGGCCGGGGGAGCGCCTGCCCCGCGCGGACTCCGCGGCGGCGGTCTCGATGAGGCCGCAGTCGGCCAGCTCGTCCACGATGGCCTCCACCGTGGGGCGGGACAGCTTGGTGGCCTTGACCAGCTCGGACAGGCGGGGGTGGTAGTCCGCCGAGCGGACGGCGGCCAGGATGGCGGCCGCGTTCGTGGCGCGGAGGTCCGCCACGCCCACCACCGCCGGCATGGGCGGGCCCGGCTCCGCGCCCTGGTCCACGGGCCAGCGCGTCTGCGGGACGGCGGCGGTGGCCGGGGACGCGTCGTCGCGGCCTCCGAGACCCCTGGACATGACCAAAGGATTCAGCCTCCTGGTATCTGGTATCCATCGACCCCGGCTCTTGACGCGCCCTCGCGCCATGCCGATTATGAAACGAAACTGCTTTATTAAATCACGCCCTGCTTCCCCCGCACAGGGCCCCGCCGCGCCCCCCGCGACCCCTCCGCGAAGCCCGGCATCGCCTCCTCGCCGTCTCAGGAGACCCCCGTGAGACCCACCCAGTCACCCCTGTCCTCCGCGTCTTCCCTGTCCTCCACCGCCCTGTCCAGACGGGCCTTCCTCGCCGCCTCCGGCGTGGTCGGCGCCTCCGCGCTCGCCGCGTGCGGCAGTCTGACACCCGGCTCCTCCGCCAAGAAGAGCAGCGCCGGGCCCGCCTCCACTGCCGTGCCGACCGGCAAGAAGCTCACCCTCGTGCTCGCCGACGCGGACGACACCACCATGACCCCGGGCCTGGTCAAGGCCTTCATGGCGAAGTACCCCAACATCACCATCAAGCGCCAGTACACCGGCTGGGACGACTACCTCAAGAGCATCAACACCACGATGTCCGCGGACACCGCACCCGACATCGCCCAGTTCACCTCCGGAATGCAGAACCTCGTCCGCGGCAGGCTGCTGCTCGACATGGGCGCGTACAGCCGTGCGTACGGCTGGCCGAAGAAGTTCCCGGGCCTGGACCAGATCACCTTCTCCGACGACGGCAGGACGGTCGGCACCGGGCAGCTGTACGGAGTGCCCGCCGGGCTGTCCTTCGAGGGCGTCTATTACAACAAGGCCAAGGCCCGCCAGCTGGGCTTGCGCTTCCCGCCCGCCACCGTGGACGACCTGGAGAAGATGTTCGCCAAGGCCAAGGCGGCCGGGGAGACCGCGCTGGTCGAAGGCAACCTCGACGGCGGCCTCAACCACCCCTTCAACGTCCTGCTCTCCGTCTTCATGAAGCCCGCCGATCGCGAGGCCTGGGCCTTCGGCCACAAGGGCGCCACCATCACCGGACCGGAGGCGCTGAAGGCCGCCCGGACGCTTCTGCGCTGGGTGGACGAGGGCTACGTCACGCCCAAGACCAACGGGCTCAGCGACAACGACGCCACCGCCGCCTTCGCCAAGGGCCAGGGCGTCTTCCGCATCAGCGGCAACTGGGCCGCGGCGGCCGTCGCCAAGGGCCTCGGCGACGACGCGGGCTACGTCAACGCGCCGCCCGCCACCCGGGGCGCCCCCGTCCGCACCACCGGCGCCGGGGTCTACTACTGCGTCTCCAGCAAGTGCGACAACCCCGACGTCGCCGCCGCCTTCCTGGAATTCGCCGCGAGTAAGGGTGCCGCACCCGTCATCGCCAAGGGCGGCTTCATGGCACCCGACGCGGCCGCCATGCCCCGCCAGAGCGGACTGATCGGCGAGGTGCAGCAGGGCTGGCAGGGCATCGTCAAGGACTCCGGTCTGGAGCCGTTCATCCAGAACGCCTCCACCACGACCATGGCCGACACCCTCACCACCCAGCTCCAGCTGCTCGCCGGAGGCAAGGTCAGCGCGGAGAAGTTCCTCGCCAACCTCCAGCAGGACTACGAGAACTACCACGCATGACCGCCACCGAACGCCTCGCCACCGGAGCCCACCGCCGCCCCCGCACACCCCACCGTCCGCGCCCCCGCCCGCACACCGCCGGGACCGTGACGACCGGCGCGGGCAGACGGCGCCGCCGCCGGGCCGTGGCGCTGCTGTACGTCCTGCCCGCCCTCCTCCCGTACACGCTCTTCGCCGTCCTCCCCGCCCTGCACACCGCCTATCTGTCGCTCTTCGACTGGGACGGCGTGACCCTGCCGTCCTTCGTCGGCCTCGACAACTACCGGCGTGTGTTCGCCGATCCGCAGCTGCGCGCCGCGGCCTGGCACGCGGGCGCGCTCATCGTGTTCTTCTCCGTCCTGCCCATCTGCCTCGGCCTGGTGTCGGCGGCCATCGTGTCCCGCCGCACCGGCCGCGGCACCGCCCTCATCCGGGCGCTGCTCTTCCTGCCCCAGGTCATCCCGCTGGTCGCGGTCGCCATCATCTGGCGCTGGGTGTACGCCGAGGACGGCACCCTCAACCAGGGGCTGCGCGCCATCGGCCTCGGGCGGCTCGCCGACTCGTGGCTGGGCAGCTTCACCTGGGCGCTGCCCGCCGTCGGACTCATCGGCACGTGGGTGGTCTCCGGCCTGTGCATGGTCCTCTTCCTGTCCGGGACCCAGCGCATCGACCAGGAGATCTACGAGGCGGCCCGCATGGACGGGGCGGGCCCGATCCGCGAGTTCCGGTCCATCACCGTCCCGCTGCTGCGGCCCGAGATCGCGGTCGCCCTGTCGATCACCGTGATCGCCGCGCTCTCCAGCTTCGACCTCATCTACATCACCACCGGCGGTGGCCCCGGCAACACCACCGTCGTCCCCGGCATCCTCATCTACCGCCTCGCCTTCGGCGGCGGCGCCGTCGGTCTCGCCAGCGCCCTGGCCGTCGTCCTCACCGCCGTCATCTCGGTGGCCGTCCTCGTGATCAACCGACTCGCCAGGGAGGCCCCGTGACCACCACCACCGAGGCCGCTACAGCCCGTCCGGCCACCAGGGGGATCGCGGCGCCCGCCGTGCTCGCCGTCTTCCTGGCCGTCGTCCTGATCCCGTTCCTCTCCCTGCTGCTGGCCGCGCTCCAGCCCGCCGGTACGCCGCTCACCGGGTTCGCCTGGCCGAACGGCATCCACCTGGAGAACTTCGGCCACGCCTGGTCCGCCGCCGGATTCGGCACCCTGCTGCGGTCCAGCGCGGTGATCGCGCTCAGCGTCGTGCCCGCCGCCGTCGTGTGCGCGACCCTGGCCGGATACGCGCTCGCCACCATGGAGGTCCCCGGCCGCGGCAAGCTCTACGCGTATCTCCTGCTCGGCCTGGCCATCCCGGTCGAGGTCACCGTCATCCCGCTCTACTACGACCTGCGGGCCATCGGGCTCACCAACACCGTGCCGGGCCTGGCCCTCGCCGAGATCGGCGCGTTCATGCCGTTCGGCGTGTTCTGGATGCGGGCGCACTTCGCGACCATGCCGCGCAGCCTCATCGAGGCCGCCCGGCTGGACGGCGCCTCGTCGTGGGCCACGCTGTGGCGGGTGCTGCTGCCCAGCTCCCGCCCGGCCGTGACCACGCTCGGCGTCCTCTACTTCGTCTGGAGCTGGAACCAGTTCCTGCTGCCGCTGGTGCTGATCCAGGACCCGGGCCGACGCACCGCGCCCGCCGGACTCGGCCTGTTCACCGGCCAGTACGAGGTCGACATCCCGCTCCTCGCGGCGGCCACGCTGATCGTGATCGCCCCCGTCGTCCTCGTCTACCTCTTCTTCCAGCGGCACTTCATCAACGGAGTGCTCAGCGGCGCCCTCAAAGGCTAGACACCCCCACACCGGCGAACGGCTAGGAAAGTCCATGGCAGAACTCGACATCGCGCTGATCGGCGCGGGCGGCATCGCCCGCACCCACCTGCCCGCCTGGGCCGCGCTCGGCGCCCGCGTACGCGTCTACGCGCCCGACCCCCACACCGCCACGCTCGCCCATGAATTCGGCGCCACCACCGCCGACTCGCTGCACGACGCGCTCAGCGGCGCCGACGCGGTGGACATCTGCACCCCCACCGACACTCACCACGACATCGCGCTGGCCGCCATCGCCGCGGGCGCCCACGTCCTGTGCGAGAAGCCGCTCGCGCTGAGCGGGACGCACGCCGAGGAGATGGCGGACGCCGCCGACGCCGCCGGGGTGCGGCTCTACCCCGGCCACGTGGTGCGCTACTTCCCCGCCTACGCCCGGCTCCGGGCCGCCGTCGCGGACGGCGAAGTCGGCCGGGTCGCCGTCGCCCGCTTCACCCGCACCGGCCGCTACCCCACCTGGAGCCGCTGGTTCGCCGACCCCGCCCGCTCCGGCGGCATCCTGATCGACCAGATGATCCACGACCTGGACATCGCCCGCTGGCTGTTCGGCGAGGTCGTACGGGTCCACGCCTACCAGCGCGGCCACTTCACCACCCCCGCCCCGGCCGGGGCGGTCGCCACCGGAGGCGCGGTCCTCACCCACGAGGGCGGTGTCATCAGCCAGGTCGTGGGCGTCTGGGCGCCCCCGGCCACCCGGTTCCGTACCACCTTCCACGTGGCCGGGACCGGCGGGACCGTACGCTACGACTCGCTCGCCGCGCCCGGCCTGCGCGTCACCGGCACCCTGGCCGAGGAGGACGGCATCCCGGCCGGTGACTTCGGCGAGTCTCCCTACCTCACCCAGATACGCGAGTTCGCCGAGGCGTTCGCGGGCGGCCCGCCGCCCCGGGTGAGCGCCCGCGACGGCGTGGCCGCCGTCCGTATCGCCGAGGCCGCCGCGCTCTCCGCCCGCACGGGCCGCGCCGTCGAGCTGACCGCCCCCAAAGAAGGAGCCACCACGTGAGGGTCGCCGTACTGTCCTTCGCCCATGTCCACGCGGCGACCTACGTCGAGCTGCTGCGCGACCGCGACGGCATCGACCTGATCACCGCCGACCCCGACGCCCCGCCCGGCGACCCCACCCGCGGCCGCGCCCTCGCCGAAGGGCTCGGGGTGCCGTACGCGGACAGCTGGGACGAGGCCTTCTCGCCGCCCCCCGACGCGGTCGTGGTGTGCAGCGAGAACGCCCGCCACCGGCCCCTGGCCGAGCGCGCGGCGGCGGCCGGAGCCCAGGTGCTCTGCGAGAAGCCGCTCGCCACCACGGAGGCGGACGCCCGCGCCATGATCGACGCCTGCGCACGCGCTGGGGTCGGCCTGATGACCGCCTACCCCGTACGGTTCAGCCCGGCCTTCGCCGCCCTCCACCGCTCCCTGGCCGACGGCTCCCTCGGGGACCTCGTCAGCGTCCACGGCACCAACAACGGCACCAACCCCGCCCGGGTCCGCCGCTGGTTCGCCGACCCGGCCCTCGCGGGCGGCGGCGCGGTCATGGACCACACCGTGCACCTCGCCGACCTGATGGACGTCCTGCTCCACGGCGAACCGGCCGCCGAGGTCTACGCCCAGGCCAACACCGTCCTCGACGCCGACTCGCCCGTCGAGACGGCGGGCCTGGTCACCATCCGCTACCCGAGCGGCGCCGTCGCCACCATCGACTGCAGCTGGAGCCAGCCCCCGGCCCACCCCACCTGGGGAGGGCTGACCATGACCTGCGTGGGGGAGCGCGCCATCGTCGAGTTCGACGCCTTCCCCCGGCTGCTCGGCGGCTTCGACTCGGTGGACGGCCGCGCCCGCTGGGAACCCGGCGGCACCGACCTGGACGCCGCCATGCTGGACGAGTTCCTCGACGCCGCCCGCACCCGGCGGCGCCCGACCCCCGACGGCGAGGCGGGCCTGCGCACCCTGCGCATCGTCCTGGCCGCCTACGACTCGCTGCGCACCGGCCGTCCCGCCGCCGTCGCCGCACACCCGTGAGAACACGCCGAAGGGGCCCGGCCACTTCCCCGCAGGCCGGGCCCCTTCGGCGTGATGACGCCATCAGCGCACGTCGGCGCACGTCAGCGCACGTCTTCGCCTTCCTCCAGCAGACCCGCCGCCGCGCCCACGACGCGCGGATCGGCGCTGCCGACCACCTCCGCGTCCTTGTCGGCGTAGTCGAAACGGGCGAGCACGCTGCGCATGGCCTCGACGCGGGCCCGCTTCTTGTCGTTGCTCTTGACCACCGTCCAGGGCGCGTGATCCGTGTCCGTCTCGCGGAACATGGCGACCTTCGCGGCGGTGTAGTCGTCCCAGCGGTCCAGCGAGGCCAGGTCCATCGGGCTGAGCTTCCACTGCCGTACGGGGTCCACCTGGCGGATGGTGAAGCGGGTGCGCTGCTCGCCCTGGGACACCGAGAACCAGAACTTCACCAGATCCACGCCGTCGTCCACGAGCATCCGCTCGAACATCGGCGCCTGGCGCATGAAGCGCTGGTACTCGTCCTCCGCGCAGAAGCCCATGACCCGCTCGACACCGGCCCGGTTGTACCAGGAGCGGTCGAAGAGCACGATCTCGCCCGCGGTCGGCAGATGCTCCACGTACCGCTGGAAGTACCACTGGCCGCGCTCGCGCTCGGTCGGCTTCTCCAGCGCCACGACCCGTGCGCCGCGCGGGTTGAGGTGCTCGGTGAAGCGCTTGATCGTGCCGCCCTTGCCCGCCGCGTCCCGGCCCTCGAAGACGATGACGAGACGGCGTCCGGTCTCCTTGATCCAGCTCTGCAGCTTCAGCAGTTCTATCTGCTGCAGCCGCTTGTGCCACTCGTACTCCGGGCGCTCCATGCGCCGCGCGTACGGATAGTTTTCCCGCCAGGTGTCGACCGGGCTTCCGTCCGGCCGGATGAGTACGGGGTCGTCGTGATCGCTGTAGTCGACCCGCAGGTCGGCCAGCTCGGACAGCAAGGGCGATGTCGTCATCCGGTCTTCCTTTCGCCTCAGTGGAACTGCGGCACGATCAGATAGATTCCGTACGCGACCACCGCCGCGCACGCGGCGAAGCACAGGCCGGCCTGGGTGAGGCCGAGGGTGGAGCCGGTGCCGTTCTCCTCGCGGGCCGCCTCGACGCGGGCGAGGCCCAGGACGCCGAGGGCGAAGACGGTGACCACGGCGACGGTGACGCCGATGCTCACCGCGGCGACCTGACCGAGTGCGTTCCAGTCGAGATGCATCGTTTCTTCAACTCTCCGTGATTCGAAAGGAACTTACGCGGCCGTGCCGACAGCGGTCGGCTGGTCGGTGCGGAGGGTGACCTCGTGGGTGTCGTTCACATTCTGGGCGTGCACGGGGTTCCGGCGCGAGAGTACGACGATGCCCGCGGCGAGGGCCGCGCCGACCAGGGCGACGACCGCCGCGCCGATGTTGCCGCCGTTGGTGACCACGCTCGCGGAGACGCCACCGACCACCGCGGCGGCGGGCAGCGTGACCATCCAGGCGATGACCATGCGGCCCGCGACGCCCCAGCGCACCTCCGCCAGCCTGCGGCCCATCCCCGCGCCGAGGATGCTGCCGGAGGCGACCTGGGTGGTGGACAGGGCGAAGCCGAGGTGCGCGGAGGTGAGGATGACGGTGGTGGAGGCGGTCTCGGCGGCGAAGCCCTGCGGCGACTGGATCTCGGTGAGGCCCTTGCCCATGGTGCGGATGATCCGCCAGCCGCCCAGGTACGTGCCGAGGCCGATGGCGAGCCCCGCGGCGGCGATCACCCACAGCGGCGGACCGGCGTCATGGCCGAGCGCGCCCGCCGAGATCAGGGTCAGCGTGATGACGCCCATGGTCTTCTGCGCGTCGTTCGTGCCGTGTGCGAGGGAGACCAGCGAGGCCGAGGCGATCTGACCGACCCGGAAGCCCTTGGTCACCGACTTCTTACGGGCGCGGTCGGTGAGCCGGTACGCGAGGTAGGTGGCCAGCAGCGCGGCGACACCGGCCACGAGCGGCGAGGCCACCGCCGGGATCAGCACCTTCTCGACGACCTTGTCGAAGTGCACACCATGGGAGCCCGCCCCGACCCAGACGGCCCCGATCAGCCCGCCGAACAGGGCGTGCGACGAACTCGACGGCAGCCCGACCAGCCAGGTCAGCAGATTCCAGAGGATGGCCCCGACCAGCCCGGCGAAGATCATCCCTGGGCTGACCAGGGCGTCGTCGACGATACCGCCGGAGATGGTCTTGGCGACCTCGGTGGACAGGAAGGCACCGACGACGTTGAGCACACCGCTCACCAGAACCGCCGTTCTGGGGGTGAGCGCACCGGTGGCGATGGAGGTCGCCATCGCGTTGGCCGTGTCGTGGAATCCGTTGGTGAAGTCGAAGGCGAGGGCCGTGACGATGACGACCGCCACCAGGAAGGTGATGTGGTCCATTCCTGTATGCAAACAAGCTCAGGCCAATGCCCGGAGAACGCGTGGCAAAGGAAGTACAAGGACGCCACGCGGGTCGGCGCCTGCGCTTCCGGTGGTTCAGGCCAGCAGGTTGCCCGTGTGGGAGAGGCGGCGCGCCGTGGTCAGCAGGGCGTGGATCTGCGGTCCGGCCTGGTTGATGTCGGTCACGGCGGTTTTGAACGGCAGCCGCACATCGTGGTGGGTGCGGGGGTATTCGAGGCGCAGGGTGAGTCCGTAGCGGTCCATCGCCACCGGGAGGGCGCGCACCATGCCCTTCTCCGGGTGCGGGTGGATGAGGCGCAGCAGCAGCGGGACGAGTTCGCTGTGGTCGTCCACGAGGTGGGTCAGCATGCTCGCCTCGCTGGTCGCGATGGGGTCGAGCGGTGCCGCCTGAAGGGTGTGGAGGGTGACGTAGTCGCGTCCGTCGGCGTTTTCGAGGACCGCCTGGCCGAACTCCAGGCAGGTGCTCTCCGTGGACTCCGCGTCGTACGGGGCGGACAGCAGCCCGGTCACCGTGACGCGGGCGCGGAGGCGGTCGCGTACGGGCGTGGGGGCGATGTCGGTGAGTTCCAGCCGGACCGGCACGCGCATCGTGGTCTGGGCGCCCGGGGTGCCCTCGAACGGCGGGTGGAGGTGGAAGTGGCCCATCGCCCCCGTGCCGTCGAGACGGCGCACTTCGGTGCTGGTTCCGTCGCTCACCACCGACATCGAGTGGGCGGCGGCGAGGATCGACCGGACTCGCTCGGCGGCGGTCGGGGTAGTGGTGCGGGGGGTGAAAGGACGCATCCGGGGGCTCCAGGCGCGGATAGGGCGGACACCAAGCGAACGACTTAGGTATGCCTAACCTAACCTACCGGGCGGGATTCGGGTAGTCCCGAGGGGTGCGTGGGGGTCAGTTGCTGCCCTTGTCTCCCGAAATGGGCCGTCTCCCGAAATGGGTTGTCTCCCGAAACGGGCGATGGCTTCGAGGATCGCGTCCCGCATCGCGGGACTGCCCGTGTGCCCCGAGTCGTCGATCACCTTCAACTCCGTGTCCGGCCACGCCTTGGCCAGCTCCCACGCGGTCTTCAGCGGACTGCCCAGGTCGAGCCGTCCGTGGATCAGCACCGCCGGGATCCCCGCCAGCCGGTGGGCGTCCCGCAGCAGTTGCCCGTCCTCAAGCCAGGCGTCGTGGGCGAAGTAGTGCGCGCAGATCCGTACGAAGGCCATCAGCGCGTCGTCGGGCTTGTCGCTGTAGTAGCCCGGACTGCCGAGCACCTCGTGGGAGATGACCGCGTCCTCCCACGCACACCAGTCCCGCGCCGCCTTGACCCGGACCGCCTCGTCCGGGCTGTTCAGCAGCCGGTCGTAGGCGGCCACGAGATCGCCGCCGCGCTCCGGCGGTGGCAGCGCGTCACGGAACGCCTCCCAGGGGCCGGGCAGCAGGCGTCCCACGCCCCGGTAGAGCCAGTCGGTCTCCTCCGGCCGGGTCGTGGTGACGCCCGCGATGACGATCTCGGAGACCCGCTCGGGGTAGCGCTCCGCGTAGGCCAGGATCAGCGTCGAGCCCCAGGAGCCGCCGTAGAGAAGCCAGCGCTCGATGCCCAGGTGTTCGCGCAGCCGCTCCATGTCGGCGATGAGGTGGTGGGTGGTGTTGTGTTCGAGACCGACCGCCGGCTCGGAGGCATGTGGCCTGCTCTCACCGCAGCCGCGCTGGTCGAACAGGACGACCCGGTAGACCTCGGGGTCGAACATCGTGCGGCTGCCACGGCGCCCGCCGCTGCCGGGGCCGCCGTGCACGCACAGCGCCGCCTTCCCCTCGGGGTTGCCACTGGTCTCCCAGTGGATCCGGTGGCCGTCGCCGACGTCGAGGAGTCCCTGTGCGTCCGGTTCGGCGGGCGGGAAGGGCTGGGCCATGGCGGTCTCCTCCTGCTGGGCGCGGCGGACAACCTCGCGAGGCTAGCGGACCACTGCCACCCCTCACCCGTGATTTACGCGGACTTGGGCGGCCCGCCGTGGCCGACCGTGCCGAGCAGCAGCCGCGCGGCCACCGCCGCTCCGTCGGTGCGGACCGTGGCGGCCACGGCGGCCGCCCGTGCGCGGGTCCCATGGGCCAGCGCCGTCCTGAGCGCGGCCGACAGGGACGCGGTGGTCGGGACCGGACCGTCGTGTGCCGCGCCGATGCCGAGCGCGGCCACCCGGCCCGCCCAGTACGGCTGGTCCACCATCTGCGGTACCACCACCTGCGGCGCACCGGCCCGGGCGGCCGCCGCCGTCGTGCCCGCGCCGCCGTGGTGCACGACGGCGGCCACCCGGGGGAACAGGGCCCGCAGGTTGACCTCGCCGACGACGTGGCAGTCCGCCCGGTCGTCGGCCGGGTCCAGATCCGCCCAGCCGCGCGAGACGAGGACGCGGCGGCCCTGCGCGCGGACCGCCGCGACGGCCACCCGGGCCATGTCCTGCGGGGCGCGCATGCTGCCGAAGCCCACGTACACCGGCGGTGTTCCGGCGTCCAGGAACGCCTCCAGCCCTGCCGGGAGCGGGCGTTCGTCCGGCAGGATCCACGCACCGGTCTGTACGACGTCCAGGCCCGCCGTCTCCCGCCACGGGCCCAGGACGGGGTCCGCCGCCAGCCACGGGCGGCCGGTGAACACATGGCCGCGTACGTCGTCCACCGGTGGCAGGCCGATCGCCGCGCGCTGGGTGGTAAGCGCCACGCCGAACAGCTCGTTGAGGTGCCGGGCGTCCAGGTCCCACAGCGCCCGGTTGCCGGTGACGTCCGGTGGGAACGGCAGGCCCTCCCGTGGCGGTGGCGGGTGGTGTGGCGACGGCAGGGCGACCGGCTGGTAGCTCACGTACACGTACGGGATGCCCAGCATCTCGGCCACCGACCGCGCGGCGACCTGTGCCATCCCCGCCGCCACCAGCGCGTCGCATCCCTCGGCCGCCGAGGCGAGGGTGCCGAACTGCGCGGCCACCAGCTCCACACGGAGCCTGGCCAGGTCCGCCGCCGAGGGCGGCGCCACGCCGTGCATCAGCGGACGTACCGGCTCGCCGACCGGCACCAGCGGTACGCCGACACCGGCCAGCAGCTCGGCGAACTCCGCGTCCGGTGGCGCGCACACCCGCACCTCCGCGCCGAGCGCGCGCAACCGCACCGCGAGCGCGGCCATCGGTTCGACGTCCCCGCGCGACCCGTACGCCGACAGCACCACACGCATCCGGAACTCTCCTCGCCGTAGGCGGCTCAGCTCTTGAGCGGGCCGCCGTTGATCGCCACCCGGCGGCCGTAGCGGGTGTGCGGGTAGTAGTCGTAGACCGCGTGGTGCTGGACGCAGCGGTTGTCCCAGAACACCAGGGTGTGGGGCTCCCAGCGCACCCGGCAGAAGAGCAGCGGGCGTTCCGCGACCACCTTGAAGAGCAGATCCAGCACGGCCCGGCTCTCGTCGGCCGACAGCTGCGGGATGCGGTCGGTGTAGGCGGGGTTGACGTAGAGGACCGGGCGGTCGGTCTCCGGGTGCCGGACCACCAGCGGGTGTTCGGATGTCGGCGCCACGTAGTCCGGCGGCAGGGTGTACCCCTTGAGCGACAGGCCGCCGTCGTGCAGCGCGGTCAGCCCGTCCAGCATGGCGCGCAGTGTGGGGGAGAGCATGTCGTAGGCCAGGTGCATGTTGGCGAACAGGGTGTCGCCGCCGCAGTCCGGCTCGGGCGTGCGGATGATGTGCAGCATCGAGCCGAGCGACGGCTCCTGGTCCGCGGTGCCGTCGGCGTGCCAGCCGTTGCCCGCCACGTTGCTGGCCTCGGCGCTGGTGCGGATCTCCAGGACGTATGGGTCGCCCTCCGGTGGCGGCGGGTTGACCGGGCGGAGTTCGCCGAAGTGGCGGGCGAACCGCTTGTGGTCGTCGACGCTGATGTCCTGGTCTCGGAAGACCAGCACATGGTGGTCGAGGAAGGCGCGCCGGACCTCGGCCAGCTGCTCGTCGGTCAGCTCCCGGGTGAGGTCCAGACCGGAGACCTCGGCACCGATGACCGGGGTGAGCGGCGCCACCTCGATGGTCCGGTACGCGGGCTGTGGCCGGGTGGTGATCCGCTCGATGGCGTCGAGTTCGTACGCTTCCATGGCTCTCCCTGCTGGGTACGGCGGATGGTGGGTGCGGCGGTCAGCGCTGATCGGCCACCGCGCGGTGGACGGCGTTGACCTCGGCCGTCACCGCCGCCACATGGGGCGGGCGGACCAGTCCGTAGTGGGTGGTCTCCACCTCGTGCCAGTCGCTCGGCGCGGCCAGCTGGGCCCGCCACAGCTCGCGCTGCTCCCCGGGGGAGCCGAGGGGTGGCAGGCCCGCCACCGGGAGCCGGGCCAGCCACACCCGGGCCGGGGTGGTGGTCAGCGGCGGTGGCCGGTGGTCGGCCATGGCGCGGAGGTTGGCCAGACAGCACCGGGTGAGCCGGTCGGCGTACTCCCGGGCCGCCTCGCCGTCCGGGCCGTCGCCACTCTCGCCGAGGCCCAGTTCGTGTGCGAAGAGGGTCCGCAACTCGCCCTCGCCGTACGTCTGGTAGAGCGGACCGGAGCCGGGCGGTGGCGGGTCGAGGAGATGCAGCGCGTCCACGGGCCGCCCCGCCGCCTCCGCCTCGGCGGCCATGCCGACGGCCACCCAGGCGCCGAACGACCACCCGGCCAGCTGCCGGTGCCACCCGGCGGCCGGGAAACGCGCCTCCAGCGCCGCGTGGTAGTGGCGGGCCCGCTCACCGATGGTCCATTCCGGGCCGCCGGGACGGCGCAGCGCCGGGTCGGCGATCAACGCCACGGTCAGCCGTGGATCGATCCCCGCGACCAGCGCGCGGTACGCCTGGATGTCCCCGCCGACCGGGTGCACCAGACACAGCACCTCCGTCCCGGCGCCCTGCTGCCACACGTCGAGGGTGACGACATCGGCTGCCCCGGCAGTGCCACCGCGCTCCCGGTCCAGCAGGGTCAGCACCTCGGTCAGCGAGACCTGGTGGCTCAGCTCGGCCAGATCGAGTTCCACGTCGAAGTGGCGCTTCATCTCGCCGATGAGGTCCAGCAGGGTCAGCGAGTCGGCGCCCAGGTCGTACAGCGAGGCGTCCCGGTCGAGGGTGTCCAGCCCCAGCCACTCGCACAGCCAGTCGCCGAGCAGCACGGCCGGTTCGTCAACGTACTCCACGGGTTCGGCGTCCGGCGCGGGCGCGGGCCCGGCGTAGAAGGCGCGGGAGGTGGTCAGTTCGGTGGTGGAGACCAGCACCTGCGGCAGTTGCGCGGCCAGCGCCCGGGCGAGGGTGCGACGGCCCTCCTCCAGCGTCAGCCCCACCGCCAGATGGGCCTGGTGGCGTACGTCCGCGGCCGGTGCCCGCAGCGCCATCCCGGCCTCCCGCCACACGTCCCAGCCGATGGCCAGCCGGAGCGTTGCCCCACCGCCACCGGGCGTGGGCGGCTCGTGGTGGGCGAAGGCGTCCAGCACCCCGGCCGACGCGGCGTAGTCGAGCTGGCCGACCCCGCCCAGCGTCCCGGCCATGGAGGAGCAGTAGACGGCCAGCGGCGGCCGGAACCGCTCGACCAGGCGCTCCACCAGCAGCGCGCCGTGCAGCTTGGCGAGCGAACCGGCGCGCGCCACGGCCGGGTCGCGGCGCGCGATCAGCCCGCCCGCCCCCGCGCCCGCCGCGTGCACCACGGTGTCCAGCCGCCCCGTACGGTCGGCGACGACGGCGGCGAGCCGATCGGGGGAGTGGGCGGTCAGGTCGGCCTCGACCAGCTCGATCCGGTCGGCCCATGGCGTCAGCGCGTCCGGC
This sequence comes from Streptomyces sp. NPDC001700, assembly GCF_053596435.1. Taxonomy (NCBI): domain Bacteria; kingdom Bacillati; phylum Actinomycetota; class Actinomycetes; order Kitasatosporales; family Streptomycetaceae; genus Streptomyces; species Streptomyces sp. NPDC001700. Next base: position 84,617 of record NZ_JBSFGE010000011.1, read on the forward strand.
AGCTCCGGCCGCCGGGCCAGCAGCAGCACCCGCCCGGCGGTCCGCTCCAGCAGCCAGCCCGCGATCGTGGCGCCGATGCCGCCGGTGCCGCCCAGCACCAGGTGGACCGTGTCCGGCGCGGCCGGGACCACGGGGTGTTCGCTGGGCGCCGGTAGCGCCACCGTGTCCTGCCGCCACCAGTAGCCGTGACGCAGCGCCAGATGGGTGGGCGGTTGCTCGTCGGTGGCCAGCAGCGCGGCGAGCGGCGCCGCCCAGCCGGTCGGCGCGGCGGCCGGGAGGTCGACCCAGAGCCCGGCGGCGGCGCCCTCCTGCGGCGCCACCTCGGTGACCCCGGCCAGCAGCGCCAACTCGGGCCGGTCCACGGGTCCGTCCACCGGCCGGGCCCGGTGCGACAGCCACACCGGGCGTGGTGTCAGCCCGGTCCGTCCGGCCGCCGCCCGGATCAGCGCGGCCGGAGCGTCCAGGCAGGCCCAGCGGGCCCGGTCCAGCCGGTCGCCGTCGACCGGGCCGGTCACGCCCAGCGGCAGCGCGTGCAGCCAGTCCACGGCGCCCAGACCGTCCAGCGCGTCCAGCAGCGCGCCGAGCGAGGCCGGATCGGCCGGGTCCACCAGGTACGAGTCGTCGTTGCGCCGGGCGAACCCGCCCCCGGCGGCCACCAGCACCACCCGGGAACGGACCGAGCGCAGCGCCCGCACCTCCTCCGGGTCGGCCGGGCCGTCCGTGACGAGGACCAGCGGACGGGAGGCGGCCGCCGGGCCGGTGGCGCCCGCCCGGCGGAACCGCACCCAGTGCGGCTGGTGCAGCCACTGTTCCTCGGCCACCCGGGCAGGCCAGGCGGCCTTGGTCAGCTCGGCCTCGGTCGGCGCGACACCGGTCGTGGCGGCCCGGGGCGACGCGGCAACGGCCGTGACGCCCTCGGCCGACTCGGCTCCGGGCGACGCGGCGCCGGGCGGTGCCGCAACGGTCGCGGCGGTCCCGGTCCGCGCGGCACCGGTTGTGGCGGCCTCGGTCGGGGCGACACCGGTCGCGACGGCCCCGGGCGGCGCGGCATCGGTCGGGGCGGAAACGGCCGTGGGGGTCCCAGGCGGGGCGGCTCCGGGCGACGCGGCACCTGGTGGTGCCGCAACGGTCGCGGCGCCCTCGGTCGCGGCGGTCCCGGTTGGGGCGGCACCGGTTGTGGCGGCCTCGGTCGGGGCGACACCGGTCGCGACGGCCCTCGGCGATGCGGCACCGGTCGTGGCGGTCCCGGTGGACGTGGCAACGGTTGCGGCCGCCCCGGGCGATTCGGCACTGGTCGACGCGGCGCCGGGCGGTGCCGCAACGGTGGTGGCGGTCCTGGTCGGGGTGGCACCGGTGGTGGCGGCACCGGTCGTGGCGGTCCCGGCCGACGCGGCAACGGCGGTGGCGGTCCCGGGCGTGGTGGCAACGGTGGTGGCGGCACCGGTCGTGGCGGTCCCGGCCGACGCGGCAACGGCGGTGGCAGTCCCGGGTGTGGTGGCAACGGTGGTGGCGGCCCCAGGTGGCGCGGAAACCGTCGTGGCGCCCTCGGTCGGCTCGGCCCCGGGCGGTGCTGCAACAGGCGCAGCGGTCCTGGTCGGCCCGGCACCGGGCGGAGCCGCGATACCCGGAATGGCACCGGTCGCGGCGGTCCCGGGCGATGCGGCAACGCCCGGAACGGCAACGGTCGGCGCTATGCGGCCCGGGGTTGTCCCGTCCGCCGCCCGTGCCATGGCGTACTCCGCCCGCGCGAAGGACGGCGGTGGGAAGTCCCACGGCGCCTGCGCCGGGCCCGTAGGCCAGTCGATCCGCTCCCCGGCCAGCCAGTCGGCGACCAACCGCGGCGCGTCGCGGTCCGCCACCGGGACCGGCTCGGTACCCGGCTCCACCTCGACGCCACTCGCGGTACGCAGCCACCGCACCGCCGAGGCCGGGTCCGGGCAGACCGCGCCCATCCGCCAGCGGCGGTCCGGGCGACCGGCCTGGAGATGCCGCAGCACCGCCGGGTACGCCTCCGGGCGCTCCGCGAGATAGGCGGCGATCCGGTCCGCGTCGGCGCGCAGCGCCGCCTCGCTGGAGGCGGAGAGCAGCAGACAGGGCGGCGCTTCGACCGGCCGTCCCGGCTCGCCCGCTTCGATCACCGCGTGCGCGTTGGCGCCCCCGATGCCGAAGCTGCTGACCGCCGCCACCCTCGGCCGGTCGGCGGGCCAGGGCAGCGCCTCGGTGGGTACGTAGAACGGCGTCGGGTCGGGGCCGAGCTGCGGGTTGAGGGTACGGAAGTCCAGCGTGGGCGGGATCAGCCCATGGTGGACACAGAGCGCGGCCCGGACCAGACCGACCACACCGGCCGCCGCGCCCAGGTGGCCGATCTGGCTCTTGACCGAGCTGAGCGCCGTACGGCCGGACTCCGCCACCTCGAACGCCTGGCGCAGCGCGCCCACTTCGACCGGGTCGCCGAGCCGGGTGCTGGTGCCGTGCGCCTCGACGTAGCCGAGGTCGGCGCCGGTGCGGCCGCTGCGGCGCAGGGCGGTACGGATCACCTCGCGCTGGCCGGAGAGGGAGGGGGCGCTGTATCCGAGCTTGTCCGAACCGTCGTTGTTCACCGCCGACCCCGTGACCAGCGCGTACACCGTGTCCCCGGCCTCGCGGGCCAGCCGCAGCGGCTTGAGCACCAGCATCCCGACCCCGCTGGAGCCCACGGTGCCGGTGGCGTCGTCGCTGAACGGGCGGCAGTGGCCGTCCACCGAGAAGATGTGCTGCGGCTTGTAGCGGTAGCCGTCGCTCAGCCCGGTGTCCACCAGCACCCCGCCCGCCAGCATCACATCGGCGTCGCCCTGCCGCAGCAGCCCGGCGGCCATATGCACCGCGAAGAGCGAACTGGCGCACGCCGCCTGCACGCTGAAGGCGGGGCCGGTCAGATCGAGGTGGTAGGCGGCCTTGGTGGCCAGGAAGTCCTTCTCGTGGTGCAGCGCGAGCTGAAATCCGTCCGGCAACCGGTCCGGGCCGCTCTGCCGCAGCATGGCCTGGAAGTACGTGTTCTCGCCCGCACCGGCCACCAGCCCGACCCGCAGCGCCGAGGTGTCCGCGATACCGGCGTGTGCCAGCGCCTCGACGCAGGTCATCAGCGTGTGCCGCTGCTGCGGGTCCATCAGCCGGGCCTCTTGGCGGCTGATGCCGAAGTGCTCCGGGTCGAAGTCGAGCAGCCCGTCCATCTGGCTGCGGGCTCCCACCAGCCCGTCCGGGGCGTCGAAGTACTCGATGCCCCGGCCGCCGCTACGGGTCAGCTCCCAGAAGGCCCGCAGGTCCGGCGCGCCCGCCACCCGCACCGCCATCCCGACCACCGCGATGGGCTCGTGGCCCGCAGTGTGGACCGGGCCCGCCACTTCGGCCGGTCGCGCCGCTGCGTACGCCGGGCCCGGCGCCGTACCATCCAGGAAGCGCGCCAGCGCACGTACCGTCACATGCTCGAACAGGTCCGCTATCCCGAACCGCACCCCGAGCGCGGTGGTGCACCGCAGGTGGAAACGCATCAGCCCCAGGCTGGACGCACCGGCCTCGAAGAACGTCTGGTCCGGGCCGATGGGCACACCGGTCACCGCCTTGAAGGCGGCGGTCAGTTCGGCCTCCCGCTCCGAGAGCCGCTGACCGTCGGCCGGGCCGCGCCGCAGCTCCTCGCCCGGGGCGCGTGGTGCCGCCCGGCGGTCCAGTTTGCCGCTCGGGGTGCGCGGCAGCGACTCCAGCCGACGGAACCGGTCGACCCGTACGTGCGGTGGCAGCAGCGGCGCCAGGTGGCCGTCCAGCTCCCGGGCCGAAGGGGCGTCACCGCGCCACTCCAGGCAGGCGGTCAGCCCGCCGCCCTCAGCGACCACCACCGCGCCCGCCACCTGCGGATGGCGCAGCAGCGCCGCCTCCACCTGGCCCAGCTCCAGCCGGTGGCCGCTCAGCTTGATCTGCTGGTCGTCCCGGCCGTGGTGGTGCAGCAGCCCGTCGTGGCCGAAGGCGGCCCGGTCGCCACTGCGGTAGAACAGGCCATCCGCACCCGGCAGTTCGGTGAAGCGCTCCCGGTTGAGCGTGCCGTCGCCCAGATAGCAGCGGGACACCATGGTGCCGCCGATCAGCAGGTCGCCGACGCAGCCCGGGGGCAGTGGCTCACCGGCCGGGTCGACCACCCGCAGCAGCGCCCCGGCCACCGGAGTGCCGATGGCCGGGCGCTCAGGCCAGTGCGCCGGGTCGCCCGCCAGGCACAGGGCGCTGACCACGTGGGTCTCGGTCGGCCCGTAGTGGTTGAACAGCCGGGCACCCGGAAGTCCGGCGAACCAGCGGCGAATGGCGTCGGTGCACACCAACTGCTCGCCCGCGGTGACCACCTCACGCAGCCGGGACGGATAGCGGCCCAGGTGGACGGCGTGTTCGGCGAGCAGTTGCAGCGCCACGTACGGCATGAAGACGCGCTCCACACCGGCCGACTCCAGCTGGTCGAGCAGCGCGGGGATGTCCTGCCGCCAGCCGGGGCGCATGAGGTGCAGGGTGCCGCCACCGCACAGGGTGGTGAAGATCTCCTGGAACGAGACATCGAACGACAGCATGGAGAACTGCTGCGTCACGGCCGGTGTGCCGAGACCGCCCTCGGACGCCTGCCAGTGCAGCAGGTTGGTCAGCGTGTGGTCGAAGACCTGGACACCCTTGGGTGTGCCGGTGGAGCCGGAGGTGAAGAGTGTGTACAGCGGACGCCCGGCGTGCGGTGGCGGCAGTGCGGTGTCCGGTTCGCCTTCGGCCAGGGTGATGGTCCGGCGTACTGTGCCGCCGCCCGTGTCCACTCCGTCGTACGCCACCTCGTCGTACGCCGCCTCGCCGCCCGGTGCGAGGAGGACGCACACCGGGTCGACCTGGCGCAGGATCTGCCGCAGCGGTTCGGCCGGGTAGGCCGGGTCGAGCGGCACCGCGGTCCAGTTGAGCCGGGCGAGGGCCAGCAGCGCCACCACGTGTTCCACCGACGGCTCCAGGTACAGCGCCACAGGCCGCTGCCGCTCGCCGTCGGCCGCCAGCGGGTGAGCGGCCAGCAGTTCCCCGGCGAGCGCCGCCGCCCACCGGTCCAGCTGTGCGTAGCCGACCGGGCCGTCCGCCGTCATCAGGGCGGGCGCGTCGGGGGTCCGGGCGACCTGGGCGGCGAAGCCCTCGGCCACCGTCGCCCAGCCGCCGGACGGCTCGCCACCGCGCCCGAACTCCGGCAGCCCGCGCCGGTGCGGGGCCGCCACCTCGGCGGGCGTACCGGACCTGCCGGTGGCGAGCAGATCCAGGCCGGTACGGAACAGCCGGTCCATGGCCTCGATCTCGTCGGCCGCGAAGTGGTCGGCCGCGTACTCCCACAGGCAGTCGAAGCCGTCCGGGTGTTCCACCAGCGAGACGGTCAGCGGCACCTTGGCCTCGGCCGGTGCCCGCCACACCGGCCGGGCGCTGATCCCGGGCAGCTCCAGCGCGCCGAAGTCGGTGTTCTCCAGCACGAACAGCACATCGAACGGACTGTGCCCGGCCGGGTGGCCACGGTCGTCCAGCACATCGGCGAGCGACACGTCCTGCCACTCCAGGGTGTCGCGCACCGCCGCGCCCAGCCGCAGCAGCTCGGCGCGCAGCTCACCGCGCGGCGCGACGGCCACGGGCAGCAGCGCGGTGTTGGCGAACATCCCGACGCTCGACTCGAACTCCTGCACCGGGCGGCCCGCCACCGGTGTGGCGATGCGTGGCCGGGTGCGGCCGGTGACCGCGTACAGGCTCCAGGCGAACACCCCGAGCAACAACTCGAAGCGGCTCAGCTCCAGTTCGCGGCAGAGCCGGTCCACGGTGGCGCGGTGGTCCGGGTCCAGCGCGGTGTGCAGCAACCGGCCCTCGGGGTACGGCCGGTCGCGGACCGGGCGCAGCGGTTCGTCCGGCTCCTCCTCGGCGGTCCACCGCTCGCGCAGCCCGGTGCGCAGTGCCTCGTACCCGGTCGTGGCGAACCACCGCGTCTGCCATGCGGCGTGGTCCAGTGGGGTCGGCGCGGGGGATGACCCCGGCAGTGTGGTGTCCGGTGCCGTCAGCGCCTGGGCGTAGGCGGTCGACAGGTCGCGGAAGAGCACGGTCAACGACCAACCGTCCACCGCGATGTGATGCAGCCGCAGCAGCAGCGTCCCGCCGTCTGCATCAGGTAGCCAGCAGGCGGCGAACATCTGCGGGCGTGCCAGATCGTGTGGCTCGGCGAAGAACCGATCGGCGAAGGCGGACACGTCCTCCTCACCGACGAGCGCCACGGCCTCCGGCTCGGCCCACGGGGCGTACGGCGCGCCCACCACCTGCAGCAGACCGTCCGGCGACACCTCGAACCCCGTACGCAACGCCGGATGCCGGGCCACCAGCCCGCACAGGGCCCGGCGCAGTGCGGCGCCGTCCACCGGGCCGTCCAGCCGGAGCGCCTGGCCCACCGTGTAGCCACGGGAACCGGGGAAGCGCTGGTGGTGCAGCCACAGCCGCTGCTGCTCGCTGGTGGCCGGGCCACGGACGGCGCCGGACGGCGGGCCCGGCACCGGGTAGCGCGGTCCGGCTCCCGTACCCGTGCTGGCCTGGTCGATCGCCTCGGCGATGGCGGCGAAGTCGGCGTGCAGCACCTCCGCCTGGCCCAGTTCGCACCCCCAGCGGCGGCGGATCTCGAACCGGAGCCGCAGCGCCCGCAGCGAGTCGCCCCCGCTGGAAATCCACCGGTCGGTGGGGCGCAGCGCCGAGGTGCCGAGCACCGCTTCGGCCAGCTCCAGCACCTCGCGCTGCCGGGCGGTGGCCACTGCGGCAGGGCCCGCGTCGGCATCGGCGGAGCGCTGCCACGGGCGGTCCGCGCGGCGTAACAGCGCGGCCCGGTCCACCTTGCCATTGCCGGTCAACGGCAGAGCGTCCACCCGGTACACCCGGTGCGGCCGCATATACGCCGGTACGGCGGACGTCAGGTGGCGGTCGAACTCCTCGAAGTCCAGCTCCGCCCCGGCCACCAGGTAGGCCAGCAGCTCGTGTCCGGCGGTCTCCGGATGCTCCCGGGTGCACACGTACGCCTGCCGGACCGCCGGGTGCGCCGCGATCCGCCGTTCCACTTCGGCCGGTTCGATGCGGAAGCCGCGCACCTTCACCTGCCGGTCCGCCCGGCCCCGATAGCTGATCACGCCGTCCGCGTCGGCCCGTACCAGGTCACCGGTGCGGTAGTAGCGCTCCCGGCCGCCGTCGTACCAGTCCAGCCGGACGAACCTCCGGGCGGTCTCCTCCGGCAGGTTGCGGTAGCCGGTCGCCACGCCCGGCCCGGACAGCAGCAGCTCGGCCACCTCGCCCGGTTCGGCGACGCGTTCGGAGCCCGGCACCACCAGCAGCGCCCCGGTGTCCGGTAGCGGACGGCCGATCGGCACCACGTCCGCGTCGAAGTCGCGGGGGATCGGGTGAACGAGCGAGAACGTGCACACCTCGGTGGGGCCGTAGATGTTGTGCAGCACCGTGGCGCCACTGGGGTTGTGCCGGTACCAGCGCCGCACCACGGCCGGGTTGAGCTGCTCGCCGCCGACCAGCACCTGCCGCGCACCGGCGAAACACGCGGGCACGGTGTCCACCACGGCCTGGAAGAGCGCGGTGGTGACGAACAGCGTGTCGATCCGCTCCCGCAGCAGCGTGGCGGCGAGCCGGTGCGGCGACTGTACGTCCTCGTCGCGCAGCACCACGCAGCAACCGCCGGTCAGCAGCGGTGTCCACATCTCGAAGTTGATGGCGTCGAAGGCCGGGTTGGACAGGCAGGCGAACCGCGCCCCCGGCTCCAGGGGCAGCCAGCCGGGCCGTGCCATCCGCATCACACCCGCCTCCGGCAATTCCACCCCCTTTGGGCGGCCGGTGGTGCCGGAGGTGTAGAGGACCAGCCCGGCGGGCCGCTCCGGGAAGGTGTCCACCGACGTGGCCCGGTCCGCCAAGGCGTCCAGCAGCCGCGCCGCCGGGAGCGGACGCACGGTGTCCGGGATGCCCTCCGGCGGCGTGGCGCCGTGCACCAGCACGACGCTGCCCGAGTCCGTCAGGATGTGCGCCTGCCGCTCCGGCGGGCTCTGGGTGTCGAGCGGCACCACCCGGGCGCCCAGCCGCAGCGCGCCGAGCACCACCACGACCAGCTGCCAGGAGCGGGGGAGGCCCACCGCGACCGCGTCGCCGGGGCGCACCCCGTGGCCGCGCAGCGCCGCGGCCACCTGTCCACCTGCGGTGTTCAGCGCCGCGTAGCCGAACCGGCGGTCCTGGTCCACCAGCGCGAGCGCGTCCGGGGTGAGCCGTGCCCGCAGATGGACGCCGTGGGCCAGGCCGGTGGCCTCCGTTGCCGGGCCATCGCTCAACGTCGTCATGAGCGCTCCAGCGCCACGTACGGTACGTCCGGCCGGGCGGGCTCCGTGGCGTCCAGCCGGTCCAGTTCGCTGACGACCACGTCGGCCACCGCCGACACCTGCGCCCCCTCCAGCAGATCCCAGTGGCCGCAGTCGAGCGGCACCACCGCGAGCCCGGCCCCGGCCCGCCGCCGCCAGAACTCGCGGGTCGGATGCGGTCCGGATGGCCCCGGGCCGTCCGCGGCGGCCTCGATCAGCGTCAGCGGGGCGGTGGTCGGCCGCGGGGCGTGGCCACGGGCGGTCATCCGGCTGTGGTTGTACGTCTCGAAGTACCGGGTGAGCTGGTCGGCTTCGATGCCCGGGTACATGCCGTTGAACCGCACCAGCTTCTCCGCGAACTCCTCGTACGCCACCGGCTGGATCGCGGCCCGCGCGGCCGGGTCGTCGGTGGCCTGGGTGTCGAGCAGCACCACGCTCAGCCGGGCGTGCCCGGCCAGCGCCAGCCGTCGGCCCATCTCGTGCGCGATCAGACCGCCGTACGACAGCCCGCACAGCACCAGCGACTCGTCCGGGCGGGCGTCGATCAGTGCCAGGTACGCCCGCGCCATCGCCTCGACCGTGGGAAGCCGCTCCTCGTGCGGGTCGATGCCCGGGGCCTGGATGCCCTGGACGCCGATGTCCCCGGGGAGCGCCCCGGCCAGCGGCAGATAGCAGAAGGCGGTGCCACCGGCCGGATGGACGCACACCAGCCGCCGCCGTCCGGTTCCGGATTGGAACTCGATCAGGTTCGTGCCCGGCTTCGTGTCCGGTGGCCCGGCGGTGCCCCGGCGCAGCCGTTCGGCGAGCGCCTCGATGGTCGGATACCGGAACACCTCGCGTATCGGCGGTGTCTCGCCGAACTCCTCGCCGATCGCGTGGGCCATCTTGATGGCCGAGATGGAGGTGCCGCCGACGTCGAAGAAGTTGTCCGATATGCCGATGCCGGGGTGGAGCAGCAGCCGGGACCAGATCCGGTGCAGCGCCATCTCCACATGGTCGCGCGGGGTGGCGGTGTTGACCTGGGCGGGCAGCGCCTCCCGTGCGTGCTCCAGCAGGGCCGCCCGGTCCAGCTTGCCACTGCGGCCCAGCGGCAGACCGGGCAGCTCCACGAAGACCGCCGGGATCATGTAGTCCGGCAGCCGGTCGGCCAGCGCCGTCCGCCACTCGTGCGGTTGCCGGGACGGCGCCTCGCCACGTCCGATGCCCGATCCGATGCCCGCCACCAGCCGTGGTTCCCCCGCCCGGTCGCGGTCGACCAGTACGGCGGCCTCCCGCACCCCCGGCAGCGCCAGCAGCGCCGCCTCCACCTCGCCCGGCTCGATGCGGAAGCCGCGCAGCTTGACCTGGTCGTCGAGGCGGCCGGTGTATTCGGCGGTGCCGTCCGGAAGCCGGCGGGCCAGATCCCCGGTGCGGTAGATCCGGCCGCCCGGGACGAACGGGTCGTCAAGGAACCGCTCGGCCGTCAGCTCCGGCTGGTTGAGGTATCCGCGCGCCACGCCCGCGCCGCCGATGTACACCTCGCCCACCACACCGGGCGGCACCGGCCGCATCCGCTCGTCCAGCAGACAGAGCCGGGTGCCGGGCAGCGGTCGGCCGATCGGGCACGGCCGGTCCACCGGGCGCGGATCGGTGTAGGCGGTGGCGTACAGCGTGGTTTCGGTCGGCCCGTAGCCGAAGCAGATCCGCAGCCCGGGCAGGGCCGACGCCATCCGGTGCAGGGCCGCCTCGGGCAGCGACTCCACCCCGGTCAGTACCTGGCGCAGCGCCAGCCCGGCCAGCCTGCCGTCCGGGTCCTCGTCGATCCACCGTATGTAGGCCGGTGGCAGGAAGGCCTGCACCACCCGGTGTGCGCGCAGCCAGCCCATCAGCGCTGCCGGGTCGCCGCGTAAATCCTCGGGCACCAGATGCACTTCGGCGCCCGTGGTCAGCGGCAGCAGCAGCTCGTGCACCGAGGCGTCGAACCCGATGCTGGACCAGGCCGAGGCCGCCTCGCCCGGGGTGGCGCCGAACCGGGCCAGCCACTGGTCGAAGAGGCTCAGCACATTGCCGCGCGTGACCGCGACACCCTTGGGGCGGCCGGTGGAGCCGGAGGTGTAGATGACGTACGCCAGATGCGAGGGCGGGACGTTGATACCCGGCGCGTCGTCCCGGTCGCCCTCGGCCTCGACGGCCGTCAGCGAGTGCCAGGTGTCCGGCGTGTCCCGCTGGTCGGTGAGGACCAGGGCGGGCCGTGCGTCGGACACCATCGCGGCCAGCCGTTCGGCGGGCTGGCCCGGATCGAGGGGCAGCCATCCGGCGCCCGCCTTGAGGATGCCGAGCACACCGGCCACCAGCTCCGCCGACCGGCCGGTGTGCAGCGCCACCACCTGGTCCGGGCGCACACCACGGGCGATCAGGGCGTGTGCCAGCCGGTTGGCCCGCCGGTCGAGGTCGGCGTAGGTCAGACGGCGGTCGCCCGCCACCACCGCGGTGGCCGCCGGAGCGGACCGTACGTGGGCCTCGAACCGCTCGACCAGCCCGGCTGTTTCCGTGCGCGGGGCGATCGCGGTGGCGTCCCAGTCGGCCAGCAGCTCGGCGGTCTCCGCCGCGTCCAGCAGCGCGTACTCGGCGACGGGCCGCCCGGGCTCCCGGGCCAGCTGCTCCAGCACCCGGACCAGATAGCGCAGCTGGCGTTCGACGGTCTCCCGGTCGAACAGCGCGGTGGCGTAGTCCAGATCGCCGACGATCCGCCCGTCCGCCTCCTCCAGCGCGAGGACCAGGTCGAACTTGGCCGGGGCGTACGGCATCGGCAGCAGCCGGACCGTCACCCCCGGCAACTCCATCACGTCCTCCATGGGCGGAACCCAGGCGAACATGGTCTGGAACAGCGGGGTGTGCGCGGCGCTGCGCGGCGGGTTGACCAGCTCCACGACCCGCTCGAAGGGCAGATCGGTGTTCTTCACCCCGGCCCGGACCGTGGCCCGCACCTGCCGCAGCAACTCCGAGCCGGTCGGCGCGTCCGCCAACTCCACGCGCAGCGCGAGGGTGTTGACGACGAAGCCCATGATGTCGCCGACATCGCCCCGGCGGCGATTGGCGGTGGGGGTGCCCACCGCCAGGTCCCGCTGCCCGGAGAGGCGGGACAGCACGATCGCCCAGCCGGTCAGCAGAGTGGAGAAGAGCGACCCCTCATGGTCCTCGGTGACCGCCTTGAGCGCCGTGGTCAGCTCGGGGCCGATCTCCAGGTGCACCCGGTCGCCGGAGTGGTCCTGCTCGGCCGGGCGCGGCCGGTCGGTCGGCAGCTCCAGCAGTGGCGGCACACCGGCCAGCTTCCCGGCCCAGTACTCCTCCTGCGCGGCGGGTTCCGCGCCCGCCATCCACTCCCGCTGCCAGCGGGTGAAGTCGGTGTACTGCCACCGGGCGGGCGACAGCGGGTCCGGCTCGCCGCGCAGCAGGGCGGCGTAGAGCGCGCCGGTCTCGCGCAGCATCATGCTGCGGGACCAGCCGTCGAACATCGCGTGGTGCACGGTCAGCACGATCACGTGGTGGTCCGGGCCGAGGACCACCAGCCGCCCACGGGCCAGCGGTTCGGCGGCCATGTCGAACGGTACGACGGTCTCCCGGCGCAGCACCTCGGCGAGCCGGTCCTCCGCGTCCGGGTGGCCGGACAGGTCGTCCACCGCCAGCGCGAAGCCGGTGTCCGCCGGGTCGACCTGCTGGTACGCGTCGCCCTCGCACGGCACCAGCCGGGTCCGCAGCGCCTCGTGCCGGGCCGTCAGGGCGTCCAGCGCCCTGCCCAGTACCGCGACGTCCAGCGGCCCCCGCAGCCGGAACGCCATCGGCTCGTTGTACGTGGCGGCGGCACCCTCGCGCTGCGACACCGCCCACAGACGGCGCTGGCCGAAAGAGAGCGGTGGCCGGCCGTCCGGCCCCGGCGGTTCCGCGGTCGCGTCGGCGGAGATGGCGGAGTCGGACAACGATGTCATCGACAAGAGCAGCTCTTTTCACTCATGCCATGGATGGGAGATCGCGAAGCCGTTCGGGGTGATTTTTCGGCAGCAGGATGACCATGTCAATGGCCGCCTGAACGCAACCGGCGGTAACGGCTCCGGAAGTCCAGGGGAATACCGGGCAGGTCTAGGGAGATTATGGGAATACCCCGGGACCGGCGGATCAGCCCCCGGCGGGAGGGGCGGTGCTCTGCCGTACGACGAGTCGCGGAGTGGGGGCCTGTACGGAGCGGGGCGCGGGGCGTTCGGCCATGACGCGGAGCAGTTCGGTGGCGGTGAGCGTGCCGAGCGCGAAGGTGTCGCGGGTGAGCGCGGTGAGCGAGGGGTGCGCCATGGTGGTGAGGACGGAGTCGTCGAAGGACACCACGGACACCTCGCCGGGCACCGGGATGCCCATCTCGGTGGCCACGCCGAGCCCGGCGACCGCCATGACGTCGTTGTCGTACACGATGGCCGTGTGGCGGGGGCTGGCCTCGAGCAGACGGCGGGTGGCCGACGCGCCCTGGGCGTCGGAGTAGTCGGTGGCGACGGACATCACGTCGATGCCGGTGGACTCGCGTACGTCGGCGATGGCCCGCAGTCGGCGCTGGGTGTGCTGGTAGGCCACCGTGCCGCTGACGTGGCCGACGCGCCGGTGTCCGAGGGAGACCAGATGGCGCAGGATGCTGACCGTCGCCGCGTGGTCGTCCACCCAGACGCTGGTCAGCGGCATGGGATTCCCGTGGCTGCCCAACACCACCGCCGGGATGCCCAGATCGGCGACGAGCCCGGGCCGGGTGTCGTCGACCGCGAGGTCGAGCAGCACCAGGCCGTCCACCCGGTTCTCGGCCGCCCAGCGCCGGTAGACCGCCGTCTGGGCCTCGGTGTCCTCGACGATGAGCAACTGCGTGGCGATCCCCCGGTTGGACAGGCAGGACTGCAGACCGGAGAGGAACTGGGCGAAGAACGGCTCGACGCCGAGCGTGCGCGCGGGACGGGCGATGACGATGCCGACCACGTCGCTGGCCGCGCCCTTGAGCGCTCGGGCCGCCCGGTGCGGACGCCAGTTGAGTTCGTCCACCACATCGAGGATGCGCTTACGGGTGGCGTCGCTCAGCCCTGGGCGCCCGTTGACCGCGATGGACACCGCCGCGACGGAGACGCCCGCGAGCCGTGCGATGTCGGTGCTGCGCAGCCGGGGCGGCGCTTCCTCGGCACGCGAGCCATGGTTCTTCGGTGGCATCGACCCCTCCATCGTGACCCCCGTCGACTTTACGCAACCGTGATGATCCGCTGCGGTGACTGACGAACTTAAACGTATTAGTCTGCCGCCGACTCGACACTACTAAAACGTATTAGACGACCTGTTGCTCCTCTCTCTGCGGTGAGGACCACACATGCACCGTCACTTCAGCAGCACACTTGAGCGGCTGGACCGCGTACGCCGGGAGCGCGTCCTTCCCCGGGCCCACCGCCGCCTCGGAGACGTCGCGATCGAAGCGTGGACGGTCGGGGACGACGGCGAACCGGTGAGCCCCCGCCACGCGCTCGGGCTGATGGCCGAGCCACGGCGCGGCCGCCCCGACTACCGTCCCTTCGCCCTGGGCGAGGCGTGGGGGCCCGCGTGGTCCACGACCTGGTTCCGCGTCAGCGGCCGGGTCGAGCCCAGGACCCCACCCGGCCCGGTCGACCTGCTCCTCGATCTGGGCTGGTTCGACCATTCCGTCGGCGGACACTGCGAAGGCCTGGTCTTCACACCGGACGGCACCATCGTCAAGGGCCTCCACCCACGGCAGACGGCGATCCGGCTGCGCGACGGCGACACAGACACCGGCCCCGGGCTGCTCGGCCCGGACGGCCGCTTCACCCTCTACGTCGAGGCCGCGGCGAACCCCCTGCTGCTGGGCCTGCCGCCCTTCGTCGCCACCGAACACGGCGAGAAGGGCGCACGGGAACCCTTCGAGCAGTTTCGGCTCCGCCGCGCGGAGACCGCCGTGTTCGTGCCGGAGGTGCACGCCTTCCTCTGCGACCTGGACGTCCTCGGTGGCCTCGCCGCCGAACTTGACCAGGACGAGCCGCGCCACTGGAAACTGCTCTACGGCATCGAGCGCGCCCTCGACACCTACGACGCGGCGGACGCCGAGGTCAGCGCCCGCCGGGCACGCGCCCACCTCGCGCCACTGCTCGCCGCTCCCGCACACGCCTCCGCCCACCGGATCACCGCGGTCGGCCACGCGCACATGGACTCGGCGTGGCTATGGCCACTGCGCGAGACGGTGCGCAAGCTCGCCCGGACCGTCTCCAACGCCCTGGCCCTGCTGGACGCCCATCCGGACCTCGTCTACACCATGTCGGCGGCGCAGCACTTCGCCTGGCTCGAAGACCACTACCCCGAACTCTTCGCGCGGGTGCGCCACCACGTGGAGCGCGGACGGCTGGTGCCCGTCGGCGGCATGTGGGTGGAGCCGGACGGCGTCATACCCACCGGCGAGTCCATGGTGCGCCAACTCAGCTACGGCAAGCGGTACTTCCTCAGCCGCTTCGGTATCGAACCACGGGAGGTGTGGCTGCCCGACTCCTTCGGCTACTCGGGAGCGCTGCCGCAGCTGGCCCGCCGGGCCGGGGCCCGCTGGTTCCTGACGCAGAAGATCTCCTGGAACGACACCACGACCTTCCCGCACCACTCCTTCTGGTGGGAGGGCATCGACGGCACGCGGATCTTCACCCACTTCCCGCCCGCCGAGACCTACGCCGCCGAGGTCACCGCCCGCGAACTGCGCCACGCCGTCACCACCTTCCAGGACAAGGCGATCGCCTCCCACTCGCTGCTGCCCTACGGCTACGGCGACGGCGGCGGTGGCCCCACCCGGGAGATGGCCGAACGGCTGCGCCGCTTCGCCGACCTGGAGGGCGCGCCACGCGTGGCGTCCCGCACTCCGGCGGAGTTCTTCGAGGACGCCGAGGCGGAACTGCGCGAGGTCGAGGAGGTGGCGAAGCCACTGGCGCCCGTCCACCGCGGCGAGCTGTACTTGGAGCTGCACCGGGGCACCCTGACCTCCCAAGTGGCGATGAAGCGCCACAACCGGCGTTGCGAATCGCTGCTCCGGGCGGCCGAGTACCTCAGCGCGGCGGCCACGGTCCTGCGGGGCGCGCCCTATCCGGGGGAGAGCCTGGACGAGATCTGGCGCGGTGTGCTGCTGCACCAGTTCCACGACATCCTGCCGGGCACCTCGATCAGCTGGGTGCACCGCGAGGCCCGCGACACCTACCAGGACATCGAGTCCCGGCTGCGCGAACTCATCGAGCAGGCGGCCAAGGCTCTGGGCGCTGCGACTGACGGTGGGATGGCCGGGCTGCTGCCGCCGTTCGTCCCCGCCGCCGACACGAAGCCCGATCCCGTGCGCGTCACCGACGGGGAAGCGGGTGCCACCGTTCTGGACGACGGTCTGCTGCGGGTCGCCGTAGACGCCGAAGGCCACGTCACCTCGCTGCGCGACCTGCGTGGTGGCCGCGAGGTGGTGCCACCGGGCGGGCGTACGGGCGTACTGCAGCTGTTCCGCGACGAGCCGGTGCGGTGGGACGCCTGGGATGTGGACCGCCACACCCTGCGCACCTTCGAGGTCGTCGACGATGTCACCAGCCGCGCGGTGGTCCACGACGGCCCCGACGCCGGGGTCGAGGTCGTCCGGCGGTTCGGCGCGTCGACGGTCACGCTGACGATGTGGCTGAAGGCGGGCACCGGCCGCTTCGAGACGGAGTGCGCGGTCGACTGGCAGGAGCGTGAGCGGCTGCTCAAGGTGGCTCTGCCGGTCCACATCATGGCGCCCACGGCCCGGTTCGAGACGCAGTACGGATACGTCGAGCGGCCGCTGCTGGTGAACACCGCCGAGCAGGACGCGATGTTCGAGGCCGCCATGCACCGGTACATCCAGGTGGCGGACGGCGCGTACGGACTCGCCATCCTCAACGACACCATGTACGGCGCCGACGCCCGCGCCGACCACGACGCCACCGTGGTCCGGCTGTCGCTGCTGCGGGGCAGCCGCTTCCCCGATCCCGACGCGGACACCGGGACCCATCACTTCCGCTGGGCACTGCTCCCCGGCGCGGATGTGCCCGCCGCCGTCGAGGCCGCTTCCGTGTTCAACGCTCCCGACATCGCACCGCTCCCGCCACTGGAACCGCTAGTGGGCATCGAGGCGCTGCAAGGCCACGCGATGGTCGACTGGATCAAACTCGCCGACGACGGTTCGGGGGACCTCGTCGTGCGGATCTACGAAACGCGGGGAAGCCGGGCCAGCGCCCTGCTCCGGCCCTGCGCGGCACTCGGCGCGGGCGCCCTCGTACACGAGACCGACCTGCTGGAACGCGAACTCGCGCCCGGCGACGACCTGCCCACCGCCCTGCCCCGGACACCGTCCGGTACGCGCCGTCCCGCCGACGGCGCGGCCCTGAACCTCGGCCCCTTCCAGGTGGCGACCCTGCGGATCGCCTCTGGAACACACCTCGGATGAGGAGAAGACGAATGACGCCAGCGGGAAGACGGTCGGCGCTCATCGCGGGACTCGCTGCTGGATCGCTGTTGCTGTCCGCCTGTGTCATGGGTGGCGGCGAGACGACGGAGAAGTCGGACGGAAAGGTGTCCGGCAAGATCACTTTCCAGACCTGGAACCTGAAGAACGACAAGTTCACCTCGTACTTCAACGACCTCATCGCCTCGTTCGAGAAGGCCCACCCGGGCACCGACATCAAGTGGGTCGACCAGCCCGCGGAGGGCTACCAGGACAAGCTGTCGGCCGACGCCGCCGCCGGGTCCCTCCCCGATGTGGTCGACATGGGGCCGGAGTCCGCGTACACCCTGGCCAAGGCGGGTGTGCTGCTCGACCTGAACAAGGCCGACCCGAAGGCCAAGAAGAAGTACGCGGACAAGGCATGGGACGCCATGACCTTCGAGGGGCTGGGCGGCGGCACGTACGGCTACCCGTGGTATCTGAACACCGGGCCGTCCTTCTTCAACACGTCCCTCTTCAAGAAGTGTGGTCTGAACCCCGGCAAGCTCCCCGCCACCTACGACGAGCTGTTCGACCAGGCGGAAACCATGGCCGAGAAGTGCTCGGACACCATGATGATCGCCCGGATGCCCGCCATCGAGACCTTCGGCGAGTACGGCGTGCCCCTCATGGACGCGCGCGGGGAGAAGTTCACCTACAACAACGCCAAGGGCGTCGAGTACGTCGAGCGGTTCCGCAAGCTCTACGCCAAGAAGGGCATGGGCGAGGAAGCGCTGAACAACCTCCAGACCAAGGAGGTGGAGGAGTTCAAAGCGGGCCGTCTGGCGTACCTGCCCGGCAGCTCGTACACCCTGGACGACCTGAAGGCCACCGCGCCCGCCGTCTACAAGAACCTGGGCATCGGGCCGCGCATCAGCGACAGCGCCCCCAACATGTACCTCGAATCCCTGGTGGTCAACGCCGCGAGCAAGAACCAGACCCTGGCCACCGCCTTCGCCACGTACGTCACGAACTCCGCCAACCAGCTCGGCTTCGCCAAGAAGGCGTCCGTCTTCCCCTCGTCCGCCGGGACGCTGGACGACGCGTACTTCACCCAGGACGACGGCACCCCGGCCACCAAGGTGCGGCGGGAGAGCGCCGACCAGGTGCGCAAGGCCGTCGTGTGGTGGCCGCCCGCGTTCTCCGGCTCGGCCGACAGCAACACGCTGCGGGAGCAGATCGCCCAGGCACTACTGGGCAAGAAGTCCGTGAAGGCGGCGCTGGACGCCTCCGTCCGGTACTCCAACGAGCGCCTGAAAGCGGACAAGTGACCCTCTCCGTGCAGCGTCGTACGTCCGTGAAACGCGCCGCGCGCCCGGCTCGCCGCACGGCGACCGTCCTGGCCACGCACCGCTGGTCCCTGACACCGTGGCTGTTCCTGCTGCCGGGGCTGACCGTCATCGTGCTGATGGTGATGGTGCCGTTCGCGAACACGCTCGGCCTGTCGTTCACGGACTCGACCCTGCTGCGGCAGGGCGAGTTCGTGGGCTGGGACAACTTCCGCCGCATGTTCGCCGACGAACGCTTCACCACCGCCCTGCTGAACTCCACGCTCTACACCGTGTGCGTGGTGCCCTGCATGGTGGTCCTCCCGCTCATCCTCGCCACCCTGGTGAGCAGCGCGGGACGGCTGACCGGCTTCTTCCGCACCACCATGTATCTGCCCGTCGTGATGTCGCCCGTGGTCGTCGGCCTGATCTGGACGAACATGCTCGACAAGCGCGGTCTGGTCAACGCCACGTTCGCCACGCTCGATGTGGTGGCCGGGCCCGTTCCCTTCCTCACCGACCGGTGGCTGCTGCTCTTCAGCGCCATGTTCGTCACGGTGTGGACCGGCCTCGGCTACTACATGGTCATCTACCTGGCGGCGCTGGCCAGCATCGACCAGAGCCTGTACGACGCGGCGGCGATGGACGGCGCCGGGGCGGTGCGCAGCTTCCTGGCCGTCACGGTCCCCGGTGTGCGGTCCACGATGACCCTCATCGCCGTGCTGTCCTCGGTGGCGGCCTTCCGCGTGTTCGGCGAGGTGTACGTGCTCACCGGCGGCACCGGGGGCGTGGGCGGGGGCGATCTCACCATGACGATGCTGATCCAGCGGGAGGGCACCGGACTGCAGGCGCGGACCGGGTACGCGGGCGCGATCAGCCTCTTCATGTTCGTGATCCTCGGCGGGCTGCTGCTCGCGCAACTCGCCCTGCAGCGCAAGAGGAGTTCCTGATGGCCCAGCCCGCCGCGCACACGCGACCGACGGCCGCCGCCCGGCGGCGCAGGACGTCACCCGGTTCCGTGGCGCGCCACCTGATCCTCCTGCTCATGGCCGTACTCCTGGCGGGGCCGCTGGTGTGGCAGCTGTCGCTGTCCCTCAAGGGCGCCGGGGAACCGCTGTACACACGGCCGCCCGAGCTGATCCCCGACCACCCCACGCTCGACCACTTCGCCACGGTGCTCGACCGCGTACCCGTGCCGCGCTATCTGCTGAACTCCCTCGCGGTGGCCGCCATGGCCGTGGTCGGCAACGTGGTCGGAGCCACCTGCGCCGGATACGCGCTCGGGAAACTGCGCTTCCGTGGCCGGGGCGTGGCCACCGCGATCTGCGTCGCGGCCCTGCTGGTCCCGTCCGAGACCGTCCTCATCGCCCAATTCCTCACCGTCCGGGCCACCGGACTGGTGAACACGCTGGTCGGAGTCGCCCTGCCGACCCTGGTGGCGGCGCTGAACGTGCTGCTCATGCGCAACGCCTTCCGCAATCTCCCCGGAGAGCTGGAAGAGGCCGCCATCGTCGACGGCGCCAACGCCTGGCAGCGCTTCATCCGGATCTCCGTGCCCCAGGTCAAGGGCGTGATCGCGGTGGTGGCCATCTTCGCCTTCGTCGGCTCGTGGAACGACTTCCTCTGGCCCCTCATCGTCCTGTCCGACGAACAGAACTACACCCTCACCGTCGGCCTGAACCGGTTGCGCGGCACCTTCTACGACGATCCGCGCCTCATCGCCGCCGGGACCATCATCGCCCTCGTCCCCATCGTGGCGTTCTTCGCCGTCCTGCAGCGCCACTTCTTCCGCGGGCTGGAAGCCGGCGGCCTGAAAGGTTGAGATGCTGAGGTTTGGAGTCAACTACACACCGTCGAAAGACTGGTTCTACTCCTGGCTGGCCCCGGACCGCGCGGCCACCCGCCGCGACATGGAATCCCTGGCGGGCCTGGGCATCGACCACGTACGCGTCCTGCCGCTGTGGCCCGTCGTGCAGCCGAACCGCACCCTGATCCGCCACCGCGCCCTGCGGGACATCCGCGAGGTGGTGGAAATCGCGGGCGAGGCCGGTCTCGACGCCAGCGTCGATGTCCTCCAGGGACATCTGTCCGGCTTCGACTTCGTGCCCAGCTGGCTGACGGACTGGCACCGGCGCAGCATGTTCAGCGACCCCGACGCCATCGCCGCCCAGGCCCGGCTGGTGGAGGCCTTCGACGAGCAGCTGCACGACGTGCCCACCTTCCTCGGGCTGACCCTGGGCAACGAGGTCAACCAGTTCACCTCGGCGGTGCACCCCACCCCGATGCCCGCCACGCCCCACCAGGTGACCGGCTGGCTCGACGCCCTGCACGGCACCGGGCCGCGCGACCCCCGCCACTTTCGGCTCAACGCCGAATACGACGCCGTCTGGTACGCCGACGGCCACGCCTTCGTTCCGGCCCACTCCAGCCGCCACGGCCACATGAGCGTCGTCCACTCGTGGATCTTCAACGGCACGGCGCAGGGCTACGGCGCCATGTCCCACGAGAGCGTCCACCACGCCGCGTACCTCATCGAGCTGTCCCGCGCCTTCGCCACCGACCCCGACCGCCCGGTGTGGCTCCAGGAGGTCGGCGCCCCGCTCAACCACCTCGCCGAGGACCAGGCGCCCGACTTCCTCGAACAGACGGTACGGGCGGCGGCCGACAGCGAGGCGCTGTGGGGCATCACCTGGTGGTGTTCCCACGACGTGGACCGCCGCCTCGGAGACTTCCCGGACCTCGAACACAGCCTCGGCCTGATCGGCGCCGACGGCACGGTGAAGCCGATCGGACACCGCTTCGCCGCACTCGCCGCGGAACTCCGCGAACGGCCACGCCCCGCGCCCCGGCACGAGGCCGTGGTGGTCCCGGTCGACGGCCAGGATGTCCCCGTGTCCCGCGCCGAACTCTCCCCGGGCGGTGGGGTATTCGAGACCTGGATGCGAGGTGCCCGCGCCGGAGTACGCCCCGCCCTCGTCACATCGTCGTCCGCCGCCGACCCGGGCGCGCTGAGCGCCCGAGGCATCACCTCCGTCGTCCACGCCGAACCGACCGGCCGCACCTACTACACCTCGGTCAGCGACGCCGAGGTACTGAGCAGGACGCACACCCATGCCGAACACTGAACACCCACCCGCATCCGCTCCCGCACCCGTCGAACGCCTCCTCGCCGAGCTGACCCCACGGGAGAAGGTCGGCCAGCTCAACCAGCGCCTCTACGGCTGGCAGGCCGTCGAACGCGACCCCCGGGGCGGCTTCCGGCTCACCGACCGGGCCCACGCCGAGATCGACCGCTGGGGCGGCCTCGGGGCCCTGTACGGGCTGTTCCGCGCCGACGCCTGGTCGGGCCGCTCGTGGCACGACGGCATCCGGCCCGAGGAGCGCGCCGAGGTCGCCGCCCTGGTCCAGGAGGAAGTGGCGCGCGGCAGCCGCCACCGCATCGGAGTGCTCCTCTCGGAAGAGGCACCCCATGGCCACCAGGCCCTCGGCGGCACGCTGCTGCCCACCAACCTCGCCGTCGCCGCCGGATGGGACCCGGACCTGCTGACCGAGGCGGCCGCGGCCGTCGCCGCCGAACTGGCGGCGAGCGGCGTGCATTTGGCGCTCGTCTCGGCGCTGGATCTGCTGCGCGACCCGCGCTGGGGGAGGGCGGAGGAGTGCTTCGGGGAAGACCCGCTGCTGGCCGCCGAACTCACCCGCGCCGTGGTGACCGGGATGCAGGGCGGGGGCCTCGCCGTCGTACTCAAACACCTGGCGGCCCAGGGCGAGGCGGTCGGCGGACGCAACGGCCAGTCCGCCGTCATCGGCCCCCGCGACCTGCGCGAACTGCATCTGCCGAGCGCCCGGGCGGCGGTCGAGGCGGGCGCGCTGGGCTTCATGGCCGCGTACAACGACATCGACGGCGTCCCCTGCTGCGCCAACCGCGAACTGCTCACCGGCTTCCTGCGCACCGAGTGCGGATTCGACGGCATCGTCATGGCGGACGGCACGGCCGTGGACCGCCTGGCCACGATGACCGGAAGCCCGGAGGCGGCCGCCGTGGCCGCCCTGGAGGCCGGTGTGGACCTCTCCCTGTGGGACGAGTCCTTCACCCTGCTGGAATCCGCCATGTCCCGGGACACCCGCGTGGCCGAGCTGGTCGACGCCGCCTGCCGCCGGGTGCTCACCCTCAAGCACCGCCTGGGCCTGCTGCCGGAAACCGCGCAAGGCCGACCCGCACCCGGCCCGGACCGCCTCGTACCGGCCCTCCGTACGACGGACCAGCTGTCCCGGCGCCTGGCCCGCCAGTCCCTGGTCCTGCTGCACAACGCGGACCAGCTGCTGCCACTGCGCCCGCGATCCCTCACCAAAGTGGTGCTCGCCGGGCCCAACGCCCACGACGTCACCGCGCTGCTGGGCGACTATGTGCCACCCCTCCCCGAAGCGTCGGCCGCCTCTCTGGAACACGCGCTGCGCGAGGCCCTGCCCCACGCCGAGATCGTGTGCCCGCCGGGCCCGCCCTCCCCGGCCGATCTGCGCGGCGCCGACGTCGTGATCCTCGCCCTCGGCGGGACCAGCCACCGTGCCTACGACGACACCTTCGCCGACAACGGGGCCGTCGCGGGCCCCGCCGTGGTGGCCACCGCCGGAGAGGGCGTCGACCTCGCGGACGTGTCGCTGCCCGGAGGCCAGGACGACCTGGTCACTGCCGTACGCGCCCGCGCAGGCTGCCCCGTCGTGGCGGTGGTCATCGCGGGCAGGCCCCATGTGCTCACCACCGTGACGGACCACACCAACGCCGTACTGTGGGCGGGCTACCCCGGCCCGCACGGCGCCGAAGCCATCACCGGCGCACTCCTCGGCGGCCACGAACCGGGCGGCCTGCTGCCCTTCACCGCGCCCCGCCACGCCGCGGCCGTGCCCGTGCGGTACAACGACCGCCACCCGGCCGCCGACGTTTACCGGGACGCGCCGGACCCGGTGCTGTTCCCCTTCGGGTTCGGCCTGCGCTACGGGACGATCGCCTTCGACCACCTCACCGCCGGCGTGTCCGGGCGATCCGTACGCGTCGAAGTCGGCCTCACCAACCCGGCCCCCGCCGAAGCCGAGGTCATCGTCCCCCTGTTCGGCCACCGCACCGGCGGGACGGCACTGCCCCGGCGACGGGAACTCCTCGCCTTCCGCCGGGTCACCGTCCCGCCACGCGGCAGCGTCACCGTCGCCTGGGACCTGCCCGCCGCGCGCTGCTTCGCCGAGGGCGCGGAAGCACGGGCCCGCACCAATCTGGCTCGCACCGATCTGTACGTGAGCGATCTGAGCACCACGATCCGCCCGCCTCAGTGAAAGCTCAGCGAAAGCGAGGACACGGCATGCCACGAATACAGCGACGACAGAGACCACCGCGACGCCCCCGCACCAGAAGAGCCCGCACCGGCGTCCTGGCGGCGGCACTGGCCCTGACCCTGGGCGCGGGCAGCGCCCTGGCGAGCGACACCCTCCCCTGGGAGGGGGAGAGCGCCGTCGGCGCCAACCAGCCTTACCAGCACGGCTACTCCTCCACCGACCTGCTGCGATGGAATCCGGCGGACGACACGAACGCCGAGCTGCTGCGCGCCAAGGTGCCCCTGCAGACCCGTATCGCGCCCAACGCCGCCACCCAGCGCACACCGTCGCTCCCCGCCGACACCCAGTCCCTGACCCTCGCGGGCGACTACGGCAACGCGTTCTTCGAAAGCCACCCGTACACCAACGAGTTCAGCCAGTACCTCTTCAACTACTGGCAGTACAGCGACGTGTACGCGTCCTGGCACGGCATGCCCACCGAGGGCGTACCCGTGGACTATTACGACCCCGACCTCGACTGGAAGGAGAAGTGGTTCGAGTTCGGCGCGGTCAACCTCCCCAACCCCGGCTACACCAACGCCGCCCACGCCAACGGCGTACGGTCCCTGGGCTGCGTCTTCTTCTCACCGAACGACCGGGGCGACCAGGCGTACACCGAACTGCTCCAGCGGAAGGCCGACGGCAGCTTCCCCGCCGCCGCGAAGCTCATCGAGGTCGCCAAGTACTACGGTTTCGACGGCTACTTCATCAACCAGGAGGAGGCGGTGGCCCCGGCCGACATACCCGCCTACAAGAAGTTCCTCCAGCAGCTGCGCGACGGCGGCCTGTATGTGCAGTGGTACGACTCCATCGACAACTCCACCGGCAGGATCTCGTACCAGAACGAGTTCAACGCGGTGAACGCCCCGTTCGTCCGGGACACCACTCAGGGCGACGTGTCCGACTCCATCTTCCTCAACTACTGGTGGAACAAGTCCAAGCTCACCAAGTCGAAGACGTACGCGAAGGGGCTTGGCCTCGATCCGCGCAAGAGTGTCTTCGCCGGGGTCGAGGCCGGGATGTACCAGTTCGACCAGCCGTACGACCTCGCCAACAACCTCGACACCGATGGCGCCCCCATGAACGCCATCGCCACGCTCGGCGCCGACTTCGTCTCCTCCGACTACGCCGACAAGACCGACGACAAGGCCCAGTCGGCCGTCTTCGACCGGGAACGCCGCTGGTGGACCGGCTCGTCCCAGGGCGCCACCACACCGGAGGGCACCTGGAAGGGCATGTCGAAGTACATCGCCGAGCGCTCCGTCATCAAGGGCTCCACCTTCGCCACGTCCTTCAACACCGGACACGGCCTGTCGGCCTGGAGCGACGGCAAGCTGTCCAACGACGCCGAGTGGGGCAACATCAACCTCCAGGACATCCCGCTGACCTGGCAGTGGTGGATCGACGCCACGAAGTCTCCCCTCAAGGCCGACTTCGACTACGGCCCCGAGTACACGCCCGCCGACCGCTTCTCCTACCGGCGGATCGGCGCCTACGACGGGGGCAGCTCCCTGGCCCTCAGCGGCACCCTCGAAAGCGACAACACCGTACGCCTCTACAAGACCGACCTGAGCGTCACCTCGGCGTCCACCCTCGACCTCACCTACAACAAGCCCTCGGCGGACGACGACTCCCAGCTGCGGCTCGCGCTGGTGCTGGCCTCCGACCCGGGCAAGGTGGTGCAGGTGCCGCTGTCCGGCTCCGGCAAGCACACCACCGGCTGGACCACCGCGTCCGCCGACCTGTCGAAGTACGCGGACGAGCGCATCGCCTCCCTCGGCCTCGTCGTCGCCGCGGGCGCCCAGCCGATCAAGAACTACCAGGTCAACGTGGGCGCCCTGGCCCTGCGCGACGGTGTCGACCGCACCCCGGCCATGCCGAAGCAACTGCGCATCGACCAGCTGCTGCCCGGCAGCGACGAGCTGTTCCTGTCGTGGCAGCGCAGCGACTACGACACGGTGCGCCGCTACGACGTCTACCGCGATGACACGTACCTCGGCGGCATCTACGACGACGTGTTCTACGCCAAGCGCTTCACCGCCACCTCAGGGAAGATCAAGCTCGTCGCGGTCGGCCCGGACGGCACCCGGAGCAAGCCCGCGACCGTGTCGTTCGACCTGTCCACCGCCCCGTCCGAGGTGACCGCCAAGGCGGCGGCGGACGGCACCCTGAAGGCGACATGGACCCCACGGCAGACCGGCCAGCCCGTCACCGTGAAGGTCCGGGGCCTCGACAGCTCCAAGCCGTACACCAAGGAGGTGACGGTACCGGGCGACCAGCCGGGCGCGACCCTGACCGGTGTACCGGTGAGCGGCGGTAAATATCTCCTCACCGTGAAAACCGGCGACGGCACAGCCACCGGTGTGCGCGGCACATTCGCCGACGCCGACATCAGCCCCTATCCCGCGTCCGCGGTAAAAGTCACGGGAAACACTTTCGCTTTCTCCCGCCCCACCCTTTCCGACTGGCACACCCTCACCATCCTGGAGAACGGCCAGCCGAAATCGTTCGCCACGACCTATGGCTCGGGCAACAAGCCGTACATCGTCCGTGGTCGCACCACCCGCCCGGCGATGACGGTGACCATGTCCAGCCCCACCAGCAAGGTCGTCGCGGTTCTGGAGGACTACGCCGGAAACAAGGCCACGACGGTGCTGCGCGACAACTAGCCGCGTTCCGTGGGGGAGTGCGCCGGTGACGGCCGACTCGAGAGCCGTCACCGCCGCACTCCCGGCAAAAGCATTGGCCATGGAATTGCCGACACGATAACGTTCCCGCGTTCGAATTCACTCGACTCGCTGACCAGTTCGATATCTTTCGGACTTTACCAATGCATTACCAAATCGGATAATCGAATAATCGTTTCTGCGTATCTAGGATCGCGGGCTATGACCGACACTCCACGCGGCAACTCCGCAGCCCGTGCGCGCTGGCAAACGTGTCTCAAGCTCGCCCGCGAGCTTCTTCTCATCGGGCCGGACGACAAGGACCTCAAGCTCAGCTATCTCGACACGCTGATCGATACGGGCGGCCTCGGACCGACCCCGCACCCCCGTAAGAAGATCCTCATCATCGGCGCCGGTATCACCGGCCTCGTCGCCGGACGTCTGCTCAAGGACGCGGGGCACGACGTCACCATCCTGGAAGCCAACGCCAGCCGTGTCGGCGGGCGCGTCAAGACCTTCCGCGCCACCAAGCACCATCAGCCCTTCGACGACTCCGCCCAGTACGCCGAGGCCGGGGCCATGCGGTTGCCCGACTTCCACCCGCTCGTCCTCGCCCTCGTCGACAAGCTCGGGCTCACCCGCCGCCAGTTCTACAACGTGGACATCGACCCCTCCACCGGCAGCGGCCCCGGCGTCAGGGTTCCCCCGGTCACGTACACCTCCTTTACCGGCCGGACCTGGACCCACGGCGAGGACAGCCCCGGCTTCCGGGAACCCGACAAGCGCGGCAACTCCTGGATCCGCGCCAACCGGGTGCAGGTGCGGCGTTCCGACTACGCCACCGCCCCCGAGCGGATCAACGAGGGCTTCCACCTCACCGACGACGAGGTCCGCGCCCCCGTCGTGCGGATGGTGGACGACGCGCTGGAGATCGTCCGCGACTACTACTCCGACGTGGTCGACGGGCGGCGCGTCAACAAGCCGTTCGACGAGTGGGTCGAGGGCTGGGCCCGGGTCATCCGTGACTTCGACGGCTACTCCATGGGTGGCTTCCTGCGGGAGCGCGGCGGGCTCAGCGACGAGGCGATCGAGGCCGTCGGCACGCTGGAGAACATGTCCTCGCGGCTGCACCTCTCCTTCTTCCACAGCTTCCTCAGCCGCAGCGACATCAACCCCGGTGTGCGCTACTGGGAGATCGAGGGCGGCAGTTGGCGCCTGCCCCACGCCCTCCACCAGGGCCTGCGCGACGAGGTGAAGCTCGGCCACCGCATGATCCGCCTCGAATACCACGACCCCAGCCGCGACACCGCCCCCGAGGGCGCCTGCGCCGTCGGACCCGACGGATGGGGCGTGGCCGTGCACACCGTCCCCGAGGACGACCCGCAGGCCGCGCCGCGCCAGTGGACCGCGGACCTGGCGATCGTCACCATCCCGTTCTCCGCGCTGCGCTTCGTGGAGATCGTCCCCTCGATGTCGTACAAGAAGCGCCGCGCCATCATCGAGACCCACTACGACCAGGCCACCAAGGTGCTGCTGGAGTTCAGCCGCCGGTGGTGGGAGTTCACCGAGGACGACTGGCGCAACGAGCTGGAGAGCATCGCACCCGGCCTCTACGACTACTACCAGACGAGCGGCGAGCAGGACGCCGAAGCCGCCCCCGCCCCCGCGTTCGCCGAGGCGGGCGTCACCGGTCTGCTCGGTGCCGCGGTCAAGGACAGCAGCGTCACCGACGACATGCGGAAGCTGGGCAGCACCATGCCCCTGCGCGGCCCCGCCGTCCGCCCCGCCTCCCACTGCTTCGGCGGCGGCTCCGCCACCGACAACCCCAACCGGTTCATGTACTACCCCTCGCACCAGGTCGAGGGCAGCACCGGTGGCGTGGTGCTCGCCTCGTACTCCTGGTCCGACGACGCCGCGCGCTGGGACTCCATGCGCCCCGACGAGCGCTACGTCTACGCCCTGCGCAACCTCCAGGCCCTGCACGGCCGCCGTATTGAGGTGTTCTTCACCGGCCGGGGCGCCACCAAGAGCTGGGCCCGCGATCCGTACGCGTTCGGCGAGGCCGCCATCTACACCCCGCACCAGATGACCAGCTTCCACCTGGACGTCTCCCGCCCCGAGGGCCCCGTCCACTTCGCCGGAGAGCACACCTCCCTCAAACACGCCTGGATCGAGGGCGCTCTGGAGAGCGCCATCCGCGCCGCCACCGCCGTCCACCAGGCCCCGCAGCTGACGACCCCGGGCCCGAACGCGGGGGGCCGCTCATGACGGCGTTCACGCCCGAGTGCACGGTCGCCCGCTATCTGGCCGGCCGCCTGGCCGAGCTGGGCATCACCCATCTGTTCGGCGTCCCCGGCAACCACCTGGGCCCGTTCCTCACCACCCTGCGGGCCGAGGGCGACATCGAGTGGGTCGGCACGCCCACCGAGGGCGGCGCGGGCCAGGCCGCCGACGCGTACGCCCGGATCCACGGCATCGGCGCGGCCGCGGTCACCTACAGCGTGGGCGCGTTCAACCTGCTCAACGCCTGCGGCGGCGCCTACGTCGAGCACGTCCCGCTCATCGCCATCAACGCCTGCCCGCCGTACGAGCAGTGGCAGAACTACCGCGCCGTCGGCCTGCTCACCTCCCATATGAGCCCCCGCCGGGAGAGCAACCTGGACGTCTACCGGCAGGTCACCGTGGAGGCGCAGGTCATCTCCAACCCGGGCCTCGCACCCGGTCAGATCGACGCCGCGCTCACCGCCTGCCTGTCCGAGCGCAGGCCCGTCTATCTGGAGGTCATGGAGGACCTGTGGGACGAGCCCTGTGCCGCCGCCGAACAGCCCCTCCTCCGCCGCGAGCGGCCGTTCAGCACGCGCAACCAGACCATGCTGGACAACGCGGTGGACGCCATCCTCACCCTGATCGAGAACCACCCCAGCCCGGACGGCAGGCCCCGCCCGATCGTGTGGGCGGGCGAGGAGATCGACCGGTTCCGCCTCGGCGACCAGCTCACCGACCTGACGGAAGCCACCGGAGTGCCGTTCTGCACCACGGTCGGTGCCAAGGCTGTCGTCGACGAGGAACCGCGGGAGTTCCACGGCGTCTACAACGGCCCGGCCAGCCACCCGGATGTGCACTGGATCTTCAAGGACTGGGCCACCTGCCGGATCGGCCTCGGCGCCTGGTCCACGTCGAAGAACCTCGGCGGGGACCAGTACGTCGGCACCGACTGGGTGATGGCCGCGCAGGGCGGCGTCAGCGTCGGCACCCGGTACTTCCCCGACGTCCAGCTCGAGCGGCTGCTGCCCGCCCTCCAGGACGCGCTGGTGAAGCGCTTCGGGTCGGGAGGTCTGGCCGCCGACTACTACGCCGAGGCCCATGCCCACCACGGCGCGTCCGTCGACCGCCCCGCCAGCCTGGGAAGTCACCGCGCCACCCTCCGTACCCGCGGCTCGCGCTCCCGGTCCGCCGAACGGCTCACCTACGACGGCGTGTTCGACCGGATCAACCACTTCCTGGGCGAGGAGAGCCCAGGGGACTGGACGGTCGTCTCCGACGCCGCGTTCTCCCTCATCGGCTCGATGAACCTGAGCCTGCCAGCGGGCGGGTTCCTGTCGCAGATCAGCTGGCTGTCCATCGGCTGGTCCGTCGGCGCGGCCACCGGCGCCGCGCTCGCCCCCGAGCGCGAGCACGCCCGCCCGATGGTGTTCGTCGGCGACGGCGCCTTCCAGGAGACCTGCCAGGAGATCTCCACCCACACCAGGCTCGGGCTGCGGTCGGTCGTGTTCGTCATGGACAACGGCCACTTCTACGGCATCGAGCAGATGCTGGTGCACCCGTCCTACTACGCCGACCGGGACTCCGGCGCGGGGGACGACGCGCAGGAGGCGGACTTCTACAACGTCCTCCACCCGTGGCACTACGACCGCCTCGCGGAGGTCTTCTCCGGCAAGAAGACCCCGGTGAACGGGATCAGCATCGCGCACACCTCCGAGCTGGACGAACTGCTGACCCGCCTCGCCGACCCCACCGACCCGCTCAACGCGGGGCCACTGCTGGTCCGCGTCCGCCTGCACCGGCATGACTACCCGCGGGCGATGGCCTACAAGGTGCAAGAGAAAAGGGGTTAGGAATATGTCCGAGTTCATCAACGTGATGATCGCGTTCGACGCGTACACGATCGCCCATCGCTATACGAGCGCGTCGAGGAATCCCGACGCGCCGACCCAGGTCGACCACAGCCTGATCTATATGACGACGCGTCAGGACCGCGTCGTCGGCACCTCGGGAGCCGAACTGAACTTCCGGGCCAATCCGAGGGACATCATCAGGTGGCGCGAGACGACGCTCTCGCTCAACAGCGAATACAGCGCCCTGCTGTACCGGTACGTGAGCAGCGATCCGCTGATCAGCACGCCACGGATCGTGGTGGGCGACGGCACCTATCCGATGCCGAAGGAGGGGTCCGACGGCAGGCCGGAATTCGTCACGCAGGACTACGAGGACCACTACTGGGAGGCGGACGTCCGCAAGACCGGCCGGGTCACGTACCGCTTCTACTTCCAGGTCCTGGACGGCGACCTGAAGCCGGTGGGCTACTTCCAGTGGGACCCGTTCATCACCATCGACAAACGCTCCTGACGACCCTCGCCGCGGTGGGGTAACACCCTCCCCGGCACACCACGTGGACGGCGCGCAGGCCCGCGCCGTCCACCCCGTCGTTCCTGGGGTCCGTGGGCGTCAGCGGATCCAGATGGCCCGCCCCAGCACGGCGATTTCGCCTCCGTCGGACTCGCCGTCGGGCGGGATCACATCGATGACGGGCCCGGAGCAGTCGTTGTTCATGTAGGCGAGCGCGTATTCGTTGGTTTGGTTGTACACGTGGAATCGGTTGTCCTCCAGCGGCACGGAAATGCAGCCGCTGGGGTTGACGGTGCGCCAGGTGCTGTTGAAGAGGTCGCCGTGAGCGGCGGAGGCCGATGGTGCCATGCCGAGGACGAGGGCTCCCGTGGCGGCCAGAATCCCTGCCGTGGTGGTGAGGCGGCGCATCATGCCGGACTCCTTCCCGGAGTGCTGCGGTCGGTGTGGCATATCCAGACCGACTGACCACCTACCTGGATACCGGTACCCACAGGAATTTCGGTGGAGCCCCGGTGGGCGGCAGGAGCCGGTCGATCCCGTCCCCCCTCTAGACAGGACTGGACATGTATGGCTAGCTTCCGGACATGACTGAACAGGTCCGCAAGCACCAGCGCGTCGCCCGCGTCCTGGCCCGTGAGATCCACAGCGGTGCCCTGGAGCCGGGCAGCAGGCTGCCCGGCGAACACGCGCTCACCCGGCGCTTCGCGGTCAGCCGGACCACCGTCCGCCAGGCGCTGGACGAGCTGAGCAAGCAGGGGCTGATCTCCACCCACGCCGGCGTCGGCTCGTTCGTCACCTTCGACGGAACCCTGCTGGACAACCGGCTGGGCTGGACCAGGGCCCTGGCCGACCAGGACGTCCGGATCACCACCGAGGTGCTGCGTCTCGAAGCGGTACGAGACGAAGCGCTGGCCGGGGAGCTGGAGACCGACGGTGGCCGCTTCCTGGCCCTGGACCGCCTGCGCGTCCTGCCCGGGAACACCCCCGTATCGCTGGAGCGCAGCAGGGTCCCGCTGACCCCCGCCCTCGCCGAGGTACCGCTGCGCGGCCTGGTGGACGGTTCGCTGACCAGGACCCTGGCCGAGGTGGGCATCCGCGCCACGTACGGGGACGAGTGGGCGTCGATCACCAGGCTGGACGCGGACGAGGCGGCCCTGCTGCGCCGTGGCGAGGGGGAGGTGTTCCTCCGTACGCGCCGGGTCAGCCGAGGGGCGGACGGCCGCGTCGTCGAGCACGTGACCAGCCTGCTGGACCCAGCCCGCTTCGAACTCCATCTCGGCTTCGGCGAGCCGCCCGGATGAGCCGCCGCCCCGTACCACTCAGCTCTGTACCGCACCCGCACCGCACCGACAGGAACCACCCTTGATGAACGACCAGCACGACCGCGCCCTCGGAGCCCTGTACGGCCTGGCGATGGGCGACGCGCTCGGCATGCCGACCCAGATCATGTCCCGGCGGTCGATCGTCACCCGGTTCGGCGCCGTCACCGGTTTCGAACCGGGCCCGGCCGACAATCCGGTGAGCGCCGGAATGCCCGCTGGATCGGTCACCGACGACACCGACCAGGCCGTCATCGTCGGCCGCCTGCTGGTCGACGGGAGCGGGCGCATCGATCCGACGCGGCTCGCCCAGGAGCTGCTGGAGTGGGAGCGCGCCATGAAGGCCAAGGGCTCCTTCGACCTGCTGGGCCCGTCCACCAAGGCCGCCCTGGAGGCCGTGTCCCGTGGCACACCGCCCGAGGAGGCGGGGAAGTCCGGCGCCACCAACGGAGCCGCCATGCGGATCACCCCGGTCGGCGTGGCCTTCCCCGACACACCGCTGGAGCCCTTCATCGACCAGGTCGCCGCGGCGTGCCAGGTCACCCACGACACCACCCTCGGCATCGCCTCCGCCGCCGCCGTGGCCGCGGCGGTGAGCCGGGGGATCGGCGGCGGTGGCCTGGAGGACGCCATCGCCGCGGCCATCACGGCCGCGACCGCCGGTGCCGAGCGCGGCCACTGGGTCTACGGGGCCGCCATCGCGGCCCGTATCGAATGGGCCGTGGAGCTGGTCCGGGGGCTGCCCGAGCAGCAAGCCCTGGACCTCATCAGCGACCTCGTGGGCACCAGCGTCGCCAGCCAGGAGTCGGTTCCCGCGGCCTTCGCCGTCCTGGCCCTGGCCGACGGCGAACCGTGGCGCGCCTGCCTGCTGGCCGCCAACCTCGGCGGCGACTGCGACACCATCGGCGCCATCGCCGGGGCCGTCGCCGGATCCCTCAGCGGCGCCTCCGGCCTCCCGGCCGACGCGCTCGCCACCCTCCGCTCCGTCAACGGCCTCGACCTGGCGCCGCTGGCCACCTCCCTCCTCGCACTGCGGGCCGCCGCGACCGGGTGACTGCTCTCCCCGAACAGAAAGACAGGTACGACCATGGCCGGATCAGACAACGACCGCGTCGGCGCGGTGGAGACACGTGGCATCGAGCCCGTGCCCGACGCCGAACGCCATGGCCACCCGGGGCAGATGTTCTGGACCTGGTTCGCGGCCAACATCAGCATCCTGGGTCTGCCGCTCGGCGCGGCGCTGGTCAGCTTCCGCGGCCTGAACATCTGGCAGGCGGCCATCGTGGCCGTGCTCGGCTCCTTCGGCTCGTTCGCCCTGGTGGGCGCCCTCAGCATCGCCGGAAAGCGCGGTGGCGCACCCGCGCTCACCCTGTCCCGGGCGGTGTTCGGGGTCCGGGGCAACGCGGGCCCCACGCTGGTCACCTGGCTGAGCAGGCTCGGCTGGGAGACGATCAACACGACCACGGCCGCCTTCGCCCTGCTGGCGCTGCTCGACGTCGCCTTCGGCGTGCGGAAGAACACCGTGCTCACCGTGGTCTGCCTGCTGGTCTTCATCGGCTGCACCCTGCTGATCAGCGGCCTCGGACACG
Organism: Streptomyces sp. NPDC001700; assembly: GCF_053596435.1. NCBI lineage: Bacteria > Bacillati > Actinomycetota > Actinomycetes > Kitasatosporales > Streptomycetaceae > Streptomyces > Streptomyces sp. NPDC001700. The sequence goes on from NZ_JBSFGE010000011.1 coordinate 118,360, forward strand.
CCACCATCATGTGGATCAACAAGTGGGCCACCTACGTCTTCGGCCTGCTCAACCTGGTCGTCATCGCCTTTCTCGTGGCCACCGTGGACTGGCACAAGGTCTTCCAGGCCCCGGCCGCCCCGGTGGGCGCCATGGTCGTGGGCACCGGCATGATCGCCGCCGGAACGGGCATCGGCTGGGCCAACGCCGGTGCGGATTACGCCCGTTACCTGCCCCGCCGGATCCCCGGCGGCAAACTCGTGGCCGCCTCGGCGTTCGGCGCGGGCATTCCCCTGGTCGTCCTCATCTCCCTCGGCTCGCTGCTCGCGGCGGGACAGCCGGACCTCGCCTCCGCGGCCGACCCGGTCTCGGCGATCAACGCGATGCTGCCCCGGTGGATGGCCATCCCGTACCTGATCGCCGCCTTCGGCGGGCTGCTGCTCTCCAACCACCTGTCCGTGTACTCGGCCGGGCTCACCATGATCACCCTGGGCATACGGGTCCGGCGCACCCTGGCCGTCGCCCTGGACGTGGTGGTCACCTTCGTCGGCGGCATCTACTTCATCCTGATCGCCAAGGACTTCTACGGTCCGTTCATCACGTTCCTCACCCTCCTCGCCGTCCCGATCACCGCATGGGTGGGCGTCTTCGCCGTCGACCTGCTCCTGAGGCGGTCGTACGACACCGACGCCCTGATGAACACCGGCCGCACCAGCCGCTACTGGTACCGGGGCGGCTACTCCTGGCCCGCCACCAGCGCATGGGCGGTGGCCATCGTGGTGGGGCTGTGCTTCACCGAAGCGGGCACCGGCGCCACCGACATCTGGTTCTCCGGACCGCTCTCGGACAGCTGGATCGGCACCAACGGACTGGGATGGGTGGCGACCCTCACCCTCGCCGCCGCCGTCTACGCCATGCTGCGCCGCCTGGACGGCATGGACCGCGGCGACGACACCTCCGCGCGGCACACCACGCCGCTCGCGCCGACCGCACAGGAGCACGCGTGAGTGGCAGGCTCGTACTCCTCGGCAACGCCATCATCGACCTGGTGATGCGGGTGCCGGAGGTGCCCGAGCGCGGTGGCGACACCGTGTCCACGGACACCACCTTCGCCACCGGCGGTGGCTTCAACGTCCTCGTGGCCGCACACCGCCTGGGTCTGCCCGCCCTCTACGCCGGAGCCCACGGCACGGGCCCGTTCGCGGACCGGGTGCGCGCCGACCTCGCACACGAGGGCATCGAGGTGCTGCTGCCGCCCCTGGCGGACACGGACACCGGATTCTGTGTCGCCTTCGTCGACGACGGCGGCGAGCGCACCTTCGCCACCAGCCCCGGGGCGGAGGCCAGGCTGACCGAGGCCGACGCGGCCACGGTGCTCGCCGCGCTGCGCCCCGGCGACCTGGTGCAGGTGTCCGGGTACGGGCTCGCCTACCCGGTGAACGGCCCGGTCCTGGCCTCGCTCATCACCCAGCTTCCCGACGACGTCAGGGTGTTCCTCGACCCGGGGCCACTGGTCGCCGACATTCCCCCGGACGTGCTGGAACCCGTCCTGGCGCGGTGCGACTGGATCACCTGCAACCAGCGTGAGGGACGGCTGCTGACCGGCCTGGACGACGCCCCGCGGATCGCGGCCGCGCTCGCCGCGCGGCTGGGCCCGGACACCGGGGTGATCGTACGGGCCGACGCGGCCGGATGCCGTCTCGTACCGCCCGGCGGCGAGGCCGTACACCTTCCCGGCCGCCGGGTGACCGCCGTCGACAGCAACGGCGCGGGCGACGCCCACACCGGCGCCTTCCTCGCCCTCCTCGCCAGCGGGCTGGCCCCGGTCGAGGCGGCGCGGGGCGCCAACGCGGCGGCCGCCTTCGCCGTCACCCGGCACGGCCCCGCCACCGGGCCGACCCGCGGCGAACTCCGCGGTTTCCTCGACGGCGACCCGCCGTCAGGAGCGGAGGGCGGCGGCCCGGTCCCGTAGTTCGCGCAGCGCCAGCCTCAGCAGCGGGTGGCGCTCGCTGCCGCGCCGGACGGCCGTGAACACCCGCCGCGTGGGGCGGTGGCCGTGGACCGGGCGCGTGGCGGCGCCGCCGAAGGCGATGCCGTGGAGCGCCGAGCGGGGCACCAGCGCCACACCCGCACCCGCCGAGACGAGGGCGCACACCGCCCGGGAGTCATCGGCGAGGCATTCCACCCGAGGCTGGAAACGGGCGTCCTCGCAGGCGCGCAGGACGACGTCGTGCACCGGGTTGCCCGGCCAGGGCGTAACCCACGGATCGTCGCTCAAGTCGGCCAGGTCGACCTCCGGGACGTCGGTCAGCCGATGGCCGGACGGCAGCACGACATCGAACGGCTCCGCGTACAACGGCTCGCGCAGCAGCTGCTCGCTGTTCTGACCGGGGATGTCCCGGTGCTCCACCGACAGGGCGATATCGACCGCACCGTCGATGAGGAGCCGTTGGCTCGCATGGCCTTCGGCGTCCTTCACACGGACCCGCACCTGCGGAGCGTCCTCCCGCAGCATCGCCACCGCCGGGGCCACCACTTCGGTGATCGCGCTGGCGAACGCGGCGATGGTCACTTCACCGGCCAGGCCCTCCGAGCACGCGGCCATCTCGGCCTCCGCCTGCTCCAGCTGCGCGGCGATCTTCGTCGCGTGTGCGGCCAGCACGGTGCCGGTGGGAGTCAGCCGGACGGTGCGCCCGCGCCGTTCCAGCAGGCCGTGGCCGACCTCCGCCTCAAGCGCGGCGAGCTGCTGCGATGCCGCGGACGGGGACATGTAGAGCGCCTGGGCGGCGGCGGTGACGGTGCCATGTTCGGCCAGCGCCCGCAGCACCCGGAGCCTGCGTGGATCGATCACACGACGGAGTAGACCAGAAGCGTGTCCATGAAGCAAAGCTTCATAAGCAACCGGGGAAATTGCCGATGGACCTCACAGCGGCGGCACCGCAGAGTGGTCCTTCATGAGGGCCGCGGTGGCCCTCGCCTGGTACGTCCCCCTCGATACCGATCATCGGCCCGTCGTCGGCGATATGCGCTGACATGCCCGCGTCATGTCCCGTCCCGCATGCTCACGCCCCACCCCCACGAAGGAAACCTCTGTGTCCATCACCGCGGACCATCGCCGCGAGCACGATCTCCTCGGCGACCGGGACGTCCCCGCCGACGCGTACTGGGGCATCCACACCCTGCGCGCCCGGGAGAACTTCCCCATCACCGGTACGGCGATCTCCGCGTACCCGCACCTGATCAACGCGCTCGCGGCGGTCAAGGAGGCCACCGCCCGCGCCAATGAAGACCTCGGACTCCTGGCCCCGGAGAAGGCCGCGGCCATCGTCGCCGCCTGCCAGGAGATCCGGAACGGCCGACTGCACGATCAGTTCACCGTGGACGTGATCCAGGGTGGCGCCGGTACCTCGACGAACATGAACGCCAACGAGGTCATCGCCAACCGGGCCCTGGAGATCCTCGGCCATGAGAAGGGCGAGTACGGCGTCCTCCACCCCAACGAACACGTCAACCTCAGCCAGTCCACCAACGACGTCTACCCGACGGCCCTCAAGGTCGCCACCGTCATCGCCGTCCATGAACTGCTTGACGCGATGGGTGTGTTGCGGGAGGCGTTCGCCGCCAAGGCCGAGGAGTTCCACGACATCCTGAAGATGGGCCGCACCCAGCTCCAGGACGCGGTGCCCATGACGCTCGGCCAGGAGTTCTCCTCGTACGCCGTGATGCTGGAGGAGGACCAGAGCCGGTTGCTGGAGGCATCCGGCCTGGTGCACGAGATCAACCTCGGCGCGACCGCGATCGGCACCGGCCTCAACGCCCCCAAGGGCTATGCCGAGGCCGCTCGCGGGCATCTGGAGGACATCACCGGGCTGCCGCTGATCACCGCCGCCAACCTGGTGGAGGCCACCCAGGACTGTGGCGCGTTCGTCCATCTGTCGGGCGTTCTCAAGCGCATCGCGGTCAAGCTGTCCAAGAGCTGCAACGATCTGCGGCTGCTCTCCTCGGGTCCGCGTGCCGGGCTCAATGAGATCAACCTGCCGCCGGTGCAGGCCGGTTCGAGCATCATGCCCGGCAAGGTCAACCCGGTCATCCCCGAGGTCGTCAACCAGGTGGCGTTCGAGGTGATCGGCAACGACGTGGCCATCACCATGGCCGCCGAGGCCGGACAGCTCCAGCTCAACGCCTTCGAGCCGATCATCCTGCACTCCCTCTCGGAGAGCGTCACCCACCTGCGCGCCGCCTGCCTGGTCCTCGCCGACCGGTGCGTCTCCGGCATCACCGCCAACGCCGACGAGCTGCGCGCCACCGTCGAGAACTCCATCGGCCTGGTCACCGCACTCAACCCCCACATCGGCTACACGGCCGCCACCCACATCGCCAAGGAAGCCCTCGCCACCGGGCGCGGAGTCGCCGAACTCGTCCTGGAGAAGGGACTGCTCCCGGCCGACCGGCTGGCCGCCCTGCTCCGCCCGGCCGAGATCGCCAGGACAACCGGCTGACGCCGATCACGGCCGCAGAGCCGCTGGCCACCACGTAACGCGTGCAACCTATGGAGTTCCCCCTATGAAGACACCTCAGATCCCCGATGAGCGCGCCGGAGGCGACTCCTCTGTGACGGCCTCGCCGACGCGCACCCGGCGCTGGTGGCGGCTGCCGCTCGGTGTGCAGTCGGCGCTCGCCGTCGGCCTCGGCGCGCTGATCGGAGCGCTCGCGCCGAACGTGGGCGAGCAGCTCAAAATCCTCGGGGACATCTTCCTGAACCTGGTGCAGATGGTCGTGCTGCCCCTGGTCTTCCCGCTGATCGTGCTGGGTGTCGCCCGCATGGAGTCGGTGAAGAAGGTGGGCCGGATCGCCGGTAAGGCCATCCTGTACTTCGAGATCGTCACCACGGTGGTCCTCGTGGTCGCGGTGACCCTGGCCGAGGTCACCGGCATCGGCAGGGGCGCCCCGGTCGCCGGTGGCGACACCAAGAGCCTGGAAACCATGGACCAGGGCGTCGACTTCCACGAGCTGATCCTCCACTCGGTCCCGAAGAACGTCTTCGCCGCGTTCGCCGAGGGCAACCTGCTCGCCGCGATCGTCTTCGCGCTCTTCCTCGGCGTCGGGATGGCGGCCATCGGCGAGAAGTCCGCGCCCGTCGCCTCGGTCCTGGAATCCCTCTCGTCGGCCATGTTCAAGGTCGTCGGCTATGTCATCCGCGTCGCTCCGGTGGGCGTCCTCGGCTTCATCAGCTACGACGTGGCGCACTACGGATTCGGCAACCTCAAGAGCCTCGCCGGTTTCATCGCCGTGGTCTACGCGGGCCTGGCCATCGTCCTCGGCGTGATTTTCCCGGCCATCGCGCTGATCTACCGCATCCGGTACGTGGACCTGCTCAAGACGATCGGCGGACTCGTCGGCATCGCCTTCATCACGCGCAGCTCCGAAGCGGTGCTGGCACCGCTGATGGGCAAGCTCGAAGACTTCGGCGTCAGCCGCTCGACGGCCTCGTTCGTCGTCCCCCTCGGCTACTCGTTCAACACCGACGGCTCCGTGCTCTACCAGGCCACCGCCCTGGTGTATCTCGCCCACGCCTACGGCACGGACACCTCGATCCCGTCGCTGCTGCTCATGGTCGGTGTCCTGGTGGTGCTGTCGAAGGGGATGGCGGGCGTCACCTCGGCCTCGATCGTCGTGCTCCTCGCCGCGGGCAAGACGATCGGCATCCCGCCCGAGGGGGTCGCGCTCCTGGTCGGCGTCGACTTCATCGTCGACATGGCCCGTACCGCGGTGAACGTCGTCGGGAACGCGCTGGCCGCCGCCGTCGTGGACCGTTCGGAGTCCAAGAGGAACGCCGGACAGGACACGCCGCGCGAGGCGGGGGAAGTGGCCGTACCCGACCACGAGCCCGTGAAGAGCTGACCGGGGTGAAGGGCCCGTCAGACGGCCACGTGGCGGGGCGCCTTGCGGGGGACACAGAAGAGCGCGAGGACGGCGGCCGTCAGATAGGCCGCCGCGCCGATGGCCATACTGGCCCGCAGCCCCGCGCTGAAGCTGGTCGAGGCGGCCAGCAGCGACCCTCCCAGCGCGACGCCCACGGCGCTGCCGATCTGGCGGGCGGTGTTGAAGAGGGCGGAGGCGGTGCCGGAGTACTCGTCCGGGGCGGCTGACATCACTGTGGCGGTCGACCCGGTGAGGGCGAAGGACGTGCCGAAGCCCGCCGCCATCATCGGTGCCACGAGCAGCGCGTAGCCCGGCTCCGGTCCGGCGGCGGCCCAGCCCGCCAGCCCCGCCGCTCCCAGGAGCATGCCCGTGAGCACCAGCGGACGGTGTCCGGTGCGGCGCGCAAGCCGCCCGGACAGGACGGAGGCGAACATCGTCATCACCACCGCCGGGAAGAGGGCGATCCCCGTGCGCAGCGCGGACAGGCCGCGCTGGTGCTGGAAGTACAGGCTGGCGGTGAAAATCATGCCGTAGAAGGCGAAGTTGAACAGCAGACCGATGGCCGCGCCCCCGCTCAGCGAGCGGGAGCGCAGCAGCCGCAGGGGCAGCACGGGGGTGCGGGCCAGGCGCTCGCGCAGGATGAACGCGACAGCGGCGAGCACACACAAACCGGCCCCGACGAGAATCAGCGGGTCCGCCGGGCCCCGTCGTCCCGCCTCGTTGAGGACGGCGATCAGCAGGGCCACCATCGCGATGAGCGCACACTGGGCGGGCCAGTCCACGGGGCGGTCCAGGCGCCGGGCCGAAGCGGGTACGTGGCGCAGCGTCAGCAGCAGACACGCGCAGCCGACGGGCAGGTTGATGAAGAACACCCAGCGCCACCCCACGGTGGTGACCAGCAGGCCGCCCAGGAGAGGGCCGACGGAGGCGGCGATGCCTGCCATCGAGCCCCACAGACCGAAGGCGCGCGAGCGCGCGGCGGGCGAGGGATACGCCTGCTGGAGGAGGGCGAGGGAGCCGGGCACGATCAATGCCGCGCCGAGTCCTTCCAGGAGCCGGGCGGCGACCAGGGTCCCCGCGCTCCGCGCCACCCCGCACCCGGCCGAGGCCACGGTGAACACCACCACCCCGGTGCAGAAGATCCGGCGGTTTCCCAGCCGGTCGCCCAGCGCGCCGCCGGTGAGCAGCAGACCGGCGAAGACCAGGGTGTAGCCGTCCGTGATCCACTGGATTCCGGTGATCGAGGCCGACAGCTCCCGTCCCACCACGGGAACGGCGACGTTGATGACGGTCACGTCCAGGATGACCATGAAATAGCCCGCGCAGACCGCGAGAAGCGGGGCCAGGGACCGGTCCGGAGCCCCGGCCCTGTCCGGCTGATCGGCCTGCGGAGTACCGGCGCGCACCATGGCGACACGGTATTCCCAGGACGCGTGCCTCCCACGGCTTGACCAGCTCAGCGGCGTGCCGGGCCGCTGGGAGTACTAGGATTCCGGTGGTTGGGTCCGGAGCAGCAGGGAGTTCGTCGTGGGTGAGCCGCGGTACGTGGTGATCGCGGGCGACCTCATGAGGAAGATCGCGGCGGGCCGGTGGGCTGTGGGCGACTTGCTGCCCACCGAGCCCGAGCTCGCCGCCGAGTACGGCGTCTCGCGGGAAACGCTGCGGCGGTCGTTGCGGCGTCTGGAAGAGGCCCGTCTCATCTCCCGGCATCCGGGAACGGGCACCCGGGTGGAACGCTCGGCGCCGGTCGCCGCGTTCACCGCGCAGCTCGGGAGCGTCGGGGATCTGACGCAGTACGGCGAGGCCGCCGTGCGGAGCGTCCTGTCGGTGGAGCCGGTGACGGTGGACGCCGCGCTGGCGGCCGTCACCGGACTGGCCGAGGGATCCAGGCAGGTGTGCGTCACCTCCACCCGGCGGGACCCCGGAAGGCCCGATGAGGTCGTGTCCTGGGCGCGGGTGTATCTGGGCCCGGAGGACGCCAAGGCGGTGGCCGGGGACCTGGAGGAGAGCCGCCGGCTGATCGCCGACTCGGTCGAGGCCCGCACCGGGCGCGCCGTGGAGCGGGTGGTGCAGCAGGTACGGGCGGTGGGCGTGTCCGCGGAGGCGGCGGCGTACCTCGGGGTGGCGCCGGGAACCCCAGGGCTGGAATTCGTACGCCGCTACTACGACGCCTCGGGTGCCCTGTTCGAGGTCGCCGTGAGCACGCACGCCGGTGACCGCTTCGTTTACGAGACGGTTCTGCAGCGGAATTAGCGCGACCGGCGCGCGTCGGCCGCACACCGTGAGCGACTGCCCGAACACCTTTCCGAACAACTCTTGACACTCGCTTTCTCGTGAGCATTCTTGTCTAGACACACCTCATGTCTAGACAAGGACGTGCTGCATGAGATCGCAACAGCAGCTTCTGGACACCGGCCCGCCCCCGGCGGCTCACAAGCCCTGGTACCGGGGGCTCATGGCACAGGTCGTCATCGCGATGGCCCTGGGCGTCGCCGTCGGCTTCGCCTTTCCCGGCTTCGCGGCGGACCTGAAGATCATCGGCGATCTGTTCCTGGCGCTGGTCAAAGCCGGGGTCGCGCCGCTGGTCTTCTTCACCGTGGTCATGGGCATCGCCTCGGCCGGAGATCTGAAGAAGGCCAGTCGCCTCGGGCTCGTGGCGCTCATCTACTTCGAGGTCGTCTCCACCGCCGCCCTGCTCATCGGCCTGGTGGCCGCGAACCTCTTCGGCGTGGGCAAGGGCGCGGGGGACCTCGCCTCGGGCGCCGACGCGTCCCAGGCGCCCCCGGCGGGGGAGGGCGAGCACGGGATCACCGCCTTCCTCCGGGACATCGTTCCCGACAACTTCGTCGGCGCCTTCTCCTCCGGGCAGCTCCTGCAGGTCGTCGTCGTGGCCGTCCTGTTCGGAGTCGGCCTCCTGGCGCTGAAGCCGCAGATGCGGGAGCGGATCAACTCGGGCCTCGAAGTCGTCTCGGAGGCGTTCTTCGGCTTCGTCAACGTCGTCATGAAGCTCGCCCCGATCGGGGCCTTCGGCGCCATCGCGTACTCGGTGGGCACCAGCGGCGGCGCGATGCTCCTGGCCCTGACCGAACTCGTCCTCCAGTACTGGCTGGTCGTCGCCGTGTTCGTATTCGGCGTCCTGGGGCTCGTCTGTCTGATCGCCGGATTCAACATCTGGCGCATCCTGCGTTACGTGCGCGTCGAGATGACGCTCGTCCTCGGCACCGCATCGTCCGAAGCCGCGCTGCCCGGGCTGCTGAAGAAGCTGGTCAGGGCCGGATGTTCGAAGCAGAGCGTCGGCCTGATCGTGCCCACCGGCTACGCCTTCAACCTCGACGGCACCTCCCTCTACATGTCCATCTGCACCCTGTTCGTCGCCAACGCCTACGGGATCCCGATGGGCATCCCCGAACAGCTCGGCCTGCTGCTCATCATGCTGCTGACGTCCAAGGGCGCGGCCACTGTGTCCGGCGGGACGTTCGTCGTCTTCGCCTCCACCGTCGCCGCGACCGGCAACCTCCCGGTCGAGGGCACGGCCGTGCTCTTCGGCGTCTACCGCTTCATGTCGATGGCCACCGCGTTCTGCAACACCTTCGGCAACGTCGTCGCCACCTTCGTACTGGCCAAGTGGTGCAAGGAGATGGACGTCCACACGGTACGGCGGGCCCTGGTCGACCCCGACGCGTTCCTCGCCGAACCCGAACCCGAACCCGAACCCGAACCCGAACCCGAGTCCGCTCCCGAGCCCGATCGATACGACATGCCCCGCCCCCGCCCCACCACCGCGAAGTGAGCCAGCGAATGAGCAGCACCGTCTTCGATTCCCTGCTGTTCCGCGACATGTTCGGCACCCCGGACATGCGCGAGGTCTTCAGCGACACCGCCTACGTCCAGCGCATCATCGACACCGAGATCGCCCTCGCCCGCTCCCAGGCCAAGGTGGGCATCATCCCCGCCGAGGCGGCGGAGAACATCGCCGCCGGGGCCGACGCCGAGGGTCTCGACCTGGAGCGGCTGCGCACGGAGACGGAGATCGTCGGCTATCCGGTCCTGCCGGTCGTCAGGCAGGTGGCGGAGCAGTGCGGGGACGCGGGCCGGTACCTCCACTGGGGCGCCACCACCCAGGACGTCATGGACACCGCGGTGATGCTCCAGTGCAAGAGCGGCGTCGCGCTCCTCCAGGACCGGCTCGACCGCGTACGCCGCGCCCTCCAGCAGCTCGCGGACGACCACGCCGACACCGTCACCGCCGGACGCACCCACCTTCAGCACGCCCTCCCCGTCACCTTCGGCTACCGCTGCGCCGTATGGCTCTCCGCCCTGGACCGGCACGCTGAGCGCCTGGAACAGGCCCGCCGACGCGCCCTGATGGTGCAGTTCGGTGGCGCCGCGGGCACCCTGGCCTCCCTCGGCCCGGGCCCGGAGGGCCTGGAGACCCGGGCCGTCCTGGCCGCCGAACTGGAGCTACGCGACCCCGAGATCACCTGGCACGTCGCCCGTGACGGACTCGTCGAACTCGTCACGCTGTTCGCCGCGATCGGCGGCTCACTGGGCAAGATCGCCTGGGACGTGATGATGATGTGCTCCTCCGAATTCGGCGAAGTGGCGGAGCCCTTCGTCCCGGGGCGGGGAGCCAGCTCGACCATGCCGCAGAAGCGCAATCCCATCTCCAGCGAGCTGATGTTCGCGGCCGCCAAACTGCTCCGCGACAGGTCCACGACCGTCCTCGACGCCATGATGCAGGACTTCGAACGCGCCACCGGCCCCTGGCACCTGGAGTGGGCCGCGGTGCCCGAGGCATTCCTGCTCCTGTCCAGCTCCCTCCACCAGGCCGAGTTCATGCTCTCCGGACTGGAGGTGAACGTCGACAGGATGCGTCAGAACACCCACATCACCGGAGGGCTCATCGTCGCCGAAGCCGTCATGATGGACGTCGCGCCCGTCCTGGGCCGCCAGCGGGCCCACGATGTCGTCTACGAGGCCTGCCGCGCCGCCATCGAGACCGGTACCACCCTGGAGGCCGAACTCCACGGCCACGCCGAGCTGGTGAAGCGGCTGGGCGCCGAACGGATCAGCGAGCTGTGCGATCCCGCCCGCTATCTGGGGAGCGCGACCACCATGGCCCGCGGTGTGGCCCGCACCCCTCGATAGAGGTGGCCGTGTGGCCGCACCCGGCCACCGTGCCCCCGGGAAACTCAGGGTGGCGTGGTGGGCGGGTACGGCCGGTGTACGGGTCCGTCAGCCGGGAGCCGTTGTCAGCCGTCCGTGGACCGGACGGTGGCCATGACCTTCTTGATCTCGGTGTCCGTCAGCGCGTTCGGCACACCCTGGTCCGCGTAGATCACCCAGCCGTGCATGGTGCCGTCCGGCAGCTTCTGCGCGATGCTGTGCACGACCGCGGTCGGCGGGACACACTTGCTGGGGCGGTTGGTGACGGTGACCTTCGCGGTCGCGGTGTAACCGCTGATCCCGCCTTCCTTCCACGGCTTCGGCTGGCTGACCTCGATCTTCGGCTTGTGGTCCGGACCGCCGTACGCGGCGAAGCCCCAGTTGCCCGCCCAGTTGCGGGCGTTCTCCTGCAGGCTGCCGTCCGTGCCGCCGCCCGTGGTGCCCACGGTGGCGAGCTGACCCTTGCCCGCCTCACCCATGGCCTTCGGGTTGGGGCTCGACGAGCAGCCGCCCTCACGGTAGTTGGCGGACCCGGTCATGACGACGATCGGCTTGCCGTTCTGGTCCGTGTAGGAGAGGGCCGTGTCGGCGCCGAGGACCTTCCACTTGTCGGCCTTGGCGGGCACGTCATAGCTGAAGTGGTGCTTCTGCGATGTCTGCGTCTGCCATCCCGCGGCCACCGGCTTGTCGGCCGAGGAGCCCGTCGGGGCGGACGACGGGGACGAGTCCGCCGAGGGCGCCTTCGACCCCGCCGCACCGGTGTCCTTATCCGCGGCCTTGGTGTCTTCGTTGCATCCGGTCAGGGCGACGGCCATGCCGATGCCGAGGGCCGCGATCAGGGTCTTCTTCGGAGCGTTGCGCAGGAAAGCTTTTGACTGAGACATGATCGACACCCTAAGTGAACAGCGCTTTCGCGCCATCCACCGGGTGGGTGTCTGCTACGAGACGGATACGCGCTCGTGACACATCGCTCACAGCGTGGCGAGTTCACCCAGAACTCGCGCCGCCGGTGCCGGGTCGGTCAGCCACTTCAGATGGCTGCCGTCGAGGGTGCGGACGTCGTACGGGTTGTCCGGCGTCAGCGCGTCGCCCTCGCGGATCAGCCGGTCCTGCAGGGCGAGCGGCAGGCTCGCGTCATCGGCCAGCCGTACGTAGGTCTTCGGGAGGCGGCCCCAGGTCGCGGCCTGAGCCCGGTCGGCGGAACTTCCGACGTCCAGGTTCTCGTCGGGCTGGAACGTGTTCAGGAACGTCAGGAACTCGTCGTCGGTGCCATCGGCGAAGAAGGCCGCCTTGAACGCCGCGAGCACGTCCGGATCCGCAGTGCGGAAGTTGGTGCGGAGCAGGCCCAGTTCCGCCGGGTTCCCGGCCATCGCCGGAGCCAGCGACGCCACGTCGACGGTGGCCATCTCCGGCTCGGCGTAGTAGCCGCCCACGTCCAGATCGACCGGGCACCAGGCCGAGACGTAGACGATGCGGTCGATCAGGTCCGGCCGGGCGTTGGCCGCGGCGGTGGCCGTGACACCGCCACGGCTGTGCGCGACGAGGATGACCGGACCGTTGCGCTTGGCCCGTTCCAGGACCGCGATCAGGTGAGCCGCGTTGTCCGCGAGGGTGACGCCCTTGATCGAGCCCGGTGCGGTGGCGAACTCTTCAAGGTCCTGCGGCGCCTGATAGGCGCGCGGGTAGGTTGCCCCGAAGCCATGGCCCGGCAGATCGACGGCGACCGAACGGTGCCCGAGGAGGCCGAGTTCGGCCTGGAGTGGTGCGAAGGAGAAGGAGTTCGCGAAAGCTCCGTGAACCAGTACAAACGTAGGCTGCATTGGCTCACCTTACTCAGCGGAACCGGAGCCGTGGCGCGAACTCCTCCCGACCTCATCACCGCACGGGATCAGCGTCCGTGGTGGTGCATCACATGCTTGGTGCGCGAGAAGTCCTCCAGCGCGTAGACCGACAGGTCCCGGCCGTAGCCGGATCCCTTGAAGCCGCCCCAGGGAGCTTCGCAGGCCAGGACGAGGTGTGAGTTCACCCAGACCGTTCCGCTGTCCAGGCGCGCGGCGATGGCGTGGCTGCGGCGGGCGTTCTCGGTCCACACCGACGCCGACAGGCCCAGCGGGGTGTCATTGGCCCGCCGTACCGCCTCGTCCTCGTCGGCGAAGGTCTCGACCGTGACCACGGGGCCGAAGATCTCCTGGCGAGTGGCTTCCGCTCCCTCGGGGAGGCCGACCAGCACGGTCGGGGCGATGAAGTAGCCGGGCCCGTCGAGAGCTTCGCCCCCGGTCGCCACGCGGGCGCCGTCCTTCTTCGCGCGCTCCAGGTACCCGGTGACGCGGTCGAAGTGTGCCTTCGAGACCATGGGGCCGACCTCGGTCTCCTCGCCCGCGCGTGGCTCGCCGACCGCCAACGACCCTACCTCGCCGACGAGTTGTTCCGTGAACCGCTCGGCGACCGATTCATGGACGAGGATCCGGCAGGCGGCCCCGCACTCCTGGCCCGCGTTCCAGAACGCGGCGGTGCGCAGGGACGAGGCGGCGGCCGCGAGATCGGCGTCCGGGAAGATCAGAACCGGGGCCTTGCCGCCGAGTTCGAGGTGCACGCGCTTGAGAGTGTCCGCGGCGGCCCGGGCCACGGCGCGGCCGCTGGGGACCGAACCGGTCAGGGCGATCATGTCCACGTCCGGGTGCTCGGCGAGCCGGGCGCCGGTCACCGCGCCGTAGCCGGTCACCACGTTCACCACTCCCGGCGGCAGAAGACCGGCGACGAGTTCGGCGAACTTCAGCGTCGTCAGCGGAGTCTGCTCGGACGGCTTGATGACCAGGGTGTTACCCGCGGCGAGAATGGGCGCGATCTTCCAGGCCGCCATCAGCAGGGGATAGTTCCACGGTGTGATCACCCCGATGACCCCGAGTGGTTCCCGCAGAATGACCGACAGGTGGTCCTCGGCGTACTCCCCGGCGGCCATCGAGGTGGTCGCGCGCGACGCACCGGCCATGAAGCGGAAGGCGTCGATGGTCATGGCGACGTCGTCCCGGGACACCTCGAGCGGCTTACCGGTGTTCGCCGACTCCAGCCGGACGAGGAGGTCGGTGTGCTCGGCCAGCCGGTCGGCGATGGCGTGCAGCACCTCCGAGCGGTCCTTGGGGACCAGCCGCGCCCAGGTGTCCTTCGCCCCCGCCGCGGCGGCCACGGCCCGGTCGATGTCCTCGGCGGTGCCCTCGGGAATCCGGGCGATGACGCTCTCCGTGCTCGGATCGACCACCTCGATGACGCGCTCGGACGAGCCCTCGGGGAACGTTCCGCCGATGAAATGACGGGCCGGAGGGAGGTCGGCGGGGGAGATCAGCGGCGGGGCGTCATCCGGTGCGCGGCGGACGGTGGCCGCCGTGGGTCCGGTGGCCGTCGTGGGTCCGGTGGAAGTCGTCATGCCAGCTCCTCGATCAGGGCGGAGATCCTGGTGGCCGTGGCGGCGTCGAGGCCGAGCACCGGTTCGCGCGGAGGCCCGATGGGGAACCCGGACGCCTCCAGGGCGGCCTTGACCGCCGGAATGAACGGAGCGGACATCATCGCGTCCATCAGCGGGTAGATCCGCGCCCACTGCGCTCGCGCGCGCCCAAGTTCGCCGTCGCGCAACGCACGGTGGATGGAGACGAGTTCGGCCGGAATCACGTTCGCCGTCCCGGCCATGATCCCGGCGGCGCCCTCGGAGATGGCCTGGAGCAGGAGGCTGTCCCAGCCGATGAAGGTGGAGATGACGTCGCCGTACCGGTGGATCAGCTGCCCGGCCTGCGCCATGTCGGCGCTGGTGTCCTTGATGTACTGGATGTTCTCGACCTCGCGGGCGAGCTGCCCGACCGTCTCCGGTGGGAGCGGCACACCGGTGGCCGCGGGCAGGTTGTAGAGCATGATGGGGATGTCCACGGCATCGGCCACGGTGCGCAGATAGCGCAGCGTCTCCTCCAGCGTCAGCGGCTCGTAGTACGGGGCCACCACCATCAGGACCGAGGCTCCGGCGGACTGCGCGTGGCGGGAGAGCGCGACCGCCTCCTTCGTGCTCAGCGCACCGGTCTGGGCGATCACCGGCACCCGTCCGGCCACCTGGTCGATGACGGTCTCGACCACCTGGCGCCGCTCCGCGCCGTTCATCGCCGCGAACTCACCGGTGGAACCGCAGGCCACGACGCCGTCGACCCCGCCGTCGACACTGCGGTCGACCAGGCGGCGCAGTGTCTTCTCGTCAATCTGCCCGTCCGGCGCGAACGGTGAGGCAAGGGCGGTCAGGACACCGCTCAGCTGTGACGACATGCTTGAGTCTCCTCGGAAGAAACTGGGGGACAGGGGGGCGGTGGACTCAGGTGACGGCGCGCAGGGGCGCCAGGCCGTGCGGGATGGCCTGCCGGTCGGTGGCC
The DNA here is from genome assembly GCF_053596435.1 of Streptomyces sp. NPDC001700. Lineage (NCBI taxonomy): Bacteria > Bacillati > Actinomycetota > Actinomycetes > Kitasatosporales > Streptomycetaceae > Streptomyces > Streptomyces sp. NPDC001700. The sequence goes on from NZ_JBSFGE010000011.1 coordinate 133,830, forward strand.
AGCAGGCTCTGCGCCTCTTGCGCGGCGGACAGGCCGGTCTGGATCGCGGTCTCGGTGTAGAGGGTGCCGAGGTAGTCACCGGCCAGGAGCACCCGGCCGCTGCGGCGGGTCAGGGTCTGCTGCAACGCCCCGCGGCCGGGGAAGCAGTAGGGCGAGCCGGTGGGCCAGCGCTGGACCTCGGCCTCGACGACGTGGTCGGCGCAGCCCGGCAGGACCTGGTCCAGGTCGGCGAGGTAGGTCCGGCGGATGTCGTCGTCGTCGCGTTCGAGGAGCGACCGCGCCAGAGTGCCCGGCGAGAAGGCCATGACGCTGCTGCCGGGACGGCGCTCCGGCTCCAGACCGCGCGCGATGTTCGACATGTTCAGCAGGACGTTGAAGGACCGCTTCGGCGTCGCGATGGCGTAGGCGCCGTCCCACTTCTGACGCTCGGTCTCGTCGGTGAGGAACGCCGCGCTCACATACGGGCCGTAGACGATCTTCGACAGGGCCTCTCGGACGTCGCGGTCGAGGTCGACCGCGATCCGGTGGCTGACGGTCGCGGGAGTGGCCAGGACCACGCAGCGGGCCTCGACCTCTTGCGCGGCGCCGTCCTGCCGGTAGCGGACGACGACCGAGCCCTTCTTCTGGACGATCTCGTCGACGGCCGCGTTCCGCCGCACCCGGTCCGACAGGGCCGCGGCGATGCCCTCGGTGAGGGTGGAGGGGCCGCCGAGGATGCTCTGGGAGAGACCGGCGCCGATGTTCCACACCAGGCTGAAGTAGCCGACGCCCGCGCCTGCCGACAGCTGGTCGATGTCGGCGGACGAGCGGGTCACCGTGGGCTTGAACAGCGCCTCGGCGTCCTCCGGCAGATCGCCGATGAAGTCCTTGAAGGAACGGTCGTTCATGAACGCGTAGACCCGCCGCTGGCGGGCGGCCTCGTCCTCGCCGGGCCGCAACCGCACGATCCGCGCGTACTTGGCGACGGCGAGCGCGACCTTGGCACCGGCCTTCATCATCCCGGCGCGGGCGGACCACGGCATCGGGATCCGGAACGGATAGCTTTCCACCCGGCCGTTGAGAAGCAGCTTGCCGTTCATGGCCAGCCCGGCCAGCGATCCCGTCACCGGCGTGGAGTCGATGCCGGTGTCGCGCAGGAGCCACGCCGTGGAGGAGTTTCCGCCCGCGTAGACGTGTCCGCCCCAGTTGAGCCAGTACGGTCCGCGGCGCTCCGAGCGGATGCGTCCGCCGACCCGGCCCTCCGACTCCAGCACCAGCGTGTCCCAGTGCCGCAGGCGCCAGCCCGCGGACAGCCCCGCGATGCCGCCTCCGACGATCACTACGTCCTTCATCATGTCCTTCCCTAGCCGTTGCGGGGGGAGATGACTTGCGGTCAGACACTCGCCGGGCGCCCGGCGGTCTCGGCGCTCTCGCCGGTCCGGGTGGGCAGCGCGGCCGCTTCGTGCAGGGCCATGCCCCGGGTCTCGGGCGCCCACAGGACGGACACGAGGGCGCCGACGAGGCTGATCGCGGCGGCGGCGATCATGGTGCCGCCGATACCCCAGCTGGTCAGCGCCAGCGGGACGAGATAGGTCCCGACGGCGGCGCCGATACGGCTGACGGAGGAGGCCAGCCCGACGGCGGAGCCGCGTACTTCGGTCGGGAACAGTTCGTTCGGGTAGATCCACTGGAGGATCTGGGTGCCGCCGATGATGATCGCGTACAGGGCGAACAGGGTCATGATCACGCCCGACGGGGCGTGCGGGAAGATGCCGAGCAGCAGCAGGGCTAGGCCCGACCAGACGAAACTGTGGATGACCAGGGTGCGGCGGCCCATCCGGTTCACCCCGAGCAGGGCGATCACACAGCCGAGCAGGAACATGACGGTGATCAGCGCCTCCCCGATGTTGGCGAGGCCGCCTTCCAGCTGAAGCGCGTCCAGGATCTTCGGACCGAAGGCGTAGATGGCGAACAACGGGACCACGGAACAGGTCCAGAACACGGAGATGTACAGCATGCGTCCGCCGTAGCCGGAGCGCATGATCGCCTTGACGTCGACGTTCTCGTGCTCCTCCGACGTCAGGTCGGCGATCGTCGCGTCGGGACCGTACACCTGCTTGAGGACGGCCTCGGCCTCGTCGGTGCGGCCCTTGTTCGCCAGCCAGCGCGGCGACTCGGGCGTGCCATGGCGCAGCAGCACGATGACCGTGGCGGGCAGGGTGGCGCTGGCGAGCATCCACCGCCACCCGTCGTCACCGGTCGACAGCAGAAGCTCGCCGACGACGTACGCGGTGGCGGCGCCCACGAACCACATGACGACCAGGCCACCGAGCAGCGGCCCCCGGTAGCGGCGCGGTGTGAACTCGGCCAGCAGCGAGGTGGCGATGGGGTAGTCCGCGCCGACCGCCATGCCGATCAGCAGCCGCAGGACGAACAGCCACACCGGATCGGTGGCCCAGAACTGGGCGACCGAGCAGACGATGATGGCGATCAGGTCGATGGTGTACAGGAGCTGCCGGCCGAACTTGTCGGTCAGCCAGCCGCCCACGAAGGCACCGAGGAAGATGCCGATGAGCGCCGAGGCGCCGATGAGGCCCTGGGCGGAGTCGGACAGGTCCAGCTGTGGCGTGATCTGCACCATGGCGACGCCGATGATGCTCAGGACGTAGCCGTCGAGGAACGGTCCCCCGGAGGAGTACAGCGCCAGTTTCTTGTGGAAGCCCGACAGGGGAGCGTCATCCACTCTGTTTCCTGCGTTGCTTCCTGCGTTTGCGGTCATCACAGCCTCCGGGAGCGGTACCCGGACGGGCCCGGGGCAGGGCCGTCCGGTCCAGGTCGGGGTTGAGGTCGTGTTGTCGGCGGCCGCCGGATGGCAACGAAGTATGTGAACGCCAGGAGCGGCCAACAATGCCCGCGGCGCCCCGCCCGGCCCGGGGGTACAGCCGAATCAGAAGTTCGGCTACGGTTGCCGCCATGGTCGGCCGCCCCCGCGACGCCGTGGTCCTCACCGAGGACGAACGGGCCGCACTGCTGACGTGGACCCGCAGCCGCAGCTGCTCGCAGGCCCGGGCGCTGCGCGCGCGGATCGTGCTGGCCTGCGAGGACGAGCCCACCAACACCGGCGTGGCCAGGCGCCTCGGCATCTCCCGCGACATGGTCGGCACGTGGCGCGCCCGCTTCCTCGCCGAACGGCTGGCGGGCCTGGACGACCAGCCCCGGCCCGGGCGGCCTCCCGCCGCGGACGACGACACCGTGGCCCATGTCCTCGTCCGCACCCTCACCCCGCCACCGCCCGGTGCCGGACAGGCCTGGTCGACCCGTTCCATGGCCGCCGAAACCGGCCTGAGCCAGAGCACCGTGAGCCGGATCTGGCGGGCCTACGGCGTCCGGCCGGGGGCGGGCGCCACGGTCGGGCCGCGCCGGGCGTGGTCCCTGCCGGACCGCGCCGGGGAGGTGGTCGGTCTGTTCATCGCCCCGCCGGTGTGCGTGCTCGCCGTGGCGGCCCGGACGGGTCGTCGGGGCGCCGTACGACGGGCCGGGGGCGTACGTACCTCCGTGGCGGCCTCCGCGGCCCGGCTGTTCGGCCAGGACCGGGATGTGCCCCATGTACTGGCCGTGGCCTGCGCGTTCGCGGCCCTGCGGGGCGCGCGGCACCCGGGGGACACGCCGTGGACGGACCACTCCGCGCTGCGCGCGTTCCTGGAGCGGGCGAGGGCGGCGGCGGACACCGGGGGAGTGGTGCACCTGCTGGCGTACGGTCTGCCCGCCGAAAGCTCCGGCGCCCCCGAATCGCCGGAAGCGGCCGCGTCCTCCCGGCTGCGATGGCACCACCCGCCCGGCCCGGCCGCGTGGACCGATGAGACCCGGCGCCTCTTCGCCGCCGGTGCCCACCACCCTCCCGAGGCCGCGCCCGGTGTGCCCCGCCTCCGGGACCCGCTGCTGAGCTGGTCCACCACCTGGACCCCCGCCGCGGCCGCCTTCACCCGGATCGCCGCGCCGCGCCCCGCGTACGACACCCCGGCCATCTGCGGCTCCGACAGTGACTCGAACGTCCCCGCGGCGTGCGCATCCGGCCACTCCGCCACCCCCGGAGCGGCGCCGGTCACATCGCCCGATGCCCCGCCGCCCGGTGCCCCCAGCACGACGGATCCCGTGGTCGGCCTGTTGCGCGAAGCCCTCCTCGCCGGTCCCCTCCGGCCCGGCGACCGCGTCCGGGAGGCGCCGCTCGCGGCCCGCCTCGGCCTCTCGCGCCGGGCCGTCCGCGCGGGGCTGCGGGCGCTGTCCGAGGAGGGCATGCTCGACCTGCTGCCGGGCGGCGCGACCGCCGTCCCCGCCGTCACGACGAAGGACGTCCTGGACCTCTACGCCTTGCGCGCCAGCCTGGGCGCGCTGCTCATCCGGCGCGTCGCCATGCTCGGGCCCGAGTCGCTCGCCCCGGCCTCAGCGGCCCTGGCGGAGGTCCGCGCCGCCGCCCGGGACGGCGATGACGCCCGGGTGCGGGAAGTCGACTTGTGGTTTCAGGACGCCCTCGCCCGCACCGCCGACCTCCCGCAGGCGGCCCACACCTTCGAACGCCTCACGGCCCGGCTGCGCATGTTCGTCACCGTGCTGGACATGGACTACAGCCAGGCGTGCGACACCATCACCGACGAAGACACCGGCGTCTACGAGGCGTTGTGTGACGCCGACGGGAACGAGGCGGCCCGGCTGTGGCGGGTCAAGATCGAACGCTGCGTCCGCTTCATGATCGCCCAACTCCCCGAGGACGACGCCGCCCCGCATCTGTGGACCACCCTGGCGGGCAGGCCCCGCACACGCCGGGACGACGGGCACTGACACGTAAGTGGGCTCCGGAGGCCGTCTCAGATCGCGGCGCGAATGGCCCGTTCGAAGCCCTCGACATGGTCGCGCGCGAGCTGCGCCGCCTTCTCGGAATCCCCGGCGACGACCGCCTCGATCAGCGGCCCGTGCTCCTCGACGTGACCGGCCATGTCGGAGAGGCGGTCGATGAACAGACACCAGATGCGGGTGGCCAGGTTGTCGTGGCGGACGAGGGTGTCCTCGAGGTACGGGTTGTGGGTGGCGGCGTAGATGGCGCGGTGGACCTGGAGGTCCAGGCGCATGAGGTCGTCGGCGTCGTACCCACGGGCGTCCACGTGTCCCAGCTCCCGTAGCGCGGCCGTCAGGGCCGCCCGGTCGGCGGCCGTGGCGCGGCGCGCGGCCTGCGCGGCGGCCAGGGGTTCCAGCTCCTGGCGCACCTCGGAGATGTGGGCGAGGTCGGTGATGTTGACGTCGGTGGCGAAGGTGCCGCGCCGGGGGTAGGTCGTGATCAGCCGCTCGTACTGGAGCCGCTTCAGCGCCTCGCGCACCGGTGTCCGCCCGACGCCGAGGGACTGGGCCAGCTGGTCCTCGTTGATCGGTGCGCCCGGGCGGATGTCGAGCATGACGAGCCGGTCGCGGATGGCGCGGTAGGCGCGCTCGGCGAGGGACAGCTCCTCGCCCCCCGGCTCGGTCGCCACGTGCCGCATGAAGAGCCCCCTTGACCTGTTCGGCGAGCTCCCATACCTTACCGCAGAGGCTGATATATCAGTTGCCCATTAGTTGGCTCTCAGGATGGTGCACAGATGGCAACGAACCCGTCGATCACCACAATCACCTCCCCCACCTCCCTTCTCTCCTCCCCGCTCCGCGATCTCGACCCGGATGTCGCCGCCGCGGTGGACGCCGAGCTGCACCGCCAGCAGTCGACCCTGGAGATGATCGCCTCGGAGAACTTCGCTCCGGCCGCGGTCATGGAGGCCCAGGGCTCGGTCCTGACCAACAAGTACGCCGAGGGCTACCCCGGCCGCCGCTACTACGGCGGCTGCGAGCACATCGACGTGGTCGAGAAGCTGGCCATCGCCCGGGTGAAGCAGCTCTTCGGCGCGGAGGCCGCCAACGTCCAGCCGCACTCGGGCGCCCAGGCCAACGCGGCCGCCATGTTCGCGCTGCTGAACCCCGGCGACACGATCCTCGGGCTCGACCTGGCGCACGGCGGCCACCTCACCCATGGCATGCGCGTCAACTACTCCGGCAAGCTCTACAACGTCGTGCCCTATCACGTGCGCGAGTCCGACATGCGCGTCGACATGGCCGAGGTCGAGCGGCTCGCGCTCGCCCACCGCCCCAAGATGATCGTCGCCGGGTGGTCGGCCTACTCCCGGAGGCTGGACTTCGCCGCGTTCCGGCGCATCGCCGACGAGGTCGGCGCGTATCTGCTGGTGGACATGGCGCACTTCGCCGGTCTGGTGGCCGCGGGCCTCCACCCGAGCCCGGTGCCCTACGCCGACGTCGTGACGACCACCACCCACAAGACCCTCGGCGGCCCGCGCGGCGGTGTGATCCTCAGCCGCGCCGACCTGGCGAAGAAAATCAACTCCGCGGTCTTCCCGGGCCAGCAGGGCGGACCGCTGGAACACGTCATCGCGGCCAAGGCGGTGGCCTTCAAGGTGGCGGCGGGCGCGGAATTCACCGAGCGCCAGCGGCGCACCCTGGCCGGTGCCCGCATCCTCGCCGGACGGCTGCTGTCGGACGACGTGGCCGAGGCCGGGATCACAGTGCTGACCGGCGGCACCGAGGTCCATCTCGTCCTCGTCGACCTGCGCGGCTCCGCGCTCGACGGGCAGCAGGCCGAGGACCGGCTGCACCGCATCGGCATCACCGTCAACCGCAACGCGGTGCCGTTCGACCCGCGCCCGCCGATGGTCTCCTCCGGGCTGCGGATCGGCACCCCGGCCCTGGCCGCCCGGGGCTTCGGCGACACGGAGTTCCGGGAGGTGGCGGACATCATCGCCCAGGCCCTGAAGGACGACCGGTTCGGCGACGAGAGCACGGGCCCGCTGCGTGCCCGGGTCGAAAAGCTCGCCGGTGCGTTCCCCCTCTACCCCCACCTCAACGCCCCCACCTGAACGGAGACGCGGCATGACCACCCAGCCGCTGCCGGAGCACCCGGACTTCCTCTGGCGCAACCCCGAGCCGCGCTCCTCCTACGACGTCGTCATCGTCGGCGCGGGAGGCCACGGCCTCGCCACCGCCTACTACCTCGCCAAGAACCACGGCATCACCAACGTGGCCGTCCTGGAGAAGGGCTGGCTGGCCGGTGGCAACATGGCGCGCAACACCACGATCATCCGCTCCAACTACCTGCTGGACGAGAGCTCGGCCATGTACGAGCACGCGCTCGGCCTGTGGGAGCGGCTTCCGGAGGAGCTGGGGTACGACTTCCTGTTCAGCCAGCGCGGTGTCCTCAACCTCGCGCACACCCTGCAGGACGTGCGCGAAGGTGTGCGCCGCGTGGGCGCCAACCGCCTCAACGGTGTCGACGCCCAGTGGCTCACCCCGGACGAGGTGGCCGAGGTGTGCCCCATCCTCAACGTCTCGCCCCGCACCCGGTATCCGGTCCTCGGCGCCACCTTCCAGCCGCGGGCCGGGATCGCCAAGCACGACCATGTCGCCTGGGCGCTGGCCCGGCGGGCCGACGAACTGGGCGTAGACCTGATCCAGGGGTGCGAGGTCACCGGCTTCGTCAAGGACGGCGACCGGGTCGTGGGCGTCGAGACCAGCCGCGGCCGTATCCTCGCGGGCCGGGTCGGCCTCGCGGCCGCCGGGCACAGCAGCGTCCTGGCCGAGCTGGCCGGTTTCCGGCTGCCGGTGCAGTCACACCCCCTCCAGGCGCTGGTTTCGGAGCTGCACGAGCCGGTGCACCCCACCGTGGTGATGTCGAACCACGTGCACGTCTACGTGTCCCAGGCGCACAAGGGCGAGCTGGTGATGGGCGCCGGTGTCGACGCGTACAACGGCTACGGGCAGCGCGGCTCGTTCCATGTGATCGAGCAGCAGATGGCGGCAGCCGTCGAGCTGTTCCCCGTCTTCGCCCGGGCGCATGTGCTGCGCACCTGGGGCGGCATCGTGGACGTCACCCCGGACGCCTCCCCGGTCATCGGCGCCACCCCCGTCGAGAACCTCTACGTCAACTGCGGCTGGGGCACCGGTGGTTTCAAGGCCACCCCGGCCGCGGGCTGGACCTTCGCGCACACCATCGCCACCGGCGAGCCGCATCCGCTGAACGCCCCCTTCGCCCTCGAACGCTTCACGACGGGCGCACTGATCGACGAACACGGCGCCGCGGCCGTGGCCCACTGAGGAGAACACCGTGCTGCTGATCACCTGCCCATGGTGCGGTCCTCGCGACGAGGCCGAATACCACTACGGGGGACAGGCCCACGTCCCCTACCCCGGAAACACCACGGACCTCACCGACGAGCAGTGGGCCGCGTACGTCTTCTACCGCGACAACCCCAAGGGGCCCTTCGCCGAGCGGTGGACGCACAGCACCGGCTGCCGCCGCTGGTTCAACGCCCTGCGCGACACCGCGAGTTACCAGGTGCTCGCCACCTACCGGCTCGACGAGCCCCGCCCCGCACTGCCCCAGACCGGAGGGAACCGATGACCCAGCGTTTCCGGCTCCCCCATGGGGGCCGTATCGACCGCGCCACCACACTGCGGTTCACCCTCGACGGCCGGGAGCTGACCGGCCACCCCGGGGACACCGTCGCCTCGGCCATGCTGGCGAACGGGCTCATGGGGGTCGCCCCGTCGATCTACCGAGGCCGTCCGCGCGGCATCGTCGCCGCGGGCGTCGAGGAGCCCAACGCCCTGCTGCGGATCGACGGCCCGTGCGCGGAGGGCATGCTGCCCGCCACGACGGCGGAGCTGTACGACGGGCTGTCCGCCACCACGCTGTCCGGGATGAGCCGCCTCGACCCGGCGCCCGACCCTGCCGTCTACGACAAGAAGTACGTCCACACCGACGTCCTCGTCATCGGCGCGGGGCCCGCCGGGCTCACCGCCGCCACCGCCGCCGCGGGCGCCGGAGCCCGGGTGATCCTCCTCGACGAGCAGCCCGAACCGGGCGGTTCGCTGCTCTCCGGGCGCACCGAGACGGTCGGCGCGCGGACCGCCCTCGCCTGGGCCGCCGAGGCCGGCGCGGCCCTCGACGCCGCCCCCGAGGTCGTCGTCCTGCGGCGCACCACCGCGTTCGGCAGCTACGACGACAACTATGTGCTGGCCGTGCAGCGCCGCACCGACCACCTCGGCGCCGACGCCCCCCAGCCGTCCGACGGGGTCTCACGCCAGCGGCTGTGGCACATCCGGGCCCGCCAGGTGGTCCTGGCCACCGGCGCCCACGAACGTCCGCTGGTGTTCGCCGGAAACGACCGGCCCGGGGTGATGCTGGCCGCGGCCGTGCGCGCGTACCTCAACCGGTACGCCGTGGCCCCGGGCACCCGGGCCGTAGTGAGCACCACCAACGACAGCGCCTACGACACGGTCGCGGATCTGCACGCGGCCGGAGTCGACATCGCCGCGGTGGCCGACGCGCGCCCCGCACTGTCCCACCGGGCCGCCGAGGTGGCCGTGGCCACCGGGGCGCGGGTGCTGACGGGCAGCGCGGTGGTGGCCACCTCGGGCGAGCACCGTCTCACCGGCGTCACCGTCCAGGCCCTGGACGACGACGGCCAACTCATCGGCGAAGCAGAGGCGTTGGACTGCGATCTGCTGGCCGTCTCGGGCGGCTGGACCCCGGTGGTGCACCTGCACAGCCAGCGCCAGGGCAGGCTGCGCTGGGACGACGGCCTGGCCGCCTTCGTGCCCGAGGGCACCGTACGGGACCAGCGGGTCGTCGGCGCGGCCAGGGGGACGTACGGCCTCGATGGCTGTCTGGCCGAAGGGGCGCGGGCCGGTGCGCGGGCCGCGACGGACGCCGGATTCCCGGTCCCCGTACCGCCATCCGACGAGGCGCGGTCCGAGGCCGGCCCGGTGCGCCCGCTGTGGCTGGTGCCCGCGCCCGAGGGCGAATCCGCCACCGGGGACACCCACTTCGTGGACCTGCAGCGCGATGTGACGGTCGCCGACGTCCGGCGGTCGGTCGGCGCCGGGATGCGCGGCGTCGAACACGTCAAGCGCTACACCTCGCTCGGTACGGCCAACGACCAGGGCAAGACGTCCGGCGTCAACGCCATCGGGGTGATCGCCCAGGCCCTCGGCACGGGCGCGTCACCCGGCGACATCGGCACCACGAGCTACCGGGCGCCGTACACGCCGGTGGCCTTCGCCGCCCTGGCCGGGCGTGAGCGCGGCGAGCTGTTCGACCCGGAGCGCACGACCTCCATCCACCGCTGGCACCTCGAACACGGCGCGGTGTTCGAGGACGTCGGGCAGTGGAAGCGCCCCCGGTACTACCCCGGGCCCGGCGAGGACATGGACACGGCCGTGGCCCGCGAGTGCCGCGCGGCCCGTGACGGGGTGGCGTTCATGGACGCCACCACCCTCGGCAAGATCGAGATCTGGGGCGCGGACGCGGGCGAGTTCCTGGGCCGTATCTACACCAACGGCTTCAAGAAGCTGAAGCCCGGCATGGCCCGCTACGGCGTGATGTGCAAGCCCGACGGAATGATCTTCGACGACGGTGTGACGCTGCGCCTGGACGAGAACCGCTACTTCATGACCACCACGACCGGCGGCGCCGCCGGGGTCCTGGACTGGCTGGAGGAGTGGCTGCAGACCGAGTGGCCCGAACTCGACGTCCACTGCACCTCGGTGACCGAACAGTGGACCACCATCGCCGTCGTCGGCCCCCGGTCCCGCGATGTCGTCGCCCAGCTCGCACCCGACCTCGACCTGTCCGCCGACGCGTTCCCCTTCATGGCCTTCCGCGAGACCACCCTCGCCTCCGGCGTTCCGGCCCGTATCTGCCGGATCTCCTTCTCCGGCGAACTCGCCTACGAGATCAACGTGTCCGCCTGGTACGGCCACGCGGTGTGGGAGGAGGTGTACGCGATCGGCCGACCTTACGACATCACCCCGTACGGCACCGAGACCATGCACGTCCTGCGCGCCGAGAAGGGCTACATCATCGTCGGCCAGGACACCGACGGCACCGTCACCCCTGGGGACGCGGGCATGTCCTGGGTGGTCTCCAAACAGAAGGACTTCGTCGGCAAGCGGTCCTACGCCCGCGCCGACACCGCCCGCCCCGACCGCAAACAGCTGGTCGGCCTGCTGCCGAGCGACGGCACGACCCGGCTGCCCGAGGGCGCCCAACTCATCGCGTCGGACGCCCCCTTGGACACGGTGCCCGTGCCGATGCTCGGCCACGTCACCTCCAGTTACCACAGCCCGGCCCTCGGCCGCCCCTTCGCCCTCGCCCTCGTCGCGGGCGGGCGGGAGCGGATCGGGCAGACCCTGCTCGCCCCGGTGGGCGAGGAGCTGGTGCCCGTCCTGGTGGCCGACTCCGTCCTCTACGACCCCGAAGGGACCAAGCGCGATGGCTGAGCTGACCGCCCCCGGCCCGGTGCACCTGCGCCGCAGCCCCCTGTCCCATCTGGAGTCGCGGATGCGCGCCGCCGCCGTCACGGGCGCCCGTGGCGTCCGGCTCGCCGAGTGGCCGTTCCTCACCATGGTGAACCTGCGCGTCGCCCCCGAATCCGACGCCGCCGACCGCATCGGCAAGACCCTGGGGGCGCCGCTCCCGCAGCGCTGCGGCCACACCGCCGCCTCCGGGCCCCACACGGTCCTGTGGCTCGGCCCCGACGAGTGGCTCGTGGTGTCACGGACCGACGGGCCCTCCGTGGCCACCGAGTTGCGGGAAGCACTCGCCGGAGACCCCGGCTCGGTGGTGGACCTCTCGGCGAACCGCACCACCCTGGAACTGAGCGGCCCGGCCGCCCGTCAGGTGCTGGAGAAGGGCTGCCCGCTGGACCTGCACCCCCGGGCCTTCGGCCCCGGCCAGGCGGTGTCGACCACGGTGGGCCCGGTCGCGGTGCTGCTCTGGCAGGTCGACGACGCGCCGACGTACCGGCTGCTCCCACGGTCCTCGTTCGCCGACTATCTGGCGCGGTGGCTCATCGACGCGATGAACGAATACCGCGCCCCCGAGATCCCGTAGCGGAGAATCCCTCGCCGTACCTCAGGAGATGCGGTCACACCCTGACCGCATCTCCTGAGATCGTGCGTTCCGCACACACGGAACCGAAGGGAACACGCGCCACGATGACCGTTCTGGACACCCGGGCGCTGGGCCGCGCCACGCTGGCCCGGCAGTCGCTGCTCGACCGCGCCGACGTACCCGTGCGCGACGCCGTCGCGCACCTCGGCGGTCTGCAGGCGCAGGAGCCACAGGAACCGTTCACCGGCCTCTGGTCGCGGCTGCGCGCGTTCGACCCGGCGGCACTGGACGCCCTGCTGACCGGGCGGAGCGTGGTGCGCACCCACCTCATGCGCCGCACCGTTCACCTCGTCACCGCCGACGACGCCCTGGCGTGGCGGTCCCGCCACGACCCCATGCTGCGCCAGCGGGTGTTGGGCGTCTACCGCACCGAACTCGACGGGGTCGACCTCGGCGAACTCGCCGCGGCGGGCCGCGCGGTGCTGGCCGACGGCGAGCCCCGCTCGATGCCCGAGGTCGCACGCGCCCTCGCCGACCGCTGGCCCACGGTGGGTACGCGGGCACTGGGCGAGATGGTGATGGCCGCCCTCGTCCCGGTCGTGCAACTGCCGCCGCGCGGACTGTGGCGCGTGAAGTCGGGGGTGCGCAACACCCCGCTCGCCCGCTGGCTGGGCCGCGAGCCCGAGCCGCCCGCTCCGGAGGGGACCGACCCGGTCGGCGAGGAGCTGGTACGCCGCTATCTGGCCGCGTTCGGCCCCGCGGCCTCGGCCGACCTGCGCGCCTGGTGCGGCCTCGCCGGACTGCCCGCCGCCGTGGCCGCCGTCCGCGCGGAGCTGGTCACCTTCCGCGACGCGCGCGGCCGCGAACTGCTCGACCTGCCCGACGCGCCGCGCCCCGACCCCGACACTCCCGCGCCGGTGCGGTTCCTGCCCGCGTTCGACAACGCGGTCCTCGGCTATCACGACCGCGGCCGGATCATCGACGACGCCCACCGTGGCCTGTCCGTCGCGGGCGCCCGCGTGGTGCTGGTGGACGGCCGGGTCGCCGCCACCTGGACCGCCGACGCGGGCACTGTGACCGTCACCCCGCTGCGCGGCTTCACCCGCGCCGAGCGCACGGCCGTCACGGAGGAGGGCCGGGCCTTGTCGTCGTTCCTGTCCGACGACGACAGCGACCGCATCAAGATCGCCACGCCGTAACGCCGCGCGGCGGGCTTACGATCGCGGCATGGTCAACGGAGTGATGTTCGACTTTTCCGGAACGCTGATGCGCGTCGAGTCGGTCACGGAATGGCTCGGCGCCGTCCTGACGGAGGCCGCCGTCCCCGCGGACGGCGACACGTTCTCCGACTGGGTGCGACAGCTGACGGAGTACGGAGCACTTCCCGGCGAACCGGCACCCCGGCGCGTTCCCCCGCACCTCGAATCCCTTTATCGCGCACGAGATCTGAGCGCACATCAGCACCGCGCCGCCTACTCGGCGCTCATCGCGGAGGCTGGTCTGCCGACGGCCGAGCTGGTACGGGCGCTCTACGACCGCCACAAGACCCCCGCCGCGTGGCGGCCCTACCCGGACACCGAGGCAACGCTGCGGGAACTGCGCCGACGCGGCATCCCGGTGGCCGTGGTCAGCAACATCGGCTGGGACCCGCGGCCGGTGTTCCGGGCGCATGAACTGGACGGACTGGTTGACGCGTACGTGCTCTCCTACGAGCTGGGCGCGCAGAAGCCCGACCCCGCCATCTTCCAGGCCGCCTGCGACACGCTCGGCCTCGCCCCCTCCGAGGTGCTGATGGTCGGCGACGACCGCACCGCGGACGGCGGCGCGCGGGCGCTGGGCTGCGCGGTGCATTTCGTCGACCACCTGCCGGTCGACCAGCGCCCGGCAGGGCTCGCGCCCGTCCTGGAGCTCCTCGGCTGAGCCCTCCTCGGTCTGGCACGCAGAGCGTTACTGAAGGGCGTTGCGGCCGTTCCCCAGTTCCATCGCCGGGGGAGGTGGGAGAGCGCCAGGGCGCTGTGCCCGGAAACCCGCGAAGAGATAGGCGAGCAGTCGCCGGGAGGCGGCCCTCTTCGGCGCAGTCGCGTTCGTGATCGTGGTCCAGGGCATCGGGAAACCCGTCCAGGAATACGGGGGCGAAGCCACGGTCGGTCACCTGCGTGGTGCACATCCTCTCCAAGAGTGCGTACAGGCCGTGCCCGGGATCAGGGTCGGTAAGGGCATCGTCGAAGGCTGCCGCGCACAGGGCGAGTTGCTCGGCGAAGGCGGCGGTGGCAAGGGCGGTGCGGGTGGGGAAGCGGCGGTAGAGGGTGGCCACGCCGACACCGGCGCGGCGGGCGACCGCGCTCATGGGGGCGTCGATGCGCCGAGAACACCTCGCGCGCGGCTTCGAGAATGCGTTTCCGATTGCGCCGGGCATCGGCGCGCAGACCCGGCGGGTCCGCGTCGCCGGGCACATCGCCGACGTGCCCGGACGGCTTGTGAGAAGGCTGAGGAGGCAATATCTCTCACTTCGAACCAAATGGATGATGCCGTCCATTTACCGGTTTAGCGTGAGCGTACCAGCGGGCGCACACAGGGCCTCCGCAGGTCCTCTACGTGGGCAAGCGGCCGACGCCGACCCCCGCCCCCGACGAGGTGCTGGTGCGGGTGCACGCCGCTAGCGTCAACGGCGGCGAGTTGCTCGATCGGGCCGGGAAAATGCGCTGGGTGACCGGCCGTACATTCCCCAAGACGAGCGGAATCGACTTCGCCGGGGAGGTCGCCGCAACCGGTTCGTCGGTCACCGGATTACGTGAAGGGGACCGGGTCTGGGGGCTGCTGGGGCGCAAGAGCGGCAGCATGGCCGAGTACGTCGCCGTACGCCCCCGACAGATCGCCCCCGCTCCAGCCAACCTCACCCCGGTGCAGGCCATCTCGCTGCTCACCGGCGGGGCCACGGCGGTGACCGCTCTGCGCGAGAAGGCCTTCATCAAACCTGGTGAGCGACTCCTGGCGCGCGGAGGCAGCGGCGGCGTGGGCAGTGTCACGGTGCAGATCGGCAAGCTCTACGGTGCCCATGTCGTCGCTCTCGCGGGTGGGAGGAACCTCGGCTTCGTCCGGGGCCTGGGCGCCGACGAAGCACTCGACTACCGGACGGCTCACCTCTCCGAGCTGGGCCGTTTCGACGTCATCGTCGACACCGTGGGCTCACAGCAGCCCCGCTTCCGCCGCCTGCTGGCACCCGGCGGGCGCATGGTCGCCGTCACCCCCGACTTCGACAGGCTATTCGCCAGCCTCGCCACCATCCTGGCCTCGACCATCCACGGGAGCGGACGCATACGCGCCTTCAGCGGCAACCCCGGCACCGAGCTGCTGACCGAGATCACCCGCTACGCGGAGCACGGCGACATCGTCCCCGTCGTGAACGCCGTCCATCCTCTCGACCGGATCGCCGACGCACACCGGGCCCTGGAAGCCGGTGGCGTCCGGGGCAAGCACATCATCCGGATCACGTGAGGGGCGAACACCACCGCGGCCCCCGACTCCGCTACGTCATCGGCGGGGGCCGCGGCCGGGGATGGATGGCGGGCTACAGGCCGTCTCGTACCATCGCGGCGACGATGTTGACGTGCCGGTCGGCGGCGGTCTGGGAGAACTCGTTGTCGTAGTTCAGGCCGTACGGCCAGAAGTGGCCGCCTCCGGCGGACAGCTTGGCGCTGGCGCCGTCGTACTGCCGGACGAGCCGGGTGGCCTCCGCGCCCTGCCAGGTGCCGCCGCTGGTGAGCGAGGCCCAACGGCCGCTCGTGCCGACGCCGATCGTGTGCGCGATCTCGTGCAGGGCGGTGCGCTCGGTCATATAGGCGCGGTTGCCGAACCGTATGGTCCCGTTGATGTTGCCGTCCGCCGTGGGGACACCCGGGTTGTACTGCACGGTGATGTTCTTGCCCAGGTCGCTCAGGTTGTTGTATCGGGCCACCGCGGCGTTCATGGCCGAGGTGATCCGGTTGTAGGCGTCCTGCTGGTCCGGGGTGGGGTTCGGGGCCTTCTGCAGCGACCAGGTGATGGTCGCCAACGCGGCCTGGGGCGCCCGCTGTTGAGCGGATATCGGCGCCTTCGTGGGGGCGGCGGCCTGCGCCATGGCCGGGGCGGCCATCGTGAACGTGGCGGCGGCCAGCGCGGCGGCCAGGGCTCGGCGTCTGGGGCGGGGTAACGACGTCATGTCCCGTACTCCTCGTGATGCGTGGGGGTGTGCGAGGTCGTTCGACCTTGTGCGGGTATTACGACAAGGCACGGGTGACGGTGTGTCAAGTTGTTGCGCACAGAAGCCACATCAGCGCGGCAGATCCTTGGCCATCAGCTGGAGCCGCCCGGCGAATTCGGTGAGCCCGGCCCGGTCGACGTTGCCGAAGCTGACCCGGAACACCTGGCGGTCGTCGGGCAGGAAGGCGGTGCCCGGGATGACGAGCGTGTCGTAGCGGGTGACGAGATCGCGTACGACGTCGTCGGTGGCGCGCCCGGCGAAGGGGTGGCGGACCCACCCGAAGAACCCTCCGCGGCTCAGCAGCTCGAAACCGCCAGGCCGGTCGGCCATCACGGTCTCCAGCCAGCGCCGCTTGCCGGTGACCTCGTCCGCGCGCGCACGCCGCCACTCCTGGGCCGAGGCCAGCCCGGCCCAGGCGGCCTCCTGCCCGACCCGCGGAGGGCAGATCGCCACGCAGTCGAGCAACTTCATCACCTCGCGGTTCAGCTCCGGCGACGCCACGACCGCGCCCACCCGGTAGCCGGGAATCGCCAGGTCCTTCGAGAAGCTGTGCAGGCTCACCAGGGTGCCCGCCCAGTCCGGCTCGGCGAACAGCTCGTGCGCGGGCTCCCCGGTGTCGCGGAACGAGCGGTAGGTCTCGTCAAGGATCAGCGCGATGTCGTGCCGCTTCGCCACCTCGTAGAAACCCGCGAGCACCTCCGGCGGAATCGTGACACCGCTCGGGTTGCCCGGGGTGACCAGCACGATCGCCCGGGTGCGCGGCGTGATGAGTGCTTCGGCCGCCTCCGGGCGGGGCACCAGGCCGGGCCCGGGCTCCAGATAGCGCGGCACGACGCCGTTCATCCGCAGCCACATGTCGTAGTTGAAGTAGTACGGGAGGGCTTCGATGACCTCGTCGCCCGGCTCGGTGAGCGCCTGGGCGACGAGGCAGAACGCCTGGTTGCAGCCCGCCGTGACCACCATCTGGTCCGGCCCCACCGGGCTCCCGTACCCGTGGCCGAGGTCGGCGGCGAAGGCCTCCCGCAGCCGGGGCAGCCCGGGGCTCGGCACATAGGCGGCGCCGTTCGGCTCGTGGGCGACCGTGGCGACGTGCTCGATCATCTCGTCCGCGGGCGGGTAACTCGGCGCGGCCTGGGCCAGATCGAGCAGCGCCCGCTCTCCGCTGCGACCCGCCAGCAGAGCGTAGGTCGCGCCCATCGGCGAATCGATCTCACGCACGGTTCGCGGGCTGAGTCGCACGTCGGCACTCCTTCGGGGCTGACTGGCCGTTGCCGTTTCACGGCGATGCTACCGATATCCGCCGGGTGCGCGACGGGTAGCGGCGGTACCGTGCCGCCATGTGCATTTCGACAGGTGAGGCCGCGTTCTCCGGCACGATCGTGTACTGCGGGCGGCAGCACCACCCGGTGCACGGCCTCATCCACGTGCTGGGCTACCAGAACACCGCCGTCAACCTGGCGGACGGGCCGAACGCCATGCTGCTGCACCTGCCCACGCGGCAGCTCACCCCCGGCCACTTCCTCTCCGCCGGACGCACCGGCGACGTGCTGCGGCGCATGGTCGCCGCCGTCGAATCCGCCACCGCCGCCGACGACGGCATGGCGTGGATGAGCGCGGAACCGCAGCCCGTCCAGGTCTTCGACCACGACGTCTACACGGTGCTCCTGGCCGCCGACCCCACCCTGATCCCCACCGCTCTGCACCAGGTGCCCTGGCGGCGGCGCCCACGCCTCGACCCGCACCTCCTGCGGTTCTACGCCGACCACTTCCCCGATCACACCATCGCCGTGTGCTGCTTCGACAACGCCGACGCGCGGCGTGCCAAGCCCCTGCTGCTGTGGTACCCGCCCCTCGACCCCGACCAGCTGACCGTGCCCGCGCTGGACAGCCACACCGGAGCGGCGCCGGACCTCGACGCCGGCGTGCCGGTGGACCACTGGGTCCTGCTCTCCACCGACCAGGCCCCCGCCGGCTGGGGCGAACCCGTCGACTACCCGCCCGCCATGCGCCATAATCTGCGCACCTTCCTCCCCACAGCCGTCATGGGCCGGTACTACGGCGAAGGGCAGACCCTGCCCAACGGGGACTTCACCATCAGCCACCGCGATCTGCTCACCGGCGACCTCGACCGCATCACGCGCCTCCAGCCGCCCCGACGCTGAACGGCGACCACGAACGTCCGTACGAGTGGCTAAAACCCACGCCTGTAAAGGAGTTGATGCGTCACACACGGACCGCAACTGAGTCATGCCATCGGGGCATCCGTATAGGACACATACCAGTAGCACCGAAGGAGCACTCCACGATGGCAACACCCCTGAGCGCCGACAGACTCCTGAAGGCCCTGCGCAACGAGGGCCTGACCGTCCACGAATACCGCAACTGGCGCTCGCACAACCGCAACTCCAAGGGCCCGTGGGGCCCGGTGAACGGTGTCATGATCCACCACACCGTCACCTCCGGCACCGCCAGCTCCGTCGAACTCTGTTACGAGGGCCACGCGTCGCTGCCCGGCCCGCTGTGCCACGGCGTCATCGACAAGAAGGGCGAGATCCACCTCGTCGGCAACGGCCGCGCCAACCACGCGGGCCTCGGCGACAACGACGTCCTGAACGCGGTGATCAACGAGACCAAGCTGCCGACCGACAACGAGGCCGACAAGGACGGCAACGCCCGCTTCTACGGCTTCGAATGCGTCAACCTCGGCGACGGCGACGACCCGTGGCCCGAGGCGCAGAAGCTGGCCATCGAGAAGGTGTCCGCCGCCATCTGCCGCGCCCACGACTGGAGCGAGCGGTCGGTGATCGGCCACCTGGAGTGGCAGCCCGGGAAGGTGGACCCCCGGGGCTTCACGATGAACTCCATGCGCACCCGCATCGCCAAGCGGCTCGGCGCCAAGCCGGACGGCCCGACCCAGCCCAAGCCGAAGCCCCCGGCCACGTACGAGCCCTTCCCGGGCGCCGACTTCTTCCGCGGCGGCCGCGTCAGCAAGATCATCACAGCCATGGGCAAGCGTCTCGTGGCCGAGGGCTGCGGCCGCTACGAGGAGGGCCCGAGCCCGGAGTGGACGGACGCCGACAAGAAGTCGTACGCCGCGTGGCAGCGGAAGCTGGGCTACTCCGGCGATGACGCCGACGGCATCCCGGGCAAGAAGAGCTGGGACAAGCTGCGCGTCCCGAACGTCTAGAACCCCCGTTCGGCGGCAGCGACTCATCGGCATTGGAGCCGCTTCGGCCCAGGCCGAGACGGCCCGGACGACGCGGGCAGCCGGATGGGAGTACTACAACTGGTACCTCAGCCAGAACAACTGCCTGGTCGCGGGCGGCGAACTCTCGAAGAACGACCCCAGCATCCGCCAGTACCGCTGCGACGGGGAAGAGGGTTCGTTCCGGTACCTCTACCTGTACCGGGCGTGAACCGCCCCGCCCCCACCTGACGAACCACGGCGCTCCACCGCCCCACGGTGAGAGGCGGTCCGGCCGGAGTCACCCGAGGCGACTCCGGCCGGATCTCGTTCCGTCTGGCTGGTCCTCCGCCGTGGACCAGCCGATCAGGGCGCCGCGGAGGGCGGACACCAGGCGGGTGGCGGCCTCGTCCTCCGTTCGTCCGCTCTTGATGAGGTCGAGGATGTCGCGGGGGTCGAACAGGGTGTTCCACAGATACAGGGCCGCGTCCCCCAGGTCGGCGAGGCCGAGTTCCTCGGTGGTCTGCCGCAGGGGCTCTTCGAGCGCCTCGGCCTGCGGGGCGAGGTAGCCGGTGCCCTCGCGCAGCCGCTCCAGGTAGCCGCGGTGCGAGCGCATCTGCGCCATCGCGCCGCCGTGTTCCAGGACGAGCGAGACCCAGTAGCGGGAGACCGCCTCCAGCTTGACCATGCCGGTGGTGGTCTGCCGCGCGCTGAACTCGCACAGTTCGGAGCCCACCTGTGACCGGAAGGCGTGCAGGATCTCCTCGACGGAGGAGAAGTGCCGGTACGCCGTCGCGGTGGACACCTCGGCGTGCTTGGCGATGTCGGCCAGGCTGACCTGGGTCGGCGAATTCTCGAACAGCCGCGCGGCGGCCTTGATGAGCTGCCTGCGGTTGCGCTCGGTGTCACTGCGCATCGGCCGACTCTCCTGTTGCATGTGAACCACCGTTCAGCGAAGGGCCGAGAGGCCGCGAGCCAGTCGTCGGACCCCCTCGGTGATGGATTCCGGGCTGGCAGGCAGCGTACGACAGCCGTACGTGCCCTTCGCCCCGGGCGCCGAACTCCTCGGATTCGTCGTCAGCGGACCGGCAGCCGGACGCCCAGCTCGGAGGCCGCCGCCTGCAGCAGCGGCACCATGGCGACCAAGTCGTCCATGCTGCGGCGGAAGGCGGGCGCGGCGGTGGACAGGGCGGCGAAGACGCTTCCGCCGGGCCGCAGGACGGGGACGGCGATGGCGCGCAAGCCCCGGTGGTGTTCCTCGTCGGCCGTGGCGTAGCCGCGCTCGGCGGCGTGGGCGACGGCCTCGCGCAGGACGTCGCGGTCGGTGATGCTGTTCGGCCCGTGCGGGGTCAGCTCGACCCGCTCCAGCAGGTCGGTGCGCACATCGTCGGGGGCGAAGGCCATCAGCACCTTGCCCATCGAGGTGCAGTGCAGCGGGCCGTGGCGGCCGGGATCGCTGCGCACGCCGACCGGCTGGGGGCCGTCCACGTAGTGCACGTACAGATGGCGCGTACCGTCGAGGACGGACATGAGGGTGGCTTCCTCGGTCTGCCGCGTCACGCGCTGCATCACGGGGAGCGCGGTACCGGCGAAGCCGTACACCTGGCCCGCCTGCTGGCCGAGCTGGAACAGCCGCAGCCCCGGCTTGTAGCGCTTGCCGTCGGCCTCGAACTCCACCAGGCCCTCCCGGCAGAGCGAGTTGACCAGCCGGTGCGAGGTGCTGACGGGGACGCCGCTCTCGCGGGCCAGGGCCGACAGCGTGATGCCGTGTGGGTGCTCGCCGACGAGGACGAGCAGCCGGATCGCCCGGCCGACGACATCGGCCGGTACGTCGCTGGTGGTCACGCTGTGCAAATTACCACTCCGCGGAATCGATTTTCACTCAGTGGTTGACATCACCCGGCGATCGTACTGACGATGCTTCCCATTGAATAGATGGATTTTCCACTCAGTGGAAAAATAAGGGAGTGGCGCATGACGCAGCGAGTACTCACCACCCGGCCCGCCCTGCCCGGCGGGGGTCTGGACCGGCTGGCGGCCCAGGCGGACCTGGTGCGCTGGGACGGCCACGGCAAGCCCGAACCGGCCGAACTGCACGCCCTCGCCGCCGGTGCGACCGGCATCCTCTGCCTGGGCAACGACCGGGTGGACGCCGCTCTGCTCGACGCGGCCGGGCCCTCCCTGAAGGTCGTCGGACTGGCCAGCATGGGCTTCGACGGCGTGGACCGGGACGCGGCGGCCGAGCGCGGCGTCGTCGTCACCCACACCCCCGGCGTGCTCGCCGAGACCACCGCCGACCTCACCTTCGGCCTCATCCTCATGGCCCGCCGCCGCCTGGGCTCCGCCCGCGACTCGCTCGCCGCCGGGCAGTGGGGCCTGTTCCGGATGGACGACTACCTGGGGCTGGACATCCACGGCGCCACCCTCGGCCTGGTCGGCTTCGGCCAGATCGGCCGCGCGGTGGCCCGCCGCGCCCAGGGCTTCGGCATGCGCCTGCTGCACCACGACCCCTTCGCGCCCGACGACACCCAGGACCCGCCCTCCAAGGCCGTGGACCTGACCACCCTGCTCGCCGAGGCCGACGTGGTCTCCCTGCACGTCCCCCTGACCCCGCAGACCCGCCACCTCATCGGCGCCGACGAGCTGGCGGCCATGAAGTCCACCGCCACCCTGGTCAGCACCTCCCGCGGCGGGGTCATCGACGAGGACGCCCTGCTCAGCGCCGTACGCGAGGGAACCATCCACTCGGCGGGCCTGGACGTCTACGAACGCGAACCCATGGGCGCCGACCTGTCGCCGCTGGCCGGTGAGCCGAACGTGGTGACCCTTCCGCACATCGGCTCGGCCACCGAGGCCACCCGGGCCGCCATGGTCGATCTCGCCGTCGACAACATCCTCGACGTGCTCGCGGACCGGCCCGCGACCACGCCGCTGCCGGGCAGCGCGGCCCGGCCCGGAGCCACGGCCCGCCCCTGAGACGGCCGTGGGGCGGACGGTGAAGGGGCCACCCCACTCGCACCGGTCGACGCGGTTACCGGGTTACCGCCGCCGCGTCGAACCGGAGCGGGTACGGAGTGTGCGCACGGCCTGCCGGACGACCGCCACGGCGGACACTCCATGGGGACCTCGGCCGAACTGACGCGCTATGCGTGGCCGTCGATGTCGCCGCGCTCGCTGATCTGCCGGGCGATGTCCCGCAGTTTGATGTTGCGTTCCTGGGACACCCGCCGCAGCACGCCGAAGGCCTCGTCCTCGCCGATCTTGCGGCGTTCCATGAGGATGCCCATGGCCTCGCCGATGGTGTGCCGGGTGGTCAGCGCGTGCTGGAGCTGGTCGGCGGTGCGGGCGCTGGAGAAGGCGACCGCGGCGTGCGAGGCCAGCAGCCAGCCCGCCGTCTCACTGCCCTCGGTGAACACCGCCGGTCGCCGCGCGTACAGATTCAGGTAGCCGAGTTCCGCTTCGCGCGTGTAGAGCCGGAACGCCATCATGCTCCCGACGCCCTGCGCGTGAACCCGCCTCGCGAACTCGGGCCAGGCCTCCTGCGGCTCGGCGAAGTCCCGGATCCGGTAGACGGGACGGCTACGGAGCGCGGCGTCGAAGCACGGGCCCTCGGCGAGCTGATCCTGCGACTGGTCGGCGCGGACCACCAGCCCGTCCGTGGGGGCCAGGGTTTCCACCCGCTGACCGTGGAAGATCAGAATTCCGGCCGCGTCGCACCCCTCGACGATGTCCACGGCACACGCGGTGATCCGCTCCAGGGTCGCGTCGACCGAGTCCTGCGCCAGCAGGTCCCGCGCCATCGTCGCCATCCGCTCGGCGAACCGTGCCCACTCCATGACCACCCGTCCCTCTCGCCATCACCGCGTCTGCCGTGCGCCCAGGATGGGCACTGGGGGCGTTGCTCGACGTCAGGTTACGGGGAGGCCGGGAGGCCGCGCAGGTGTGTTGGCGGCGAAGCGGCCGACGCCCGGGGCCCGTTCGATCCTGTTGTCCGGGACGCGATCCGGACACGCTCTGATCAGCCCGGACACATCGTGGCTGTCCGGGACAGCCAGCATCTCTTGTTCCGGCCTCTCAGCGGTCAGCAGTCTCTGTGGCATGCCCTCGCCGAGGGCTGCTGAGAGGAGCGAGTCATGCGTATCGGACGAATTCTGGCGGGCACCGCACTGGGGGCCGTACTCGCGGTCGGAGCCGCGACGGTCCCCGCTCAGGCGGCCACCACTCCCGCGCCCCAGACCGTGTCGGCGGCCACCCCGATGGCCATGGAGTTCTACGACGACTACTGGACCCAGGGCGAGTGCCTGCGCGTGGCGAAGGCGGGCGTGAAGGCCGGGATGTGGAAGATCTACAGCTGCCAGCCGTCGGCTTGGGACTGGGACCTGTACGTCGGCTACTGACGTGGACTAGTCGACGATCACTTGGGACGGGCGACCGTCCCAAGTGGTCGTCGCCATCGTCCGCCGCATCCGCAGCCTGCTGGCGGCTGGTCCGAGCACCTCAACGATCACCACGGTCCTGCCGTGCCTGCGGGACACCGGCGACCGTCTTAGCTAGACGAGAACAGGGAGAGCCGTCGGGCCATGAACCAGGCGGGATCGCGCTTGGCGGCCCCGATGGCCACCTGCACCGGGGCATCCGCGGGGGTCTCGACGCCGCCGAGGGTGATGGCCTCCGTGGTGTACCGGAACGTGGCCATGCTGACGGGGGAGCTGAGGCGAAGCAGCTCGTCCAGCACTCCCGGTACGAGGTCCGGTGCGCGGCGCAGCCGTTCCACAGCAGGCCCTTGTCGGCGAAGAAGGCAGCGGTGCCGAGGGGCCGGTGTTCGGCTTGCCGGTCAGCGGGGCAGTGGGGACGGCTACGGTTCGATGAGTCCGGCACGGATGGCGTAGCGGGTGAGTTCGAGACGGTCTTTGAGGCCGAGTTTCTGCAGCAGGTTGGCGCGGTGGCGTTCGACGGTCTTGACGCTGATGACGAGCATGTCGGCGATCTGCTGGGAGGTGTGGCCTTCGGCGACGAGTTTGAGGATCTCCTCCTCGCGGTCGGTGATGGCCCGCTCGGGCACCGGCTCGCCCTGCCGGGCCCGGTCGAGGTGGTTGCGGATCAGGGCGTTGACGGCGCCGGGGTAGAGGAAGGGCTCGCCGCGCATGGTGGCGCGGCAGGCTTCGACGAGGTCGCGGTCGGCGACGGATTTCAGGACGTAGCCGGAGGCACCGGCGGCGAGGGCTTCGAAGAAGTACTGCTCGTTGTCGTACATCGTCAGCATCAGGATGCGGATACCGGGCTGGGTACGGTCGAGTTCGCGGGCGGCCTGGAGGCCGGTCATGCGGGGCATGGCGATGTCGAGGATGGCCAGGTCGGGGTGGTGGGCGCGGGCCGCTTCGAGGGCTTCGGCGCCGTTGCCGGCTTCGGCGACCACGGTCAGGTCGGGCTCGGCGTCGAGGATGAGGCGTACTCCGCGGCGGACCAGCTGGTGGTCGTCGGCGAGCAGGATGCGCGTTTCGGCTGCGGGCATGGTCAGTGGCTTTCGTGGTGGAGGGGCACGACGAGACGTACCTCGGTGCCGCTGTCGGGGCGGGGGCTCAGGGTGAGGTCGGCGCCGATGAGAAGGGCGCGTTCGCGCATGCCGCTGATGCCCGCCCCTTCGGCGGCGCCCTGGATGCCGTGGCCGTCGTCGCGGACGCTCAGCTCCATCCCCGCGGGGACGCGCTTGAGGGTGAGGTCGACGCGGCGGGCGCCCGAGTGGCGGGCGGCGTTGGTCAGGCCTTCCTGAGCGACGCGGTAGACGACGAGTTCCGTGTCGCGGCTCAGGGGCGGCAGGTCGGCGTCGACGTGGTGGCGTACGGCCAGGGTGGGGCCGGTGAACTCGCTGGTGAGGGCTTTGAGGGCGCTGGCCAGTCCGAGTTCTTCCAGGACGCCGGGGCGCAGTCGGCGGGCGATGCGGCGGATCTCGTCGAGGCTGGCGCGGGTGGTCTCCTGGACCTGGTGGAGTTCCTCGCGTACGGCGGATGGCGCGTGGTCGGCGACGCTTTTCAGCTCGAGCAGGACGGCGGTGAGGGTCTGGCCGATCTCGTCGTGGAGTTCCTGGGCGATGCGGTGGCGTTCGGCCTCTTGCGCGGACAGGGCGCGGACGGCGCTGGTGGCGCGTTCGGCCTCCAGCCGGTCGAGCATGGCGTTGAAGGTCGTGATCAGTTCGGCGACCTCGCCGTGGCCGCCGACGGCCGGACGCGTTCCCGGTCGCAGCAGGTCGGTGGTGGTCATGGCACGCGTGAGGCGTTGCAGCGGGGCGAGCCCGACGCGTAGCAGCACGCCGTTGGCGATGAGCATCGCGGCCAGTCCGGCGGTCAGGACGGCGGCCTCGGTGAGCAGGACGGGGGTGGAGACGGTGACCGGTCCCAGCAGCAGGGTGGTCGCCGCTATCAGCACCACGGCGTTGAGCAGGAAGATCCGCCAGAAGAGGGACATCGATACCGCCTCCTCCCGTCGCCGCGCCGACGGCTGCGACCGGTCCGGTTCCGCACACCGACGCGGGTGCCCTGGCTGCCGTCGAGGGGGCTTCGGCCCTTATAGCCAGACTGCCGGGTGCGGTGCGGCGGCGTCCATCGGTGCCGGTGCCCACATGACGGCCGCTCGTGGGGGTCGGGCCCCCGCCGAAATGGGTGCCGCACCCGATGGTGAGGCCGCGAGGCCGCGTGTGACGGTGGCATGGAGCCCGCCTTTTGCCGGTCCCCGGAGGGAGGAAGCCATGGCGCGGCCCGGCACCCAGCCCTCGCACGACGTCCAGGCGCGGACACAGCGAAGCGCCTCTCCCGGCGCCCACGGTCCGGCCGCAGGACACCCGAGCAGGGCGCACGCGGCCCGGCGGCGGCGCGGCCCGGCCCGGGCACTGCTGGCCCTCTCCGTGGTGATGCTGGTCATGGGCATGGTGCTGCCGCAGGGCCTGCTCCTCGCGGCCGGTCTGGTCACCGCGGGGGCGGCGCATCTGCTCGCGCCGCCACCCGACCGGGGCCGCCCCTTACGCGCGGCGCCGCGCCCCACCCGGCAGGGACCATCAGAGCCTGCCAGCCCCGGAACACCTGCCAGCCCCGGAACGAAGGAGGACGTATCCCCTCCCGCCAGCCGCGACACACCACACCCACCACGCTGCGGAAGGTCGTGACCCGTGGGACACGCTGACACCCTGCTCGCCATGGGCGGCGCCTTCCTGGCCGCCGCCGTCTTCGCCCGTCTCGGCAGACGGATCGGGCTGCCGACGATCCCGCTGTTCATCCTCGCCGGGATCCTGCTCGGCCCCCACACCCCGGGCCCGGTCCTGGTGGAGAACCCGCACGACTTCGAGATGCTCTCCGCGCTCGGGCTGGTCCTCCTGTTGTTCTACCTGGGGCTGGAGTTCCACCTCGACGATCTCAAGAGCGGCGGCAGGCGCCTGCTGGCCGCCGGTGGCACCTACCTGCTGCTGAACGTCGGCGCGGGGCTGGGATTCGGGTTCGCCCTGGGATGGGGAGCACGCGAAGCCCTGGTCCTCTCCGGCGTTCTGGGCATCTCCTCCTCCGCGATCGTCACCAAGATCCTCATCGACCTCGGTCGCCTCGCCCGCCCCGAGACCCGCCTGATCCTGGGCGTCACCGTTGTCGAGGACGTCTTCCTCGCCCTGTATCTGGCCGCGCTCCAGCCCGTCATCAGCGGCGCCCAGGGCGTCACGGAAACCCTCCTTCAAGCGGCCAAGGCGTTCGGCTTCCTGATGGTGCTGGCCATCGCGGCCCGCTACGGCACCCGCCTGATCGGGCGCCTGGTCGCGGTGCGCGACAACGAACTGCTGGTCACCACCTTCCTCGGCGCCGCCATACTCGTCGCGGGCGTTTCCGAGGTCCTCGGGGTGGTCGACGCCATCGGCGCCTTCATGGTCGGCCTGATCCTCGCCGGAACCCCCTCCGGGCCTCGGATCCGCGAACTGGTGCATCCGCTGCGCGACGCCTTCGCCGCCATCTTCTTCTTCGCCTTCGGCCTGGCCATCAACCCCGCGAACCTCGCCTCCGTCGCCGTACCGGTCGCCGCCGCGACCGCACTGACCATCGCCATGAACGTGGTCGCGGGACTGTTCGCGGCACGCCTGTACCGCTACGGCCCCCAGCAGGCCGCGAACATCGCCACCACGCTCCTGGGACGTGGCGAGTTCGCGCTGATCCTGGCCGCCATGGCCGCCGGTGCGGGACTCGATGACCGCCTCGCCCCGTTCATCGCCGGGTACGTCCTCGTCCTCGCCGTCCTCAGCCCCATCGTCGCCGGGCGCTCGCACCTCCTCGCCCGCGCCCTGCACGCCGCCCCCTTCCTGCCGCCCGGCGACCGCCCCCGCCCTCCCACGCCCGCCGCCCCACAGGCCGACCCGGCCCGGTGAGCACCGATCCGGCACCGGGACGGACGGGCGTTCCCGGGCACGCGTAGGAACTCGGAGGGCATGTCGAGCTCCACAGCGAACTGACCGCCCTCGCCCAGGACACGCACGCCGTCACCGCGACCGTGCGGCACTCCGACGGCGGCGAAGACGTGATCCGGGCCCGTTACCTCATGGCCGCCGACGGGGGCCGTGGTGGTCCACTTCACCGCTCCCGGTGCGCAGCCGGACGTCGGCCGGGACACCGCACCGCAGGCGCTGCGGCGGTTACTCCAGCACCGCACGGGACACGACCTCACGGTCCGCGAGGTCCGCTGGGTATCCGCTCTCCGGATCCGGGCGGCGATGGCCGACCGCTTCCGTATCGACCGCGTGTTCCTCGCGGGAGACGCGGCGCACACCCGAGGAAGCGGTGCGGGTCTGCCGGATCGGCAAACCCGGACCGGACCCGCAGGGCACCGACCTCACCGACCCAACCGACCTCACCGACATCGCGGGGCACGAACCGCCGTGGCGGCATAGCCGACCTGGGAGACTGCCCTCCATGACCACGCAGCAACGCCGGATTCTCGTCATCGGTATCGGAGCGGGCGACCCCGACCACCTGACGCTCGGGGCGGTCAAGGCGATGCGCCGCGCCGACGTGTTCTTCATCGTCGGCAAGGGGGACGCCAAGTCCTCCCTCACGGATCTGCGTCACCGCATGCTGGAGGAGCACGCGCGGGGGCCCTACCGGGTCGTGGAGGTGGACGACCCGAGCAGGGACCGGCGTCCGATGGACCGGGGCGAGTACACCTCGGCCGTCCAGGACTGGCGCACCCGCCGCGCGGACCTCTTCGAGGACATGCTGCGCGAGGAGATGACGGCCGACGAGACGGGCGCGTTCCTCGTGTGGGGCGATCCGTCGTTGTACGACAGCACCCTCGGCATCCTCGCCGACATCGAGCAACGCGGCGCCGTCGCGCCGGACATCGAGGTCATCCCCGGCATCAGCAGTGTCTCCTCGCTCGCCGCACGCCACCGCATCCCCCTGAACCAGGTGGGACGGCCGGTGCACATCACCCCGGCCCGACGGCTCTCCGACGTGGGCCAGAACGACGAGGGCGACATCGTCGTGATGCTCGACGCGCACGAGTCGTTCACGCGCGTCGAAGGAGACGACGTCTGGATCTACTGGGGCGCCTACCTCGGCACACCGGACGAGCTGCTGGTGGCGGGCCCCCTGCGGGAGGTGTCCGACCGCATCCGGCGGGTGCGGGCCGAGGCGCGTGAGCGGCATGGGTGGATCATGGACACGTATCTGCTGCGCATGAGGGAGCAGCCGACCGCGCCTGAGGGACCGTAACCGCCTCTCCGCTGGGTCGGCGACGACACCCTGTGGGGTGTCAACCGGCGCCACGAAGACACTAGCCTCGACCGCGGATCATCGACAACAGCAGCCCGTGAGTCTCGGCGTCCGAGGCCACGACGAGCCCTCGGCCCGCCTGCCCGATCGGCGTGCCATCGACTCCGGTGATGACGCAGCCAGCGGCCCGGCACAGAGCGATACCGGCGGCGAAGTGCACGCTCCCGGCGAGGTCACCGCCATCGGTGACGTATGCGGCGCGCTTTCCGGCCGCGACCCAGGCCAGCGCCAGCGTCGTGGACACGACTCGTGGCCGGAACCGTTCGACGAACCCGGGGTGAGCGAGCACGTCCACGGCCCTGAATCCAGGCGCGCTCGGAAAGGGCGGATCCAGGTTCACGTCCACCAACTGGGTGGCAGCCGTCGGCGCCAGCCGCGTGTCGCCCCCGTCGTGCCGAACCCAAGCGGTCGCGCCGTCCTCAGGCCGCGCGGCACGGATGACGCCGAGGATCGCCTCCTCGGCCGCCACATCGGCGTCAGTGGCGAAGTCCCCGGCACCTTTGTCGATGCGGGTGAGCCGCCGCCCGTACCTGGCGCGTACGGCCTCCGCACCGGCACGCGCGGCGGCTATCGCGAAGCGGGCATCACATCATGGCCTGGTGGACTTCGTCCGGGGCGAGCGCGCGGTGGGGGAGGGGGGACGGGCCGCTCCGGTCGCGGCGCATGCCGTCCAGGATGAGGGTGAAGTAGCGCTTCCACAGGTCCGGTGCGACGGCCCTGCCGTTCTGGGTGACGGCTCCGAGCATGATGTGGATGAAGGGGAAGTCCGTCGCCTCGATGTCGTCGCGGAGCGGGCCGTGCTGCTGGGCCCGCGCGAAGACATCGCCGATCAGGGGGTGGAGATGCTCCCGGACGGCGTCCACCCGGGGCCTGCTGTGCGCGCCGCCCAGCAGGACCTCTCTCAGTCCGCGGCTTTCGGCGAAGCGCTGGGCGGTGGCCTGGAGGAACTCCACGAGCCCCTCCCAGGGATCGTCCCGGGTGAGGACCTGCTCCGCATGCGCGACCACCTGCCGCACCGCGTCTTCGAAGACGGCCTCGATGAGTTCCTCGCGGCCCGAGAAGCGGCGGTAGACGGTACCGACACCGACCCCCGCGTGATGGGCGATGTCATCGAGGGTGACGTCCAGCCCTCGTTCGGCGAAGACCTCCTGAGCAGCGGCGATGATGCGCTGCCGATTGCGTTCGGCGTCCGCCCGCAGAGGGCGCGCCGGAGTGTTCCCGGAGGGCGGGGTGGAGACGGATCGGCTGCTCATGAGTCCACTGTACCCCGTAACCGGAGAAGGGATCTCCGGTTTGGTGCTACAGTGGCTGCCGTAAGTGGAGATGTCATCTCCGCTTAGCGTCTGCTGCGCCGAAGAAAGGACCGCCATGAACAAGCCGCGCGCCCTGATCGTGGGCATGGGGATCGGGGGCCTGTCCACGGCCCTGCGCCTGCACGACATCGGCTGGGAAACCCTGATCGTCGAGCGCGCTCCCCGGCGCCGTCCCGCGGGCTACTTCATCGGGCTGTTCGACACCGGCAAGTACGCCGCGCAGCGGATGGGCGTGCTCGACGCCATCGGCAACCGGGCCACCTACGAGAGCAAGACGTACGACATCGACCGCAAAGGCCGCCGACGGCCCGGCCTGGGATACGGCGACCTGCCCGGCTCTCCCCGCCTGCTGCTCCGGGGCGACATCGAGGCCGCCCTCTACGACTCCGTCGAGCCCCTCACCGACATCCGCTACGGCACGACACCGGCGGCCATGGAGGAGCACCCCGGTGGTGTGGACGTCACGCTGCGCACCACCTCGGGAGCGGCCACCGTCGAGACCACGGAGCGGTTCGACCTCGTGGTGGGGGCCGACGGCCTGCGCTCCACCGTGCGCCCGATGGTCTTCGGCCCCCACGCCGACTACCTGCGCCCGTTCCACCACATCATCGCCGCCACGGTCCTCAAAGAACCCGTACCCGGCTACGCACTCACCGACGGCATCATCCTGGCGGAACCGGGCCGTTCCGCCTGGGTCTTCGCCTTCTCCGACCACCGGCCGGGGCTGCTGCTCTCCTACCGCACCGACGACGAGGACGCGGAGTTCCGGCGCCCGCCCATCGAGTCGCTGCGCCGCGCCTTCGGCCCCGAACCCGGCGGACCGGTGCTGGAGAACCTCCTCCAGCAGTTCGAGCAGGCCGACGACTACCTCTTCGACTCCGTCCACCAGGTGGTGATGCCGACCTGGCACACCGACCGCGTCGTCCTCCTCGGCGACGCCGCTTGGTGCCCGACGCTGTACTCCGGCATGGGCGCCTCCAGCGCCATCGTCGGCGCCGACCTCCTCGGCACCATGCTCCAGCGCAACCCGGGCAATCCCTCGCGCGCACTGCGCGAGTGGGACCAGAAGCTGCGGCCCTTCATCACCACCATGCAAGAACACGGCCGCAAGGAACTGGGGATGTTCGTCCCCCAGACCCGCCGGGACAAGCTCAGCCGCACCCTCATCACCTCGCTGGCGGGCAACCCGGTCGGCAAGCGCGTGATGAAGACCCTCCTCGCGGGCTCGTTCAAGGACAAGTCCATCGACCCCGCCGCCGCCTGATCCGCCGACCGTGACGGCGCCAGCCGTGGGCCCACCGCCTTCTGGGCGAAGATCCACGTGATGGCGCTCCACGACAACTGCCTGAGCACCGTCGCGCTGCTCCAGGAACCGGACGGCCACCCCGGGCGGCGAGCCCCACGGCTTCACGACGAAGCGATGGGGGTACGACCTGGCCGCTGCCGCTGTCCACCGGCAGATGCCGGAAGGTCCTCGGTTCAGGACTGCTCGCGGCGTACGGCTGTCCAGCCCCCGCGGACCGTGTCGCGGAAGGTGATCGGGGTGTGGCCGGTGCGGTGGTGGAAGTACTTGCTGAAGTGGGTCGCGCTGGAGAAGCCGAGGCGGTCGGCGATGCGGGCGGCGGCCTGGTCGCTGTGGGCCAGGAGGCGCTTGGCCTCCAGGACGACGCGGCGGTCGATGAACTCCTTGGCGCCGAGACCGGCGGCGGCGAGCGTGGCGCGGGAGAGGGTGCGGACCGAGTAGCCGAGCGTTTCGGCGTAGTCCTCCACCCGGCGGGTGCGCGCGAAGTCCCGTTCCACGGCATCGCGGAAGCGCAGGTAGGTGGCGTCGGGTTCGGGGGCGGGGCTGCCGGCGGGGGCGGTGAGGTGGGCCAGCCGCAGGACGAGGACCGCGAGCAGGTGGCGGAGGGCCGCGGTGTGGACCTCGAGGGGCAGGTGTCCGAGGGCGTGGAACTCGGTGGTGAGGTGGTCGGCGGCCAGCCGCAGGGCCGCTTCGTCGTCGGGGAGGGGGCGGCGCAGGATCGGGGCGTGCGGGTCTTCTGTGCTCGCGCCGTGTGTGGTGGCCGGGTCGAGGAAGTCCTGGCCGAAGAGGACCAGGGTGCCGTCGGCGTGGGTGAGGTCGCCCCACTGCTGGACCTGCCCGGGGCGTACCCAGAGCCAGGAGCCGGGTTCGAGGGCGTAGGCGGTGAAGTCGACCGTGTGCCACAGGGTCCCGCCGGTGAGGGTGATCAGGTGGTGGAAGCCCGGGCGCTGGGGGACCACGAGCCGCTCTGCGGGGACCCGGTGGCGCAGGTCTGCGAGGGACAGCACTTCTACGCCGGCGGGGGTGCCTGCGGGTGCGGCGAAGGAGATCTCCGGGATGCCTCGATCGGCATCGTGTCGCTTTTTGACCATGGTGAGTCGTCAGCGTATCCGATTCGGCCTGCTCAGCGCCCATAACGTGAAGGTGTCAGCTCGTCCGGAGCCGAGCCGATGTCGGAAAGCAGTAAGAGGTGAGGAGCGACCACAACCTTCCAAGCCTCCCCTACAACCTGACCTTGCGAGGAGAACCGTCATGAGCAACGCCAAGAACACCGTCCTGACCGCAGCCGGTGAGCTGTTCGGAAAGAAGGACCCGAGCGCGGTGGACCGCTGGGCCGCCGCCGATTACCGCCAGCACAGCGCCCTGGCCGCCGACGGCCCCGAGGCGCTGCGCCAGCTGGTCGCCGGGCTGCCGGAGGGCTTCCGGTACGAGGGCGCCCGGGTGATCGCCGACGGCGACCTGGTCGTCCTGCACGGCACGTACCACGGCTTCGGCCCCGTCCCGCTGGTCGCCTTCGACATCTTCCGCGTCGACGCCGACGGCAAGCTCGCCGAGCACTGGGACGCCCTGACCCCGCTGGTCGAGGACACCGCCTCCGGCCGCTCCCAGACCGACGGCCCCACCGAGCCGGGCGACCAGGACAAGACCGAGGCCAACCGCGCCTTGGTGGGGGAGTTCGCCGAGAAGGTCCTCAAGGGCGCCGACTACTCGGTCCTGACCGACTACATCTCGACCGAGACCTACCACCAGCACAACCCGGAAGCGGCCGACGGCCTCGACGGCTTCGGCGCCGCCGTCGCGAAGTGGTCCGAGCAGGGCAAGAACCTCGTCTACAAGACCGTCCACAAGGTCATCGCCGACGGTGACTTCGTCCTGGTCCAGTCCGAGGGCGAGTTCGGCGTCCCCGCCGCGTACTACGACCTCTTCCGTGTCCAGGACGGCAAGATCGTCGAGCACTGGGACGTCGTCGTCCCCGTGCCCGCCGAACTCCCGCACTCCAACGGCCTGTTCTGACACCGGACCGGCACCCCCGCCGAGGTGGCCCCCGGGCCCGACCACGCCGCAGTGCCCCACCGGCGAACGGGTGAGGGCACTACGGCGTGCCGTGCGCCAGACCTACGACCCGTCACGTGCCCCACTGCCCGGAGGACAACCGTGTACGCCCCGACCGCACTGCCGATCGCCGCCTACCGCGCCGCCGTCGCCCTGGACGAGCCGTTCCGGCCCGCCATCTGCCATGAACCGGATCAACGGTCCGATGGCCTGGTCCGCGAGGCGCTCGGCCTGCTGGGCGACGACCCGGCGGCAGTGCGGGCCGGGCTGCGCCCCGGCGCGGCGGACCGGCTCGACGATGCCGCCGCCCGGCGACTCCTGCGCGCTGTGCTGACCGTCCGGGAGGCAGCCCCTCTGCCCGGCGGGACCGCCCGTGTGCTGGACGCGCTCCTGTCCGGCGAACGCGTGGCGCGCGGCACCACCGACGCCGCCTCGCTGCCCACCATCCGCACCACACTTCCCCCCACCACATACCGGGCCGCCGACCGTACGGCGCTCTGGCAGGGCGACATCACCACCCTTGGCGCCGATGCCGTCGTGAACGCCGCCAACAGCGCCTTGCTCGGCTGCTTCGCCCCGATGCACCCGTGTATCGACAACGCCATCCACGCCGCGGCCGGCCCCCGCCTGCGCGCCGACTGCCACACGATCATGACCCGGCAGGGCCACCCGGAACCGACCGGCACCGCCAAGATCACCCGTGGTTACCAGCTGCCCGCCCGCTACGTCCTGCACACCGTCGGCCCCATCGTCGACGGCCCTTTGCGCCCGGTGCACGAACAGGCGCTGGCGGCCTCGTACCGTGCTTGTCTCGACCTCGCCGCCGAGGTCGACGGTCTGCGCACCGTCGCGTTCTGCGGCATCAGCACCGGCGTCTTCGGCTACCCCCGGAAGCCCGCTGCCCGCACCGCCCTGGACACCGTGGCCGACTGGCTCGCGACCCACCCCGGACGGCTCGACCGCGTGATCTTCAACGTGTACGCGGACGACGACCACGCCGCCTACACCCAGGCACTGACCGAAGGGACCCCGTCCCGATGAACCAGCCCGTCTTCGACCTGGCAGCCGCCGTCGGCACGATACGCACCTGGCTCTCGGAGGCCGATCGCGTCCTGATCACCGCCGGGGCCGGACTGAGCGCCGCCGCCGGATACGACTACGGCGACGAGGACCGCTTTCGGCAGCTCTTTCCCGCCCTGTACCGCCGTGGCCTGCGCTCCCGCTACATGGTCGGCGTGCCCCTGCCGCCGGCGCTGTTGTGGGGCTACTGGGCCGTCCATATCGACGACGTTCGCTTCTCCACCGCCCCCAACCCCCTTTACCAGCGGCTGCGCGCACTGGTCGACGGCAAGGACCAGTGGGTGATGACGTCCAACGTGGACGGTCTCTTCGCCCGGGGTGGCTTCGCGCCCGACCGGATCTTCACCCCGCAGGGCGACTACGGCCGTTACCAGTGCGGCACCCCCTGCACTCCCGCCACGTGGGACAGCCGCCCTCTCGTCGGACAGCTCCTCGCCGCCTACGACCCGGCCACCGGCGCCGTCACCGCCCCCGCTGCCCTGCCCCGATGCCCGAACTGCGGAGGCGAGGTCGAGATCAACGTCCGCGTCGGCCCCCAGTTCGTCGACACCCCGTACCTCCCCGCGGGCCACCGCCTCCAGGAGTGGCTGGGCACGGCGCCCGCCGATACCCGCCTGCTGATCCTGGAGTTCGGCGCCGGATTCAACACCCCCGGCGTGATCCGGCGGCCTGGCGAACACCTCGCCCGCCACTTCCCCGCCGCACGTCTCGTCCGCGTCAACCCCGACCATCCCGAAACCCCCGCCGACCTCGCCGATCGGGCCCTGCCGGTCCCCGTCGGCGCGGGCCGCCTGCTGGACATACTCACCGCGCCGCACCGGCGCCCGACCCTACGGTGACACCATGAGCGCCCCGGAAAAGAACAAGGCCGCGGCCAAAGCGTTCTACCACTCCGGGCTTTGGACGACGATGCGCAGGTGGGGTTGGCCGGGGGTGATGGGTCCGGCCGGGAATCAGGCGGGGTAGGCGTGTGTCTGGGCGGCCTTGACCGCCGCCCACACCGTGGCGCCCGGGTGGAGTTCGAGTTCGGTCGCGGCGACCGTGGTGAGGTCCGCGGCGAGGCGGAGGTCGCCGGTGAGGTCGGCACGTACCTGGTCGCCGTTGGTCTCCAGGCCGGTGACCTCGCAGTGCCAGAGGTTGCGGGCGCTGGAGCCGGTAGGGCAGTCGCGGTACAGGGTGACCGCGCTCGGCGGGAACGCGACGAAGACCGGACCCGTCAGATCGTCCGTGGTCGTGACCTCGGGCCCGCCGTCGACGCGCACCGTGTGGCCCTCGGCCTCGCCCCGGTAGAGGTTGAGGCCGACCAGGTGTGCGATGTAGTCCGTGCGCGGGCGGCGGGCGATATCGGGCGGGGCGCCCTCCTGGACGATCTGGCCGTCCTCGATGACGACGAGGTGGTCGGCCAGGACCATGGCGTCGAGCGGGTCGTGGGTGACCAGCACGGCGACCGCCTCGAACTCGGCCAAGTGGCGGCGGAGCCGGGCGCGGACGTCGAGGCGGGTGCGGGCGTCGAGGGCGGCGAGGGGTTCGTCGAGGAGCAGCAGCCGGGGGCGGGTGGCCAGGGCGCGGGCGAGGGCGACGCGCTGGGCCTGCCCGCCGGAGAGGCGGCGGGGTTTGGCTCCGGCGTGGTCGGCGAGGCCCATGTGGTCCAGCCACTCGGCGGCCTCCGCACGGGCCTCCGCCTTGGTGGCGCCGTGGCAGCGGAGGCCGAAGGCCACGTTGTCGAGTGCGGAGAGGTGGGGGAAGAGCAGATAGTCCTGGAAGACCACACCGACCGGGCGGGACTCCGGGGGCGTACGGTCCAACTCGGCGCCGTCCAGCCGGAGATGGCCGCCGGTGAGCGGGGTGAGTCCGGCGAGCGCGCGCAGGGCGGTGGTCTTGCCCGCGCCGTTGGGGCCGAGGAGCGCGACGACGTCACCGGGCGTCGCGGTCAGCGCCACGTCGAGACGGAACGAACCGCGCTCGATCACGAGCCGGGCGTTGAGCCCCGCACCGCCCCGGGCACCCGTCGTGCTGTGCGTCGTCTTCTCGGTGTGGGTCATGAGGCGGTCATCCAGCGGTCACGGAGCCCGGCCAGTACCGCGATGGACACGGCCAGCAGGACCAGGCTGAGGGCGATGGCCGCGTCCGGGTCGTTCTGGAGGGCGAGGTAGACGGCGAGCGGCATGGTCTGGGTGCGGCCGGGGAAGTTGCCCGCGAACGTGATCGTCGCGCCGAACTCGCCCAGCGCGCGGGCCCACGCGAGCACGGCGCCCGCCGCGATGCCGGGGGCGATGAGGGGGAGCGTGACCCGGCGGAAGGCCGTGAAGCGGGAGGCGCCCAGGGTGGTGGCGGCCTCCTCGTAGCGGGGGTCGGCGGCGCGCAGCGTGCCCTCGACGCTGATGACGAGGAACGGCATCGCCACGAACGCCTCGGCCACCACAACCCCCGTGGTGGTGAACGGCAGCGTGAT
Source organism: Streptomyces sp. NPDC001700 (assembly GCF_053596435.1). NCBI lineage: Bacteria > Bacillati > Actinomycetota > Actinomycetes > Kitasatosporales > Streptomycetaceae > Streptomyces > Streptomyces sp. NPDC001700. The sequence continues at coordinate 171,210 of NZ_JBSFGE010000011.1, forward strand.
CCCGAACCAGGAGTCCAGCCACTGCCCGACGACCCCGTTGCGCCCGAGCGCCATCAGCAGCGCCACACCGCCCACCACCGGCGGCAGGACGAGCGGCAGGGTCACCAGCGCCCGTACGAGGCCACGCCCGGGGAACTCGACCCGGGCCAGCAGCCAGGCGAGCGGTACACCGACGACCAGACTCACCGCGGTCGCGGCCGTGGCGCAGACCAGGGAGAGCTGGAGCGCCTGCCAGACCTCGGTGCTGGTCAGCAGGTCGGGCAGGCTGCGCCAGGGGGCCCGGACCAGCAGGGCGACGAGCGGGACGAGCAGGAACGCCAGGCCGATCAGCGCGGGCAGGAGCAGCGGCAGCGGGGCGCCCTTGCGGACCCGGCCACGGACACGGCCCCGGTCCCGGCCGCGCCGCGGAGCGCCCTCCAAGGTCTCCGCGGCGTCTGCCTTGTCCTGCGGGGCCTGCGAGGTCACGGCTTCAGGAACCCGGCCTTGCCGAGCACCTTCTGGCCCTCGGCGGACTGCACCAGCTGGATGAACGCCTTGGCCGCGGGGGCGTTGGGGGCGTTCTTCAGCGAGGCGATCGGGTAGTCGTTGATGGCCTTGGCCGACTCGGGGAACTCCACGCCCTGCACCTTGTCGCCCGCCGCCTTCACATCGGTCTTGTAGACGACGGCCGCGTCGGCCTCCTTCAACTGCACCTTGTTCAGGGCGCTCTTGACGTCCTGCTCGTAGGAGACCGGGGTGAGCTTGAGCTTGCTGGCGTCAAGGGCCTTCTGAGCGGCGGCCCCGCACGGGACCGTCTTGTCGCACAGGACGACCTTCAGCCCGGACTTGGTGAGGCTCTTCAGGGAAGAGATCTTGTCGGGGTTGCCCGGCAGGGTGGCGATCTCCAGCTGATTGCGCACGAAGGTGGCGGGCTTGCCGGAGGTGTCCCCCTTGTCCATGACGGTCTTCATCGTCTTGGGGCTGGCGGCGGCGAACACGTCGGCCGGGGCGCCACCGGTGATGCTCGCGGCGAGGGCGTCGCTGCCACCGAAGCTGAAGGTCACCTTCGTGCCGGGGTGCTCCTTCTCGAAGGTCTTCTTCAGCTCGGTGAAGCTCTCCTTCAGCGAGGCGGCCGCGAAGACGGTCACCGTGCCGGACACCTTGTCCGAGGCGGAGCCGGAATCGGAGGAGTCCGACTTCTTCGACGAGGAATCGCCGGACGACGAGCAGGCGCTGAGGGCCAGCAGGGCTGCGGCGCCAGCAGCAGCCACCTGCGACGTCCGGCGGGTCCGGCGCGCGGAACGGGTCATCACGGGTCCACTCCCTTTGGTCCTGACGGACACATTTACGGTCTCTCGACAACCACGTTGGTCGACTTGATCACGGCATCCGCCGGAACGCCAGGCTCCAGCTTCAGCTCCTCAGCCGATTCGCGGCTGACCATCGCCACCACCCGGAACGGTCCGGCCTGGATCTCCACCTGCGCCGACACATCACCGAGGATCACATCGGTGACGATGCCGGAGAAGCGGTTGCGCGCCGAGGAACCGGCGGACTCCCGCTCCATGCGGTGGACCTCCCGGGCGTAGGCCGCGAGAGTCGGCCCGGGGATGATCCGGCGGCCCAGTTCGTCCCGTTCGGCGGTCAGTTTCCCGCCGTCGACCAAACGCCTCACGGTGTCGGCGCTGACACCGAGCAAGGCGGCCGCGTCCCCGATCCGGTAGGTGTGCATGCCTGGATCATACTGCCGCAGATGCCAGGGCATATACCCCTGTCCCTTCGCATGAGCTGGACCCCTGATCTGAGAGCATGGCATGTGCGTTTGTACGGGATAGGTGTTCGGGCACGGGTCAGCCAGGAGGTGGTAGCCCGTGAGTCAGTCCCTCGCCCCTGCGAATACGACCACCCGGTGGCCGAACTCGTTCTCACCGGCGATCTGACCCGTCCGGCCCGGCTGACGGTGTCCGACCTGATGGCCTGGCCCCAGCACCGGGCACAGGTCAGTTTCGAGTGCGCCACCAGCGGCATACAGCACCACCGCTTCACCGGGCCGCTCCTGCATGACGTCCTCGTGGACGCCGGTCCCGGTTTCGACCCCGCCAAGCGCAAGGACCGCCTGCGCTTCCTGATCGCCGTACACGGCGCGGACGGCCACCGCGCGATGCTGACGTGGGCGGAGATCGACCCGGACTTCGGGCGCGCTCCCGTCCTGCTCGCGGTCACCATCGACGACGCCCCGCTCGACCGGGCGGGTCCTCAGCTCGCGCTGCCTCAGGACCGCTGCGGAGCCCGGCACATCAGCGGCATCGACGCGGTGCGCGTGGACGGCGGTTACCCCGCGTGGACGTGAGGAGAGCGAGCGAGTGAGCCTTGCTGCCACCGCGGATGTGCTGATCGTGGAGCATGCGCCGCAGGAAGGTCCGTACGCCATGGGGACGGCGCTGGAGGCGGCCGGACTGCCGATTCGGGCCTGCCGGACCTGGGCGGGGGACCCGGTGCCCGAGTCGCTGGGCGGCGCCGCGGCGCTGGTGGTGATGGGCGGTCCGGCGGCGGCGTACGAGGACTTTCCCGGCCGTACGGAGGAGCTGGCGCTGCTGCGGACGGCGCTGGAAGCCGAAGTTCCCGTACTCGGGATCTGTCTCGGCGCCCAGCTCCTCGCGGAGGCGGCGGGCGGCCGGGCCCGCACCGGTTCGGGGTCGCAGATCGGCTGGGGCGAGGTACGAACCGCACCGGCCGCGCACACCGATCCGCTGTTCGCCGACGCCCCGGGGCAGCTGACCGTCCTGCACTGGCACGGCGACACCATGGACCTGCCCACCGGGGCGACACTGCTGGCCTCCTGCGACCGCTACTCGGTTCAGGCGTTCCGGATCGGCGGCTCGGCGTGGGGCGTGCAGTTTCATCTGGAGGTCGACAAGGCGGCCGTGGACGCCTTCGCCCGCTTCGCCGCGCTCGTGGCGGGCCGCGCCGCGCGGAGCCGGACCCGGGCCTTCTTCACCTCGATGGCGGCCACGTGGGAAGAGCGCTTCGCCGACGACACCCCGAGGTACGCGGCGGCGGTCGCCCGCATGGGCCTGCGGCCCGGCCAGCGGGCCCTGGACGTGGGGTGCGGCAGCGGACGGGCGCTGCCCGCGCTGCGCGCGGAAGTCGGTGACGAGGGCCTGGTCCTCGGTGTGGAACTCACCCCGGCGATGCTCTCCGCCACCGCCGCCGTGGAGGGCCGCGCGGGCCTCGCCCGGCTGCTCATGGCCGACGCCTGCCGACTGCCGTTGGCGGCCGGGGCGGTGGACGGCAGCTTCAGCGCGGGCCTGATCAACCATGTGCCCGACCCCGCGGTGGCGCTGTGCGAGTGGGCCAGGGTGACCGCCCCGGGCGGTGTGCTGCTGCTCTACCACCCTTCCGGCCGCGCCGAGCGGGCCGCCCGCCACGGCCGTCCACTCGACCCGGACGACCCGCTGGCCGAGGAGAACCTGCGGCCCGCGCTGCACACCGCCGGATGGGCCCTGGACCTCTACGAGGACGCCACTCGCCACTTCCTGGCCCGCGCCGTCCGCGTCCGCTGATGTCGCGGACGGAACATTTCTGACCATGAGTTCTGATCCCCGGAGTATCTGAAGAGGCCTATGAACGCGCCAGCTCGCCGTATGGACGCGGTGCAGAACCGGACCCGCATCGTGGAGGCCGCCCGCGCGGCCCTCGCCGAGTCCAGCGACGTACGCCTCAACGAGATCGCGAAGCGCGCCGGGGTGGGGCAGGGGACGCTCTACCGGAACTTCCCCAACCGAGAAGCGCTTCTCGCCGAGGTGTACCGGCGCGATGTCGAAGAACTCGTGACCGCCGCCTCCGCGCTGCTGGCGGAACACGAGCCGGTGGAAGCCCTGCGCCACTGGCTCGACCGAGTCATCGACTACGCCGAGATCAAGCGCGGTGTCCTGGCGGCGCTCGAACCGGTGGCGTGGCAGGACCTCGTCGCCCACAGCCACAACCCGATCGAAGGTGCCCTCGCCCACCTGCTGGACGCCGGGAAGGCGGCCGGTTCCCTCCGCACCGACGTGGACGCTCCCGGCGTCCTCCTGCTCATCGCCTACCTCGGCCGACTGGACCGGGACGTGTGGGAATCAACGGCGCGGCCCCTGATGAGCGTCATCCTCGACGGCCTCCGCCGACAGAACGCGGACCGGTGGCCACCGGCAATGTGACTGGTCGTCGGCGGTAAACGGGCGGTGGCACAGTGGGAGGCCCGGCCCCTGGCGGCTGCGGGGCACCGTACGCGCGGGCGAGGACGCCCCGGCCGGTGCGTGCCTGGCGCCGCCCGGGACCCGGATCGGTCCCGCCCTGATCGGCCTGGCCGCCGCCCGTGGCCCCGGCACCCTTCCGGTACGACGGCGGCCCCGCGTGTGCGTCCTGGTGACCGGCTCCACCTCGGTCGGTGCCACCGACCAGTTGCGGGCGCTGCTGGGCGAGAGCGGCGCCCGGTGGATCGTGGACACGGTCGCCTGCCGCCCCGGCCATCCCCAGTTGCTGGCCCAACTCCCGGACGGCCGCTGGATCCTGGGCCTGCCCGGCAATCCGTACGCCGCTCTCACGGCAGCGCACACTCTGCTGGCCCCGCTCCTCGCGGGCCTGACCGGACGCCCGCTGCCCACCCGCTCTCCTGAACTCCCGCTACGTCACGGCCACAGCAGTTCATGGCGCCAGGGAGCACGGACGGTGTCCCTGCGGTACACCACCCGGTGGTGGACCCGGTCGACGCTCGCTGCCCAGAACTCGACCTCGGTGGGGGTGATGGCGTAGAGGGTCCAGGCCGGAGGGCACGGCACCTCGCCCGGGTAGCGGGAGCCGAGGCGTTCGTACTCGGCCAGCGCCGTGTGCCGGTCGGGGAGCGGGCCGGGCCGGTGGAGGTGGGCGGCGAGCCGGGAGCCGCGCCCCCGCTCGGCGAAGTCCGCCTCGGAGGCGGCGCGGCCCTGGTCGGCCGCGGTCCCCACGATCCGTACCTGCTGCCCGGTGACCGGCCAGTGGAAGTGGGCCGCCACCTGCGGATTCGCTGCGATGTCGAGGCCCTTGCGGCTGTCGGAGGGGGTCGCGAAGAACAGTCGGTCGTCGTCGATGTCCTTGACGATCAGAACCCGGCTCGACGGAACCCCCGACGCGTCCACCGTGCACAGGCTCATGGCATGCGGTTCCTGCTGGCCCGCGGCACCCGCCGCGAGGATCCACGCGCCGATCGCGGGCACGGGGTTGTCCGGCAGCCCGCGCTCCTCGATGTGCGCGCCACCCACGTCCGCGAACACCGGGAGCGATCTGAGCCTGCCGCGCATCGTCTCGTGCGTGTTGTGCATGCTGTGCATGTGCCGGATGCCACCTCTCCACACGGACCAATTCGATGTGCCGCAGCAGGATAGGCAACCGGACGTTCGCCACCATGGCGGATGACGAACGAACACGCGCGGCCCGGCTGGCGGCATGGGTGGATCATGGACACGTATCTGCCGCGCATGACGGAGCAGCCGCAGGGGCCGACCGCGACTGCGGGACGGTAACCGCCTCTCCGCTCGCCTGCGCGCCGGGCGTGGCGTAGGCGTCGCTGTCCCCGTCCCCGTCCGCTCCGGGCAGCATCACCTGGACGCTGTCCAGCAGGGCCTCCGTCACCTCGTCGAGGTCGAGCCGCTTCTCGACGGCCCGCAGCTGGGGCACACCGGCCCGGGTGGTGACCCGTGGGGGTGTCAGGAGCTGGCAGCAGTCCTCATCGGGCAGCACCGAGATGTCGGCCGTGCCGATGGACCTCGCCTCGTCGATGATCTCCTGCTTCTCCCAGCCGATCAGCGGACGCAGCACCGGCAGCGCCGCGGCCTCGTCCACCGCCACCAGGTTGGCCAGCGTCTGGCTCGCCACCTGCCCCAGGCTGTCGCCCGTCACCAGGGCCTGCGCGCCGGTGCGGGCGGCCAGCTCGGAGGCGGTCCGTACCATCAGCCGCCGCTGGGCGACGACCTGGAGCCGGCCCGCACCGGCCACCGCCAGCTGCTTCTGGGCCTTGCCCAGCGCGACGACATGCAACCGGCCGGGCGGCTGGTAACGGTTCAGCTCGCGGGCCAGGGCGTAGGCCTTGTAGACCGACGACGGGTTGGTGTACGGGGCGCCGCTGAAGTGCACGAAGTCGCAGGACAGGCCACGGCGCATGGCCCGGTGGGCGGCCACGGGGGAGTCGTAGCCGCCGGAGAGCAGCACCAGGGCGCGCCCGCTGGACCCGACGGGCAGACCCGTCACACCGGGGTGGCGGGTCCAGGAGAGGTACGTCTCCTTGCGGTCGATCGTCACCGTCAGCACGACGTCGGGCCGGGTGAGGTCGACCCGCACACCGTCGACCTCCTCCAGGATCCGCGCCCCCACATGCCGCTCCATCCGGGACGACGTCAGCGGGAACGTCTTGTCCCGCCGCCTCGCCCGTACGGCGAAACCGCACCCCGGCCGCTCGGCGGCGACCGAGCGCAGCGCGTCGACGGCCGCCCGGTCTATCTCCTCCAGGGCGCTGGGCACCCGCACGGCGGGCTCGACGGCGTTGAAACCGATGACCCGCCGGGCCCGCTCCACCAGCGCCTCCTGCGGGACCCCCTGACCGCCGAGCACGGTGACGTTCTGGGCGGTCTTGATCCAGGTCGAGCCGCCGATCCCGAGCAGAGCCACCCGTAGATTGTCGTGGAGCCGCTCGGTGAAGCGCTGGCGGTTGTGCCCCTTGAGGAAGACCTCGCCGTGCTTGAGCAGCACGCAGAGATTGCCGGTGGCGGACATGTGAGCCTTTCAGAAGTCCCGGTCGTCGTCGGCGGTGTTCTTCCGCCTCGCCCATAACGTAGGACGATCCGGAGCGTGGTGCGGCATCGCCTCGGCGGGAGGAGCCAGGCTGCCCCAATGGACGCTGCGGTCGCACCAGCGGTGCAGGAGCACCGCGTCGTGCCCGACCGCGAGCAGGCCCGCGCCGGTGGTGGCGCGGTGGTCCTCGACGACCGCGACCAGCGCGGCGGTGGTGGAGGCGTCGAGCATCGCGGTCATCTCGTCGCAGATCAGCCAGCGGGGACGCAGCACGAGGGCGCGGGCGAGGCAGGCGCGCTGGAGCTGGCCGTCGCTGACCTCGTGGGGGCGGCGGCCCAGGAGGTCCGGCGTCAGGCCGACCGCCGCGGCCAGCTCGCCGACACGTTCCGGGATGTCCTTGCGGCGGCCGGTGGAGCGCAGCGGTTCGGCGATCACGTCGGTGAGCCGCAGCCGGGGATCCGCGGCGAGTCTGGGCTGCTGCAGGACGACACCGAAGGCGGTGCGCTGATCGCGCGGGGCGCGGTGGCGCCACCGTCGTACGGGTTCGCCGTCGAGCAGCAGGGTGCCGGAGTCGGGGCGGTGCAGCAGGGCCGCGACGCGCGCGAGGGTGGACTTGCCGCAGCCGCTGGGGCCGAGCAGGCCGACGGCTTCGCCGGGCGCGACGGCCAGGTGGGCGTTTCGCACCACCGGGTCTTTTCTGCCGTATCCGGCGGTGATGGCGCGCAGTTCAAGCACGGAGGTCCTCCGGGGCCGGGGCCGGGGCCGACGCGGCGGGACGGGGGTGATGGCAGGCGAGTCCGTCGGTCGTCGGGGGAGGCGCGGCGCAGGCCGGGGAAACCCGTCCGCAGCGCAGAGCGAAGGCGCAGCCGCCGGGGAGGTCGCCGAGTTCGGGCGGCATGCCGGGGATGGGGGTGAAGGAGCGGTCCGGGAGGGCTTGGAGGAGGCCGCGGCTGTACGGGTGGCGGGGCCCGTGGGGCCCGTGGGGCCGAAGAACGTGTCCGCGTCGGCCAGTTCCACGATGCGGCCCGCGTACATGACGGCGACCTGGTCGGCGATGCGTTCTGCCGCGGCGAGGTCGTGGGTGATCATCAGCAGGGCCCGCCCGGTTCCGCCCGTGCGGCCGGGCTCGTCGACGTGGCGGCGCAGTTCGTCCACCGTACGGTCCACCAGGTCGCGGTCGAGCCCGGTGGTCGGCTCGTCGGCGGGTACCAGGGGTGGGTCGCCGACGAGGGCGAGCGCGGTCGCGGCGCGCTGGGCCAGGCCGCCGGAGAGCTGGTGCGGATGGCGGTCGAGATGGTCCGCGGGGAACGCGGCGCGTTCGGCGGCTGCCAGGGCGGCGGCCCGTACGGCGGCGCGGCCACGGACCCCGGTCAGCGCGGCGACCGTCTCCTCCAGCTGGGAGCGGACGGTGCGCACGGGGGTGAGATGGGCGGCCGGGCTCTGCGGTACGAGTCCGATCAGGCGCCCCCGCCCCTTGCGGGCAAGGGTCCGCTCGTCGGCGGAGAGCAGATCGAGGTCGCCGAGGCGGGCCTGCCCCGCGGCCTGGGCGTTGGCGGGGAGCAGCCCGAGGAGCGCGGAGGCGAGGACGGATTTGCCGCAGCCGCTCTCGCCGATCAGGGCCAGACACTCTCCGGCCGCCACGTCGAAATGCGCGTCGGTGACGGCGGCGATGCGCCGTCCGCCCGGCATGAGGAAGCGCACCGACAGCCCGCGCACCGACAGGACGGGGTGTGGCTGGGTCACAGCATCAGCTCCGATCGGCGGCGGGGGCTGATCCGCTCCCGCCAGGCCCCGGCGAGACCGGCGATGGCGAGGGTGGGGACGATGATGAACAGGCCCGGGAAGAGGGTGGGCCACCACTGCCCGGCGAGCAGTGAGCCCCGTGCGCTGTTGATGAGGGTGCCCAGACTCGCCGTATGGGTGGACAGGCCCAGTCCGAGGAAGGACAGGGCCGACTCGTGCCACATCGCGTGCGGCACCATCAGCACGGCGGCCAGCGTGGCCTGGGGCAGGACGGCGGGGAGCAGATGCCGCACCGCCACCCGCCACCGGGACGCGCCACCGGAGACGGCGGCGTCGATGTACGGGCGCGAACGCAGGGAAAGGACCTCGGCGCGGACGATCCGGGCGGTCGACAGCCAGTGGGTGAGCCCGACCGAGACGACCACCGGCCAGACGCCCGGCCGGAACATGGCGACGATGAAGATGCCGAGCAGCAGATGGGGGACGGACGAGAAGGTGTCGACCACCCGCATGACACCCCGGTCGACCCAGCCGCCCAAAGCCCCGGCGGTGGCCCCGACGGCGGTGCCGATCACGGTGGCGGCGAGAGCGCGGCCGCCACGCCGACGAGCAGCGAGACCCGCAGCCCGTAGACGCAGCGCAGCAGCAGGTCCCGCCCGAGGTCGTCGGTGCCCAGGGGATGCGCCCGGCTCGGCGGCAGCAGCTTGGCGGCCAGATCGACGGCCTGCTCGTCGAGTTGGACCAGCGGCGGCAGGACGAGGACGGCGAGGACGGTCGCGAGGGCCAGCGCGGCCGAGGTACGGACCCGCACCGGCAGCCGCGTGAACGGGCGGGTCAGCCCCTCAGCGTGGCATCGGGATCTCGAAGTGCACCGTAGCGAAGCCCGGGCCGTGCTCTCCCGTGGTGCGGGCGTCGAAGATTTCTTTCGCCACGCTGTGCCAGAACGGGAGGGCGCCCGCGATGTCGGCGTTGGTGTGCAGGTAGATGCTCTCGTAGCCGTCGGTCGCGGCGGCGAACTCGCACGCCTGGCGCACCATCGTCCGCGCCAGGCCGTGCCGTCGGTGCTCCGGTCGCACGTAGACGCGGAGCAGCTGCGCGGTGGTTTCGGACGGGTAGCGCTCGGCGAGCCACCCGGGATGCGGAGGGTGGGTCGGCCCCGCCGAGCGAACGCAGGTCGTTCCCACGACCTCGTCGCCGTGCACGGCCACCAGCAGCAGGTGCCGGGGGTCTTCGAGGTAGGTTCCCACGATGTCCACGACGTCGCGGTGCCACGTGGGGACGTAGCCGTAGCCGAACTCCCGGTAGAACGTGTCGAGTATGACGCGGCGCGCTCCGTCGGCGTCGGCGGTGGTGGCGGGGCGCACGGCGTAGGCGTGACGTGCGGAATCGGTCACGTGGGTCTCCTGCGGGGATGGTGGACACAGCAGCGTGTCGAGCTTCAGCGCACCGGTAGGGGTTCGGCCTCGTGCGGACCATGCTCGTGGTCGCACGTCTCGTCGAGGCCGTAGGTCTCCCAGGCGGGAAAGGGGTCGTCCCAGGCCGACCAGCCCCGGGCGCCCAGCGCATGCTCCTCGTCGGTGAGCAGGCACGCGGACAGGGCGTGGTGCAGGGAGGCGGGGCGCAGGCCGGTGCCGATGAAGACGAGTTCCTGGCCGTGCTCGGCGGTTTCACCGGCCTCGCTGTGGCCGTTCCGGGCTCCGGAGGGTTCGAACCGGGCGACGACGCCTGCCTGCGACCACAGTCCGGTCACCCGGGGGCGGGTGGCCAGCCAGAAGAAGCCTTTGGAGCGCAGGATGCTGCCGTAGGCCCCGGTGTCCAGGTCATTGGCGATGAAGTCCCACAGCCGGGTGGGGTGGAACGGCTTGGTGGCGCGGAAGACGGTGCTGGAGATGCCGTACTCCTCGGTCTCCGGCATGTGGTCGCCGTTGAGTTCCCTGACCCAGCCGGGCGCCTGCTGGGCGCGTTCGAGGTCGAAGCGGCCGGTGCCGAGCACGTCCGTGGGGGCGACCCGGCCGTGTGCGGCGGGTACGAGACGGGCGGCCGGGTTGAGCCGCGACAGCGCCGCCGCCAGCCGTTCGGCCGTCTCCGGGGTGACCAGGTCGAGCTTGTTCAGGACGATGACATCGGCGAACTCGACCTGGTCCATGAGGAGATCGCTGACGGTGCGCTCGTCGTCCTCGTACTGGTCCAGTCCTCGTGCGGCCAGCTCGTCGCCGCCGTCCAGCTCCGGCAGGAAGTTCGCGGCGTCCACGACCGTGACCATGGTGTCGAGGCGCGCGACCTCGTCCAGCGTGGCGCCGTCGTCGCGGGGGAAGGCGAAGGTGGCGGCGACGGGCATGGGCTCGGAGATGCCGCTGGACTCGATGAGGAGATAGTCGAACCGTCCCTCTCCAGCGAGCCGGTCCACCTCCTCCAGCAAGTCGTCGCGCAGGGTGCAGCAGATGCACCCGTTGGTCATCTCGACGAGGCGCTCTTCGGTGCGGGAGAGAGCCGCGTCGCCGTCGCGGACGAGTGACGCGTCGATGTTCACCTCGCTCATGTCGTTGACGATGACGGCGACCCGCAGTCCGTCGCGGTTGGTGAGGAGGTGGTTGAGGAGGGTGGTCTTGCCGGACCCCAGGAAACCCGACAAGACCGTCACCGGAAGCTGGCCCGCCATGGCGCGCTCAGCCCTCGGGGCGCAGCAGACCACGCCGGTAGGCGGGGACGAGCCGTCGCGGCACCTGATGTTCGCGGCCGTCGATGGTGATCGTCACCAGCTCCGGCGCGCTTGCTTTCCACTGTGCGCGGCGGTGGCGGGTGTTGCTCCGGGACATCTTCCGCTTGGGCACGGCCATGACGTAGGGGTCCTCTCCTGATCGGCGCTGTCCCCGTAACCGTACATGAAAATGGGTCCCGTTTTCATGTGTCCCGTTTTCGTGTGTCAGGCCACTCGGCCCGATCGTCGGCTGCTTTGCGCGGGCAGGAAGGTCACCTGGGGTGCGCCGGTGCGTAGAGGCGGTCGCAGTAGTAGGCGGCGAGGTTGAGGTCGTGGAGGGCCGCCAGCGCCGTGGCGGGCAGCCGCCGCAGGATGCCCAGGACGTCCAACTGGTGCCGTATGTCGAGGTGGTTGGTCGGTTCGTCGAGTACGAGCAGGGACGGCTGTTGGGCGAGGGCACGGGCGATGAGTACCCGCTGGCGTTCGCCTCCGGAGAGCCGGTCGAAGGGGCGCGCCGCCAGCGTGGCCGCGTCCACCGACTCCAGGGCCGACTCGATCAGCCGGGCGTCCTCGGCGGTTTCGCCTTCGAGTAGCCGTTTGTGCGGGGTGCGGCCCATCGCCACCACCTCCCGCACCGTGAGGTCGAAGTCCGCCGCCGTCTCCTGGACCACGGCGGCCAGGGTTCGCGCCAGTCGCCGCACGGGCAGTGACCAGGCGTCGGCTCCGTCGACGCGGACGCGCCCGGCGTCGGGGCGCAGGACGCGGTAGACGGCACGCAGCAGACTGGACTTGCCGCTTCCGTTGGGACCGACCAGACCGATCACCTCACCGGGCCGGGCGGTCAGGGAGATGTCCCGTACCAGGTGGTGCGCACCGGCGGTGAGCGTCAGCCCCTCGACGGTGAGTTCGGCCCCGGTCATCCCGCCCCCCCCGTTCGGTGTTCCGCCGGGCGTCCCGGCGCATCAGCCACAGGAAGAACGGCCCGCCGCACAGAGCCGTCAGGACGCCGACGGGGATTTCCATGGGCGCGGCGACCGTGCGGGCGGCGACGTCGGCCCAGACCAGGAACACCGCTCCGGCCAGCGCGGCCGTCGGCAGCAGCCGCCGGTGGTCGCCGCCGACGAAGATGCGCACGATGTGCGGCAGCATCAGCCCGACGAAGCCGATCGGCCCCGTTGCCGCCACCAGAACGCCCGTCACCAGGGACAGCAGGACGAACATCCGGGCGCGGAACCGCGCCACGTCCAGCCCCATCGTCGTGGCGGACTCCTCGCCCGCCAGCAGCAGGTTCAGCGACCGGGCCTGTACCAGCAGCGCGGCGATGCCCACGAGCAGCGCCGTGGTGGGCAGCCACAGCATGTCCCACCGGACGCCGCCCAGCTCGCCGAGCGTCCAGGTCAGCACTTCCCGTGCCTGGTTGCCCCGGTCCGCGGTGAGCAGCAGCAGATCCATCACCGCGGTGAGCACCGACGCGACCGCCACTCCCGACAGCACCAGCCGCACCGAGGTGATCCGCCCGCCCGCGCGGGCCGCGGTGTACACGAGCAGCAGGGTGAGCAGGGCCCCGGCGAACGCGGAGACCGACAGGGACACGGTGCCGAAGAGGCCGACACCGGAGACGATCACGACGACCGCGCCCAGGGACGCCCCGGAGGACACGCCCAGCAGATACGGCTCCGCGAGCGGGTTGCGCACCAGCGCCTGCATGGCGGTGCCCACCACCGCGAGCCCGGCGCCGGTCACCGCCCCGAGCAGCACCCGAGGGGCCCGTACGTCCAGCACGATCGTCTCGCGCGCCCGGGACCAGACCGGCTCCGACCAGTCGGCACCCAGACCGTGTCCCACGATGCCCCACACCTCGCCGGGCGGCACCCGCACCGAACCGATCGCCAGCCCTGCGGTGAGGGACCAGGAGCAGGACTCGTGCTCAGTGGCCTCTTCGAAGGGTTCCACTCCCCGGTCACAGTGGCGGGACCGTGCCGGATTCGCACCGGCTTCCTGTCTCCCGTCGCGGTGATGACCGGGTGATCCTACTTTTCCTTGAGTGACGGATAAAGGGCGCACGTCCAGATCTCCCGCAGCTCCACAGCGCTGCGGACGAACTACTCTCACGGCTCGATGAGATGAGAGCGCATCGCCTCGGCCCCCACCCGGCCGCGGCCGGTGAACCACAGGTTGAAGGTCACCCTCTCGCCCGGCTTCAGCATCGGCGGGTCGAGGACCGCGACATGGATGCCTCCCCGCTTCATCCGCAGTGTGCTGTGCGCGGGGATGGCCACCTTCTTCGCCCAACGGACGGCGCCCGGCCGCCTCTTGTCGGGCTCGCGCAGCATGGAGACGCCCAGCTCCGGGGAGTCGGCGAAGACCAGGGTGTCGTCCCGGTCCCCGACGTTGCGGATCTCGAAGTACGCGGCGGCCACGTGCTCGGGGGACTGGAGGATCCAGCCGGCGCTGACCTCGATCCGCGGGACGGGCACTCCCGCCGCCCCGGTCGCCGTGTAGCCGGTGAGCAGGGCCAGGGCCAGTGCGCAGCCGCCCACCGGGATCAGGGCCGCCCGCGCTCCCCGGGCCACCGTCTCTCTCAGGCGGCGCAGCGGCGGGGTGCGGTCATCGGTCGCTGAGGACATCGTTCTTCCTTCTCGTACGGCCGTGCTCGGTGTCCGCTGAGTCATGGGACGCGAGGGGAGCGGGCGGTGTGCCGGTCCGGCGCCCGCCCGGGGCGTAGGCCCGCAGCCGCAGGCTGTTGGTGACGACCAGGACCGAACTCGCGGACATGGCGGCTGCCGCGACCATGGGGTTGAGCCAGCCCGTCGCGGCCAGCGGGACGGTGACCACGTTGTAGCCGAAGGCCCAGACGAGGTTGGCGCGGATGGTGCTCAGGGTGCGCCGGGTGAGCCGGATGGCGTCGACGACGGCCAGCATGTCCTCCCGTACGAGGGTGATGTCGGCGGCGCCGATCGCGGCGTCGGTGCCACCGCCCATGGCCATGCCGAGATCGGCGGTGGCGAGCGCGGCGGCGTCGTTGACTCCGTCGCCGATCACCGCGACGCACCGGCCCTCGGCGCGCAGCTCGGCGACGATCCGTTCCTTGCCCTCCGGGGTCACCCCGGCGTGGACCTTCTCAATGCCCGCTTGCTCGGCCATCGCCTGGGCGGGGGCGGTCCCATCACCGGTCACCAGCACCGGCTCGATGCCCAGCGCGCGCATCGCCGCCACCGCCTCGCGGCTGGTGGGCCGCAAGGTGTCACCGACGGCGAGCAGCCCGACCGGGCGGTCGTCGATCTCCACGATGACGGCGGTGTGTGCGGCGCGCTCGGCGGCATCCCGTGCCTCGCGCAGTGCGTCCGGCAGAGGCTCCGACGGACGCGGGCGGCGTACGCGCACACGGTGGCCCTCGACGTGGCCGGACACGCCCTCTCCGGGGTGGGCCCGGAACTCCGTCACCTCCGGCAGACCGGTGTCATCGGCCGCGTCGCGGCGGGCCGCCGCCACCACCGCGCGGCCGATGGGGTGTTCGGAGCCCTGCTCCACGGCCGCGGCCAGCCGGAGCAGATCCTTCTCCTCCGGCCCGTCCTCCGCCACGGCCACGTCGGCCAGGGACATGCGGCCGGTGGTGAGCGTGCCGGTCTTGTCGAGTACGGCGGTGTCCACGCGGCGCAGCCGCTCCAGCGCCTCCGGGCCGCGGACGAGGACGCCGAGCTGTGCCCCGCGCCCGCTGGCCACGAGGAACGCGGTCGGTGTGGCCAGTCCCAGCGCGCAGGGGCAGGCCACGACGAGGACGGCCACGGCCGCGGTGACGGCCGACTCACCCGCCGCACCCGCGCCGAGCCAGAAGCTCAGCACGGTGGCGGCGATGGCCACGATGACCGGTACGAAGACGCCCGCCACCTGGTCGGCGAGCCGCTGCATCCGGGCCTTGCCCGCCTGGGCCTCGGTCACCAGCTGTGTGATGCGGGCGAGTTGGGTGTCGGCGCCGACCGCCGTGGCGCGTACGACGAGCAGACCGCCGGAGTTGACGGCCCCGCCGACGACGGCGGTGCCGGGGGTCACCTCGACCGGCACGCTCTCGCCGGTGACCAGGGACAGGTCCAGCGCCGAACCGCCCTCGACGACCACCCCGTCCGTGGCCACCTTCTCGCCGGGGCGCACCACGAACTCCTGTCCCGTGGTGAGCGCGGACACGGGGATGCGGCGATTGCCGCCGGACTCCCGCAACTCCACGTCCTTGGCACCCAGTTCGGCGAGCGACCGCAGCGCCGAACCGCTCCGGTGCCGGGCACGCGCCTCCAGATGCCGTCCGAGGAGGACGAACAGCGGAACGGCGACCGCCGCCTCCAGATAGATGTGAGGCACACCGTCGTCGGCCGAGGGCAGCAGACTGAACGGCATCCGCATGCCCGGTACGCCAGCGCCACCCCAGAGCAGCGCGTACGCCGACCACGCGTAGGACGCGAGGACGCCGAGGGACACCAGGGTGTCCATGGTGGCCGCCGCGTGCCGCAGGCCGCGCAGCGCCCGGTGGTGGAAGGGCCACGCGCCCCAGGTCGCGACCGGAGTGGCGAGGATGAAACACACCTGCTGCCACCGGTCGAACTGCCAGGCGGGAACCATCGAGAGCACCATCACCGGCACTGCCAGCACCGCGGTGAAGATGAGCCGTTCGACGTCACCGGCGGCTTCGCGGTCCTGTCCATCTGACCCGTCCGTGGAATCCACGGAAAGGTCCCCGTCGGTGGTTCCGGGGGCGGGCGCCGGGAGTTCGGCGGTGTATCCGGCCCGTTCGACGGTGGCGATCAGCTCATCCGTGGTCACGGTCTCCGGGTGGGAGACCCGCGCCGTACCGGTGGCCAGGTTCACGGAGGCGCTCACGCCCTCGACGCGGGCCAGCTTCTTCTCCACCCGGTTCACGCAGGCCGCGCACGTCATGCCGCCGATCAGCAGGTCGGTGGTGTGGGTGGGCGCGTCGGAGGTGTCGGCCGGAGGGGACGTGGCATTCGGAGGGGACGCGGCGTCCGGGCGCTCGCTCATCGCTCCTCCGTCCACGCGCCGTGGCTCAGCGGTCCCATGCCGTGGGTGCCCATGCCGCCGCCCCCGTCGTCCTGCGGCACGCTCCGGTGGATGCCGGGATCCACCGGACCGGCGGCGCGCCCCACGGCGTAGGAGGCGGCCATCAACACCACCAGGAGGACGAGGAATCCGGCCAGCGCGGGAGGCGGCAGCGCGCGGCGCAACCGGGCGCCGAGTGGCTCCGCCTCGTCGGGCGCCGGTCGCGGCGGCGCGGCGGTATCGGTCAGCGGCATCTTCGGCACTCCCTGTGCTGGCTTCCGGAAACGGCTGGGGTCCGCTCACCATTACGGGCCGGGGCGGCAGGGCGCTCACCAAGCGGGGGCTCTGTCATACAAGGAGAAGACCGTCCCCGCCGGGAACTGCCCGGCCCTGTCGTCCGACATGTGGAGCGCGAGGTTTCTCCGCCCCGCCGGAGCCCGACGTGAACACCAGCGCTCATATGCGCGTATTCCCCATCGAAAGCATCACCCTCCCCGTACACCAGGAGCGATGACCATGACTGAGATCCGTTACATCGTCACCGGCATGACCTGCGGACACTGTGTCGCCAGCATCACCGAGGAGGTCTCCGAGGTGTCCGGGGTCAGCGAGGTCAGCGTGGACCTTCCGTCGAACGAGGTCACGGTACGCGGCACCACGCTCGACGACGAGCAAGTCCGCGCCGCGATCACCGAAGCGGGATACGGCGTCGCGGGCCTCGCAACCGCCTGACCCCACAGCGGACGGCCCGGCGGGGCCGCGGTATCCCGCGGTCCCTGCCGCGACCGACCGGCCCCGCTCATCACTGTCCGTGCCGCCGCCTGAGAGAAGGCCCAGCGATGCCCGACAAACAGACCACGCCGACCGCGACCGCGACCGCACATGCGCGGACGCGGCCGAACGGCCGTGAGGACCACGACCTCATACCCCGGAGCAGCGAATTGCCCGAGCCCCACCGGCCCGAACCCGTGACGACGCGGGGAGTGGCCCGATGATCGCCTCGACGGGTCTGCGGTGGATCCTGACCCTGCTGTTCGTCGTGCCCGCCCTCGCCGCGATGTGGCGGACCGGCGCGCCCGGACGCGCCGGAGGCGGCCCGGGCGCGGTCGAGAGGGTCGCACACCTGCTGCACGCGGTGATGGCCTTCGCCATGGCGGCGATGGTGTGGCCCTGGGGAATGGACCTCCCCGCCGGACCGCAGGTCGCGCTGTTCACGCTGGGCGCCATGTGGTTCGCGGGAGTGGCGCTGGCGCGACCCGCGTCCGCCTCCCGTACACGGGCGTTGCGGGGCGCCCTCCCGCACATCGTCATGATGGGCGCGATGGCCTGGATGGCCGCCGCGATGGTCTCGTCCGGCTCGATGGCGGGACACGGCTCCAGTGCGATGGCGGGCCACGGCGGTTCCCACGACATGGCGCACATGCCGGGGATGGACATGTCCGGTGGATCCGGCACCGTGACGATGGCTCTCACCGACACCGCCCCGAGGCTGACCGCCGGGCTGCTGGCCGTGGTGCTGCTCGTGCTGGGCGTGTGGTGGCTGGCGCGGAGCTTCGACGCCGCCCGGCTCGTCTACGCCACCGGTCCGCGGCGTCCCGCGGCCCCGGTCGAGCGCGACGCGTTCGGTCTCGCCTGCCACAGTGCCATGGCGCTGGGGATGGCGGTCACGTTCGTGGTGCTCGTCTGAGGACGGCCGTACCGGCGCACATTGGGGCGCTCAAGTATTTTTCCAGCGTTGGTGTACTTGTCCGGTGGTTCACTTGGGTCAGGCGTGCTCACGGGGGGCACAGGCCGAGGGGGGACACCGGATATGGCCACGCCCATCGTCACCGCACTGGCGGTCTATGAGGCCGGGAAGAAGGCGTACGAGGCGTACCAGGGCATCGTCGCCTTCGTCAGCCTCGGCAGCCACACCGCTACTCCCGAAGAGGAGATCCTGGCCAGGCTGGAGGTGCTGCACCAGGACTTCGTCGCGCTGCAGGGGCGGTTCGACGAGGTGCTGGAGGCCGTGAAACAGGCCGTCAGAGTCGAGCAGCAGGCGTATGTCCTCAATCTGCGGCGCGATCTGGACGGTCTGCGCGGCCGGGCCCGCACCGCCATGGACGAGCTGAACGCCTGGGTCGCGGGCGGCCGCACGGACCCGCTGCTGCGGTCCAACGCCGACAACAACGCGCGGCTGGCGGCGAATACGCTGCTGGAGGGCGACTCCTACTTCTACCGGCCGGACCCGAACTCACCGGAGAGCGTCTTCGACCACCGGCTGGCGTATATCGCCTACGTCTACGTGCTGACCGTCCGGTTCGGCGTGATCGCCGGGCTCAACCCGCAGTACCGCGAGGACCGGCTGGCCCGTGAGGAGCTGACCCGGCACGCGGCGCGGCTCGACTGGGTGTTCCAGCACGCCGACCAGGCCATCGAACCGCATACCGGCGGCGGTCCGGACAACCGCGGAAGCTACTTCCTGGCCCACCAGTGCGTGGACCACATCACCGGCTACGACACGGGACACACCGAAGTCGGCTGGCGCCCCGGAGGGCAGGCCGAATACGACGACGCCCGGTCCTACTACGCCGATCAGCTGCGCGCCGATATGCGGGTCCGCACGGGCCTGGCCAAACTCATCGGCTTCCACGACACCGTGGCCTACTGGGCCAAGGACCCGCGCACACCCGGATGGTCCCCCTGGACCCCGGTGGGGGTGCCGGACAGCATCGTGTCCCTGGCCGCGGTGTCGGACCGGCCGGGCCGCACCGTGCTGGTGTGGCGGGACCCGGACAAGGCACAGCTGCGCACCACCTCCTACGACTCCACCGCGACCGCACCGGCCTGGAAGCCCTCGGTGGCCATCAGCGCCGAGAAGACGGTGCGGGAGGAACCCACGCCCCGCGTCCTGTCGTCGGGGCCGGGCCTGGTCACGGTCGTGATGCGGGGCAAGGACGGCGGCGTTTACGCCACGCGCACCGACCCCACCCGGCCGACCGGCTGGCTGGACGCTCCGGTGAAGGTGAGCGGCGACACCATCGATGTCTCGTATGCCGAGGCGGCCGCGGCACCGGGCTTTGTCGTCGCGGTGTGGCGGGACAATGCCACCGGCATGCTGATGGCCGCCTTCCAGGACGCCAAGGGGGCGTGGGGGCCACCCCAGGCGGTGACCCCGGCGGACGCCACGTCGCTGAACTCGGACCTCACGGTGACCTGTCCATCGCCCGGGGCGGTGCTGGTGGTGTGGACCATGAACTATCGCACGGTGCACAGCGTCACCTACGACTCCCGCGCGGCCGCCCCCGCGTGGAGCGCGCCCGCGCAGATCGCCGAATTCCCCGGGGGCGACTTCCCCTCGTCCATCCAGGCCATGGGCAGCGGCGACGGCAAGGCCGATGTGGTCTGGCAGGGCAAGTTCGGGTCCATGTGGAACATCCACTACGACGGCGGCTGGAGCGCCCCGGCCGAGATCACCCCGCAGCACCTCACCAAATGGGGCGTGCCCTACACGACCGTCCCGGCGGTGACCGGGTCCCGGCGGGCTCACTGGTTCTGGCAGGGCCGGGACAGCCGCGTTCAGACCATCTACCGGGATCCCCAGCAGTCCCAGTGGTCGGCGCCGCTGTGGCTCGGCCAGCCCTGGTGGTCGTATTCCGAGCTGGCCGCGGTGTCGATGGGGGCGGGGAGCGTATCGCTCTACCGGGTCGACTTCGGCAGCGAGATCGGTGAGGTGCCGCAGTTCCTGACGTGTTCCTACGACACGGCCACGCCGGCCCCGTCGGCCCGGATCGCGGATGCGCGGGCCCTGGTGACGAGGGCCCAGACCCTGTGGAACCTGCCGGGCCCGGCGCGCGAGGAGGCCAACGCCCGGGCGGCCGACGCCATCGCGGTGGCCCGCGAGGTCGTGGCCCTGGACCCCGGCTACCGTGCGACGCTCGCGCAGTGGCTGGTGTTCCCGGCGGGCGCGTATCTGATGGGCAGCGGACGCCACGATGAATCCATCGCCCGTATGCGGGAAGCGCTCGCCCTCTACGACAAGCTGATCCGCGAACAGCCCGGATCCGACGACCTCGCCTACCGAAAGGCCTGGGCGCTGGTCAATCTGGCCCAGGCCCTGTGGGGCAAGCCCGACCACGCCCAGGGCGTCCAACGTGCCATCGAGGCCACCGATCTGCTCCGCCAGCTCGCCACCAAGAAGCCCTCCTACCTGCCCGGGCTCGCGCAGTGGCTGGTGTTCCCGGCGGGCGCGTATCTGATGGGCAGCGGACGCCACGATGAATCCATCGCCCGTATGCGGGAAGCGCTCGCCCTCTACGACAAGCTGATCCGCGAACAGCCCGGATCCGACGACCTCCGCTACCGGAAGGCATGGGCGCTGGTCAATCTGGCCCAGGCCCTGTGGGGCAAGCCCGACCACGCCCAGGGCGCGCAGCGCGCCATCGATGCCACCGATCTGCTCCGCCAACTCGCCACCGAGAACCCCGGGAGGTATCGCGGAGGCCTGGGCGACTGGCTGATGTTTCCGACGATCCCCTACCTGCGGCAGTCCGGCCGGAGGGATGACGCCCTCACCCGGGCGCGGGAAGCCGTGGAGATCTTCACCGCGCTCAACGCCACGGATCCCGCGGTCTATGGGCCGAAGCTGGCGGCGGCCAAGAAGCTCGTGGCCGACATCCAGGCTGAAACGCAGTCCGGCTGAGGTGCGTGGCAGGCGGTGTGTCAGGCCTGCATGGTGGGGCGGACGTTGATCTCGCCGATCTCGACGTCGTCGGGCTGCTCGACGGCGAAGGCCACCGCGCGGGCAACCGCCGCCGGAGGGATGCCCACCGCGTCCATGTTCTTGCGCGTCTGCTCGCGGAGGTGCGGGTCCGCCATGGAGTCGGCGAGGTCGGTGCGCACGTATCCCGGTGAAATGGCCGTGGTGCGCACCACCCCGTCGGTGGACTCCGCGCGCAGCCCCTCGTGGAGGGTGCGCACCGCGTTCTTGGTCGCGGCGTAGACGGCCATCGAGGGGGACACGGACCCCAGACCGGCCACGGAGACGATGCTCACCAGGTGGCCCGACCCCTGTTCGCGGAAGGCGGGCAGCGCGGCGGCGACACCGTTGAGCATGCCGCGGAGGTTGACATCGATCATGGCCGACCAGTTGTCGGTGTCGAGGTCGGCCAGCGGGCTGATCGGGGCGATGCCCGCGTTGTTCACCAGCACATCGATCCGGCCGTACTGGTCGGTGGTGGTGGAGACCAGGCGCCGCAGGTCATCGGCCTGGGTGACGTCCACGACGCACGTGGCAGCGCGGCCGCCCTCGTCCCGGATGTCCTGCGCTATGGCGTCGATGCGCTCGCTGCGGCGCGCCGCGAGGACGACCGAGGCGCCGCGCTGCGCGAGCAGACGGGCCGTGGCTTCGCCGATGCCGCCACTCGCGCCGGTGATAGCGACGATCTTGCCGTGAAGAGAGAGCACAGCTGCCTCCAAGTAAAGTGGACACGTGTCCGCCGTGTGGCGCACCCTACCGGACACGTGTCCACTTGTCAGAGGCAGAACATCAGGAGAGGCCCATGAACGCGCCAGCACGCCGTCCGGATGCGGTGCGGAACCGGACCCGCATCGTGGAGGCCGCCCGCGCGGCTCTCGCCGAGTCCAGCCACGTCCACCTCAACGAGATCGCGAAGCGCGCCGGGGTGGGGCAGGGGACGCTCTACCGGAACTTCCCCAACCGCGAAGCGCTCCTCGCCGAGGTGTACCGGCGCGACGTCGAAGAACTCGTGACCGCCGCCTCCGCCCTACTGGCGGAACACGAACCGGTGGAAGCCCTGCGCCACTGGCTCGACCGAGTCATCGACTACGCCGAGATCAAGCGCGGTGTCCTGGCGGCGCTCGAACCGGCCGCCTGGCAGGACCTCGTCGCCCACAGCCACAACCCCATCGAAGGCGCCCTCGCCCACCTGCTGGACGCCGGGAAAGCGGCCGGTTCCCTCCGCACCGACGTGGACGCTCCCGGCGTCCTCCTGCTCATCGCCTACCTCGGCCGACTGGACCGGGACGTGTGGGAATCAACGGCGCGGCCCCTGATGAGCGTCATCCTCGACGGCCTCCGCCGCCAGGACGCGGACCCGGCCTGATGCCGTTCCTGCTCGGTCCGTGGAGGCGGCCATGTCGACCGATTCCCATTGAGTGAAGCGGTATTTCATGCCCTGCTAAAGAGGCCGGTAGCGTCGAATTCATGGAGTGGAGCTTTCAGACGGCCGAAGATATGGCGGCCGCGTTGCGTGCCGGTGAAGTGACCTCGGCGGAACTGACCGATGAGGCGATTTCCCGTATCGAGCGCGACGACAAGGTGATCAACGCGATCTGTGTGCCGGACTTCGACCGTGCGCGGGTCGCCGCACTCGCTGCCGACCAGGCGCGCGCCCGAGGCGAGGATAGGCCGCTGCTCGGAATTCCGGTGACGGTCAAAGAGTCCTACAACATGGCTGGGCTGCCCACGACCTGGGGCATGCCGCAACACCGGGACTTTGTGCCGACCGAGGACGCGGTACAGGTGTCGCGGCTCAAGGCCGCGGGCGCGGTGGTGCTGGGTAAGACCAATGTGCCCTTGGGGCTGCAAGATATCCAGAGCTTCAACGAGATCTACGGCACCACTAAAAATCCGTGGGATCACGATCGCACACCGGGCGGATCCTCCGGCGGGTCAGCGGCGGCCCTGGCGTCCGGATTCTGCGCGCTGTCCATCGGCTCCGACCTCGCCGGTTCGCTGCGCACCCCCGCGCATTTCTGCGGCATCTATGCGCACAAGCCGACACTCGGACTGGCGGCAACCCGCGGCATGGTCGCGCCGCCGGCACTGCCCTTGCCAGTTGACCTCGACCTCGCCGTCGTCGGTCCGATGGCGCGCACTGCCCGCGACCTCACGCTCCTGCTCGACGTCATGGCCGGACCGGACCCCCTGACGTTCGGCAAGGCGCACGACGTGGCGCTGCCGCCCGCGCGCCACGAGCGGCTCGGCGACTTCCGGGTCCTGGTCGTCGACGAGCATCCGCTCATTCCGACCGGGTCCGCTGTGCGGGCGGGTGTGAACCGGGTGGCCGACGCCCTCGCCGACGGCGGCGCCCGCGTCGAACGGCACACTCCGCTGCTGCCCGATCTGGCCGAAGCCGCGACGCTCTACACGCAGTTGCTGTTCTCGGGCTCCGTCGCGCGCTTTCCCATCGAAGCGTACGAGCAGCTGCGGACCCGCGCCGCCGGACTGAGCGCGGACGACCAGAGCCTCGACGCGGCGCGGCTGCGTGGCATGGTGTTCAGCCACCGCGACTGGATCGAGGCGAACAACCAGCGCGAACTCCACCGCCACGGCTGGCGGCAGTTCTTCGCCGAGTTCGATGCCGTGGTGTGTCCGATCACGCCCACTCCCGCGTTCCCGCACGACCACAACCCCAATCCGCTGGAACGCCGGATCGACATCGACGGCGTCGAGTGCCCGTACTTCGACCAGCTCGTCTGGGCCGGTCTGCCCACGATGCCCGGCCTGCCCGCCACCGCCATACCAGCGGGCCGGTCTCCCGAGGGTCTGCCGGTGGGAGTGCAGCTCATCGGTCCGATGTTCGAGGACCGCACCCCGCTGCGGCTGGCCGAACTGCTCGAGCAGACGATCGGCGGCTTCCAGGCACCGAGGTAGGGCGTACTACCGGGTGAGAGCGATGTCCGCGCTGGCGGTCGGGCGGGGCGCGCACCCCGCGGCCCCCGTACGCGAGCTGGCTCCTGGTGCAGGGGGAGGCGCTGCGCAACGTGGCCCGCCACGCGGGCGTGGACACCGCGACCGTACGCGCCGGTCGGCGGGGTGACCGTGCCATCGTGACTGTCGGCGATGGCGGAGCAGGCTTCGACGTCACCCGCGTGCCCGACCACCGCTACGGGCTGGCGCGCTCGGTCGTGGACCGGATGGCGGCGGTCGGCTCCCGGCCCGGCCACGGCACGGAGGTACGGCTGGAGTGGCCTCATGTCTGAGAGGGCTGAGGTGTCCGGGATGCCGAGTGTGGCTGAGGCGCCCGACCCCATCCGAGGTGCTGGACGAGCGCATCGCCGACGATCTGCGCGGCGGGCTGTGGGTCGGCGGTCTCGTCATCCTCACCGCCGTCCACTTCGGGCTGACGCTGCCCGCCCTGCTCACGTTGATCATGGTGATAGACGCGCTGCCGGCCCGGCCGGGCCGCCGCCGTCATGGCCAGGCTGCTGCGGGACTGCGCGGCGACGGCCGGTGCCACCGCGCGCGAACAGGAACGGGTCCACACCGAGGCCGCGATATCCGCCCGGATCCACGCGGACCAGCGCGCCCGCTACGAGTACCTCCACCACTCGGTGCTGCCGCTGCTCGCAGGGCTGGCCGACGGTTCGCGGAGCGGGACCACGCCGTCGACCCGCTGGTCCATGAGCTGCGGGCCGCGATCGGGGTCGCCGAGCGCAAGGGCGTCGAATGCGGCTCGCGGTACGTGGCGCCGCCACCGAGGTGCCCCGGCACCTGCACCGCGCCCTGACCACGGCCGAACACAGCGCGCGCGGCATCCTGAACGGTCCTGGCCACGAGGCCCGGCCCTGGTGGGCCCGGCCCGCCCCGCCTCTCAGAAGAAGCCGGTCAGGGGCGGGGCCTCGGCGTTGAGGAGGAAGTCGCCCACCACGCGCGCCTTGTGGGCGATGGGATTGTGGCTGACGAGCGTCCGCGCGTTGCGCCAGTGGCGGTCGAAGTTGAACTCCCGCCGGGTGGCGGAGGCCCCGCCCACGTCGTACAGCCGCTCCGCCGCCCGCAGCGCCGCCTGGGCGGCGACCACCTGGGCCTGCGCCACCTCCGTGGCCGCCTCCGCGAGCGCCGGTTCGGTGCCCGCGACGCCGTCCTCGCCAGGGGGTTCGGCGAGCGCCCGGTCGATGGCGGCGGCCGCGCGGAGCACCGTGGCCTCGGCCCCGTACCCGAGCGCCGCGATCTCGCCCACGGTGTGCTGTACGAACGGATCCTGGACCGCCTGCTCGACGCCGCTGTGCCGGACCGCGCGGGCGCCGTCGCGGGCGTAGCCGATGGCGTCGCGCGCCGCGTTCTTGGCGATGCCGGTCTCCACGGCGGCGAGGAAGAGCTGGTGGTACGCGCCGAGATGGGTACGGCGCACACCGACGGCCTCGTCCACGACGACTTCGTGCGGGTGCACCACGACGTCGTCCAGCTCCGTGGTGCCGCTGGCCGTCATGCGCTGGCCCATGCCGTCCCAGTCGTCGATCAGCCGCAGGCCGGGGCGGCCGCGCGGCACGATGGCGCGCACCCGCCGGTCCCGGTGGTCCTTCGCGGCGACCACCACCCAGTCGGCGAACAGCGCGCCGGTGCTGTAGTACTTCGTACCGTTCAGCCGGTAGTGGTCACCGTCGGGTGCCAGCGCCGCGTGGATGTCGCCGGGGTGTTTGGCCGCGGTCTCCCCGGTGGCGTTGCCGAACAGCCCGCCCGCGAGGGCCGCCGCGAACCACCGCTCGCGCTCCGCCTCCGTACCGTCGCTGATGAGCTTCTCGACGAAACCGAAGTGCGGACGGAGCGCCTGCGCCACGTTGGAGTCCGCTTCCGCGAGGTCGATGACGACCTGGAAGAGGTCCACCAGACCCGCCCCCGGGCCGCCGTACGCCGCCGGGACCCGCAGGCCCCCGATGCCACTGGTCCGCACCGCGTCCAGGGACGCGTACGGCAGCTCCCGCGCGGCCTCGCGGCGCGCCGTGTCGACGGCGAGGGAGGCGGTCAGCTCCGGTACACGGTCGAGGAGTTCGTTGAGGGAAACGGTTCCGGGCCGGTGGGCCGTACTGGTGCTCATCGGGCCGTGGCCCCTTTCTGCTCGTAGGACGGTGCCGGTACGGGAAGTCCCAGGTGGTCGCGGAGGGTCGTGCCGGTGTAGCCGTGGCGGAAGACACCGCGAGCGCGGAGGATCGGCACGACGTGGTCGACGAAGGCGTCCAGGCCGTCGGGGAGCGCGTCGGGCAGCAGCGTGAAGCCGTCCACGAGACCGGCCGACCACCACGCGGTGATGTCGTCGGCGATCCGCTCGGGGGTGCCGACGACCGAGCGGTGGCCGCCGATGGTGCGCGCGGCGAGCCCGGCCAGGGACAGCCCCTCGCGGCGGGCGATCTCGGCGTGGGCGCGGAAGAAGCCGGTGGGCAGCCGGTCCGGTGGCGGCCCGGCCAACTGGGCCTCGGTCAGCGGCGCTTCGGGGTCGGTGGTGGCGGGGTCGAGGCCGAGCGTACGGGCCACCCGGCCGATCTGCCGCGCGTCCTCCCGTACGCCCGCCTCCAGCGTGGCGAAGCGGGTACGGGCCTCGGCCTCGGTGGAGCCGATGACGGGGGTGAGGCCGGGCAGCAGCCGGATGCCGGACCCATCCCGCCCGTAGCGGTGCGCCTGTTCGGTGAGCCGGGCGCGGTAGCCGCGGGCCGCCTCCGCGTCGAGCAGCGGGGTGTAGACCGCCTCGGCGAAGCGTCCCGCGAGCGCCAGGCCCTGTGGCGAGGCCCCGGCCTGCAGCGTCACCGGGCGGCCCTGCGGCGATCGCGGCACGTTCAGCGGCCCCGCGACGTCGAAGAACTCTCCCGTGTGGTCCACGGCGTGGATCCGGTCGGGGTCGGCGAAGCGCGCGCCGACGGTATCGGCGATGAGCGCGCCATCCTCCCAGGAGTCCCAGAGCCGGTGCACCAGGCCGGTGAACTCCTCCGCCCTGCGGTAGCGGGTGTCGTGGTCGAGGGGCGCGTCGAGGCCGAAGTTCCGTGCCGCGTCCGGGAAGAAGGTGGCCACCGCGTTCCAGCCGGTACGTCCACCCGAGGCATGGTCGAGCGAGAGCACACGGCGGGCGAGGTTGTAGGGCTCGTTGAAGGTGGTGGAGCCGGTGAAGACGACCCCGACGCGCTCGGTGGCGGCGGCGAGGTAGGTCAGCAGCATCGACGGCTCGAGCGCCTGCCCGGGGCCGTGGGCGATGCCGTGGTACAGGGCGGGGATGTCGGCGAGGAACACCCCGTCGAGCGCGCCGCGCTCGGCGGTTCGGGTGACGCGCACATGGTGTTCGGGGTCGATGTACGCGTCCGGGGACCGGCCGGGCAGGGTCCAGGCGCCGGGGTGGTTGCCGACCCCCGTGATGTTCACGAGGAAGCTGAGGGGGCGTGGCATCAGACGTGGCATCAGACGATCGCCTCCACGGCGCGTCGAGCGGGCTGGGCGACCGGGGGCCGGACCAGGCCGAAGTGGTCGCGCAGGGTGGTGCCCGCGTACTCGTCACGGAACAGTCCCCGGCGGCGCAGTTCCGGGAGGACGTGCTCGGCGAAGGCCGCGAGCCCGCTGGGAAGCACATCGGGCATCAGGTTGAAGCCGTCGGCCGCGCCCTCGCTGAACCACTCCTCGATGGTGTCGGCGATATCGGCCGGGCTCCCGGCGACGACACGGTGGCCGAGCCCGCCGCCGAGCCGCCGGATCAGCTGCCGGGCGGTCAGCCCCTCGCGCCGGGCGAGTTCGGTGGTGACGGTGAAGAAGGTCTGCAGCCCCTGGACGTGTTCGGCCGCGCCGATGAGGTCCCACGGCAGTTCCGCGTCCGGGTCGAGGGCATCCGGGTCGATGCCCAGGAGGGCGGCGAGCCGGTCCAGACCGTAGCGGAGCGGGATGAGGTCCTGCAGGCTGTTCAGCCGCTCCAGTGCCTCGTCGCGGGTGGCGGCGACCACCGTGGACAGCCCGGGCAGCACGACGATGTGGCCGGGGTCGCGGCCGAGTTCGGCGGCGCGGGACTTGACCGCCCGGTAGTACGCCTTGCCCTCGTCGAGCGTCTGCGCGGCGCTGAACACGGCCTCCGCGTGCGCGGCCGCCAGCTCGATGCCGTCGGGCGATCCACCGGCCTGGACGAGGACGGGGCGGCCCTGCGGCGATCGCGGGGTGTTCAGCGGCCCCCGCACCCGGAAGAACTCGCCCTCGTGGTCGATGGCGCGGATACGGTCCGGATCGGCGAACACGCCGCGCGCGGCGTCGCCGACGAGGGCGCCGTCGTCCCAGCTGTCCCACAGCGCACCGACGACGTCGACGAACTCGGCGGCGCGCCGGTAGCGGTCGCGGTGCGCCGGTGCCTGGTGGAGCCCGAAGTTGCGGGCGGCGGCGGGACCGGCCGTGGTCACCGCGTTGAAACCGGCCCGGCCCCGGCTCAGGTGGTCCAGCGCGGCGAACCGGCGGGCGATGTTGTACGGCTCGTTGTAGCTGGTGGAGGCGGTGGCGATCAGGCCGATGCGGCTGGTGTGCGCCGCGATCCCGGCCAGGATGACGGTGGGTTCGAGGGCGTACTCGGGCCGGTGGGCGACATCGGGGGTGAGCACCGGAGTGTCGGCGAGGAACACCGCGTCGAGCTTCGCGGCCTCGGCGATGCGGGCGGTGGTGATGTAGTGGTCGAGGGAGAAGGCGGCGCGCGGGTCGCCGTCCGGGGCGCGCCACGCGCCCGCGAAGATTCCGGACTGGAAGATGTTGACGCCCAGGTGCAGGTGGCGCTTGCCGTTTCCGCTGGTCATGGGGCGGCTCGCTGTCGCTGGTCGGTCGGGAGCTTCGCGGGCTGGGTCTCCACGTCGAGGTCGTGTTCGATGAATCGCGCGACCCGGGGGTCGGCGAAGGCGGCCTTGAGCCGCGTGATGGCGGGGTCGTCCTCATAGGCGGTGCCGACGACGAGCTGAATGGCGAAGCGTTCGTCGGCGGGCGGCAGCAGGATGCGCTGCTTGACCGGGACGTCGGCGACGCGGAACTTGTAGGCGTAGTTGATGGCCGCGTCGACGTCCGGGAGGGAGCGGGCGATGGCATCCAGCGACACCTCGTGCCACGTGAAGTGGTGTGGGTTCGCGGCGATGTCGCCGAGCTGCGCGGTGAGCGGATCCACGTCCTTCTTGAGCGTGATCAGCCCCACCTTCTGGAGGGTCAGCAGCGCCTGCGTCTGGTTCGCCGGGTCGTTGGGGAGGGTGACGCGCGCGCCGTCCGGGAGGTCCCGCGCGCTGGTGTACTTCTGCGAGTAGAGCGCGAAGGCCTGGGTGAAAATGGGCTGGACGGCCTTCGCCTGGTAGCCCTCGTTGGCCACGATGACCTTGAGCCACTCGGCGTGCTGGGTGATGTTCGCGGCGAGCTTGCCGTCCGCCGTTGAGCCGTTGACCTGATTGGCGTCGTTGACGGGATACGGCTTGACCGTGACGCCGTGGTCCTGGTCGACCTTGTCGGCGATGTACTTCACGATGGCGCTCTGCGGGATGCTTCCCTGGTTGTAGCCGACCTTGAGGGTCTTCCCCAGGGGCGGGTGGTCCTCGCCGCCGAGCCGCGCCGCGACGAGCGAGCCGACGGCGAGGACGGCGGCGCCGACCACGGCGGTGACGGCGATGCGACGGGGGGTTCTCGACTTCAGCTCGAACCCGTGGTCGTGTACGAAAGGCATGGTGGTTCCCCGGTAGGAGCGAAGCGCTGATGTGGGTGGCGGCTCAGTGGGAGAGCTTGCGCACGACGCGGTCGCCGGTGAACTGGATCAGCTGCACCATGACGATGAGCGTGACGATCGTGGCGGCCATGACGGTCGTGTCGAAGCGCTCGTAGCCGTAGCTGATGGCCAGATAGCCGATGCCACCGGCGCCGATGGTCCCGGCGATGGCGGAGAACTCCAGCATGCCGACGATCGCGATCGTCAGGCTTCCCGTCAGCGCGGGCAGCGCCTCCGCCAGCTGCACCGAGACGATCACCTGAAGCCGTGAGCCGCCCGCGGCGCGCCCGGCCTCGGTGGCCTCGCGGGGCACTTCGCGCAGCGCCGTCTCCACGAGCCGCGCGAAGTACGGGATGCCCGCGAGGGACATCGGCACGATCGCGGCGGACACTCCGATGGTCGTTCCCGCGATGTACCGGGTGAACGGGATGATCGCCGCCATCAGGATCAGGAATGGCAGCGAACGGCCCAGGCTGACCACCCAGCTGAGCACGGCCTGGGCGGCCCGGTGCGGGAACAGCCCGGCGGGCGAGGCGTTGTGCAGGACGACGCCCACCGGAGTGCCGACAGCGACGACGATGAGCATGACGGCCGCGACCATCCGCAGGGTCTGGCCGATCGCGGGGAAGAGCAGCGGCCAGAGGCTGTCGAGTCCGGTGCTCATACGGCCACCTCCGCGACCGCGCCGAGCAGGGGCGGTTCTTCGGTCAGGGGGCTGTCGTGCGCGGGCAGCGGTTCGGCGTGGATTCCCCAGCCTGCCAGGGTCATGGTCAGCTCGTCCGCCCGGTCCGTATCGACCGCGATGGTCGCCCGCCCGGCCACCCGCCCGGCGATCTCCTCCACGGTCGCGGACAACACGTGGACGTCGAGCCCGTGGTCCGCGCCGAGCCGCGTCAGCCAGTCCGTGGGCACCGTGTTCCCCCGATAGGTGAGGCGCCAGGTGCCCAGCCCCGGCCGCTTCCGTGTGAACGGGCGGTCGGGCAGCAGCGCGTTGCCGAGCGCGGACCGCGGATCGGCCACCAGCCGATCGACGGGCCCCGACTCGGCCACGCGCCCCTCACTCAGCAGGATCGCGGTGTCCGCCGCCTCGCGGACCACCTCCATCTCGTGGGTGATGAGGAGGATGGCCAGGCCCAGATCCGTACGCAGCTCGCGCAGCAGGGCGAGGACGGACCGGGTGGCGGCCGGGTCGAGACCGGAGGTGGCCTCGTCGGACAGCAGCACTCTGGGGCGCAGGGCCAACGCCCGTGCGATACCGACGCGTTGGCGCTGGCCGCCGGAGAGCTGGGCGGGATAGGAGTCGGCCCGGTCCGCGAGACCGACCCGCTCCAGCAGCTCGGCGACGCGGCGCTTCTCGTCCCGCGCGGTCACCCCGAGATACCGCAGTGGCATCGCGACGTTCTCGGCCGCCGTACGTCTGCGCAGCAGATTGGCGGACTGGAAGACCGTACCGATGGCCCGCCGGGCATGGCGCAGCTCGCGCTCCGGAAGGTCCGTCACATCGGTTCCGGCCACCCACACCCGCCCGGACGTGGGGCGTTCGAGCAAGTTGACGCAGCGCGCGAGGGTGCTCTTGCCCGCCCCGCTGGGGCCGACGACGGCACCGATGGTGCCCTGCGGGATGTTCAGGTCGATTTCATGGAGCACCGGCCGCGCACGCGTGCCGGTGCCGAAGGTCTTGTGCAGTTTCTCTACACGGATCACCGTGTGGACTCCTCGACGCTCTGGAGAGAGTGCGGGCAGGCACGGGTCATGGGGAGAGACGGCCTGCCCCGAGCGGGGATGAGGTTCAGTGAGAGAAACAGGCGGCACTGGTGATCACCATGTGATCGACCGTGCGTCGGCGCGTAAAGCGGCGGGTCCGCGACATGGGGATGGATGCTCACAGCCCTCGTCGTCAGAGGTCAAGGGCCGACCGCATCCTGAGATGGGCGGGGTGTCGCTCTCCGTTGGCGACTTGACCGCTCGACGGATGGCAGTGTTACGTGACGGCCATGGCCTCCGTGTTTCTGGTGCACCGCCACCACGTCGACTTCGGTCGAGTGGTGAGCGCGCAGTGTTGTTGAGGCGCTGACTCCTGCCTGCGGGCACCCTTGTGTGCGAGTTCCCCCAGGCCTGACTTCCCCCGTGGGGCCGTCCTTGTGTGCGCGGCGGCCCTGTCGTTCCCGTCCTCACCCCACGTCCGCGCCCGGCGCTCCGACGCGTGCCGACGCGTGCCCGACGTGCGTCCGGTGAGGCCATGAGGCCTACCAGGAAACCATCGTGACCACCCATCAGGCCCCCACGCCCCGCGCCGCCACCGAGGCCGAGCGCGCGTTCCTCCGGGAACTCGGCGAAGCGCTCGCCGAGGACGTGGCGTCCCTCGTCGACGACGAGCGCGCCCTTCCCTACCTCCACGACCGCTCCGGAGCCGAGGCGGCACGGACGGATGTCCGCGCGCTCGCCGTCGTACGCCCCGCCGACGCGGAGGGGGTCGCGGCCGTCCTCCGGCTCGCCCACCGCCACCGCGTCCCCGTCGTCACCCGAGGCGCCGGTACGGGGCTGTCGGGCGGGGCGTCCGCCATCGACGGATGCGTGGTGCTCAGCACGGAACGGCTGGACCGCATCGTGGAGATCTCGCCCGAGGACGAGGTCGCCGTCGTCCAGCCGGGGGTGATCAACGCCGATCTCAACAAGGCGCTCGCCGAACACCGGCTGTACTTCGCCCCCGACCCGGCCAGCCACGCCATCTCCACGATCGGCGGAAACATCGCGACCAACGCGGGCGGGCTGCGCTGCGCGAAGTACGGGGTCACCCGCGATTCGGTGCTCGCCCTCGACGTCGTCCTCGCCGACGGCACCGCCCTGCGCACCGGCCACCGCAGCGTCAAAGGTGTCACGGGGCTGGATCTGACGGCCCTGTTCGTCGGCTCGGAGGGCATCCTCGGTGTGATCGTCGGCGCGATTGTGCGGCTGCGTCCGCTCCCCGCCGCCACGGCTACCGTCAGCGCGTACTACCCGTCCGTACCGGCCGCGTTGACTGGCGTCCGAGAGATCACACGCGCGGGTGTCATCCCGGCGATCGCCGAACTGATCGACCATGCCAGTCTCCGCAACATCGACGAGTACAGCGGCTCCCGGCTGACCGACGGCGGGGAGGTGCTGCTGCTGGTGCAGACGGACGGACACGCCGCCGCGGCCGAGGCAGCCGATGTCGTCGCGGCGCTGTGCGTTACCGGCGGGGACGCACACCTGGTGGCCGACGAGCGGGAGGCCGAGCGGCTGTGGGAGCTGCGCCGCTCCGGGCGCGGCCGCACCCGCCCGGTGTGGTCGGTCGGCGAGGACGTCGCCGTGCCCAAATCCCGGGTGGCGGACATGTACGAGGAGCTGGAGCGGATCGGCCGGCGCCATGCGCTGGACTACGCCGCCGTCGCTCACGCGGCCGACGGCAACCTCCACCCGGCGCTCTCGCGACCCGTGCCCGAGGGCATCGACCCCGGCGCCCCTGCACCGCCCGAACTCGACGTCGCCGCCGATGAGTTGGTACGCGGGGCACTGGCCCTCGGCGGCACCATCACCGGCGAGCACGGGGTGGGCGCCACGAAGCGCCGCTGGCTGGAGGACGAGCTGGGCGCGGCCGGGCTCGCGCTCCAGCGGAGCCTCAAGGCCGTATTCGACCCGCACGGCATCCTCAACCCCGGCAAAGCGCTCTAGCCCCGGCCCCGGGAACCCCCGCCCGTATCACCCCTCACCAGGAGACACCCACCATGCCCCTGTCCCGCCGCGGCGCCGACACCACCGCCCTGGGCGGCTTCGGCACCCCGCCGCCCGCCGGAGTCCCCGGCTTCCTCCCGCTCACCAGCGGCACCCCCGCCGACGCGGCCTTGCCCGTCAAGGAGCTGGCCGAGGCCGCCGCCGGGGTGCTCGGCGGCCCGTCGGCGGGCGGTGCGTTCCAGTACTCCGGTGTGGAGGGGACCCCGGAGCTGCGCGCGTGGATCGGCCACCACGAAGGGGTCGGCGCGGACCGGGTGTTCGTCACCAACGGGGCGCTGCACTCGCTGTCGCTCGTCTTCGACGCGCTGCTCGACCTCGGGGACCTGGTCGCCGTCGAGGACCCCGTCTACCCCCTCGCGCTGCGTGTCCTCGGCCGTTCCCACGTGGAGTATCTGCCGGTCGCCACCGGTCCGGACGGCCTGGACGTCGACGCCCTCGCGCGGGCCCTCGAAGGCGGCGCCCGCCCCAAGGCGCTGTACACCGTGCCCGATTTCCACAACCCCACCGGCGCCACGCTGCCCGCACCCGCCCGCGTCCGGCTCGTCGAACTCGCCGAGCGTTACGGTTTCACGATCGTCGCCGACAGCCCGTACCGCGAGCTGCGGTACTCCGGCCACCACGTACCCCAGCTCAGCGCCGACAGCGACCGGGTGGTCCGCGTCAACAGCTTCTCCAAGACCCTCGGGCCCGGGCTGCGGCTCGGCTGGATCGTCGGCCCGCCGTGGCTGCTCCCGGCGGTGGCGCGGCTGCGCGCCAACCAGGACCAGCACTCCTCGACCTTCACTCAGGCCATCGCCACCGCCCTCCTCACCACACCCGGCCTGTTCGAGCGCGTCACCGCCGACGCGCGGGCGCTGTACGGGCGCCGGGCCCGTGCCCTGCACACGGCGCTCGGCACGGTGCTCGCGGGCCGGGTCGAGGCCGCACTGCCGGAGGGCGGGCTGTTCCTGTGGGCCACGGTGCTGGACGAGGACGTGGACCTGCACGCGGCGCGCACCCGAGCCCACGCGCTCGGCACCGACTTCGGCGTCGGCAGCCACTTCTCGCCACCCGGCGGGACCGGCTCGCCGGGGCGTTTCCGGCTCGGCATCGGCGCGGTGGGCGAGACCGACATGGCCACCGCGGTCGGCCGGCTGGCCGAAGCGCTGAAGCCCGAGGCAGCGGCCCGATGACCCACGCGCCGACCACCGCCCCCACACCACGCACGCCCGCGTTCGGCCCGGAGGGCCCCGTCCGCTGGGCGGCGGTCGGCTGGGACGACCCGGGGCCCGCCGCGCTCCGGGCGCTGATGGACGCGGAGCTGGGGCCGCGCTACGCGCCGTACGGGCCGCGCCCGCATCTGCCACCGCCGCCCACCGCCGACGAGATCGCGGTCACCTGGGTGGCCTTCGCCCCGTCCGGGGATCCCGTCGCGACCGCCTCGCTCCGCGCGCTCCCCGGCGACCGCTGGGAGATCAAGCGGGTGTTCGTCCGCGCGGACCACCGAGGTCGCGGGCTGGCGGCCGCCGCGCTGGCCGCCGTCGAGGCGTCGGCCGCCGAGCGGGGCATCGCGGAGCTGATGCTGCAGACCGGGATCGAGCAGCCGGAGGCCGCCGCCCTGTACACGCGCGAGGGCTGGCACCGCATCGCGCCGTATCCGCCGTACGCGCTCGACCCGTACAGCGTGTACTTCGCCAAGCCGCTGCACACCGCCCTCGACAGGGATCGGGGGAGCCATGCGTAACCTCCGGCCGCTCGCTGCCGCCCTCGGCGCGCTGCTGCTGCTCGCCGGGTGCGCCCCGTCCGGGGCGGGCTCCCGCACCTCGGCCTCCGGGTCGTCCCTCACCTGGGGCGTCACCACGGAGCCGCAGTGCTTCGACCCGCACCGCTCCACGCAGCAGAACGCGTTCATCGTCATCCGCAACTACGTCGACTCGCTCATCGGGAAGAAGCCGGACGGGACCTTCGCCCCCTGGCTGGCCAGGAGCTGGAAGGTGTCCGACGACGGCACGGTGTACACCTTCAAGCTCCGCGACGATGTGACCTTCCATGACGGCACCCCCTTCGACGCGACGGCCGCGAAGGCCAACTTCGACTACGTGGCCGACCCCGCGAACGCCACCGACGCCGCCAGCCTGCTCGTCAACTACAAGCGCGGCACCGCGCCCGACCCGACCACGTTCCGCATCGAGCTGAAGAAGCCCGACTCCTCGCTCCTGGAATCACTCTCCAGCGTCAAGCTCGGCTTTCTGTCGCCCGCGTCGCTGAAGAAGGGCGACAGGCTGTGCAACGCGAGCCGGGATCTGGCGGGCACCGGCCCGTTCGTCCTCGACAGTTACACCCGTGGCCAGTCCGTGCGCTTCCGTAAGAACCCCCGCTACGACTGGCCGCCCGCCTTCACCAAGCATCGCGGCTCCGCGTATCTGGACACTGTCACCTACCGCTTCCTGCCCGAATACTCCACCCGCTCCGGGGCGCTCTCCTCCGGCCAGGTGGACGTCATCGAGGGCGTGCAGCCCCTGGACGTACCGCTGTTCAAGGGTGTCAAGGGGTTCCGGTACCTGACCGGACCGTCCCGGCAGACCTCGTTCACCCTCAACGTCAACTACGCCCGGGGGCCCGGCGCCGACATCCGGGTGCGGCGCGCGCTGCGGGACGGCGCCGACCTGAACGCGGTGGTGCGGGCCGTCTACCGGGGCACCGTGCCGCGCGCGTGGTCCAACATCGGCCCGGACAACCCCGACTACGACACCTCGCTGAGGGGCAGTTGGGGCAACGACCCCAAGGAGGCCAACCGGCTCCTGGACGAGGCCGGGTGGACCGGGCGCGACAGCGACGGCTACCGCACCAAGCACGGCAAGCGGCTCACCCTGGAGGTCGGCTACCCCCAGCCGTACGTACGCGACAACCGCGATGTGCTGATCGAGGCGCTCCAGGCCGAGCTGCGGCAGAACATCGGCCTCGACCTCGACCTCAGGATCAACACCGCCGGGGAGTTCACCGAGCAGAAGGCCCAGGGCGACTGGACCATCTACCCGAACACGCTCAACGCGCTGGACGCGGGGATGGAACTCAACCAGGTCCTCGGCAGCACCGAATTCCTCTACGCCAACGTCCACGGCTACGACAGAAAGCTCGACGCCATGATCAAACACGCGCTGGCCACCACCGACCTGGACCAGCGGCGCCCGCTCCTCGCGCGGATCCAGCAGCGCGCCGTGGACCGCGCGTACATCGTCCCGCTGTTCGCGCCGCACTACCAGATCGCCGCGTCCGACAAGGTCCACGGCCTCGGCTTCGAGACCCAGCTCGACGCGCCCGCCAACCCCTACACGGTCCGGGTCGGCCGATGAGTACGGCCACCGCCACCACGGACCGTCCCGCCGGGGCATCGCGGGAGCGGGTGCGAGGGGTGGCCTGGCGCCGTGTCGCCACCCGGGTCGCCACCGGCGTCGGGGTGATGTGGGCGGCCGCCACCGTCGCCTACACCGTCCTGCACACCATGCCGGGCAAGATCGAGGACATCCTGGTGGGCGACCAGACGTATCCGGGAGCCCAGGAGGCGGTCGCCGCCGAATGGGGCCTGGACCGGCCGCCCCTCACGCAGTACCTCGACTATCTGGGGCGGCTCCTCCACGGAGACCTCGGCACCTCCTACGCGATGCGGCAGCCGGTCGCCTCCGTCGTCGGCGACCAGCTGTGGCCCACGGTCGAACTGACCCTGCTCGCCGCCGGGTTGGCCATCCTGCTCGCCCTGTCGGTGGCGGTCGGCACGGCGGGGCGGGCGCGTCCGCTGCGCGCACTCGCGTCGGTGACCGAGCTGGTCGCCACCTCCATGCCGGTGTACTGGCTCGGCATCCTGCTGCTGATGGTGTTCTCGTTCGAGCTGAACTGGTTCCCCGTCACCGCCGACAGCGGCGCGGCCTCCCTGGTCCTGCCCGCCGTCACCCTCGGGCTGCCCATGGCCGGGCTGCTGTCACAAGTGCTGCGCGAGGCCCTGGAATCCACCCTTGAGCAGCCGTTCATCACCACCGTCCGCGCCCGTGGTGTCGGCGAGACGCTGGTACGGCTGCGCCACGCACTGGCCCACGCGCTGCCACCCGTCATCAACCTGGGCGGCTGGATGATCGGCAACCTGCTCGGCGGCGCCGTCATCACCGAGACCGTCTTCGGCCGCCCCGGGCTCGGCGCCGTCACCCTGACCGCCGTGACCAACAAGGACGTGCCCGTCGTCCTCGCCGTCGTGCTGCTCGCCGCCTTCGCGTACGTGGTCATCTCCACGCTCGTCGACATCGTCAACCTGCTCATCGACCCGAGGCTGAGGACGCGATGACCCCAACGACCCCACGACTCGGGTGGCTGCGCCACACCGGCACCGCCCTGTGCGCCGCGCTCATCGCCGCCCTGCTGCTCGCCGCCGCCTTCCCCGGCCTGTTCGGCGACACCGACCCGCTGCGCTCCTCCATGCCCGAATCCCTCCAGGCACCCAGCGCGCGGCACTGGTTCGGCACCGATCTGCTGGGCCGGGACGTCTTCGCCCGGGTCGTGCACGGGGCGCGCTACTCCCTGCTGCTCGGCGTGGCCGCCATGCTCATCAGCCTGGTCCTCGGCCTGCTGACCGGCGTCGTCGCCGGACTGTCCGGCCGGAGGGCCGACGAGGCCGTGGCGCGCGTGCTCGACGTGGTGTCCGCGTTCCCGGGCGTCCTGCTGGCGATGCTCGTCGTGGTCTTCACCGGGCCCGGTGTCTTCAACATCGCGGTGGCGATCGGGATCTCGGGCGTACCGAAGTTCGCCCGGGTGATCCGCGCGCAGACCCGGTCGGTGAAGGACGCCGGATACGTCACCCACGCCAGGGTCCAGGGCCGTGGCCGAGGCTGGATCCTGGCCCGCCACATCGCCCCGAACGTCCTGGTCGCCGTCCCCGTCATCGCCACCATCGACATCGGAACGTCGATCGTGGCCGTGTCCGGCCTGAGCTTCCTCGGCCTCGGCCCGCAGCCCCCGGTCCCCGAGTGGGGCGTGATGCTCTCCGAGGGCCGCGACATCCTCCGTACGGCCTGGTGGGCGGGGCTCTTCCCAGGCCTGTCCATGACCGCGACCGTGATCGCCTTCACCGTCGTGGGCCGCAGGCTGCAACTTCTCCTGGAAGGCAGGACCCCATGACCGCCGCCACGCTCACCGAGCCCGCGAGCGCGCGGGAGGCGCCGCGCCGCCCCCTCGTCGAGGTGGACTCCCTCAGCGTCACCTTCCCCACGCGCGGCGGGCCCGTACCGGCCGTCCACGACGTCTCCTTCGCCGTCCACCCCGGCGAATGCGTGGCCATCGTCGGCGAGTCGGGCTCGGGCAAGAGCGTCACCGCACGCTCCCTCGTCGGGCTGAACCCCCGGGAGGCGGTGACCGGCGCGGGCGCCCTGCGGGTGGACGGCCGGGACGGCTTGCGCTTCTCCGCGCGGGACTGGCGCGCGCTGCGCGGCCGGTTCGCGGGGCTGGTCCTGCAGGACGCGCTGGTCTCGCTCGACCCCCTGCGCACCGTGGGCCAGGAGGTGGGCGAGCCGGTCCGCCACCACCGGCTGGCGCCCCGCGCCCAGGTGCGCGGCCGCGTACGGGACACGCTGCGCGCCGTCGGCATACCCGAGCCCGACCGGCGGATCGACGCCTACCCGCACGAGCTGTCCGGCGGGCTCCGGCAGCGGGCACTGATCGCCTCCGCCATCGCCGCGGAACCGCGACTGATCATCGCCGACGAGCCGACGACGGCGCTGGACGTCACCGTGCAGCGGCAGATCGTCGAACTGCTCGCCGCCCGTGTCGCCGAGGGCACCGGACTGCTGCTGATCAGCCACGACCTGGCCGTCGTCGCGGACATCGCCGACC
This sequence comes from Streptomyces sp. NPDC001700, assembly GCF_053596435.1. Classification (NCBI taxonomy): domain Bacteria; kingdom Bacillati; phylum Actinomycetota; class Actinomycetes; order Kitasatosporales; family Streptomycetaceae; genus Streptomyces; species Streptomyces sp. NPDC001700. Next base: position 210,552 of record NZ_JBSFGE010000011.1, read on the forward strand.
GCGTCCTGGTGATGGAGCGCGGCCGGGTGGTGGAGGACGGGCCGGTACGGGAGGTACTGAGCCACCCGCAGGCCGCGTACACCCGGCAGCTGCTGGCGGCGATCCCGTCGGCCGCCTCACGCGGTGCGCGGCTGGCCGGAGACCGCCCGTCGGCGCCCACGGCCACCGACACCGCCGACACACCCGATCGCGAGGTCGTCCTGGAGGCGCGCGGTCTGACCAAGACGTACGCACCGAGCGGCCGGAGCCGCACGGGCGGACACCAGCGGTTCACCGCTCTGGACGACGTGTCCTTCCGGCTCCACCGGGGAGAGGCGCTGGGCATCGTCGGCGAGTCCGGCTCGGGCAAGACGACCTGCGCCGACATCGTGCTCGCGCTCACCGAGCCCGACTTGGGCGAGGTACGGCTGCACGGCGGCCCGTGGAGCGCGCTGACCGAGCGGCAGCGCAGGGCCTCGCGGCGGCTGGTCCAGTACGTGCCGCAGGACCCGCTCAGCTCCTTCGACCCGCGCTGGACCGTGGGCCAGGTGCTGGCGGAGAACATCCACCAGCCGGATACCTCCCGCTCCCAGCGGCGCGACCGCGCCGCCACAGCCCTGGAACGCGTCGGCCTGACGGCCGATCACCTCACCCGCCGCCCCCGCTCCCTCTCCGGCGGGCAGCGCCAGCGCGTGGCGATCGCGCGGGCGCTGATCGCCGAGCCGGAGATCATCGTGTGCGACGAGCCGCTGTCCGCCCTGGACGTCCTCATCCAGGCCCAGGTGCTCGACCTGATCGCGGACCTCCGGTCCGAGCTGGGCACGTCCCTGCTGTTCATCTCGCACGACCTCGGCGTCGTGCACCACCTCACCGACCGCGTGCTGGTGTTCAAGGACGGACAGGTGGTGGAACGCGGCGAGGTGGAGGAGGTCTTCACCTCCCCGGGCCACCCCTATACGCGCGAGCTGCTGGCCTCGCTGCCGGGCCGACGGCTGCGGAAGCCGTCCTGAGCAGGCCGTCCGCGATATGGAATCACTCCAGGCATTCTTGACCGGCCGCACTCCCGCTGGTTCTATCGGTCCTATGAAGCGACAGGAATTCACGCGTCGGCGCCACGTCGACCTCGCGCGCGTCTCCAGCGCGACCTGTTGCCGTCGGGCCTGAACGAGCCCGGAAGCAGCCTTCCCGGGAGCAGCCGCCTCGCCCCTTGATCGGGCGCGGCCTCCAGGCGTCCCTTCCTCACACCACATCTCCGGGCATTCCGCTGCCGTGACCCCGACGGGTCCGGTCCTCCGCGGCTGACATTCCTTGTCCCCGCCGTCCGTACGGCGGCGCGGGGTGGCGGCCGCTGATCCGTCCTGCCCGCATGCCCCGCCCCGGGGTCCGCTTGCCATGCCCCGCACCACCCGGAGTTCCTGATGGCCCATGTGATCACCAGCGAGGCGGAGGCGATCGCCGTCGCCGCCGATCTGGCCGACATCTTCGCCCGCGCGTCCGCGCGGCGCGACGCCGAGCGCATCCTCCCGTACGCCGAACTCGACCAGCTCTCCCAGTCGGGGCTGCTGGGTATCACCGTGCCCCGCGCCCACGGCGGCGCCGAGGCCGGTGCCCGCACTCTCGGCGAGGTCATCCGCCTGCTGTCGGCCGCCGACGCGAGCATCGGGCAGATCCCGCAGAACCACTTCTTCTTCGTTGAGGTGCTGAAGGAGAACGGGACGGCCGGGCAGCGCGACTTCTTCTACGCCGAACTGCTGGCCGGGCGCAGGTTCGGCAACGCCCTCGCTGAGAAGGGCACCAAGCACGCCCTGGAGTTCGCCACCCGGCTCGTCCCGGACCCCGCCAGCGGCGGCTTCCGGCTGACCGGCGTCAAGCACTACGCCACCGGTGCGCTGTACGCCCACTGGATCCCGGTCTTCGCCCTCGGCCCCGACGACCGCCTCACCGCCGTGTTCCTGCCGCACGACGCACCCGGCGTGACCGTCGTCGACGACTGGGACGGCATCGGCCAGCGCACCACCGCCAGCGGCACCGTACGGCTGAAGGACGTGTACGTCCCCGAGGACCGAGTGGTGCCGCATCACCTCACCTTCGAGCGGCCCGAAGTGTTCGGCGCCTTCGGCCAGTTCATCCACGCGGCCGTCGACACCGGCATCGCCCGCGCGGCGCTGGAAGAGGGCGGCCAGCTGATCCGTGACGTCGCCCGGCCCTGGGGGGAGTCAGGAGCCGACCGGGCGAGCGAGGAGCCGCTGGTGATCCAGAAGTTCGGCGAACTCGCCCTGCTCGTACGGGCCGCCGAGGCGCTGCTCGACCGGGCCGGGGCCGCCATCGACGCGGCCCGCCGCGCACCCGCCGACGAGCGGTCGGCCGCCGAGGCGTCGGTCGCGGTCACCGCCGCCCGCGCCCAGGCCGACACCGCGGCCGTCACCGTCTCCAGCGACATCTTCGCCCTCATCGGCACCCGGTCCGCGCTGCGCGGCGGCAACCTCGACCGGCACTGGCGCAACGCCCGCACCCACACGCTGCACGACCCACGCCGCTGGAAGATCCAGCACCTCGGGAACCACGCCCTCAACGGCGTCGACCCGCCCGCCAACGGCATCGTCTGAGGACTGAGGGACTGAGGAACCACACCCATGATCACACTCGCACCACCCACCACACACCACGAATGGGTCGCCACCGCCCGCGCGGTCGCCGCCGACCTCGCCACCGACGCCGTTGCCCGCGACCAGGCCAACCAGCCGCCCTTCGACGAGGCCGACCGCCTCCGCGAGGCCGGGCTGCTCACCCTCCTCATCCCCACCGAGCGCGGTGGCGGGGGAGCGGACTGGCGCACCGCCTACGCCGTCATCCGCGAGATCGCCGCCGCCGACGGCTCGATCGGCCAGCTCATCGGCTACCACTACCTCCTCTCCTGGAACGTCCGCTTCTTCGGCGGCGCCGCCCACACCAAGCGCGTCGAGCGCGCGGCGGCCGAGGGCCGGTGGCTGTGGGGCGGCGCCTTCAACCCCCGCGACCCCGATGTCGTCCTCACCCCGGACGGGGACGGATTCCGGCTCGACGGGCGCAAGAGCTTCGCCACCGGCGCCCGGGTCGCCGACCGGCTCGTGGTGGGGGCCACCCGTACGGACACCGGGGAGCCCCTGGTCGTCCTCGTCGACCCGGCGCACCCAGGGGTCGTACGCGACGACGACTGGGACAACTTCGGTCAGCGGCTCTCGGCCAGCGGCAGTGTGGAGTTCCACGCGGTGCCGGTCGCGGCCGGTGACATCCTCGGCTCCCTCTCCCAGGAGGACGGGGTGCTGTCTCCCTTCGCCACCCTGGTGACCCCGGCGATCCAGCTGGTGTTCGTCCACTTCTACCTCGGCATCGCCGAGGGAGCGCTGGCCGCCGCGGCCGACTACACCCGCACCACCACCCGGCCCTGGCCGCTGTCCGGAGTCGAGTCGGCCACCCAGGACCCGTACGTGCTCGCCACCTACGGCGAACTCGCCGTGGCCGCCCGTGGCGCCCGCGCCCTGGCCGACCAGGCCGCCGAGGCCGTCCAGAGCGGACTGGACCGAGGCCACGAGCTGACCGGCCACGAGCGCGGCGAGATCGCCGCCACCGTCGCCACCGCCAAGGTCGCCGCCACCAGGGCGGCCCTCGACATCACCGCCCGGATCCTCGAAGTCACCGGCGCCCGCGCCACCGCCACCGCGTACGGATTCGACCGGTTCTGGCGCAACGCCCGCACCCACACGCTGCACGACCCCGTCGCCTACAAGCTCCGCGAGGTCGGCGACCACTTCCTCAACGGCACCCACCCGCCGTTCACCCTGTACACGTAACACGCTCAGGAGAAATCCCCATGTCACCGCTCTCCCGCAGACAGCTCCTCCGTGCCACCACCGGCGCCGCCACCCTCGCCGCCGCCGGTCCCCTCCTCGCCGCCTGCGGGTCCGCGGAAGGCTCCAGTCTGGATCCGAACGCCAAGCCCGACCTGGACGGCGTCACCCTCAAAATCCTCGCCAACCAGCCCAACGCCCTCTCGTTCCAGTACCTCCAGAAACCCTTCGAGGAAGCCACCGGCGCCAAGCTCAAGGTCACACCGGTCCCGTACGACAAGCTCACCTCGAAGGCCATCCTCGACGTCCAGTCCGGGGCGGGCCAGTTCGACGTCTTCATGTACTGGTACGCCGCCGTCGGCACCCTCGCGCAGGGCGGTGTCATCGAGGACCTGACCGCCTACATCAAGGCCCACCAGGACATCGACGAGGCCGACTTCCTGCCCTCGCTCTACGACGCGTACACCCGCTACGACGGCAAGCGCTGGGGCCTGCCGTACGACGGGGACACCCACATCCTCTTCTACAACACCGAGATCTTCGAGCGGCACAAGGTCGAGCCCCCGAAGACCTGGGACGACTACAACGAGGCCGCGAAGAAGATCACCCGCGACGCCAAGGGCTCGTACTACGGCGCCATCATCGAGGCACAGCAGGTCCCGGTCATCCTCGGCTGCGCCTTCGCCAACCGCCTCGCCGGATACGGCGGCACCTTCCTGGACCAGGGCGCCTCCGGCCACCCCACCCTGGACACCCCCGAGGCGCTCGCCGCCGCCGAAGCCCTGTTCGCCGCCGCGCCCGACGCCCTGCCCACCCCCCTGCAGATCGGCTTCGACCAGGCGCTGCCCGCCTTCCTGGACGGCAAGGGCGCCATGCTGGACTTCTGGACCGACTTCGCCAAGCGCGCCGAGGACCCCAAACAGTCCAAGGTCGCCGGTAAGTGGGGCGTCACCACCCTGCCCGTCGGCGGCGACAACACCAAGCCGCGCACCTCGCTCGACGCGGGCTTCGGGCTCGCGGTCTCCACGGCGTCGAAGCAGAAGGAGGCCGCGGCCGCCTTCATCAAGTGGGCCACGGCGGCCAAGCAGAACCTCCTCGTGCTCGGCAAGAACGACGCGGGCGCGGACCCGATCCGCACCAGCACCCTCGAAGCCGACGCGTTCAAGAAGGCGTCCCCCGACTCGTACGACGTGGTCCGCACCGGACTGGCCGGGGACCCGCTCCCGTGGCCGACCGTGCCGAAGGCACCGCAGCTGCTGCAGAGCCTCGTCGACGAACTCGCCCTCGGACTCCAGGGCAAGCAGAGCGCGAAGACGGCACTGGAGAAGTCCCAGACGGCATGGGTCAAGCAGCTGAAGGGCGGCACGGGATGACCTCGCCCGCACCGCGTCCCGCGAGGGTGCGCCCGGCATCGAGCACCCGCGTGCCGGGCCTCCTCGCCCTGCCGTCCGTGCTCTTCCTGGTGGTCTTCGCCGGGTATCCGCTGGTCTATCTGCTCGGCCTGGCGTTCAGCAGCTCCACGCTCGCCCAGCCGCTCCAGCGGTGGACCGGGTTCGACAACTTCCGCACGGCGCTGGAGAGCGAGTCCTTCACCGGCTCGCTGTGGCGCTCCGCGCTCTTCGCGGTCGCCGCCGCCGCTGTGCAGCTGGCACTGGGCGTCGCGCTCGCGCTGCTGCTGCGCGCGCGGGCCCGGCGCCCCGGCACCCTCGGCGCCCTTCTGCTGCTGCCGATGGTCACCCCGCCCGTCATGGTCGGCGTCGCCTGGAAACGGCTGCTCGCCCCGGTCGGCGGCGCCCTCAACGGAGCCCTGCACGGCCTCGGGCTGCCCGGCGTCAACCCGCTCGGCGGCAGCACCAGCGCGTTCGTCACCCTGGTCATCATCGACACGTGGCAGTGGACGCCGTTCGTCATGCTGCTGACGTACGCCGCCCTGCTCGGCGTCCCCGACGAGCTGCGCGAGGCCGCAGCCCTGGACGGAGCCGGGCGCTGGCGGACCGTCCGCTCCGTGGTGCTGCCGTACATCGAGCCGACCCTGCTCTCCGTGCTGACGCTGAAGCTCGTGATCGGGTTCAAGGTGTTCGACATCGTCTACGTCGTCACCTCGGGCGGCCCCGGTTTCGCCACCACGACCAGCACGTACGACATCCAGCGCACCGCCCTGCAGGACTTCGACGTCGGCGGCGCCGCCGCCGCGACGGTGCTGTTCTCCCTGCTCATCGGCGTGGTCACCAGCGTTGTCGCGCTGCGCCGCACACGCCGTCAGGAGGTTGCCGTATGACCACGGCCCAACTCGACCGCGACACCGGGACATCGCGGCCGCCCCGCCCCGAACCGGCCCCTGCCGCGCCGCCACGCCAAGGCCGTCGCCGCGCCCGCCGCCGAGGGGCCCCGGCCACCGCGCTGCTGGTGCTCATCGCCGCCGCCACGATGATCCCGGTGCTGTACGTGGTCTCGCTGTCCGTGCGCTCCCGGGACGATGTGCTCAACGGCGGTCTGCTGCCCTCGCGTCTGTTCTGGCAGAACTGGCCCGACGCCTTCCACGCCCTCGGCCTCGGCCGCTACATCGCCAACTCCTGGGCGGTGGCCACCGGTTCCGTCGTCCTGACGCTGCTGATCGCGGTCCCGGGCGCCTACTTCACCGCGCGCGCCGGGCGGCGCGGGGCGCGGCTGGCCTCCGTGATCCTCTCCAGCTACTGCGCACCCCCGGTGGTGGCCATCCTCCCGCTCTTCTTCCTGCTGCGGGAACTGGGGCTGAACAACACCGTCACCGGCCTGGTACTCGTCGACGGGCTCGCCAATGTCCCCGTCGCCATCTGGCTGCTCGACGGGTTCGTCCGCGCGGTGCCCAGGGACATCGAGGAGGCGGCCTGGCTCGACGGGCTCGGCACCTGGGCCGCCCTGCGCCGCATCGTGCTGCCGCTCATCGGTCCCGGCGTCGCGGCCGCCGCGCTGATCTGCTTCTTCCTCAGCTACAACGAGTTCCTCTTCGCCCTCAGCTTCGCCCAGGACAGCGGTTCGCAGACCCTTCCGGTGGCGCTCTCGCTCTTCCAGGGCGACAAGTCGGTGCAGTTCGGCCAGCAGGCCGTCGTCTCCCTCATCGGCATCGCCCCCGTGTACGTCCTCGCCGTGGCAGCCCAGCGCCGACTGGTGTCCGGCCTGTCCGCTGGAGCCGTCAAATGACCCGCCCGCCCGTGCGCCGTATCCATCTGAACGCCTTCGACATGGCCTGCGTCGGCCATCAGTCGCCCGGGCTGTGGCGCCACCCCGACGACCAGGCCCACCGCTACACCGACCTCGCCTACTGGACCGACCTCGCCCGGCTGCTGGAGCGCGGCGGCTTCGACTCGCTCTTCATCGCCGATGTGCTCGGCGTGTACGACGTCTACCAGGGCTCGCGCGACGCCGCCGTCCGCCAGGGCGCGCAAATCCCGCTGTCGGACCCGCTGCCCGCCGTCTCGGCCATGGCGGCCGTCACCGAGCACCTGGGGTTCGGCGTCACCGTCTCGCTCACCTACGAGCAGCCCTACAAGCTCGCCCGCACCCTGACCACCCTGGACCACCTCACCAAGGGCCGGGTCGCCTGGAACGTCGTCACCTCCTACCTGGCCAGCGCGGCCAGCAACCTCGGGCTCGACCAGCAGATCGGCCACGATGAGCGGTACGAGATGGCCGAGGAGTTCCTGGAGGTCTGCTACAAGCTCTGGGAGTACTCCTGGGACGACGACGCGGTGGTCCGCGACCGCGAGCGCGGCGTCTACACCGAGCCCGGCCGCATCCGCGACATCGCCCACAAGGGCGAGCACTTCTCCGTCCCCGGGGTCTTCCTCAGCGAACCCTCCCCGCAGCGCACCCCGGTCATCTTCCAGGCGGGCGCCTCACCGTGCGGGCGGGCCTTCGCCGCCCGGCACGGTGAGGGCGTCTTCATCAACGCGGTCACCCCGCAGGCCACGCGCCGCGTCGTCGACGACATCCGGGCCAAGGCGGCGGCCGAGGGCCGGGACCCGTACAGCGTGAAGATCTACATCCTGCTGACCGCGATCACGGCAGCCACGGACGAGGAGGCGCGGGCCAAGTACGCCGACCTGATCTCGTACGCCTCGTACGAGGGCGCCCTCGCCCTCTACGGCGGCTGGAGCGGGCTGGACCTGTCCGAACTCGCCCCCGACGAGCCGCTGGAGTACGTCGACACCGATGCCGTCCGCTCGGCCCTGACGATCTTCTCCACCGCGGACCCCTCGCGTGAGTGGACCCCCGAACAGGTCGCCCACTACCTGGGCATCGGCGGTATCGGCCCGGTCGTCATCGGCTCGCCCGACACGGTCGCCGACGAACTCGAACGCTGGGTCGAGGAGGCCGATATCGACGGCTTCAACCTCGCGTACGCCATCACCCCCGGCACCTTCACCGACTTCGTCGACCTGGTCGTCCCCGAACTGCGGGCGCGTGGCCGCGTACCGCACACCTACGAGGGCGCGAGCCTGCGCGAGCGCGTGGGCCGCCAGGGGAGCGCCAGGGTCGCCACGGACCACCCCGCCGCCCGCCACCGCGAACGCGCCGCCCGAGAACGTCACGCATAAGCGGGGGCCGACGGTCCCCACCGGCCGATCAGGAAGGCACTTCATCCCGTGTCCGCATCATCCGCACACCCTTCGCCGCTTCCGCCGCTCCATCTCGCCGTCGCGCTCGACGGCGCGGGCTGGCACCCGGCCGCATGGCGCGAACCACAGGCCCGGCCCCGGGACCTGTTCACCGCCGCGTACTGGGCCGATCTCGTCACCGAGGCCGAACGCGGCCTGCTCGACTTCGTGACCTTCGAAGACGGGCTCACGCTCCAGTCCTCGCACCGCACCGAGCCCGACAACCGCACCGACCAGGTCCGCGGGCGGCTGGACGCGGTGCTCATCGCCGCCCGGGTCGCGCCACTGACCCGGCACATCGGGCTGGTGCCGACCATCGTCGCCACCCACACCGAGCCGTTCCACGCCTCCAAGGCGATCGCCACGCTGGACTACGTCAGCACCGGCCGCGCGGGACTGCGGATCCGGGTGTCCAGGCGACGGCACGAGGCGGACCACTTCGGCCGCCGCGACATTCCGCGCCTCGACCCCGAGAATCTGGACACTCCGGCAGTCCGGGAGCTGACCGCCGAACTCTTCGCCGAGGCCGCCGACTACGTCGAGGTGGTACGCCGTCTGTGGGACAGCTGGGAGGACGACGCGGAGATCCGCGACGTCGCCACCGGCCGCTTCATCGACCGCGACAAGCTGCACTACATCGACTTCGAGGGCGAACACTTCAGCGTCAAGGGCCCCTCGATCACCCCCAGGCCGCCGCAGGGACAGCCCGTCATCTCCGCGCTGGCACACCAGAGCGTGCCGTACCGGCTGGTGGGCCACTCCACCGACATCGGGTACATCACCCCCCACGACAGCGGCCAGGCCGAGGCCACCGTGGCCGAGATCCGCGCCGCACAGGCGGAGGCGGGGCGCGCGGACGAGCCCCTGCACATCTTCGGCGACCTGGTGGTGTTCCTGGACGACACACCCGGCGCGGCGGCCGCCCGCCGCGAGCGCCTGGACGGCCTCGGGGGCTCCCCGTACACCAGCGACGCGAAGGTATTCACCGGCACCCCCGGGCACCTTGCCGACCTGCTGCTGGAGTGGCAGCGCGCCGGACTCTCCGGCTTCCGGCTGCGCCCCGGCGTGATCGGCCACGACCTGGAGGCGATCACCCGGGGCCTGGTGCCCGAACTCCAGCGCCGTGGCGCCTTCCGCACGGCGTACGAGGCCGACACCCTGCGCGGGCTGCTGGGGCTCGCACGCCCCGCCAACCGCTACGCCACCGTCTGAGCAGCCGGAGGGACCACCGACCATGAGCAAGCCGCTCAAGCAGATCCATCTCGCCGCCCACTTCCCCGGCGTCAACAACACCACCGTGTGGAGTGACCCGGAGGCGGGCAGCCACATCGAGTTCAGCTCGTTCGCGCATTTCGCGCGCACCGCCGAACGCGCCAAGTTCGACTTCCTGTTCCTCGCCGAGGGGCTGCGCCTGCGCGAACAGGGCAGCCAGATATACGACTTGGACGTGGTGGGGCGGCCGGACACCTTCACCGTCCTGACCGCGCTGGCCGCCGTCACGGAACGGATCGGCCTGACCGGCACCATCAACTCCACCTTCAACGAGCCGTACGAGGTGGCCCGCCAGTTCGCCAGCCTCGACCATCTGTCGGGCGGCCGCGCCGCGTGGAACGTCGTCACCTCCTGGGACGCCTTCACCGGCGAGAACTTCCGCCGTGGCGGCTTCCTTCCGCAGGAGGAGCGCTATTCCCGGGCCAAGGAGTTCCTGGCCACCGCCACCGAACTCTTCGACTCCTGGCGTGGCGACGAGATCGTCGCCGACCAGGCATCCGGCACCTTCCTCGACGACGCGCGGGCCGGAGCCTTCGCCCACCAGGGACAGCACTTCGACATCGCCGGGCAATTCAACGTCCCGCGCAGCCCGCAGGGCCGTCCGGTGATCTTCCAGGCCGGTGACTCCGACGAAGGCCGGGAGTTCGCCGCGTCCAGTGCGGACGCGATCTTCGGCAGGCACGGCACCCTCAAGGAAGGGCAGGCGTTCTATGCGGACGTCAAAAGCCGCCTCGCCCGCCACGGCCGCACCCACGACCAGCTGCTGATCCTGCCAGCCGCCACCTTCGTCCTCGGCGACACCGACGCCGAGGCACAGGAGCTGGCCCACGAGGTGCGGCGCAAGCAGGTCAGCGGCGCCACCGCGATCAAGCATCTGGAGTTCGTCTGGAACCGCGACCTGTCCGCGTACGACCCGGACGGCCCGCTCCCCGACATCGACCCGGACCCCGGCGAGCACACCATCGCCCGTGGCCGCGCCCAGGTACGGAATTACCGCGACCCGCTGGCCATCGCCCGGGAGTGGCGGGAGCTGGCGGAGGCCAACAAGTGGTCGATCCGTGACCTCGTCATCGAGACCGGCAACCGCCAGACCTTCATCGGCTCCCCGGCCACGGTAGCCGAGACCATCAACTCCCTCGTCCAGAACGACGCCAGCGACGGCTTCATCCTCGTCCCCCACGTCACCCCGGGCGGACTGGACGGCTTCGCCGACACCGTCGTCCCCCTGCTGCAGGAGCGCGGCGTGTTCCGCACCGACTACGAGGGCACGACCCTGCGCGACCACCTCGGCCTGACCCACCCCGGCACCGAGGCGCACCAGGACCGGGCGGTCTCGTGAAGTTCCTGGCCATCACCCTCATCGTGCACGACGCGTTCACGCGGCGACGGCCTCGGCGTCGGCGGAACCCGGGCCGCTCAGCACGGCGGAGAACTGGTCGACGACCCGTTCGAGCCCTTCCCGCGCGGCGGGGTCCACCACGAGGCCCCCGTCGTCCCGCGTTTCGATGTGCTTGTCCAGCACGAACCAGCCCGGTGTGATGTGGCCCGCCCCCATGGAGGCGAGCACCGGACGCAGCCCGTAGTCGATGGCCAGCACATGGGCGGTGCTGCCGCCGGTCGCCAGCGGCAGCACCGTCTTGCCCTCCAGCGCGTACTGCGGCAGCAGGTCGAGCAGCGACTTCAGCAGCCCCGAGTACGCGGCCTTGTAGACCGGGGTGCCGATGACGACGGCGTCGGCCTGTGCGACGAGCTGGGTGGCGCGGACGATCTCCGGATGTCCGAAGTCCGCGTGCAGCAGGGCCTCGGCGGGAAGCGTGCGGACGTCCAGGGGGATCACCTGGTGCCCCTGTGCGGCGAGCCGGGCGTCCAGCCCGCGCAGGAGACGGCCGGTGCGGGAGGTTGCGGAGGGGCTTCCGGAGACGGACAGGACGGTGGACATGGACGGTCACCTCGAAATCGTCGGTACGCGGTACGGGGTAGGGGAAGCGGCGGCCGTGGGACGACGTCAGAGCGCCTTGCCCGGGTTGAGGATGCCGTGCGGGTCGAAGGCCGACTTGATGCGGCGCTGGAGCCGGTGCTGATCCGGTCCCAGCTCGTCGGCGAGCCAGCGTCGTTTGAGGGTGCCCACGCCGTGCTCGCCGGTGAGCGTGCCGCCGAGGCGCAGAGCGGCGCTGAAGATGTCGCCCGCGGCCTGCCAGGCGGCCTCCGGGATGCCGGGGAGGGCCGGGTCGAGGACGAGGATGGGGTGGAGGTTGCCGTCGGCGGCATGGGCGAAGGTGAAGATCCGCACCCCGTGGCGGTCGGCCGCGGCGTCGATCTCGCGTACGGCGGTGGCCAGCCGGTTCCGGGGTACGGCGATGTCCTCGATCAGGACCCGGCCCAGCCGCTCCAGCGAGGGCAGCGCGAGCCGCCGCGCGGCGAGCAGCCCGTCCGCCTCGGCCGGATCCGCGGTGACCTCGACCGACGTCGCCCGTTCGCGCAAGCACCGTACGGCCGCGTCGGCCTCGGCCGCCGCGCCCCGCCCATCGCACTGCAGGAGCAGCAACGCGCCCCCGCGCGACCGCAGATCCGTGCCCTGGGCGTCGTCCACCGCGCCCAGCACCGGGCCGTCGAGCAGCTCGGCCATGGCGGGCTCGATGCGGGCGGCGGTGAGCGCGGAAACGGCCTCGGCTCCTTCAGCGAATGTGGCGAAGTACGCGGCGACCGTGACCGTCTCCTCCGGCACCGGGCGCAGCCGCAGGGTGGCGGCGGTGATCACCCCGAGGGTGCCTTCGGAGCCGGTGAGCAGGCCGGTCAGGTCGTAGCCGGTGACGCCCTTGACCGTGCGCCGTCCGGTGCGCACCAGTGTCCCGTCCGCGAGCACTGCGTCAAGACCCAGCAGGGCGTCCCTGGTGACCCCGTACTTGGCACAGCGGAGCCCGCCCGCGTTGGTCGCGATGTTCCCGCCGATGGTCGAGATCGCCGCGCTCGCCGGATCGGGTGCGTAGCGCAGCCCGAACTCGCCTGCCGCGCGGTCCAGTTCGGCGGTGATGACACCAGGCTCGACGACGGCGATCTGCTCCTCGGGACTCAGCTCCAAAACACGGTTCATGCGTGACAGGTCGAGGACGACACTGCCCGCGCCCGCGCTCGCCCCTCCGGACAGCCCGGTGCCCGCCCCGCGCGGCACGACCGGTACCCGCAGGTCGTGGGCGTGGCGCAGCGCCGTCTGGACGTGCTCGACGCGCATGGCGTGGACGACCGCGAGCGGTACGCCGTCCGGCTGGCTGCCGGAGCGGTCGGTGGCGTACGGGCCGGTGGCCTCGGGCCCGGTGCCGAGCGCCTCGTCGGGCAGGTCGCGCCGCAGAGCCGTCAGCAGCGCGGCGGTGGCATCCGTATCCGTATCCGGATCGGACAGCGGGACGGTCATGTCGGCCTCTCACTTCGTGTGCCGAGCGCGGCCGCGCCGATGGCGAGCAGCGCCGTGTCTTCCTGCGGGGCGTGTACCGGGGCGCACTGCACGTCCCGGAAGTGGCGCTCCAGGGGGTTGTCGCGGGACAGCCCCGGATTCCCCAGTAGCCGCACCCCCAGGGCGACCGCCTCGGTGGCATGCCGGTCCGCCAGGACACGGGCGCCCAGCGCGTGTTCGGGGGAGTACGAGCCGTCGGCGCCGTCAACCCGCTCCGCACCCGTGAACACCAGCTGTTCGGCCGAGTCCAGCCGCAGCGCGATCTCACCGGCCACCCGCCGGAAGCGCTCGGTACGGGCCACCGGATGGCCGAGGTTGGCAGGGATCCGCTCGTGGGCGAAGCGGTGGACATAAACCTGGGCGGCCCGCGCCACGCCCAGGTAGAGGGCGGCGAGCGGCAGATGGAGAGCCGCGCCCGCGCGGTTGTCCTGCTCCGCCGCGGCGCCGTGCTCGGCCAGATCGATGACGTTGCCCTCGGCGATCTCGACGTCGTGCAGCGCGATGTCATGGCTTCCGCTGGCGCGCAGCCCCAGATGGTCCCAGCGGTGGGTGATCTCGATGCCGGGCGCGTGGCCTGGCACCACGAAGGTGCCGACCCGTGGCGTGGGCTCGTCCGTGGTGGCCCACACCAGCAGCCAGTCCAGCCCCTCCACCCCCGTCGCGAAGCGCTTGCGGCCGCTGAGCGACCAGCCGTCCGGGGTGCGCCGGGCCACCGTCGAGGGCAGCCCTCCCCGCGCGGGCGAGCCGAGTTCGGGCTCGACACGGATGTGGTTGAGCAGCACCGGCCGCGCGGCGGCCCCGGCCAGCACCTGCCCGTACAGCTCCTCCGGCCAGTGCGGCCGCACGGCCTGACGGCGGTGGACGGACAGGCTCATGGCGGCGATCAGCGCCACCGACGGATCACCTTCGCCGAGCGCGTGCAGGATGCGCGCGGTGTCCGCCACCCCGAGGGCGGGACCCCCGTACCGCTCGCCGACGGTGGCGGTGAGCAGCCCGGCCTCGTGCGCGGCGTGGATCCCCTCGGCCGGAAACACGCCGTCGCGGTCGTACGCGGCCGCGGTGGTGGCGAGCCGTCGCGTCACGGAGGACAGCGAGGACAGATCCGGGACGGGAAACGAAAAGTCGGTGGTCATGAGGCGAGCGCCTTCCGAAGCCGCGCGCTCAGCCGGTCGCTCCAGAATTCGCCCACGTTCAGCTTCCGCTTCACCGCGCCGAGGTCACCGAAGGCGTCGGCGACCTTCTGCTCGGAGGCGGTGGCCCCGGCGCTCACCGGCCGGATCCCGGTCTCGCGCTGGGCCTCTCCCACCGTGAACTCCTCCAGCGCCTGATCCACCGGCTGGTGGGTGGCGGCGGCCATGAGCTTCGCGTACTCCTTCTGGCGCCCGTCGCGCACATAGGCGAACGCCTTGTCGATACGGGCCAGCAGATCCGCCAGCGCCTTGCGCTCGGCCGCGCCGCCGAGCGTGTCGTCCGAGGCCGTCCACAGGAAGTTGCCGGAGAGGACGTCCTTGCCGGAACCGATGGTGCGGGCGCCCCGCTGATGGGCGGTGATGACCGCGTTGCCGTATCCGGCGAACGCGTCGATGGAACCGCCGTTCAACGCGGCGATCCCCTTGTCGGGATCGAGCGGGGCGGCCTCGATGTCGTCCCAGCCAAGCCCGGCCCGCTTCAGCAGTTCGTAGAGGAAATAGTGGGCGGTGGTGTTCTTGACGTAGCCGACCTTCTTGCCCCGCAGCTGCGACATCGAGGTGATCGGGGACCCCTTGGGGGCCACGACCTCCTGGTTGAGGGTGTTGCCGCGCCGCACGGCGACGACCTTGAAGTTCGGCTTTCCGTCGGCCGCCGCGAAGACCGGCGGGATCTCGCTGGAACTCGCCACGTCCAGCGCCCCGGCGCGCACCGCCTCCAACTGCCGGTCGCCGCCCTGGAACAGGCTCCACCGCACCTGGTACGGAGTGTCGTCCAGGTGCGCGAACTTCAGCAGGGCCTCTTCCTCCTTCCAGCCGGTCGCCCCGACCCGGAGGGTGACGGAAGAGCCCTTCCCGCCCGCTCCCGAGGAGCTGCCACAGGCGCTCAGCGCACCGGCGGTCAGCGCCACGACGGCGGCGAGAGCGGTACGGGCGCGGGCGCGCCGGGAACGGGAGCGGGCCAGTGGCCTGGACATCCGGATGATGCCTTTCACGAGGAGAAGGGGGAGAACGGGGGAGAGGAGGGGCGTCAGGCGGCCGAGGTGGCGGCGCGGTGCGCCAGCTCCTGACGGACCAGCGGCAGCACATGACGCCCGTAGTCGATGGCGTCGTTGAGCGGGTCGTAGCCACGGATGGACAGCAGCTCGCAGCCGATGTCGACGTAGTCGAGCAACGCCTTGGCCACCGTCTCGGGGGAACCGACCAGTGCCGTGGACGCACCGGCGGCGTTGGTGGCGGTGGCGGGCGCGGTCCACAGGCAGCGGTCGTGCACCTCGCCGCGCTCGGCGACGGCCAGCAGCCGCTGCGAGCCGACGTTGGCCGGGGCGCCCTGGCCGACCGCCGGGTAGTGGCGGTGCTTGGCCCGCTCGGCGTGGTTGGCCTTGACCGCGCCCAGGGTGCGGTGGGCCTTCTCCCAGGCCAGCTCGTCGGTGGGGGCGATGATCGGCCGGAAGGACACCCAGATACGTGGCCGGGGCCGCCCCGCGGCGTCCGCGTACGCGTTCACCGCCGCGATCTGCTCGGCGGTCTCCTTCAGCGGTTCGCCCCACAGCCCGAAGATGTCGCCCAGCTGCCCGCCCACCCGGTACGCGTCCTGTGACGAGCCGCCCACCGAGATGGGGATGGTGCCGTTGTAGGGGGCGACATCGGAGCGGAAGCCCTCGAAGCGGTAGTACGGGCCCTCATGGGAGACCGGCCCGTCGGCCTCCCACACGTTGCGCAGGATCCGGATGTACTCGTCCGAGCGCGCGTACCGCTCGCTCTTGCTGAGGTAGTCGCCCTCGCGGTGCTGCTCCTCGTCGTTGCCGCCGGAGATGATGTGCACCACCAGCCGCCCGGCGCTGATCTGGTCCAGCGTGGCCAGTGCGCGGGCCGCGTGGGTGGGGAACACCACCCCGGGGCGGTGGGCGAGCACCGGCTTGATGCGCTCGGTGTGGTGGGCGACGAACTGCGCCAGTTGCAGCGCGTCCGGCGAGGCGGAGTGGTAGGTGACCAGGGTGTAGTCGAAGCCGGAGTCGTCCAGGGCGCGGGCGTAGCGGCGGGCGTAGTCCACATCGATCCCGGAACCCGCGGTGGGGTCGCCCTCGGTGGCGGGATTGGGATGGACGGCGCTGATGAACTCGACGGGCATGGCTGAGGTCACTCCTTGACGAGGCTGGTGTCGACGTGGTCGGCGAGCGTCGGGTTGGGCGTGAGCACACCGATGCCGTGCATGGTGTCGCCGACCGTCTGCACGGACCGGATCACCGGCTCACTCACCGGCAGCAGGTCGCTGTTGGACTGGTCGACCAGGGTCTTGGCAACCGTGGCGGAGGCTCCGTTGGTGCGCTGGATGGCCTTGGCGTACTCGGCGGGGTGCTGGCGGGACCAGACGAGAGCCTTGTCGAGGCGGCGCAGAAAGTCGGTGATGGCTTTCTTCTTCGCCGGGGCATCAAGGGCCTTCTCGGAGGCCCCGATGAAGCCGTAGCCGCTCACCCGCCCGTTCGCCCCGTTGACCAGCAGACGGCCCCCGTGCTGCTCGGCCACCGTCTTGTACACGCCGAACGTGGCCCAGGCCTCGACCTTGCCGGAGGTGAAAGCGGCCTGCGCGTCGGTCGGCAGCAGATACTGCACCTTTACGTCCGAGTAGCTCAGCCCCGCCTGCCGCAGCGCGTGCGCCAGCAGATACTCGGCGATGGACCCCTTGGCCGAGGAGACGACGACCTTCTTCCCCTTGAGGTCCTTGACGCTCTTCACGGCCGAGTTCTTACGGACCACGATCCCGGTGTGGGTGCCGTCGTTGCGCAGCGCCGCCACCGCCTTGACGGGCACCCGGCCGGAGAGTGCCTGGAGGGTGGGCAGATCGGCGGCGTACGAGGTGTCGGCGGCCCCGGCCTGCACGGCTTGGAACAGCGGTGCGGCGCCCTCGAACTCGGCCCACTTCACCTTGTACGGCGTTCCCTTGAGGGCGCCGGAGGCGTCGAACAGCGTCTTCAGGTTCCTGGCCTGGTCGCCGAGGGTCAGCGTGACCTTCGACGGATCGGTCTCGGACGCCGCCTGGCTGTCGCCCGCGCACGCGCTGGTGGCGAGGAGGGCGGTGAGCGACAGAGTGGCGCCGAGAGCGCGCGCCGCGACCGTGGCCCTGCGGCTTCCGGTTATCGAGTAATTCACGTGGTCACCTTTTCCCGGTGGTGTGAAAGGGCCGAGGCGTCGTCGACACCCAGCTGCCGCAGGAGTTCGCCGCGCAATGCCACGAAGTCGGGGGAGCCGACGTCGCGCGGGCGGCCGAGGCCCACCTCCGCCTCGTAGCCGATCCGCCCCTCGTCCATCACCAGCACCCGGTCGGCCAGCAGCAGCGCCTCCTCGACGTCGTGCGTGACCAGCAGGATCGAGCAGCGGTGCCGCTGCCACAGATCGGCCACCAGCCGCTGCGCCTTGACACGGGTGAGCGCGTCGAGCGCGCCGAACGGCTCGTCCAGCAACAGCAGTTCGGGTTCGTGCACCAGCGCACGGGCCAGCGAGACACGCTGGGCCTGACCGCCGGAGAGCGTCCGGGGCCAGGCGCCCGCGTACTCCTCGATGCCGACCTCGGCCAGATAGCGCTCCGCGAGCGCGCGGTCTCCGCGCGGCAGACCGAGCACGACGTTGTGCCACACCCGCAGCCACGGCATCAGCCGTGGCGACTGGAACGCCACCGAGCGCCGCTCCGGTACGTCCACCTCGCCCTCGGTCTCGCTGTCCAGCCCGGCGAGGATCCTCAGCAGCGTCGACTTTCCGCAGCCGCTCTGGCCGAGCAGGGCCACGAACTCGCCCTCGCGGATGGTGATGCCGAGACCGTCGATCACCGTCTTGTCGCCGAAGGCGCGCGACAGCCCGCGGACCTCCACGCTGTTCGTGCCGTTCACCGCGGTCACGCTCCTTCTCCGTCGAACGAGGCCCGCCAGTCCAGGAGCCGCCGGGACAGCGTCCGCACCGCGAAGTCGCAGAGCAGCCCCAACACCGCGTACACGGCGAGGCACAGGACGATGACGTCGGTCTGGAAGTACTGCTGGGCGTTGCTCATCAGATAGCCGATACCGGCGTCCGCGTTGACCTGCTCGGCGAAGACCAGGGCCAGCCACGCGGTGGACAGCGCGTACCGCAGCCCCACCAGGGCGCCGGGCAGCGCGGACGGCAGGATCACGTACCGGATCAGTCCGATGCGGCCCAGGCCCACCATCCGCCCGGCCTCGATCAGCTGCGCGTCGGCGGAGCGGATGCCGCCGTAGATGTTGAAGTACAGCGGGTAGGTGACGCCGAGCGCCACCAGTGCGATCTTCGGTGTCTCGTCGATGCCGAACCAGACGATGAACAGCGGGATCAGGCCCACCCAGGGAATCGCCCGGAACATGCCCATGGAGGAGTCGATGACGTCCTCGCCCAGCCGGAACAGCCCGGCGGTGAGCGCCAGGGTGAGCGCCACGGCCGCGCCGATGAGGAAGCCGATCGCCGCACGGCGGCCGGAGGCGGCGATGGCCTCGGTCAGCTCACCGGTGCCGATGAGGTCCGCCCCGCGCCGCACGACGTCGACGGGGGAGGCCAGCACGGTCTCCGGGAGCACGCCCGTCGCGGCGGCCACGTACCAGAGCAGCAGCAGCCCGGCGGGCCCGGAGGCCCGCCGGACCCCTCGCGGGACCCGGAGGCGGAACCGTGGCCGGGACCGGGTGCGGGCGGCAGTGGGCTGGGCGGGCGGCGCGGAGTCCTTCGCCACGTCGGGTGGTGGCGGTGCGGCGGTGCGCGGAGGCGGTGAGGCCCCGGACACGGAGGAATACGGGGAGGGCATGATGCGGCCTCTCGGTCGGGAAGTGTTCAGGGGAGGTGTGTGCGGGCGGCGGATCAGCCCGTCGCCCCACCCACGGCCGCGGGGCGCGCGGTGTCGGCGGACCAGGCGGACCACGAGCCGGGGTAGAGCGCGGCCGTGACGCCGACGCGGGCCAGGGCCGCGACCGTGTGGGCGGCCGTGACACCGGAGCCGCAGTAGACACCGACCTCGCTCGTGCCATCGGCGCCCAGGGCGGCGAAGCGCCGCGCCAGCTCCTCCACGGTGTGGAACGTGCCGTCCGGCGCCAGGTTGTCGCCCGTCGGGGCGGAGCGGGCACCGGGAATGTGCCCGGCGCGTGGATCGACCGGCTCGACTTCGCCCCGGTACCGCTCGGCCGCCCGCGCGTCCAGCAGGACGCCCGTACGGGCCACCTCGGCCGCCGCGTCGGCGTCCAGCACCGGCAGATGTCCGGTGGCGAGCACGACGTCCCCCTCGGGCGGCGGGGCGGGCTCGCCCGTTTCGACCGGCAGCCCGGCCGCGCGCCAGGCGGCCAGCGCCCCGTCCAGCAGCGAGACCCGCTCGACCCCGGCCCACCGCAGCAGCCACCAGGCGCGGGCGGCGGCGGTGTTGCCGTTGTCGTCGTACACCACCACCGGCCGGTCGGCGGTGAGCCCCCAGCGGCGCGCGGCCCGCTGCAGCGCGGCGGGGTCCGGCAGCGGATGGCGGCCGCGCTCCGGGGCGGGAGGGGCGGCGAGTTCGGTGTCCAGGTCGACGTAGACCGCGCCGGGAAGGTGCCCGGCGAGGTAGTGCTCATGGCCGCGCGGATCGCCGAGCCGCCACCGTACGTCCAGGACGACAGGCGCCGGATCGCCGTGGGCCAGCCGGGAGTACAGCTCGGCCGGAGTGGTGAGGACGGGGGCGGTCATACGAGGTCCTCCGGGACGGCGATGGGCGCCAGGCCCTCGTCCAGCCGCAGCCGTTCCAGGAAGAGGACCACCGTGGCGGCGGCGGTGCGGTGGGTCACGTCGTTGAGGACGTCGTGCCGCGTCCCGGCCAGGCTCACCAGCTCGGCGCCGGGCAGGCCGCGGAACGCGCGGCGGACCTCACCGAGCGGACTGACGGTGTCCTCGACACCGTGCAGCCCGAGCACCGGAACGGAGACCCCGTCCAGCGCGGGCTCCAGTGACGTGGGTCCCGCCAGGGCGCCGCGCCGGAACGCCGCGTCGGCGGTCAGCCTGCCCCGGTGTGTGGGGCAGGCGGTACGCCGCTCCAACTCGTCCTCCCATTCCGACGATTCGGCGGGGCGCGCCCCGGTCGGTAGCCCGGCGAGGATCAACGCGTCCAGCCCGGGGGTGCCGAGGGCGGCGAGCCGCGCCGCGTGGGACGCCCCGGTGTCCGAGCCGACCAGGACGCGGGGGCCCGGGTGGGTCTCGTCGCGCAACAGCTTGGTGGCCGCTTCGGTGATGGCCTCCGGGTCGGACGAGGCATCCCCCAGGGCACGGACGCGGTAGCCGTCGGCGGAGATCCGGCGGCCGAACCGCTCGTACACACCGCCGTGTTCACCCCGCCCGGGGAGGAGCACGAGCGTGCCACGCGGGGCGATTCCCGCTGGTTCGTCCCAGGAGTGGACAGGCAGAGCAGAGGACATGGGAACTCGATTCATCGACAGCGAAGGGCGCGGCGGCGCGGACGGGACAGGGCGATACGGAGACGCGCAGACGACGGCGCAGAGGCGGCGGCGCAGAGGCGACCGCGAACGGGCGACCGCGAACGGGCGAGTACGGGGTGGCGAGGCACCCGGTGGCGAGGTTCCGGCGGCGAGACCCGGGGAAAACCGTCGGTCAGCGACAGCGCATGGCGCCGGTGAGGCCGAAGTCGACCACGCGCCGCCGGGTCAGCCAGGCGCACCCGCTGGCGCGGCACAGCGCAGCCGGTCCGGCGGCCGAAGGCCCGGATCCGGTGAGGTGCGTGCGCGGCCGACGGGCCGCCACGAGCGCGCTGCGTGGCATGACCTCAGAATGCACGAGCCCGGAGTCGGCCGTCCAACGATGATTCGCCATCAAAACCGATCGTGATGTGCGATCGATCGGTGCTAGCCTGCACACATGCAGCCGGTACTGGACATCGTGGCGTTGCGCAGCCTCATCGCTGTCGCCGAGTACGAAGGCTTCCACCGCGCCGCCGGCGCGCTCGCCCTCAGCCAGTCCACCGTCAGCCAGCACATCCGGCGGCTGGAGAAGTCCCTGGGACGCCCCGTCGTCGAACGCGACGGCAGGAAGACCCGGTTCACCGCCCATGGCACCCGACTGCTGGAAGAAGCCCAGCAGATCGTCGGCGCACACGACGCCGCCATCCGCCGGCTCATGGGGGAGGACCGGCCCGACGCGGCACCGGTCGTCATCGGCGCCACCGAACACGGCGCCGACCAGATCCTCCCCGTACTCACCGCGGCCGTACGCGACACCCGGCCCGGGGCCGAGGTCCGCGTACGCATAGACCGCTCGGCACGGCTGACGGAGGCCGTCGCGCGCGGCGAACTCGACCTCGCCGTCTACGTCACCGAGGCGGCACAGGCCCCCGGCACCCCCGTGGGCGAACTCCCCCTGCGCTGGTACGCCGCCCCCGGCTGGACACCACCGCCCGCCCCCGCGCCCCTGCCCCTGGTCGCCATCAGCGACCCGTGCGTGATCCGCCGCCGCGCCCTGACCGCGCTCGCCTCCCACCACACCCCCGCCACCGTGGTCGCCGAGGCCGGATACCTCGCCGGAGTCCTGGACGCGGCCCGCGCCGGACTCGGCGCCGCCCTCCTCGCCACCCCCGGCAGCCCGTACCCCGACGGCCTCACCCCACGCCACGACCTCCCCGCCGTCCCCCCGGTCCGCCTCAGCGCCCGATCCCGCACCGGCTGCGACCCCTCCCTGACCCGAGCCACCGTCGAGGCGGTACGCGCCCTGCTCACCTCCCGCGAGGCGGACACCCCGGTGTGAGCCGACTCCGTAAGAGGGGGCACCCGGCGCGTCGTCAGGCGCTTCGGAGGCGGCGGACGAGCAGGTACATCTCGCAACCGAGGCAGTAGCCGAAGACCGCGTTGAGGAAGGCGGCGGCCAGGGCGAGCGCGGTCGCGGCCATGCCCAGCCAGTGGACACCGGCGAGGTAGCCGACGGTGCCGACCAGGGCGAAGCCGACGCCGACGCCCTGGGCGAAGCGGGGCGGCCGGGCGTCCTCCAGCTCACTCGGCGGGGAGAGCCTGGGCTGGAGGGCGACTCGGTACAGCCAGCCGTACGGGGAGTACCGCGAACCGGCGAACGCGCCGAGCGCGAAGACCGCGGTTTGCGCGGCGAGCAGCGCACCGCTGGCGGTGATCAGTACGGCGCACAGGACGATGGTGGTGAGCGCGGCGGCGAACCGGGGGCCGCGTGGGTCGATCTGCATGGAACGGGACTCCGGGAGCAGGGAGGACGGCCATCGGGCCGGGATGGGTGTCAGCGACAGCGGGTGGCCGTCATCGTAGCCACGTGGCATTGAGCGTCGGTGGCCAGGTGGCCAGGTGGCGGGGGAGAGGCCGGGCGGGTGCAGACTGGTGGCATGAACGGGTTGGTGGTGTGTGCCGCGGTGCTCCTTCTGGCGAGCGTCTTCGGAGTGGTGCGCGCGGTGCGCGGCGGCAGGCTTCGGGCACGGCAGCGGGACGGCGCGGTGCGCCTGTCGGCGGCGGAGCTTGGAGTCGAGCTGGGGGACCGGGCGACGCTGGTCCAGTTCTCCACCGCCTTCTGCGCGCCGTGCAGGCCGACGCGGCGGTTGCTCACGGAGATCGCCGGGACGGTACCGGGCGCGGCGCATGTGGAGATCGACGCGGAGGACCGGCTCGACCTGGTCAACCGGCTGGGAATCCTGCGCACCCCGACCGTGCTGGTGCTCGACCCGGACGGCCAGGTCGTCGGCAGGGCGTCCGGACAGCCCCGCCGCGCCGAGGTGATGACCGCCATCGGCAGGGCGACCGGGGCCTCCGGCACCCCGTCGTGAGAGAACGCCAAGCCTCGGTACGGGCGATCACCGAACGGTCGCTTCCCGCTCGTACGGGATCTGCTCACCGGCCTCGATCGCGGCCGGGAGCCAGGAGGCTGCCCGGTGTGCGCCCGTTGAACGCGGTCAGGCTCAGCGCCCGGCCATCGAGCTGGAAGCCGATCCGTCCGGGGGCGTTGTAGACGTGTTGCAGCCCCTCGACGGAAGCGCCCACGGTGGTCGGTCGCGGCTCGTCGAAGGGGGTGTAGCCGCTGGTGACCACCCAGCGCGGGTCCGGCGCGTAGGCGGGCGTTCCGGTGAACGCGGTACGCAGCGGATGGTCAGGGTGGCGCGGTCGGATCAGATCGTGGCCGCCACGCTTGGCGATCTCGATCACCGCATCCCCCCAGCCCGCGTTGACACCGCCGCGCTCCGGGATGGCGCCGAACGTGTGCCGTCCGTGCATCTCGGTGCCGTCGACGACGAGTTTGCAGGCCGGTGATGGCGAGGAATCCGTGCTCGTGGGCGAGTGCCGACACCTGCCGGTGGTGCCACGCCTCCCATTCCGCGGTGAACGTGCCGCTGTCGGTGGCGGGATGCTGGACGGTCATGTGTGCTCCTGCGGGAACGTGGCGCTGATGGCCGGAGGGGTGTGCGTGCTGCCGCCCGCCGGGAGAGGTCCCGGCGGGCGGCAGTCGGTCAATACGCGTGGTGTCGCATCACTGAACGACCTTGAGAAGCTTGTTGGGCGAGCCCGTGCCGATGCCGGACAGGACGCCCGAGGTGGCCCCGCTCACCAGCGTGCTCGCCACTTCGGACGGAGTGGCGGTGGCGTGGCCGGAGAGGTAGATGGCCGCGGCGCCGGAGACGTGCGGAGCGGCGAAGGAGGTGCCGTTGCCGGTGTAGGTGGCGGTGTCGGAGCTGTTCCAGCCCGCTGTGATGTTCGAGCCCGGGGCGAAGAGATCCACCACCGAGCCGTAGTTGGAGTAGCTCGCCCTGGCGTCCGCGCTGGTGGTGGCGCCGACGGTGAGGGCGGCCGGAACCCGGGCGGGTGAGTAGTTCGCGGCGTTGGCGCCCGAATTGCCCGCGGCCACGGAGTAGGTCACGCCGGAGGCGATCGAGTTGCTGACCGCGGTGTCCAGGGAGGTGCTGGCGCCGCCACCGAGTGACACGTTGGCCACGGACGGACCGGAGTGGTTCTTGGTGATCCAGTCCACGCCCGCTATGACACCCGCCGTGGTGCCGGACCCGTCGTTGCCGAGCACCCGGACCGCCACGACCTTCGCCTTCTTGGCCACACCGTAGGTGGTCCCGGCGGCGGTCGTGGCGACGTGGGTGCCATGGCCGTAGCCGTCCTGCGCCGTGGTGTCGTTGTCCACGAAGTCGTAGCCGTACGACGCCCGGCCGCTGATCTCCGCGTGCGAGATCCGCACACCGGTGTCCAGGACGTAGACCGTCACACCGCTTCCGGCGCTGTCCGGGTAGGTGTACGTGCTGCTCAGCGGCAGGTTGGCCTGGTCGACCCGGTCCAGCCCCCAGGGGGCGTTGGTCTGGGTCGCGTCGGCGTGAACGGTACGGTCCTGTTCGACGGAGGCGACGGCCGGATCCGCGGCGAGCCGTCTGGCCTCGGTGGCGCCGAGCTTGGCCGCGTAGCCGTTCAGCGCGGTGGTGAAGGTGCGCGTCACCGCCCCGCCGTGTCTGGAGACGACCTCCTTGCCTTGGGCCGACGAGGCCTTCAGGCCCGCCGCCTTCTTCAGAGTGACGATGTAGCTGCCCGGGACCGCGTCCGCGGCGGCGGCGTGCAGGACCGCGCCTTCGGCCGGTGTGGCGTGGGCGGGGAGCGCCGTGCCCGCGCCGACGCACGCGGCCGCGGCCGTCGCGGCGATTGCTGCGGCGATCCGCCGCTTGGTGGTACGCATCACTGCCATCGCGAGGGTTCCTCCTCGATCGGTGGCGCGCTGTGGTGCGTGCGCGCTCTATGGGGGGTGTTGGGGTAGAGCGTTGGCCGGGAGCGCACGGTGACGCTTCCGGCTTCGTCGAGGATTCGCCGGGCGGTCAGCGGAGAGCAAGGCATGTCATACACATGACACGCACACCATGTGGTGCGTCATGTGCCGTCACCCACGGCAATGTACCTGTCATCACCCCTACGTACGGGCTCCGGTGTCGGTTCGGGCGGAGCGCAGACGTCCTTCCGGCCACCCCGGCGGCCTCCGGCGGGGCGTGGCGCAGCACCAGTGCCTGGTTGGGAGAGACCGTCAGCCCCGAGGCGGCGCCCGTGCAGAACTGGGTCACGGCGAGAACGCCCGGGAGGAGCGGTGCCGGGACCCACAGCGCGGCCAGGCCGCTCGCCAGCAGAGCGCCCATGCCCAGCGCGAGGCCGACCGTCACCGCGTGCTGCCCGAGGCGCCGCACCACGCGCCAGGCCAGCGCGGACGTGAGCCCCATCGCCACCGCCGAGGGCAGGGTGACCGCGGCGGCGGCGAGGGCGGGAAGACCCCGGCCGTCCTGGAGGAACATCGTCAGCACCAGCGAGGCGGCGATCGAGGCCACTCGACGGCGCCTGGATGAAGGGAGCCATCGCCACCAGGGCCAGCACGCCGACCAGCATCAGGCGTGTAGCGGTCGGCGTGGGCGAGGAAGCCGCCCCGGCGGAAGTTCTCGCCGGTGAACGCGTCCGAGGAGGTGACCACGTTCCACGTCGACCGGCCACCGGAGAGGTGGTCCAGGGTCGCGAACTGCCGTGCCAGCTCCAACGGTTCGTTGAAGGTGGCGTTGATCGTCCCGGCCAGTCCGATGCGGTCGGTGACCGCCGCCAGCGTGTTCAGCACCGTCAGGGTGTCGGGCCTGCCGACGACATCCAGGTCGAAGCTGCCCGAGCGCGGATCGCTCCACACGGTGTGGCTGTTCACACCGGGGAACGCGGCGCCGAGATGAACCTGCTTGACGGGCTTGCTCACGCGGGGCTCCCGGTGGTGGCGTCGCGGTCGGCCGGTCGTCTCAGACACGGACGCCCGTTCCGTGGACGCCGTGTCGGTCGATGAGCGCTAGCTCCTCATCGGTCAGCGGCGGGAACTCCAGCGCCTTGAGGTTGTGGTCCAGCTGCCAGGTGGAGCTGGCGCCGATGAGCGCACTGGTCACCTGTGGCTGCCGCAGCACCCATTGCAGCGCCAGCTGCGCCAGTGACTGTCCGCGCCGCTGGGCGATGCCGTCCAGCGCCGTCGCTCGTTCGCGGTAGGTGTCGTCGATGGCGTCCGGCGTCAGGAAGGTGCTGTTCTGAGCCCGGGCACCCTCGGGGATCGTGCCGTCGAGGTACTTGTTGGTCAGCAGGCCTTGGGCGAGCGGGCTGTACACGACGAGCCCGAAGCCGTCTTCGGCGGCGAGCTTGAGCAGGCCATTGGTTTCCGGTCGGCGATCGAAGATCGAGTACCTCGGCTGGTGGATCAGCAGCGGGACCCCCGCCCGGCGGAGCGACTCGGCCACTTCGTGGGCGCGCTCGGGGGCGTAGTTGGAGATTCCGGCGTACAGCGCCTTTCCGGACTGCACCGCGGTGACCAGCGCGCCGACGGTCTCCTCCAGCGGGGTGGAGAGGTCGGGGCTGTGGCTGTAGAAGATGTCGACGTAGTCGGTGCCGAGATCGCGCAGGCTGTGGTCGAGCGAGGTGAGCAGCGACTTGCGGGAGCCGCCCTTGAGATAGGGGCTCGGCCCGATCGGGTTACCGGCCTTGGTCGACAGGATCAGCTCGTCCCGGTAGGGCGCGAGGTCTTTGCGCAGCACCCTGCCGAAGACCTTCTCGGCCGCCCGGTGCGGCGGCCCGTAGCGGTTGGCGTTGTCGAAGTGGGTGATGCCGAGATCGAAGGCGTGCAGCAGGATCTCACGCTGAGTGGCGTAGGGGTGGTCGGTGCCGAACTTCTGCCACAGGCCGAAGGAGAAGGCGGGCAGGTCGAGCCCCGAGTTGCCGGCGCGGCGGTACTCCTGCTTCTCGTAGCGGTCGTCCGCCGCCTGGTAGGTGGTCTCGAAGGAGCCGGTGGATGCCATGAATCCGTATCCGTTTCAGAAGGTGTGAGGGCAGCGGTCAGCGCGGACCGAGCCCACATCTCAGTACATGAGAGGGGTGAGGAAAACAGGATTCCGGGGCGTGTTCAAAAAACGCCCGGGCCATCAACACCGCGCGCTGGAAACCCTGAGCAGGTCGACACAGCGTTCACTGGTCAGCAGCGGGTCCGAGGTCATGGGAAGTGAGTCTGAGGTGGCCCGATAACCCATGTCAACCACGTCTTGGACTGCGGACGACGATGCGTCGAGAGGCCGCCGGGGGCTCATTGACATTCCGAATGATCATGCAGAAACTCGATCGCATGTGTGAGGTCCTGCTCACGACCCGCCCGGCCGTGTCGCGTACGGCACTGGTCAAGCACCGATCGGATCCCTCATGAGCCTGGAATTTCTCTGGTACATACCCAATACCGTCGAACCGGGCCACCGCGGCGACGACACGACATCCGGCTGGGGATCCATCGAGTACTCGACCGACCTCGCCCGCGCGGCGGAAGAGCACGGTTGGGGCGGCGCACTGCTCGGCACCGGCTGGGGGCGTCCGGACACCTTCACCGTCGCCACGGCACTGGCCGCCCGGACCACACACTTCAAACCGCTGATCGCGATCCGCCCCGGCTACTGGCACCCGGCGAACTTCGCAGGCGCGGCGGCCACGCTCGATCAGCTCAGCCGCGGACGCGTCCTCGTCAACATCGTCAGCGGGCTGGACAACCCCGCCGCGTACGGCGACACCACCACCGAATCCGACGCACGGTACGCCCGCACACAGGAGTTCCTGCGTCTCCTGCGGCGCCTGTGGACCGAGGAGGAAGTCACCTTCCACGGTGAGTACTTCCAAGTCACCGGGTCAACGGTGGCACCGCGCCCCTACGCCACCGACTCCCGGGCGCATCCGACGCTCTACTTCGGTGGCGCGTCCGCGGCCGCCGAGCGGGTGTCGGCGAGCGAGGCCGATGTGCAGCTCTTCTGGGGCGAACCACTCGACGGGGTCGCCGAACGCATCGCCCGGCTCAAGGCATTGAGCGACCAGGTGGGCCGCAGCCACAAGCCGCTCGAATTCGGGCTGCGGATCACGACACTGGTACGCGACACCACCGAGGAGGCGTGGCGCGCGGCCGAGGAGAAGGTCGCCAAGATGGCAGCCGGTGCGGGCAAGACGAACTGGACGGGGAACCGCAGGACGGCAGTCGGGCAGCGGCGCCTCTTCGACCTCGCCAGCCGCGGCGAGGTCCTCGACACCTGCCTGTACACCACCCCCGGCACCTTCGGCGGTGGGGGAGCGGGGACCACGTGGCTGGTCGGATCCGCCGACGACGTCGCCGCGGCCCTGAACAGCTACCGCAAGCTCGGGATCACCCACTTCGTGCTCTCCGACACCCCGTACAAGCAGGAGATCAGCCGCGTCGGAGACCACCTGCTGGACAAGCTGCGAGACGATCGGAACTTCGACGCGATAACGACGTAGTCGGGGCGAGCGGCGAGCACGTGTAACACGCACATGGCATCCACACGAAGTTGTCATTGCCGCCTTCCGTTAATGCGACCCCGCCACTTGACCCTCTCTTGACGCCGCGCGAACGTATTTCCTGACCTGCACCTTGCCGCTGGTCGGCTGTGCCAATAGGCCCTCATCGACCACCGCCGACAGTAAGAACGTCGCCCACATCAAGATTCCGGAGAAGGTGAAAGCGGACACGACGATGACCATCGGGGCGCCGGAACTCAGGTAGCGCTGAAGCTCTCGGGGCAGATCAAAAAGCTTCCCTTCAAGGTCAAGTGGGCCAATATCAGTGGCGGGCCGCAGTGCTCCGAGGTGTTCCGCGCGCATTCCCTGGACGTGTGCGCCTCGGCGGAGATCCCGTCGATACACGCCCACTGGACCGGTCTCGACACCAAACTCGTGGCGGCGGTGTTCCGCGAGGACCCGTTGAAGCACCCCGTCTACGAGCTGGGGATCGCTCCCGGGGCGGACGTCGACACCCTGTCGGACCTGCGCGGCAAGAAGATCGCGTACAGCCCGGGGCAGGCCCAGGGCGCGCTCGTGCTGCGCATCCGTACCCCGACAAGTACGGCGAAGACGGCGGGAAGACCATCCAGCACGGGCTGCGCGACGATCCCGCGCATCTGTGGGCGCCGACCGAGTCCGTGAGCGATCCGCAGAAGGCCGCCGCGATCAGGGAGTTCATCAAGTTCTGGGCGCGGTCGGAGGTCTGGGTCGACCAGCACCCGCGGCAATGGATCGACGGCTACTACGTCAAGGACCAGGGCCTCACCCGCGCGGACGGCGCATACCTGGTGAAGCAGAACGGCCATCCGGACATCCCGGCAGACTGGACGTCCGCCATCGAGCGCCAGCAGAAGACGGTCGACCTGCTGGCGAAGGAGACGGGCCAGGAGAAGTTCGACGCGGGAATCCTCTTCGATCGCCGGTACGAGTCGGCAGCCGCCGACGCGATCGCGCATGGAGGCAAGCCACGATGAGTACGGACGTCACGGACCGGCGACTGTCGCTGGTCAAGACGGCGAAGACGGCCAAGACAGTGACAACGGTGACAACGGACGGAGCCGACGGGCGTTGGGGCGCGCGACGCCGCCTCGGTCCCGGTCGGCCCATCCCCTACGGCAGGGCGCTCGGCCCCGTTCTGTTGCTCGCGGTCTGGGCGGGTGGTTCGGCCACCGGCCTCATCGACGCGCGCAACCTGTCCGCCCCTGGACGGTGGTGACGACGGCGGGCGACCTCATCGCGGACGGCAGGCTCCAGACCAACGTGTGGACATCCGCCGAGCGTGCCCTGTCCGGTCTGGCGTACGGAGTGGCCGCCAGGCTCGTGCTGGCGCTGCTCGCGGGGCTCAGCAGACTCGGCGAGGGAGTGATCGACGGTCCCGTGCAGATCAAGCGGGGCATTCCCACCATCGCGCTCATACCGCTGCTGATCCTGTGGTTCGGCATCGGGGAGTCCATGAAGGTCATCACGATCGCCCTCAGCGCCTTCGTCCCGATCTACATCCACACCCACAACGGGCTGCGCACCATCGACAGCCGGTACGTCGAACTCGCCGAGACGCTTGGGCTGAGCCGCCCGCGCTTCCTGCTGCACATCGTGCTGCCGGGCGCGCTGCCCGGCTTCCTTCTCGGGATGCGCTTCGCCGTGACCGCCGCCTGGCTGGCCCTGGCCGTTGTCGAACAGGTCAACGCCACCAGCGGGATCGGCTACATGATGGGGCTCGCGCGCACCTACGGGCAGACCGACATCATCACCGTCGGGCTCGTCGTGTACGGACTCCTCGGGCTGCTCTCC
Source organism: Streptomyces sp. NPDC001700 (assembly GCF_053596435.1). NCBI lineage: Bacteria > Bacillati > Actinomycetota > Actinomycetes > Kitasatosporales > Streptomycetaceae > Streptomyces > Streptomyces sp. NPDC001700. The sequence goes on from NZ_JBSFGE010000011.1 coordinate 241,038, forward strand.
GACGCACTGGTACGGCTCGTGGAGAGGAAGGCCCTGTCATGGCGACGCACACTGGCGGACTGACCGCCACCCCCCGGGAAACCGACGTGGCCGTCCGCATCGACGGGCTCGTACGGGCCTTCGGCACCCGCACCGTGCTGGACGGGCTCCATCTGACCCTGCGTGCCGGGGAGTTCGTGGCCATGCTCGGCCGCAGCGGCTCCGGCAAGAGCACCCTGCTACGGGCGCTCGCCGGACTCGACCACGACGCCGGCGGCGAAGGCCCACCGAGCGCGCCCGCCGATGTGTCGGTGGTCTTCCAGGACGCCCGGCTGCTGCCGTGGAAGCGGGTGCTGGCCAACGTCAGCCTGGGCCTCACGGGCGCGGACGCCGAGGAACGGGCCCGCACGGCGCTCGACGAGGTGGGCCTGGCCGGGCGGGAGGACGCCTGGCCCGTGGAGCTGTCAGGCGGTGAGCAGCAGCGGGTCGCGCTCGCCCGCTCCCTGGTACGCGAGCCCGAACTGCTCCTCGCGGACGAACCCTTCGGCGCGCTCGACGCGCTCACCCGGACCCGCATGCACGCGCTGCTGGCCCGCTTGTGCGAACGCCACCGCCCCGCCGTACTGCTGGTCACCCACGACGTGGACGAGGCGATCGCTCTCGCCGACCGGGTGGTGGTCCTGGACGAGGGCCGGATCGCCGCCGACCTCGCCGTGAAGCTTCCGGCACCGCGATCGCACGGCACCCCCGAGTACGCCGCGCTGCGGATCCGGCTGCTCGCCCGGCTGGGCGTCGACGGACCCGACACCCTTTAGGAGTTTTCCGGTGAGCCACATCATCACTCGACCGTTCCTCGATTGGACAGCGCGTTCCGCCGGACGCTGGACCCGGCAGCCGACACCGCCCTCGCACGCTCCCGCCACGCAGTACGGCAACCGCCTCGCCCGGCCGTTCGTACTCCCGGGTGCCGACCAGTTCCGGCTCGGGCCGCCTCCGGCGCTGGACTCCCGGACGTACCGGTCGGACCTGGCCGAGGTGCGTGCCTACGGCTCGGCGGACAGCACCCAGCGCTCGGCGTGCCAGACGCAGACCGCGAACTTCTGGTACGGCTCCTCGCTGGCCCTCTACACCGAGCCGCTGAGAGTCGCGCTGGCGCGCTCCGCGGCGTCGCTGGAGGAGCGGGCGAAGCTGGTGGCCCTGTTCCACATCGCGTCGGTGGACACGCAGATCGCGACCTCCGACACCAAGTACGCGTATCAGCGCTGGCGGCCGGTCACCGCGATCCGCACCGGCGCGATCGACAACGACCCGCACTGGACACCGCTGCACGACACACCGGCCATCCGGACTACCCGAGCGGCCACAACACCTACTCGGGAGCGGCGGAGGAGATACTGTCCGCGCTCGTCGGTCCGCGTACCGCGCCGTTCGAGCTGACCCGTTCCACCGCGCCGGGGGTCACCCGCGCGTACACGGGCTGGCGTCAGCTGACGGCCGAAAACGTCGACGCGCGGATCTTCTCGGGCATCCACACCCGCTCCGCGGACGAGGCAGGCGTCACCCTCGGCAAGAAGGTGGCCGCCCATGCGCTGCGCGCGAGTCGGGGCGGCTCTTCTCCGTTCCGGTGAACACCACCTCCGTCGCCCCGGCGTCAGTCGCTGCCGGGCGCCGTGCCGGGCCGCGTGGTGTCGAGTACGTACAGCTCCGGCAGGTTGACGACGATGGCCTCCTGGGTGCTGCGGGCGATCACCACGACGGCCTCGTCGTCCGGGCTGGGGTTCTCCTCGCGGTGCGGAACGTACGGCGGCACGAAGATGTAGTCACCTGGCGAGGTGCGGATGCGGATCTCCTCGGCCGTGCCGCTGGAGTCGTCGAGGAAGACGAACTCCGGGTGCCCCTTCACCACGTGGATCGCCGTCTCGGAGGCCCCGTGGTGGTGGTTGGAGGACGCGGTGTCGGGGGCGACATGGGTCTGGCCCATCCAGATGCGTTCCGAGCCGACGCTGCGACCGCTGATCGCGGCGAAGCGCCGCATGCCCCCGGACTGCGCGGTGTCGCCGTCGAGGGCGTCGGCGCGGATGTGGTGCAGACGCGCACGCAGCGGCAGCGAGGAACCGCCTTCGGGGTGGTCGTGGAGATCAGGATGGAAGGCGTCGTTCTGGGGCGCGGGGGTGCCGCCGGACTGGGGCGAAGCGGGGGAGGAGGGCATGGGCGCCGACCGTAGAGAGCCGATCCAAAGGACGTCAAGATGACCACCCCACTGGCCACCGCCCTCACCGGCGCCGATGAGTGAGACATACCGCGTCGCACTCTGCGCACCACCGCCTCGAGCGCAGGCGACGTTCGCCACAGCGGTCAGCCTCGCCGCTCCGCCCGCCACCTGACCAAGCCAGGCCGGGTCAGCCCCCTGCAACGCGCCTATTCGTCGTCGTCCACATCGTCCACATCATCGGCATCATCCACATCGTCTTCGTCGTCATCGCTGTCTTCGCGTTCATCCTCGTCATCGGACTGCGAGGGGCCAGCTGAAGCGCTGCTGGTCGACGGTTGAGGAGTGGTGGAGCCGGTCGGGGGAGGCCGTTCGTCCTCCTGACTCGGAGGGGCGGTGATCGAGGCCCCTCCTCCTGAGGGCTGCCTGCTGCCAGAGGAGAAGGAGGCCGAGTCGATGATCGCTGACATGGCCAGGACACATCCGGTGAGGACCAGAGCGGCACCGGCCCCGGTGAGTATCGTGGTCTTGTGGCCCCTCAAGCGGTCCCAGACGCTTGCGTCGTCGTTCCTCGCCTCATCCTCCCCATGGTGGTCCGGTAACGGAGACGACGGGTTTTGGGCTCCGGTATCGGATGACACATCTCCTCCTGGAAGCCGACGTGACGACGCTGTTGGAGTCACACGGAATGGGACGCGGCCGCCGACCACGCTAGTCGCCATCGGTTCAGGGCAGAGCCAGCGTTGCTCCAGCGCTTAGTTAAGGGAAGGCCAATATTCGGCTCCTATGGGCGCGGTCAGCGGTGGCGGGTGCCGATCCCGGGCCCGCGCCGTTGACGACCGAAGACCAAGGCTGGACACGCCGTAAATAGCACGAACAGCCATATTCGTAGAAGATTGTCCTACAGTGGCGCTATGCGCGGAATTCTGTTGGCCGGGGGTACCGGCTCGCGACTGTGGCCGCTTACCCGATCGGTATCGAAGCAACTGCTGCCGGTATTCGACAAACCCATGCTGTATTACCCGCTTTCCACGCTCGTGATGGCCGGAATTCGGGAGATTCTGATCATCACCACCCCCGAAGACCAGTACCAGTTCCGCAGGTTGCTCGGCGACGGCAGTCAACTGGGCCTGCGGCTGGAATACACGGCACAAGACCGCCCGGCCGGAATTGCGCATGCCTTCCTGGTAGGGGCGGACTTCATCGGCGATGAGTCGGTCGCTCTGATTCTGGGCGACAACATCTTCCACGGGAGCGGTCTCGGCACACAGCTCGCCCACCAGGACGATCTGAAAGGCGGCAGAGTATTCGCCTACCCGGTCGCCAACCCCTCGGCCTACGGCGTCGTGGAATTCGACGAGCAGGGCCAGGCGCTGTCCATCGAGGAGAAGCCAACCCGGCCCAAGTCCCGATACGCGGTGCCCGGACTGTACTTCTACGACAACCACGTCGTGGACATCGCGCGCGGCCTGCAGCCCAGCGCGAGGGGCGAATTGGAGATCACGGATCTCAACCGCATTCACCTCAATGCCGGAGCGCTGCGCGTCACCCAGCTCGACCGGGGCACCGCATGGCTCGACACCGGGACCTTCGCCTCCCTGGTCCACGCTTCGGAATTCGTGCGGGTGATGGAAGAGCGCCAGGGCCTCAAGGTCGGCTGCATCGAGGAGACGGTCTGGCGGGCCGGTCTGATCGACGACGATCAGCTCCGAGACCTGGCCCAGCCGCTGCTCAAGAGCGGATACGGCCACTACCTTCTGGGGCTGCTGGAAAACTCCCGGCACACGGTCCTGCCCCAGCGCGGCAGCGGAAACGCACGATGGCAGGGAGTAAGCACGTGAGACCACTTAGCATCGAAGGGGCCTGGGTGGACACGCCCAGGGTGTTCGTGGACGACCGGGGACGGTTCCACGAGTGGTTCAAGAACGAGAGATTCCACGGTTCGGTCGGGCAGGGGTTCCAGCTCGAGCAGGCCAACTGCTCCCGTTCCCTTCGCGGCACTCTCCGAGGCATCCACTACGCCTCGGTTCCGCCCGGCCAGGCCAAGTACGTCACGTGCGTCAGCGGCGCCGTCCTCGACGTAGTGATCGACATCCGTACCGGCTCCCCGAGCTTCGGGGTCTGGGAGGCGGTGCGGCTCGACGACACGACGCATCGCGGTATTTACCTCTCGGAAGGACTGGGCCACGCTTTCATGGCGCTGGACGACAACTCCACCATCGTCTACCTGTGTTCACAGGGATACGCGCCACAGCGGGAACACGGCATCAACCCGCTCGATCCGACGTTGGCCATTGCGTGGCCTGAGGACCTCACACCACTCCTTTCCGAGAAGGACGCGGCGGCCCCCACGCTGGACGAAGCCGAGCGGCAAGGAATGCTGCCTTCTTTTGAGGCCTGCCAGGCGTACCGCAGAAGTCTCTCCGCGGCACGTGAGGTGACCAAGCTTCGTCAGCGGGTCGACGCTGTCGATGACGGTCTTGTTGGTTGATACCTCAACAACCCCCCGTTCGCAGAGGAGTTTTGGCGCGCCTTCCTGCATGCTGCGGCCGTATGAGTGATTCTTCGTATGACGCGAGCATAGGGAGAATCTTCCGACGGTGAAGAGTGAAAGATGGCTCCGTCCATGACTACGGACGCCGCGGGCACTCCTTGCGGTGTCGTCACTCCCAGCTTTGTGAGGAAGGTTCCAGTGAGCCGTAGAACTGGGCGGGCTTCTCGTTTGAAGTCCGCCACGATGGTTTCGGCAGGCGCGGTTGCCGTCATGCTGAACATGGTTTCGAGTACGGCGGCCGTCGCTGACGCGATCCAGCGTTCCGGCGGGGAGAGCAGCGTGGAGCTGCCCGGCCCGAACGGCGCCATGCGCTCTTACACCAACCACAACCATAACCATGACTATGGCCATGGCCACGACCACGACAAGGGCCACGACCACGACCACGACAAGGGTCGGGGTCCGCAGGGCCCCCAGGGTCCGCAAGGGCCGCAGGGCCCCCAGGGATTCCAGGGTCCGCAGGGGCCCCAGGGATTCCAGGGCACCCAGGGCACCCAGGGCACGCAGGGATCCCAAGGTGCACAGGGGTCCCAGGGCGAGCAGGGAGCCCAGGGTGCACAGGGCTCTCAGGGCACGCAGGGTTCCCAAGGTGCGCAGGGCACCCAGGGATTCCAGGGGTTCCAGGGATTCCAGGGCGAGCAAGGGGCCCAGGGAGCGCAAGGCGCGCAAGGCGCTCAGGGAGCCCAGGGCACTCAGGGCGAGCAAGGGGCCCAGGGAGCCCAGGGAGCGCAAGGCGCTCAGGGAGCCCAGGGAGCCCAGGGTGAGCAAGGGACGCAGGGCGCTCAGGGAGCCCAAGGTGCTCAGGGAGCCCAAGGCGCACAGGGCACTCAAGGCGCACAGGGCACTCAAGGTGCCCAGGGCGCACAGGGTGACCAGGGGGCGGCCGCAGGCTTGGGCAACTTCTCCGTTGTCCTCGGCGCCCTGGGTACGACGTCGACCGCCACCTGCCCGGGAGCCACCGACGTCGCTACCGGCGGTGGATTCCAGGCGGGAAGCCAGGGACAGACCATCCACGGCAACTTCGCGGTCGGCAACCCTGCCACGGGGTGGCAGGCCGCAACCGTCAACGCAGCCGGTGTCCAGGCCTACGTAGTCTGCTTCACACCGCCGGCTACGTAACCTTCACTGAACGCGGCGCGGTACCAGTCCTCTTCACCTGGTACTGAACGCGGTGCCCGAGAGCCTCGGCTTCCCGGGTACCGCCGCCGTTCCGTCCGGGGGGCGAAAGCGCGGCCTCGCGCCTTGGACCAAGCCGGGTACCCCGGGCCAATGAGACATCCTCCGCCCGCGATTCGGGCAGCAAGCCACCTCGGAGAACCATGCGCATCCTCGTGACCGGCGGTGCCGGATTCATCGGGTCCGAATACATCCGCCAACGGCTGACGTCGGACCCGACGGCACGGATCACCGTCCTCGACAAACTCACGTACTCAGGCGTCGAGGCCAATCTGGCCCCGATCGCGGACCACCCCGGCTACCGCTTCGTCCGGGGCGACATCTGCGACCGAGACGTGGTCGACCACGTGATGGCGGGCCAGGACGCGGTGGTGCACTTCGCCGCCGAGTCACACGTCGACCGGTCGATCGAGGGGGCCGGTCCGTTCGTCCGCACCAATGTGATGGGAACGCAGGTGCTCCTGGACGCGGCCGCTCGGCACCGCGTCGGCCGCTTCGTCCATGTGTCGACGGACGAGGTGTACGGCTCGATCAGCGAAGGCTCCTGGACCGAAGACTGCCCGATGGCGCCGAACTCCCCGTATTCGGCCTCCAAGGCAGGCTCCGATCTGCTGGCGCTCGCCTACCACCGCACCCACGGCCTGGACGTCGTGGTCACCCGGTGCTCCAACAACTACGGGCCGTACCAGTTCCCCGAGAAGCTCATCCCACTCTTCATCACCAACCTGCTGGACGGCAAGGCGGTCGCCCTGTACGGAGACGGCCGCAACGTCCGCGACTGGGTGCACGTCTCCGACCACTGCCGGGGCATCGACCTCGTCCTGCACGGCGGCAGGGCCGGGGAGATCTACCACATCGGCGGCGGGACCGAGCTGAGCAATCACAAGCTCACCGGGCTGCTCCTGGACGCGGTCGGCGCCGACTGGGAGCGGGTCGCGTACGTGGAGGACCGCAAGGGCCACGACCTGCGCTACTCGCTCGACGACAGCAAGATCCGCGAACGTCTCGGCTACGCCCCGCAGACGGACTTCGCGGACGGGCTGGCCGCCACCATCGCCTGGTACCGCGAACACCGCTCCTGGTGGGAGCCGCTGAAGGCGCGGGTCGAGCCGCGATGACCACGCGCTGGCTGGTGACCGGTGCGCGCGGAATGCTCGGTCAGGACATGCTGGCCGAACTCGCCACCGACCCGGACGCCACGGTGACGGGAACGAGCCGCGACCAACTCGACATCACCGACCAGGCCGCCCTGCACATGGCCGTCGCGGGACACCACGTGGTAGTCAACTGCGCCGCCTGGACGGACGTCGACGGCGCCGAGCAGGCCGAGGCCGAGGCCGCCGCGGTGAACGCCACCGGTGTCCGCCACCTCGCACGCGCCTGCGCGGCCAGCGGTGCCGTCCTGCTGCACATCTCCACCGACTACGTGTTCCCGGGCAACGCCGACCGGCCGTACCCCGAAGACGCACCGACCGGGCCCGTCAACGCGTACGGGCGAAGCAAACTGGCGGGGGAGCGGGCGGTCGCCGAATTGATGCCGCGCACCGGCTACATCGTGCGCACCGCCTGGCTCTACGGCGGCCACGGCCGCAACTTCGTGGCCACCATGCTCGAACTCGCCACCCGGCGAACAACCCTGGACGTGGTGGCCGACCAGCACGGCCAGCCCACCTGGTCCCGCGCGCTCGCCCGGCAACTGGCCCTCCTCGGCCGCGCCGCCCTGGCCGAGCGGGCTCCCGCAGGCATCTACCACGGCACGGCGGCGGGCCACACCACCTGGCACGGCCTGGCGTGTGAGACCTTCCGCCTCAGCGGCCTCGACCCCGCGCGGATCCGCCCGGTCGGCTCGGAAACGTTCCCGCGCCCGGCGGCCCGCCCGGCGTTCGGTGTACTCGGACACGCCAATTGGGCCCGCTCCGGCCTCGCACCCCTCCCACCGTGGGACGAGCAACTGGCCACGGCCCTTGGCACGCCGCCCTTCGACGCCCTGGCCGACGCGGCGCGGATGAGCGGCGGACGTCTGCCGATCTGAACGAGCGTGACGCCACTGGACTCGGAAGGCCCCCGCCGGACTGACTGAGCCTTTTCCAACCTCAGTTTGTGCATGTCAGGTGCAGGGTGAGGACGGCCTGGACGAGGCTGGTGATACGGCTGGTAGAGCATCGCAGTTTGCGCATGAGCCGCCAGGTTTTGAGGGTGGCCATGGCCTGTTCGACGAGTGCACGGATCTTCGAGTGTGAGCAGTTGACGGCCCGCTGGCCAGGGGCAAGAGTCTCCCAGCGCCCCCAGTAGGGAACTCGCACGGTGCCGCCGGCGCCCCGGTAGCCCTTGTCGGCCCAGCAATCCACCCCGGTCCCCGCCAGGGCACCGATGATGCCGTGGGTTCGCGCGGCCTTGATGTCGTGGACAGATCCCGGCAGCGCGGGCGAGGCCCACAGCAGCCGTCCCGCCGGGTCGGCGATCACCTGCACGTTCATGCCGTGCTTCTTATGTTTCCCGGAGCAGAAGGATCGGTCGGCGGGGATCCGGTCGATCGGCAGCAACGTGCCGTCCAGGATCACGAACGCCTTGCCGGAGGCTGTCCTCACCGCCTCGGCGAGGGTTGGCGCCAGAGCGGCCAGGATGTCGGCGGCCTCGGCGATGTACCGGTAGGCGGTGGTGGTGCCCACGCCGAATCCGGCGGCGGGCTGGGCGTAGGTATGGCCGCATCGTAGATGAGCCAGCACGAGCAGTGCCTGCCGTCCGGCGGCCAGCCGGCGCCATCGTGTCCCTTGCGCAAGACGACGTGCGGTCAACTCACGGGCGAGGAAGCGCAGAGCGGAGGTGGACAGATCGACCCCGGCTGGGTAGACAAGCGTGCGGAAAGCTCCTGGCAGGATGGCTTGGACTCGATACGCACCCGTCTACCAGGAGCTTCTCCACGCCCGGACCCCACCCTCACCCCCCCCAGTGGCCCTGCTCCGCACGCAGGTTAAGGAAACCTCAGTGGGTGTGGGCGTGAGGGAGTGTGCGGAAGAGTTCGGCGCCGATCACGAGCGCGGGACGGTGGTTGAAGCGACACCGATCCCATTCGTGCCCGCGTCGTGCTCGGCTACCTGCGAGCGGCGCGAGCTGGATTCGGCCGAGCTCGCGGCTCAGGGCCGACTCGGACTCCCCTCCGGTGTGCTCAGCGAGGAGCAGTACCGCCCGGGGACTCTGCGCCCAGGAGCGTGAGCAGCCCGGGGAATCTCTTCTCGATGTCCGCGCGTCGCAGTCGGATGCCCTTGCGGTTGCCGTAGTCGATCTCGTCAATGAGACCTGCCTCGCGCAGGACCCGGAAGTGGTGGGTCTGGGTCTGCTTCGAGATCGGAAGTTCGAACGAGTTGCAGCCCCGCTCGCCGTCGCTGCGGTCGGTGGCCAGCTCCGTCATCACCGAACGACGGTGCTCGTCGGCGAGGGCACGGAACACCGCACCCAGATCGAGCGCATCGGCCTCCGGGCCGTCCAGGTTCTTCCCGGCCATGCGGCACTCCCTTCAGGTACGACTTGCATCGTACCTGAAGGGCGTGCTCCACTGAGGTATGGAGGTACGAAATTTTTCGTACCTTGGTCCGGTCGTGCTGCCCCGTGCCGCCGCGCCCTGAGCCCCGGCCCCGGCACTCACCGGGGGCCTGGTCATCGACACTCCGAGAGGTCATCGTCATGAAGAAGCCCGAGGTGCTGATAGTCGGTGCCGGAATCGCAGGGCCCGCACTCGCCTATTGGCTCTCCCGGAACGGATACCGGCCAACGGTCGTCGAACACGCCCGGCAGCTGCGCTCCGGTGGTAGCGCGATCGTCGTGAAGGGGCCCGCGATCCCGGTCGCCGAGCGCATGGGCATCCTCCCGCAGCTCCGCGGGCTCGCCACCCGCAATCGGTCGCTGACCCTGCTCGACCCCGGCGGCAGGCGAATCCTGCGACTCCCGCTCACCTCGGACAAGACTCCGACGGTCGAAGTGACCCGAGCCGACCTGTCCGAGGTGCTCCACCGGTCGGCGCAGACCGAGGCCGAGTTCTTGTTCGACGACACGGTCACCGCTCTCGACCAGGATGAAGGCGGGGTGGACGTCACCTTCCGGCGGTCCGCGCCACGGCGCTTCGACTTGGTAGTCGGTGCCGACGGGATGCACTCCACCGTACGGCGCCTGGTCTTCGGCCCCGAGCGGCAGTTCGCGAGCGACCTGGGCCTGTACGGCGCGACCGTCCCGCTGGAACCCGACGCCATCGAGGACCCGACCGAGATGACGATGCTGACCGTGCCGAACCGGATGCTGGTCCTCCACCCCTCGCGGACCACCCCGCTCGCGATCTTCACCTTCCGGGCCGCACAGCCAGCGCCCCACGACCGCAAGAACATCGCCCTTCACAAGCAGACCGTGGCCGACGCCTACGCCGACGTGCGGTGGCGGGCACCGGAACTCGTGGCGGCGTTCCTCGACCACCCGGCTCCGTTCTTCGACCCCCTGACCACCGTCCGGGTGCCCTCGTGGTCCCGCGGACGGGTCGTACTACTCGGGGACGCGGCGGCGGCGACAGCCCTGCTGGGCGACGGGTCCAGCATGGCGATGGCGGGCGCGTACGCCCTCGCAGAAGAGCTCGCCGCCCATCCCGGTGACCACGCCCGCGCCTTCGCCGCCTACGAGTCGCGGCTCCGCCGCGAGGTAGGCCCGCGGCAGCGACGCGTCGGCCTGCTCTCCAGGCTCATGGTGCCCCGCACCCGGCCGGGCCTCGCGGTGCGCAACACGGTGGGCCGCGCGGTCGGTCGCACGAACCGGATCGCCTCTCGCGAAGCCGCGAACCGGTAGACCGAGCCCGCACCGACCGGTCACCGGTCGGTGCGCAGCTCCCCTGTAGCTCCCAACCGGGTCGGCGCCGCCATGTCCGACGAGCCCGGCGTGGCAGGCCATCGCCGATGCGGCAGGTCGACTGCTGTCGGCCTCACCCACCGTTCCCGGCGCTCGCCACGACACCGGTGCTGTCGGTGACTACACCACCCGCGACGCGGAGGTGAAGTGCTGGACGGACAAGGCGTATCGAGGCGCCGACGGCACCACCCGGGCGCCCGTCCGCGGGCGGCGTCTCAAGCTGCGGCAACGTCGGCACAACAGCACCCAGGCCGGAATCCGTTGCCTCGGCGAGCAAGCCATGGCCGCCCTGAAGGCTGGCGCCTCCCGCGGAAACTCCGCTGTAGCACCAACCGAGCCACCGCCATCGTGAAGGCCATCCCCGCCCTTCGTCGAGCCTCAACCTGAGGTTGGAAAGGGCTCACTGACAGTCCGGCGGGGGCCTTCCGGCTCCCCGGGCTCTACACCAGCAGCGGGCCGCCACACCGCTCGGCGCCCTCCTTCATCGTGATCAGATTGGCGACCACGTAGGAGATGTTGTTCTGCGAGTGCCACTCGGTCGGGTAGTACGTAACCAACCGCGACCGCTGAAACTTGGCCTCGATCTCGGGGACGAAGGCGCGGTACTGGTTGTCCGTGTAGTACCAGAACGAGTTCTCGTTGTAGAAGGCGACGTGCGTCGGGTCCTGGTACGCGCCACGGCCGTCCGAGCTGGGCGTCATGGTGAGAAGCATGCCACCGGGAGCCAGCAGCCGGTACAGCTCGTTGATCAGCGGCACCTTCGCGGGCACGTGCTCGAGGAAATCCACCGCCCGCATCAGGCCGACGGAGCTGTCGGGCAGGTCCAGCTTCCCCGGCAGGGTCGCGACGATGTCGACGCCCTCCCCAGGGAACTGGTCCACGCCCAGATAGCCGGGCGGCTTCCGGTGGGCCGCGCCGAGGTCCAGCGCGAGCAGCCCGCGCCGCTGGGTCCAGGCGAGGGCGTTGGCCTCGATGTACTTGTCGTACAGGGCGACCGTCTCCCGCTGGATGTGTGCGTTGATCTCCGGGTCGCGCTGGGTGTTCGCGGGGTGCATCCGCTGGAGGTACAGGCAGCGGGAGATGTGGTGGAAGTCGCCGACATGGAACAGACGGCACATCAGATCCTGATCGTCCAGGACCGTACGCGTGGCGTCGTATCCACCGGCCTTCTCGTAGCTCTCCCTGCGGAACGCGCGCACATGGTTGGGCGCGTACCAGATGTAGGCGACGTTGTGCGGCGTCGGCGGCATGGTGATGGCCTGGAGCAGCTTGCGCCCGTCGACGTCCACCTCCTCGTACTGCCAGCCGTGCGACTCGTTGAAACGGGAGTCGTCCCTCTTCCCGTCCTCCGTGACGTGCGCGGTGTTGCTGTGGACGAACACAGCCTCGGGGTGTGCGTCGAACGCCTCGCCCAGCTCCGCCAGGCACGTCTTCGCCAGGAGATCGTCATGGTCGAGTTCGACAAGGATCTCGCCACGCGCCAGTTCGCAGGCCCTGCGCTTCGCCGCTCCGACGCCACGCACGTCGTCCGCGATCTCCACACGCACACGCTCGTCGGGGCGCTCCGGCCGCCACCGGGCTCCGTTGTTGAGCAGAACGATCCACTCCCAGTCCGGGCACGTCTGCGCCTGCAGGGTCGCCAGGCACTCATCGAGAAAACGCGGCCGGTGGCTGGGGGTGAAGACCGAGAATCTGGGTGTTGCAGTCGATGTCATCTGGTGGCACCTGCTCAGTTCGATGTCGGTGTGGGGCTTACGGCATCCTGGAACGATTCCGGTACCTCGGAATGGAGCGAGGGGTCGGCAGCGACAGCACGCCGGAACTCGTCCTCGGCGTCCGAATCGCGGTCCCGCTCGGCGAAAATATGGCCGAGTTGCAGATGGGCCGTCGCAGCCCGAGGAGTCGCGGCGATAGCCCGTTCCAGAAGATCGACGGCCCGGTCGGAATCACGCGACTTCCAAAGGAGAGCCTCGTTGAAGAGCGCGGACGCGTACTTCGGATCGATCTCCAGCGCCTTGTCATAGGCTTCACGGGCGTCGGCTGCCTTGCCCTGCTGCTGCGCGAGGACGCCAAGGTTGTACCAGGCGATTTTGTTGCGTGGATCCAGCGTCAGGACGCGCCGGTAGGTACGGGCCGCCCCAGCGGAATCATGGTGCTGCTCCTGCATAAGGGCGGTCTGCATGAGCACATGCGCCTTTTGGGCCTTCGGAGCCGCTGACGCCAACGCTGACGCCGACGCCGACGCCGACGTTGACGCGCCCGCGGATTTCTGCGGCGCGGCCGAATGGGACTGAATCACCCATACAGCCACCCCAGCGGCAACCGCCGTCGGCGCGGCGAGCTTTACCCACAATGTCCTACGTTTCACTTTGTCACATCTCGTGGAATGATGAGGGACGGTGGACGTGCCAGATCTCAGGTGACCGAAACCGAAAACCGTGGTGAAAGCAGCGGTAATCGGAGTCCGAATCGCCCTACTGCCCGCCGAGATTACAAGGCTGCCCTGATGATGCCGACCATTCGGCAGTCAATCCAGGATGCAGACCACCCGAATGTACGCAAAGATGCGCGGGCGAAGCCGCACCGTACAGTCCAGCTGGACTGGTCTCGGCGCGCAATCGACTCGGTCGGCGTCCGGGCGCCATCTGACGGAGCCGAACTCGCCAAACGAGAGAAGAGCTTCGGCAGCGGGGACGTGCATCAGCTCGAGGTCGGACCCGCCATAGCCGACAGTCCGGTCAGCGTGTTGTCCCGTGCCTGGTGGCGCTGGTGGCCTGAGAAGGTCGACCATGTAGTCATGACCTCCTCGCCCCGCACGCCGCGCATCGGTGGCCGACCGGATCCGATAGGCGGGACCACCGCGCTCGGTGGAGACTCCGCTCCCGCCCGCGGGTACCTGCTGGACAACGCGCGCGCCGAGGCGGGTGAGCGATTCGTTTGGCTGGCCGAGCTGTTCGACGGTGTGACGCGCGGGCACTTCGATCGCCTCGGGGTCAGGGCTGGCTCGCGCTGCTGGGAAGTGGGGGCCGGTGGCACCAGTATCCCGGAGGCGCTCGCGGCGGCCGTCGGTCCGACCGGGCACGTGCTGGCCACGGACATCGACCCGTCGTGGCTGAAGGCAGGCGACGGGTACGAGGTGCGCCAGCACGACATCGCCGCTGATCCGCCCCCGGAGCCGGGGACGTTCGACCTGGTGCACGCCCGGCTCGTGCTGGTCCATGTACCCGACCGGGCCCGCGCGTTGGCCACGATGGCGGCAGCGCTACGGCCCGGCGGCTGGCTGCTGGTCGAGGACGCCGATACCGCTCTGCAGCCACTGGCATGCCTGGACGACAGCGGCCCTGCGCAGCGGCGGGCCAACCGGCTGCGCGACGCGGTCCGGGAGCTGCTGACGGGTCGCGGCGCGGACCTGCGCTACGGCCGGACACTGCCGCGGGCATTGCGTGAGGCGGGCTTGGCAGATGTCGCCGCAACGGGCTCTTTCCCGGTCGGCGGGCTGGCCTGCGACCGGCTGGAGGCGGCGACCATCCGGCACGTGCGCGGCGAGCTGCTCGCGGCCGGCCTGGCCGACGACACCGAGATCGACGCGCACCTGGCCGCCATCCACGCGGGCCAACTCGACCTGACGCTCGCGCCGCTGATCTCGGCCTGGGGACGCCGTCCAGCCGAGCACCCTCCGGCACTCGGGTAGGTGCGGATCCAGGCGTTGTCCGACCTGCCCACAGCGCCGTTCGTCGAGGGAGGCCAGGCAGCTCGCGCAGGTGCGCGCTGCGCTTGACCAACTCCGCGAGCAGCCCGAACCCCGCCCGCCCGACACCTCGGCGGGCGTCAGGCGACCCCGCTCCGCAGGGCTTCGACCTCGGCGTCCAGCGCCGCTTCGCGGGCGACGATCTCGCTGACCGACGTGAGCGCTTCGTCGGCGCGGTGCGGCGGAATGACGATGACGCCGTCCCCGTCGGCGGCGATGATGTCGCCGGGGTTCACCACGACGCCGCCGATGGCGACCGGTTCGCCGATCGTGCCCGGTCCGTTCTTGAAGGGACCGGCGGGAGTGAGCCCGCGGGCGAAGATCGGGATGCCGAGGTCTTCGATGATCGCCGCGTCGCGGACGTATCCGTCGATGATCGCCCCCGCGGCACCGTACGCGGCGAACCGCTGGGCGAGGTTGTCGCCGATGATGGCGCGGCCGTCGTAGCCGAAGGCGTTGATGACGAGGATGTCACCGGGGCGGATGTGCTCGAGCGCCGCGATCACGGCCTTGTTGTCGCCCGCCACGGTGAGGACCGGGAGCGCTGTGCCGACCGCCTTGGCCCCGTTCCAGATGGGGGCGATGCCCCCGTCGACGATGTTCAGCCGGTCGAGGGCGTCGCCGAGGTTGGCCACGGAGTGGGTGCGGAACTGATCGAGCACATGCCCGTCGACACGCTCCCACGCGCTGTTCACGCGCACGTTGTCCTGAGTCATCGCGGGCTCCTCCAGATGGTGGGGTGTGGGTGGGGAAGGCGGAGTGGGCCGGGACGGCCGACGACGCGCGTGGCAGAAAATGCGAAAGCTTTCGCGTTTTGCGAGAGCCAGTGTGCATCCATCCGTGTCGCGAGACAAGGGGTGACGTGCGAGGCGGGGCGAGGCGGGCCGCCGCCCACGTGCCACGGCGACGGTCGGGTGCGATGCCGGGACCGGCCAGGTGGCGGCGGGAGAATCCTGGCGATCCAGTATGGAAGCGGGATCGAAGCGCAAGGTTAACGTCGGGGCAACGCACACCCTTGACCGCTCCGAGAATGCGAATCTATTCTCATTCGCGATTCAAGTCGCAACTTTGATGTCGGCGCTGCTCCCCGGCCCCGTACCGTGACGTCCCCTCCCAGCCCCCACCCCCGGGCGCACACCCCATGGGGGCCGGCACGGCGGTGTTGCCCGGCATCGAGCCCCCGCAGGCCCTGTACGGGCGGATTCCTGAACAGCACCGAAGCCACACAACCACCCCGAGACCCCGTCGCCACGTCCCCCCTCCCCAGAAGGCCGGAACGGGCAGCGCACCTCGGCACAGGAGCGACTGTCGGCAGTCACCCCGCTCAGCGCATGATTCTCAGGACGCCGTTCCGGAGTCCGCGACACCGAAAGTGAACGCGCATGACAACGTCAGACCGGCTTGACAGAACATCGGACCGCCACGGGGAAGCGCCGGAACCGTCCGGTGCGACCGCGACCGCGACGGCACCCGACGTCGCCGCCGCCAACGACAAGGTCGTCCGCAAGGCCACCGTCGCCGGCGCGATCGGCTCCTTCGTCGAGTGGTACGACTACGGCATCTACGGCCTGCTCGTCACCTATCTCGCGATCAACATCATGGGGGAGGCCGACGCCGGAAACCTCTTCCTCACCAACGTCGGGTTCCTGGTCAGCTTCATCGCCCGCCCCTTCGGCAGCGTCATCTGCGGATACCTCGGCGACAAGATCGGGCGGAAGAGCCTCCTGGCCACCCTTCTGGTGCTGATCTCCGCCGCCACCGCGGCCATCGGCCTCATCCCGTCCTCCACCGTCATCGGTGTCGCCGCACCCGTCCTCCTGGTCCTCCTCCGGGTGCTCCAGGGCTTCTCGGCGGGCGGTGAGGTGGCCGGCGCCATGTCCTTCGTCGGCGAGTACGCCCCGGACGCACGCCGCAACTACATGATGAGCTTCATCGCCGTCGGCTCGTTCATCGCCCTGATGTTCGGCAGCGCGTTCTCCGCCGTCCTCATCACGACGCTCGGCGAGGACACCATGACCTCGTGGGCCTGGCGGATACCGTTCCTCCTCGCCGTCCCGCTCGGCTATGTGGGTTTCTACATCCGCAGCCGGCTGGAGGAGACCCCGCACTTCAAGGTGCTGCGCGAGCAGAACACCGTCGTGCGCAACCCGCTGCGGGCCGCCCTGACCTCCCCGCGCCACCTCAAGGCGATCGTGCTCACGATCTTCCTCCCCGCGCTCAACGGCCCCGGCTACTACCTGCTGTTCGTCTACATGCCCACCTACATGAAGACCTCGCTCGGCGACCACAACTTCTCGATGCTGCGGGCCCTGATGGTCACGGCGTTCAGCCTGGTCGCCATCGCGGTCTGTATCCCGCTCATGGCACGCCTGTCGGACAGGATCGGCCGCAAACCCGTCCTCACCCTCTCCGCCGTCGCGATGGCCGTCGTCTCGTACCCGATGTTCCGGCTCATCACCACGGGAGAGTTCGGGCTCGCCTGCATCGGCACCGTCGTCCTCGCCATCGCCTTCTCGGGCCACGCCGCCGTCGTGCACACCGTCCTCGCCGAGATGTTCCCGACCACCGTGCGCTACTCCGCCTACAGCATCGGATTCAGCATCTCCACGATTATCTTCGGGGGCAGTGCCCCGCTGCTGATGACCGAGCTGATCGAGTCGACCGGCTCCAACCTGATCCCGGCCTTCGCCTCCATCCTCACCGCCCTGATCACCCTGGTCACCATCGCCTTCGTACGAGAGACCAAGGGCCAGCCCCTCGCCTCCAGCTGAACCCCCCCCCACAGCTGAAAACACCCCCCAGCTGAAACACCCCGGGAGACACCATGGGAATCAATTCCGTAGCCGTCGTCGCCGACCTCGGTGAGAGTTTCGGCAACTACACGATCGGCGACGACGGCGCTCTGCTCGGCCTCGTCACCTCGTCGAACATCGCCTGCGGCTTCCACGCCGGTGACCCGCGCATCATGGACCGGACCGTCGCCGACTGCGTCGAGCGCGGCATCGAGCTGGGCGCCCACCCCGGATACCCCGACCTCGTCGGCTTCGGCCGCCGGCTCATCGAGGCGACCGAGGACGAGATCCGCACCGACGTCCTCTACCAGCTCGGCGCGCTCGACGCCTTCGCGCGGGTGCACGGCGGCACGATCAGCCATGTGGCCCCGCACGGCCGGATGGGCTCGATCGCGCAGACCGACGCCAAGCACGCGCGGGCCATCACCGACGCGATCGCCGCGTACAACACCGACTACGTCGTCATCTGTCAGCGCGGTCTGCTCGCCGAGGAATCCCGCAAGCGCGGACTCGAGGTCGGCTACGTGTTCCTGGCCGACCGGGGATACGGCGACGACGGCATGCCCGTCTCCCGCTCCCACGAGGGCGGCCTGATCTACGACCCCGAGCTGATCGGGCAGCGCTCGGTCCAGGTCGTCCAGGAGGGCACCGTACGGTCGGTCAACGGCAACGTGGTTCCGCTCGGACACGACGCCGACGTCCTGCTCCTGCACGGTGACCACCCCACCGTCCTGGAGAACGGCACCGCGCTGCGGGCCGCGCTCGGCGCGGCGGACGTCCGCGTCGCCGGTCTGCGCGACGTCCTTGCGGAGAAGGCGGAGGTCGCGCTCGCCCGCTGAGGGCCGAGCACACGAGGCGATGAGCACAGCACAGTACGGTGCCATCACCGTCGAGCCCTTCGGCGACTCGGCGGTGATGGTGACCATCCCCCATGCCGACCAGGCCATCCGCAAGTCCGGGATCACCGCGTTCCGCGACCGGTTCCTGGCCCACCGCCCCCACGGCGTGCTGGACGTCGTCTCCGGTCTCGAATCCCTGCTCATCGAGTTCGACCCGCTGCAAACCGCGCTCCAGCACGTGGAGTACGCGGCCCGGCTGGTGGCGGGGTGGGCACCGGCACCGTCGGACGGGCCGGACCATCTGCGCGCGGTCCGGAAGTTCGCCATTCCCGTCGTCTTCGACGAGGAGACCGGCCCCGATCTGGCGTCCGTCGCCGAGGACATGGGCCTGGCCCCCGCCGAGGTCGTCGAGGCGATCGCGGAGTCCAGCTTCACGATCTCCCTCCTCGGCGCGGCGATGGCCCCGATGATGGACGGGCTCAAGGTGCCCAGGCCGGTGCGCCGGCTCGCCGAGCCCCGGACCGACGTCGCCCCCGGAGCGATCATGATCGCGGGCACCCACGCGATCATCCAGCCGTTCCCCGGCCCGACCGGCTGGCGCGTGGTCGGGCGCACCCCGCGCACCATCGTCGACATCTCCCGGCCGGACCCCGTCTCGTTCGGCACCGGCGACATCGTGCGCTTCGTCCCCGTCACACGGGACGAGGCCGCGGTCCTGGGGGCCGGGTTCCTGCTGCCGGTGGGGGAGTCCGTATGAAGACCGTGGCGCTGGAGATCACCAGCACTGGATGGATCACGACGTTCCAGGACCTCGGCCGTAGCGACACGGAGCGGCGCGGTGTCCCGACGGGCGGCGCGGCCGACCAGCACTCGGCGGCCATCGCGAACCTCCTCGTCGGCAACCCCCGCGGCGCGACCCTGATCGAGAACCTCGGCGGCGAACTGGCGCTCGTGCCGGGCGCGGACGTCCTGCTCGCCGTGACCGGCGCCGCCACCCGGGTCACCGTGGACGGCGGGCCCGTCGAAAGCTGGTCTCCGCTGGTGGTACCGGCGGGCCACGAGGTACGGGTCCACGGGGACGTGAGCCGGGGGACCCGTACGTATCTGGCCGTGAACGGCGCGCTGACCGCTGAGACCCTGCTGGGCAGCGCCGCCCCGGACGCCCGCATGGGCTTCGGGCAGGCCGTCGCCCGGGGCTCGCGTGTCCTCCTGGACACGGCATTCCAGGGATTCAGCCGACGGCTGTTCGAAGCGCCGCTGTTCCGGCTTCCCGTTCCGGTCCCGCGCTTCGACGCCGGGCCCTGGGCCATCGACGTCGTCCCGAGCCATGGGATCCACACGATCGCCGGTATCCGTGAGGTGATCGAGGAGGCGACCTACGTCGTCACCAACCGCTCCAACCACGTCGGGCTGCGGCTGGATGGGCCGGTGCTCCACCCGGACACCGACACCGAGATCGTGTCGCACGGGGTGCCCATCGGCGCACTGCAGATCCCGCACGCGGACGAGCTGATCGTGCTCGGCCGCTACCGCAGCCTGACCGCGGGATACCCGATCGTCGGCGTCGCCTCGCGGGCCTCCCTGCCCCTGCTCGGGCAGGCCGGTCCCGGGCGGGAGCTGCGGTTCCGCTGGACCGACCGCGAGAGCTCGCTGCGCCGCTTCGCGCGGCGCGAGGCGGAGGTGCGGGCCCTCGGCCACGCGGTCACGGAGGCGTTCGCCGCACTCGGCTTCGCGGCGCCCTTGTCCACGTCTAGATGAGAATATATTCTCACTTGAAAAGTCCATCTCATATCAGTCAGGGGAGTCAGTCATGGAGGACGAACGGTGACGACGTCGGCCAACAGGACCGCGATCATCACGGGAGCGGGCAGCGGGATGGGACTCGAGACCGCCCGGCTGCTCGCCCGGGACGGCACCGCCGTCGTGCTCCTCGGCCGCAGACAGGAAGCACTCGACGACGTCGCGGCCACGATCCGCGCCGAGGGCGGCACCGCCCTCGCCATCGCCGCGGACGTCACCCGCGCGGACGATGTCACACGCGTCCTCGACCGTGTCCACTCCGAACTCGGACCGGTCGACATCCTCGTCAACAACGCGGGCAGCGCCTCGTCGGTACTCAACCCGCAATGGCTGCCGCACGACGAGTGGCGCCAGGTCCTCGACGTGAACCTCACGGCCGTCTTCCAGTTCACCCAGGCCGTACTCCCCGACATGCTCGGCCGCGGCACCGGGACCATCGTCACCGTCTCCTCGCTCGCCGCCGTCAACCCCAACCTGCTGGGCGGCGCCGCCTACGGCGCGGCCAAGGCCGGGGTCCGCAACTTCATGACGTTCCTGCACAACACCTTCCGCAACCAGGGGCTGCGGGCGATCACCGTGCTGCCCGGCGAGGCGGACACCCCCATCCTCGACAACCGCGCCCGGCCCCCGGCGCCGGACGAACGCGCCGGCATGGTGCAGCCCGAGGACGTGGCCGAGGCCATCCGCCTCGCCGTCACCCTGCCCCAGCGCGTCGTCCTCCAGGAGATCGTCGTCGCCCCCACCCGCCAGCGCGACACCTCCGCCGACCTCGAGATCAGCCGTTGGGCGGGCGCGCCCGCCGACGCCGCACCGCAGGCCTGACCACCCCGCCACCAGGAGGACCGCATGCCGCCCACCGCCACCACGCAGCCGCCCCTGTTCGACACCGCTCAGGCCGTCGCCCGCATCGCGGCCGCCTCCCGCCGGACACAGCAACCGCAGTCCAAGGGCGACCTCGTCTCCCTCGCCATGGGCGAACCCGGCTTCGACACACCCCACGCGGTGACCGAAGCCGCCCACGCCTCGCTGCGCGCCGGACGCACCCACTACTCACCACTGCTGGGCGAGCCCCCCTTGCGCGAAGCGCTCGCCGAGAAGCTCACCGGCATCGCCGGGGCACCGGTCTCCGCCTCCGACATCCTGATCACCCAGGGAGGAACCGCCGGGCTCGCCGCCTCGATCCTCGGCATCGTCAACCCCGGTGACAAGGTGGTCATCCCCGACCCCACCTACTCCCTCTACGCGGACCTGGTCAGCATGGCCGGAGGCACGGTCGTACCCGTCCCGCTCGCGCCGGACCTGCACTGGGACCTCGACCGGCTCGCCGACGCCCTCACCGGCGCCAAGCTCTTCGTCTTCTGCAACCCCGTCAACCCGACCGGCATCGTCCACAGCCGCGACGAACTCGACGCGCTCGCGGGGCTGCTCGACGGCACCTCCACGATCGTCATCTCCGACGAGGCGTACTCCGACCTCGACTACACGGGCCTGCCCTTCACCTCGGCGATCTCGATCGACGGCCTGCGCGACCGCACCGTCTACTGCCAGACCTTCTCCAAGAGTTACGCGATGACCGGCTGGCGCGTCGGCTACCTGTGGGGACCGTCGCCGCTCATCCAGGCATCCGCCCGCATCCACAACACCTTCAACGGCTCCCTGAACACCTTCGTCCAGGACGCCGCGCTCGCCGCGGTCCACAGCTGCGACGAAGACATCGCCCGCATGCGCGCCGCCTACGAGCAGCGCGGCGAGATCATGCGCACCGAGCTGGCCGCCATCCCCGGCCTCACCCTCAGCGCGCCGGAAGGAGCCTTCTACCAATTCCCGCGCTACGACCTCGACCTGCCCTCCGTGGAGGTCGTCGCGGCGCTGCGCAGCACCCACGGAGTCGCCGTACGACCCGGAAGCGAATTCGGCGCCCGGGGCGAGGGACACCTGCGGCTGTCGTACGCCGCCGACCCGGAAGCCATCACCGAGGGCGTCCGCCGTCTGGCCCGCGGCCTCGCGGCCCTCCGGTGAGCGCCGTCACGCAGGCCACGGGGGGCCGGCCGATGCGCAGCGACACCGAACGCAACCGCAGGTACCTCATCAAGGCCGCCGCGCGACTGTTCGAGAACTCGCCGACGCCGGTCAGCCTGGCCGAGATCGCCAAACACGCCGAAGTGTCCACCGCGACCGCCTACCGCCACTTCTCCTCCGTCGAGGAGATCCTGCACGCTTTCCGCGCCGAAGTGGGCTCCGAACTCCGCGACTTCTGCGCCCGGCAGACCACCCGGGGCATGGCGAAACTCGAAGCGGTATCGCGCTGCTGGGTCTCCCTCGTCCTCGAACACGGCGGCGCGATGGCCCAGATGCGCTCCCACCGCGGCTACCTGGAGCGGCTGCGCGAGGGCACCGGCTACCTCGCCCCGCAGGCCGAGGCACTCGCCGAGCCCCTGCGGCAGACCACCGAGGAACTCGGCCTCGGAGACCTAGGGGATGAGGCCCTGTATCTGTGGAACGCGTTGTTCGACCCACGCGACATCCTCGACCTCATCAAGAGCGGACGCACCGAAGAGGAGACCGCCACCCGCCTGGTAGCCGCACTACGCGGCGCCCTGATCGGCTGGTCCGCGACGGAGCCGTAGGCGCGGCCACGTGCCCCGGCCGCCCGCCGAGGTGCGCTGGCCGCGCAACCTGAAGTCGAAGGAGCTGCCCGATGCTCAGTGGTGAGCTGGCCGAGCTGGCCGGCGTCACTGTCCGCACCTTGCGCTACTACCACCAGATCGGGCTGTTGCCCGACCACCGCGCTCGGCCGGGGGCTACCGGCACTACGACGTAGGTCACCTCGTCCGGCTCCTGCGCATTACGAGGATGACCGCACTCGGCGTACCGCTGTCCGCGCTCCCCGCGGTGCTGGACGATCCGGCGGCCGCAGAGGAACTGCTCGATGAGCTCGATCGCCAGGCCGCCGCCGAGGTCGAACGGCTCGTCGCCCGCCGGGCCAGCATCGCCGCGCTGCGCCGCAGCGGCGCCCCGGCCGACCTGCCTCCGGAGCTTTCGCCATGGCGTTCTGTCCCCACGGCGGGATTACCGGCGGACATGGTCCGCTACGAGAACGAACAGCTGATCCTGCTCGGGCACCTGCTCGGCAAGGACGGCCCAGCGGAACTCGCCGCTCTGCTCGGCGACGCGAACGACGGCATGGCCGCATCCGCACCGCTGACGGCACGCTTCTACGCCCTCGAGCCCGATACCCCGGACGACGAGGTCGCCACGCTGATCGACGAGCTGGTCGCGCACCTCGAGCCGGTGATGGCGCGACTGGCCGGTCTGTCCCCGCTCGACGCGCAGGCCGCAGCGCTGATGGACGTTCTTCGGCTCACCCACCCGTAGTCGGGCCCTGCTGTCCCCGGACGGCACGAAGGTCGCCTACCTCGCCCCGTGGCACGGGCGGCTCAACGTCTTCATCCGTGATCTGGACTCGGACTGGGCCACCCCCGACGACATCCACGGTGCCGACACCCCGGGCGCCCGGCGCGTCACCTCGGACATCCGGCGCAACATCGACACCTTCTTCTGGACCACGGACGGCCGCTACCTGCTGTTCCAGCAGGACACCGACGGCGACGAGAACTGGCACCTGCATCGCGTCGACCTGACCCGACCCGACGAGCCCGCAGTCGACCTGACTCCCTTCGAGGGCGTGCGGCTGACCGGTGTGCAACTCCCACCGGACCGGCCTGGGACGGCTTTCGTGCAGCTCACCATGCGCCGTCCCGACCTGATCGACCTGTTCCGGCTCGACCTGGCGACCGGCCGCCTGACCACGGCCGCGGAGAACCCCGGCGACATCCTGTCCTGGCTGCACACCCCCGACCGGCTGCCGGTGTTCACCATGGAGGAAGGGGGAGACCACGTGCTGTCGGAGTGGTCTCACGGCGAGCCGCGCCCGATCGCGCGGTTCCCCGGTACCGATGTCCTCCTCGCGGTCTTCCCGGCTGTGCTGGCCCCGGACGGAAACGGACTGTGGATCGGTTCGGCGCGCGGCTCGGACCGTACCCGCCTGGTGCGGGTCGACCTGACGACCGGCGAACAGAGCGGGGTGGACAGCCACCCCGTGTTCGACCTGGACACCCCTCGCCCCGAGGCAGACCCACGCTTCCCGTCCTCGCTGATCCTGCACCCGAGCACCGGGGAGCTGCTCGGCGCCCGCTACCTCGGCGCCCGTCAGGAGATCCACGCGCTCGACCCGCACTTCGATCCGGCCCAGCTGGCCCCGGTCACCCCAATCACCCTCACCGCCCGCGACGGCCTGGCGTTGCCCTGCCACCTCACCCTGCCGGCCGGGGCCGAGCCACGCGACCTGCCGACCATGCTGCTGGTGCACGGCGGACCGTGGTACCGCGACAGCTGGTGCTACGACCCAGAGGTGCAGCTCCTGGCCAACCGCGGCTACGCGGTGCTGCAGGTCAACTTCCGCGGCTCCACCGGATACGGCAAGGCCCATACCCAGGCCACGATCGGCCAGTTCGCCGGGCGCATGCACGACGACCTGATCGACGCCCTCGACTGGGCGGTTGAACAGGGCTACACCGACCCGGACCGGGGCGTGATCTACGGCTGCTCCTACGGCGGCTACGCCGCACTCGTCGGGGCCGCGTTCACCCCGGACCGGTTCGCCGCCGCCGTCAGCTACACCGGAATGTCCGACCTCGTCGACCTCGTCCAGTCGGTTGTCCCGCTAGCCCGTCGCCTCGTCGAGAACAGCTACCTGCGCTACATCGGCGACCCGGACGACCTCCGCCAGAAGGCCGACATGCTCGCCCGCTCGCCCATCAGCCGGGTCGACGACATCACCGCACCGATGCTGCTGATCCACGGCGCCAACGATGTCCGCGTCGCCCGCCGCCACTCCGACCGCGTCGTCGACGCGCTTCGCTCCCGTGGCGCCGAGGTCGAGTACCTGCTGAACACGACCGAGGGCCACTGGTTCATCAACCCGGACAGCAACATCGAGTTGTACCGCACCCTCGAGCGCTTCCTGGCCCGGCACCTGGGCGGGCGGTCTCTGACCACGTCCTGACCCAGGGCGGTCGGGCGACGACAGCACGCCGTCTCGACCGAAGCGCTCCGGAGACAGCGGGACCGGCCTTGGGGAACATCGGTACAGCGGTTGGCGCACGGCGGGCCTTGCGCTGTGCCGGGACCCCAGGGACGCCCTGGGCTGACGCTGTACTCGCGGCCCAGCGCGGCGATGGACTGGCCCTCCAGGTAGGCGGGCCCGTACGTCGGTGACCGTGTCGCCCGCGAGGGCGGTGTCCGCCCCCGCCACCCCAGGCGTCGTGGCCCGACTCGCGCAGACGACCAACTGCCCCCGGAGCGCGCCGAACTCGAAAGACTCACCGGCGAAGAGCACACCGATCACGCACTGGGCCGCAGGCTCACGCTCATCGACCTCCTGGAGACGTTCCCCTCGTGCCAGGTCGACCTCGCCCTCGTACTCGAACTCCTACCGGCGCCCCGCCCACGCCAGTACTCGATCAGCTCAGCCGCCGAACAGCAGAGCCACGTGGCGCTGACCGTGTCGGTACTGCAGGAACCGGCACCGCCCGGGAAAGGCATCTTCCGCGGCTTCATCCGGGCACGCATAACCGCCGCCGCAGCGGGACAAGACGTGGGCCCCACGGTGCTCTTCTTCGGCTGCCAGCACCCCGAATGGGACGACCTCTACGCCGACGACTTCGCCGAACACACCGCAGCAGGGCACCTCGAGATCCACCGGGCGTACTCACAACTCCCGGACGGCGAGATCCGCTACGTCCAGCACCGGTTGTGGGAACACCACGAGCGCGTCCGCACCCTGATCGGCGACGGGCGCATGCGTACGTAGGCGGGGACGCGACGGGCATGGGCCCGGCCGTAGAAAAGACACTCCGGCGCAGCGACGGACGTGTACTGACGCGGCGTCCGGCGGAGGTGCCGATCAGGTCGGAGAAGACCCAGTCGTCCCCCGAGACGGCATTGACGACGCTGTCGCGGGCCTGAACCGTCCCACCGGCGCCGAGAGCGCCTTCCGCCCGCCCACCCGGCGCGTCTTCGTGAACCAGGGAGAGAACACCTGCCCGCGATGGGCGCCGGACTGGCAACCCGCGCAAGGGCCCCCGGGCTCTGGTCGCCAACAGCCTCGCTAAGGTTCGGCCGTATGACCGACCGCGTACTGGAACTCTTGCGCACCCGCCCTGATCTGGCCGAACTCGCCGCGTTCCCGTTCAACTTCGACGTGAGCCGGGCAGAGCACCTCGAGCAGGTGCACCTGGCATCCGGTGCGTCCCTGGAGCCGATCGCCGGCGACGACATGGGCGGCACGTACTTCCTATCCGGGGGCACGGCCGTGCTCCACGCGTCCGACGACGGGTACGCCTCACTGGTCGCCGACAATGTCAGCGAGGCGCTTGAGATCACCATCCGGCTGCCCTGGTGGTGCGAAACCATCACAGCCGAGATGGACGAGGAGAGCCTGCGCGCCGCCGTACGGGCGGCGGACGGCCAAGCACGGGAGGACTTCGCCGCCGACCTGGACACGCGGCGAGCGGCGCTGATCCACGGCCTGGGGCTGCCGGACCGGCCGCTGGTCGAACTTTTCGCCATGTCCGAGTCAGCCACCAGGCGCACCGAGCCGGACCACGTTCTCCTCAACTCCCAAGACCTCTTGGCCTACCAGCTCGAGGAACCATTCCGGCAGTCCCTGCGCGACATCGTCCTCGGCCCTGGCCGCGAGGCACTGGAACGGATGCGCCGCGGTGACCTCGGCGCACAGGCGGAAGCAGGGGGAGACCCCGTGCTGCGGGCGGGGATGCTGCGCGCGGTGCAATTCGACCGCCGCGACGGCGACCTGCCACACCTGCGTTTCCTACTGGAGCACGAGAACGCCGCACCCACCGAGCGGTACGAGGAGCGGCGGCTGGCCGCGATGCTGGTCGCCTCGTACGGGCAGGACAGTGACGTGCCGCTGCTGCGGTCGGCCACTTCCGGACAGGTCACCGGCAGCGCCGGGGCGGTCGAGTGGGCCCGCGCCGAGCAGGCGAGACGCTATGGACAGGATCTCGCTACCGAGAGCGAGTTCACCTGGATCGAGCTGGCCCACCGGCAGGGTCGCGTCGAGAACGCCCGCGTCGCGCTCATCCGCATGCTGGACGACACGGGCCCGCACCCGGACCGGCTGCGTGAACTGAGCCGCGCGCTGGAACACATCGGCGACTACCCACAGGCGGCCCGCGCCCAATTCTTCCTCCTCTCCCTCCAGGACACGGCGTGGGACCGAGCCTCCGAGGCGTACGTCCTGGCCCGTCTGGAGCGCCGCAAGGGCGACCTCGCCGCAGCGGGGCGGGCACTGGAGCGGGCACGAGCGGCGGTCGGCGCCGACGGCATGACGCCGGACGGAACGGTGCGGCAATGGCACCGCCGGGGACTCGGCCGAATGATCACCGAGCAGCACCTGGAGCTGACACTCGCCGCGGTCGACGCAGGCGACACGGAACTCGCGCGTACGACCATGACGCACGGCAAACGCCTGCTGAACACGATCGGCAAGAACTCGGCGAAGGCACTCGCTCGGCTGTCCACGAGGGCGAAATGGGCCGTGGCGGGACTTCCCACACCCCGTACCTGAGACACCTAGCAAGGTTAGGGGAGGTCGCGGCGGACCAAAGCCCTTTCGAATGGCTCCCCGGTGGCGCGGGCGTATGCCATCCGTTCGCGTATCTCGTGGAGCGTACGTGGGCGGTAACCGGGGCCTCCACAACAGCTCTTGTGAAAACGCACCCCTGCGTGGAGCAGCACAGAGAGCACCCTCCAACCCGCCGTGTCCCGTCGGCGAGGCGGAGCGAAGGCAGACCCCACGTGGACCATTGGTCTTGTGCAACGCGGGCACAGCCGCTCGTGGTCACCGACGTAGGGCTGCTTGTACGACGCCCGGCACGGCAGGCACACATACGAGGTCTTCGCGGTAGGCATGAGCTCATGCTAAATACCGAGACACTGACGATCGACAGGATTTCCGCAGCGGGAACAGCGTTTAGAGGGCGGTGTGGCGGTGCTGAAGCGCCGCCGCTTTCAGCAGGCCGACCACGGCAGCGGTGTTCCGGCCGATCTCTGTGTTGATGCGCTGCAGTTCCCGCTTCTCCGGGGGTTCGTCGGAGGCCCGGCCTTCCGCCAGGATGGTGACGCGTGAGAGTCCGGCGGCGGCGTATCCGCACACCCCTGCCTCCCCGGCCACGGTGGCGGAGTCGCTGCGAGGCAGTGTGACCCGCTTGACGTCCGCCTCGGCGATCAGCATGAAGCCATCCAGGGAAAAGCCCGTCAGCGCGCCGAGCGACCACTCCTCGATCCGGCCCGCCACCGTGTCCTTCACCCCGAGACCGGTCTGCGCGTCGGCATCGGTGGCACTGGGCGGCGCCACGATGGCAGGGTCCAGGGGCAGGCCACCGAAGGTGACATGAGTGAGGATCTGCCGGGCCTGGACCGGATTGGTGCCCCGGGTGATCACGACCGTGCCCTGCGCCCTGAGCCCCTCAAGGGTGGTGGCCTGGCGCTGCCTCACGGCATCCAGCTCCCCAGCGGTGCCATGGTCCATATGCTGCTGGCACCACGCCCGATCCGTCGCGGCCGCCGCCGCGAGCTGCGCCGCCTGCGCGACGAAGTCCCCGAACACCTGCCGCACATCCTGCAGCTCGAACGCAGCGGGATCGCCTGCCGCGACGAAGGCGAGCGAGCCCAGCACCGCGCGCTGAGGCGTGCCCTCCTTCGGTACCGCCGCGCCGAAGGCCTGAAAGACCGCCGCCTTGGCCCCGGCGGCCGACCGCTTGTCGTACGTAACATCGTTGATCTTGAGCACAGCGCCCCCTTTTCTCTTCCGGCGGGCTCCGTGGCCCCCGTGTTTGGCCGCCCCGTCTCTCCGGTGCGGGGTCGGCACCGCGGTCACGATTGCAGAGGTGCGGTGGCGATGCGAGCATCCCACGCAATCACGACCATTCCACCCAATTAGTAAAGATCTTCGAAGCCAGCTAGGTCTTGGGGCCGGCGGGCTCCTCGCGGTGGTGGTCATCCCGGCCTGTGGCTGGTCCGCCCTGGTCGGCCTGTGCGGACGCGCCGTTTCTGCTGGCCTCTTCGTCGCAGGGTTCCGGCTGAACGCCGACGCTTGGGTGCGCGGCTTCCTGACCATCGCCGTGCTCTACCTGGTGTCGTCGGCCTTCACCCTGGCCAAGGTGATCCGGGACCGGCAGGAGGCCCCGTTTCACTCAAGCTCCTTTGCTCGAAGGGAAGTTGTGTACCTGAGATCGAAACGCTGCTTTAATTGGGTAGTTGATCTTGAGCCCAGGCCCCTCGGAAAGGCGATCGTGATGTCCCCCGCCCTCTACCAGACCCGCTCCCGTTCCGAGGCCCCATCCGACGTTGCGGGCGACGGCGTTCTCCGCGTCGTGTCCGACTCCCGCACTCCGGTGTTTCTCACCGTGCACGCAAGCGGACGACGCCGGTACGGCTACTGGCAGCCGTACGACTCCGCCACCAAGAGGGGAGGTTGCTATGTCGCCCTTCCCACCCCCGAATGCGACAGGCTGTACTCCGAGGGACGGACCACGCTCGGCGACCCCCTGGTGGATCCTGCCAAGACCACGTACCGCGTATGGTCGGACCGTTCGCCGGTCGTGCCGGTACGTATCCCGGTGGCACCACGTCCCGCGGCGGCGGTGGCACGGGCGCTTGCTGCATGAGCTGGGGTTTCACCGTCCTGCCGACCCAGACCGACGAGGCCGGGGGCTCACCTGGCACTCCCCGCACCCGACCCAACGAGGCGCAGGGTGGCGACGACCTCAGCGGAAGAGCCGCGAGCAGGCGGGCGCGGGGCCGCCAGACGGCTGAGCTGTGCGCGAGGTCCGCCCGGCGATCTCGTACAGCAGCGGCTCGGTAACGCACCCCTCCCGCCCGGACAGGTCGAAGTAGCCCCGAACTCGGCGGCGGGTTCGCCGCGGCCTCGGTCGTGGTGTGGGCGGACGCCGCGCTGGGTGCGGACGCGGTGCGGGTGGCGACGGCCCCCTCGGGCCGGGTGAAGGTGGTGCACGCGGGATTCGCCACGGCCGTCAGCCCCCGGGCGCGTGCTCGGCGTCCTCCGCGGCAGCACAGGGTGCTCCTCCTGCTGGCGCCTCGGCCGTTACCGGCTGTCCTGGCCATCACGCTCCCGGCCACTGCGGTCTCGCTCGGTGGCGCCGCGCTCCCGACGTCCCCCCCCCGGTGCGCACGTCCACCTGGTGGGCCTTGCCGACCCCCGTGCCGCCGCAGCCCTGCTGCCCTCCGGTGCCCTGCTGGTCATCGGAGTGCTGCGGCGGTGCCCACCCCACATCCCCGCAGCTGCCATCACGTGCCTGAAAACCTCTCGAAGATTCCTTTCGGTGAGCGATGAGTTTCGTGGGACAACGCGGTCTATCCCTGTGAAAGGCCACAGACGAAGGAGACGGCCCGTGTACCAGCAGATGATCTTCATCAACCTCGCGACGAACGATCTGGAGACCTCGAAGAAGTTCTTCACCGAGCTCGGCTACTCGATCAACCCGCAGTTCACGACGGATGACTGCGCATGTGTGGTCATCAGCGAGACGATCGTCGCCATGCTGCTCACCAGACAGCGCTACCAGGACTTCACCAACAAGGAGATCGCGGACTCCACCAAGACCTCGGAGGTGCTTCTGTGTCTGAGCGCGGCGAGCCGCGAGAAGGTCGACGAGCTGGTGGACAAGGCACTGGCTGCGGGCGGCGCGCCCGCCGGAGAGCCCCAGGACCACGGCTTCATGTACGGCCGGTCCTTCCAGGACCCTGATGGTCACACCTGGGAAGTGGTGTGGATGGACCCGTCAGCTGCCCAGAGCTGAGCTGCCGGGACGCGGATACGGAGGCGCTTCAGCTACCACGGCGTGGTGGGGCCGAAGCGCCTGCCTGCCGGACACGCGGCCGACCCGGGTGGTGCTCTGCCGAGCGGCAGGCGCAGGCGGCAGCGAGGCCTGCCTTGAGGGCGGTTGCATGGTTCGGTTCCTCCCGCTCAGCCCAGTTGCTCGGCCAGTCCGACGATGATGCCCGCCGGGCCGCGGAGGTAGCAGAGCAGAAAGCTGTCCTCGAACCGGGCGATCTCGCCGAGCAGCTCGGCGCCGTGAGGGCGCAGTCGGGCAACGGTGTCCTCGATGTCGTCGACGGCGAACATGACGCGGTGCGTGCCCAGAATGTTGTGCGGCCGGTTGCGCGGCCCGGCGCTGATCGCCGCGGGGCTGCGGTACTTCGCCAGCTCGAGCCGGCTGTGACCGTCCGGAGTCCGGACCATCGCGATGTCACAGCGGACGCCGTCGAGTCCGGTGCACTGGTCGGCGACGAGGCCCGCTACCTCCGCCCTGCCCTCCAGCTCCATACCGAGTTCCACGAAGAACGCGATGGCGGCATCCATGTCCTCGACGACGATGCCGACGTTGTCCATCCGCTGAATCGCCATGCTGGCTTCTCCTTCTTCCTCGTGCGGCCGGTGGTGCCCGCTGACGTCCCTGGGACGGAGCCGGTGGCACCCTTTCGACATCCGCAGACCGCCGAACTCCGAAAAATCTGGGATCGCGCGTTCGTACGACATCACATGGACGTCGGGCCAGGACGGAACGTCGCCGCACCGGATCGTCTGTGTCCTCCAGCGCCGTTGAAGCCACACGCGGCGCCGTCGCCGGGCTGCTGGTCCCGCCGGTCACGGCGGGGCCGTCACGCGGGACCGGTGGCCGTGGCTGTGTCGACCAGCTCCTCGAACAGGAACGGCCACCCGGCTTCCGCGCTGGAAACACGCCACGCAGAGTGCAGGCGTGGC
Source organism: Streptomyces sp. NPDC001700 (assembly GCF_053596435.1). NCBI lineage: Bacteria > Bacillati > Actinomycetota > Actinomycetes > Kitasatosporales > Streptomycetaceae > Streptomyces > Streptomyces sp. NPDC001700. The sequence continues at coordinate 272,888 of NZ_JBSFGE010000011.1, forward strand.
GTGTTTCCAGCTTGTGTTCCAGCTTCAGTACAGTCCGGTCGTGTCCTGCTGGTAGGTGTTGTCGAGGATGTCGTCGAGGAAGGTCTCGAAGCTCGTCTCCAGGCGAAGACCGGTCGATGGCTCGTAGGTGAACAAGCCCGGGCACACGCTGTTGTCGAGGCTGCTGTCGACGAACAGCGCATAGGAGAAGCGGTCCGGCTTCGCCTCGTCGTGGCACGCCTGGCGCACCACGCGGTGGGCGACCGCCGCTACCGGTGTCGTGGTCGATCGCGTCAGGATCTCCATCGCACAGCCGAAGTTGACGATGAAGGTGCCCGGTATCGGGTCGATGGGGTGCCAGTCGCCGTCCCGGTCCACCTCGAGTCCGGGCTCGGTGGAGCGCAGCACGGTCACCCAGCCCGAGTCCTTGTGGATGTTCAGGCCGCGTGCGGCCACTTCCGGCCGGAAGTGGTTGAAGGTGAGTGTGTGGGTGCCCTGGGGGGTGAGGCTGTGCCCGGTGGCCTCGTTCCACAGCTCGCGCGGCAGGTCGAGACGCGTGAGCACGGCGCGCTGGATGCTGATGGCGAAGTCGCGCATGGCCTCGGCTTGCCGTATGAGTGCGGCCGGGTAGACCCGATCCCACCAGGCGCTCTCCAGGAAGAACTGTTCGGTCTGGTCGGCGTCACGGCAGAAGTAGCCTTGATGCGGGCCCAGCTGTTTCGCCGTCCACCGCCGGTAGTCCCGGTAGGGGTCCGCGCGACCTCGCTCGGCGGGGAGGTAGAAACTGCGGGCGAAGCGGTCTCCGGCGGACAGATCCAGGCCGGCGGGCTGCTTCACGTAGAAGAAGCCGTCCTTCAGCGCGTGTCGCAGGCCGTCGTCGGCGGTGAAGACGAGGCTGTCGTGCCGCAGTTCCGCCAGCTGCCAGCCCTGTCGCGCGGCGGTCCGCACGTGTTCCCGTGCCGTGCTCATATGCGGGAGTGGAACTCGTAGCCGAGCTTGCCCGCCTTCTCCACCGAGAATTCGCGGAAGCCCTGGAAGTCCCGCAGCTTCCCTTGTGTGTCGTACTGGTAGAGGGACATGTCGTACCGCGGGCCCATGTAGATCGTGAACGAGGAGCGGTCCGGAGCGCCGGCTTCGGGGCGCAGTTCGGGCACACGGTGGTAGACGGCGGTCACCGGTCGGGGCAGCTTCCTGGTCAGGACCCGGAAGGCGTCGCCGAGGTTGACGGTGAAGTGGCCCGCGCGCTCACGGACGGGCAGCCAGCGGCCCTCGTACAGAATCTCGTAGCCGGGCTGGTCGGTGCAGATCGTGGTGATGAACCCGCTGTCGGAGTGCTCGACGATTCCGGCGCGGTCGCTCAGCCCTGCGCGGTAGTGGTTGACCGTGGTGTAGCACAGTCCCGTGTCCTCGCGGGCGCCACCTGTGACGAGCTGCCGGTCCTCTTCGGGTATTCCGATCGCGTCGAAGACCCCGTAGAGGGTATCCAGGGTCAGCTCCCTCATGCGCCGCAGCACGGCCGTCACCTCGCCGGGCAGATACCGTCGCCACAGGAAACTCTCCAGCTGGAGCTGTTCCACCTGGTCGGGCCGGTCCTCATAACCCAGCTTGGAGTCGGGGTGAGTGTGCTCACGGTGGCCGTGGTGGCGGTCGTGGTCGCCGGTGGCGGGCTGGTAGAAGCTGCGGCAGAAGGCCAGGCCCGCGGTCACATCGAGGTCCTCGGGGACAGCCAGGTTGAACGCGCCCAGGCGCAGTGCCTGGTCTGCGTCGCCTGCCGAGGCGAACCGCAGCCTGCCCGTCTCTACTGCTGCCGCGGGGAGGGTGAGGTGGGTTTCTTCCTCAACGACATGTGTCGTCATGCTAGGACTGCTCCCATCGTGGTGGTCACTGCTGCTGTGGCCCGGGCGCGCTTACAGCGCGACGTTGTCGTCGTATGTGCGGCTCACTTCCTGCACGGCGAAGTCGGCGACCGACTGCATGGGGCGCGCCGTGCCGTTCTCGAGGCGGTAGATCGTGCCGTCGAGGCCGGAGTCCAGGAAGGTGACGTACGAGGTCCGGTCGGGCCGGCCGGCACCCCGCTCGGTGGCGACTACGCCGTGGACGTTGGCGCGCACAGGTGTCGGCAGGGCTTGGGTGAGCACTTCGAGGGAGCTGCCGAAGTTCACGATGAAGTGCCCTGGCACGGGGTTGATGGCACCCAGCTGTCCTTCGATGAGTGCGAGCAGGCCGGGCTCGAAGGAGCGGAGCACGGTCACCCATCCGGAGTCGCGGTGGAACTTGCAGCCGCGGGTGGCCTTGCGTGAACGGAAGTGGTTGAACGCGAACATCTGGTGGCCGCGGCCGTCGGACAGCCCGCTGGAGATCTTGCTCCACAGTTGTGGCGGGACGTCCAGGTGGCGGAAGACGGCCCTCAGGACGGCGATGCCAAGGCCGGTCATACCGCGGCCCAGCTCGGCGACCTCGGCAGGCAGCAGTGCCCAGTTCGCCTGCTCGATGTAGAAGTTCTCCCATTGGTCGTGCTCGCGGTCGAAGTAGCCCTGGTAGGTGCCGGGGACGTCGATGTCGCGGTAGCCGCGGTATTCGTCGAGGGCATCGCCGGCCCGGTCCTGATGGAAGTGTGCGGCGAACCGGTCGCCGGGTCCGGTATCGAGGTTGTCGGGGATACGCAGCAGGAAGAAGCCCTGGGCCAGCGCCCGGTCGAACCCTCCGTCGCGGTCGAAGACCAGGTCCTGGCCGTGGAGCCGGGAGCGCTCAAGCGCGATCGGCGGGTAGGCGGCGAGAGCCTCCTGCTCGCCGGGCATCGGGGGCAGGACAACGGGTGCCCTGGCCGTCACGGCGTTGAAGGTCGTCATCGGATCGGCTCCCTCGGTGTGCCGGTGTCGCGCTGGATCGTGATCGTTCCGGGATGTGCGGGACGTGGCATGGAAGCGTGACGCTTCAGCTGGAGGTCGACGCCCTGTGCGCTGACCGTGTAATGGCCGTACAGCTCCTGCAGGACGAGGGACTGCATCCGCACGGAGAAGAGGCGGCCGGGGCACTTACGCGGGTTCCGCTCGGCATTGATCATGCTGAACGAGTTGATCTCATAGCGCCCGCGGGAGAGCAGGGAGGAGACCGTCTCGCGTTCGGAGCGGGCGATGGCCTTGATGTTGGCCGGTGCGAAGCGGCACGGCTCCGGGAAGACCGCCGGATCGCGGTTGGCCTGCCGCCGGTCCAGCCACAGCATGGTGCCCGGCGGGACGGTCACCTCAGCTCCTCGGTGGTGCACGGTGAAGGGCGCGGTCGTACGGCGCCACAGGGAGCTGGGATTGCTGCCGCCCAGCCGTACGGCTTCCAGGACCGTCAGGTCGGTCACGGACAGCGAGGAGCCGCCATGCGGACACCGGCCGTCGCCGCCACCCTCCCGTGCCTCCGCCGTGAGCGCGGCTTTGACCGGCGGTGTGCTCTCCACGTAGCCCAGTGCCCACATCAGGCTCAGGGCAGTGGTGTCGTACGTGGCCACGATGATCGTGCCGAGTTCCTTGATCTGCGCGGTGTCCAACGTGGCGACGCTGCGGCGCGTGAAGGGGCGTTCCCACAGCGCGAAGTAGCGCCGGATCATGTTCGACGCGGGGGCCTCGGCCAGGGACTCGAAGTTGGCCGTCAGCAGGTCGCGGACGAACGGGACGATGACGTCGAACTCCCGCATCGCTTCCGGGTTGTCGTTGCTGATGACATCGGAGGCGAGGTCGAAGAAACCGCGGACCACATGGCCGTACTCTGCCGAGTGCAAGTATTCCGGCAAAGGCCGCAGGGTGAGGTCGAGGACGCCAGGAATCATGCTGTCCACGTAAGCGGTCAGGGACAGCGTGAAGTCGTCGAGCGGGATTTCCTGCCCTGCCGCACGGCGCAGGTGGTCGGCCGTGTGCTGCCGGATGGCCGGCTCAAGGCCCTCGACGAACTTGCCGTTGCCCAGGGAGCGTTCGACGGCGGCCCGCTTCGCCGGGCGGTCCGGGTGGTCGTGGGGCATGGACCCCATGAAATCGCCGAACAGCTCACGGTTGGCGTCGGTAGAGGGCGCGAGGGCGCCCTCGCCAGCCACAGGGGTGTTGGTGATCTGGTAGAGGGCGAGCCGCTGCCCCATCCAGAACGTGCACAGGCCGCCGTTCTCCTCCGCAAGGGCGCTGATGCCAGAAGCACGGAAGTAGTGCGAGGCGGGTTCGCCACGTACCACGGTCGTCTCATGGAAGGCTGGGGCGTGGCCGTGCAGTCGGCTGGGGCCCCGATGGTGCGCGAGCACTCCTGGGAAGGGGGCGCCCGGCCCTTCCGGCAGGGCCACGGTCGTGTCCTTGCGGACGGCCCGGCGGCCGTCGGCTGAAGTGGTCACGACAGCCCACCCCTGCCGACGCCGACCGACTGGGCGATCCCGAAGTCAGTGTGCCGGTCGGACCAAGTCTGTTCGTTGAATTCTCGCAGAAAGTCCGCGGAGCTGCGCACCGCAGCGGCGGAACCGTCGCGGCGGACCTGGTAAAGGTCTCCGGCGGCGGGCGGGTTGGCGAAGGCCGCGAACGAGAACCGGTCGGCCGCACCGGGCACCCGGGTGCACTGCCTGACCTGGTGCAAAATGGCGCGCACTGGCCGGCTCAGAGCCGCGGTGAGCAGTTCGAAGGCCCCGCCGAAGTTCACCACGAAGTGGCCGGGCGCCGGATCGATGGGGACCCACACGCCGTCGACAGACGCTTCCAGACCCGGCTCCTCGTTGTAGAGGACGGTCACGAATCCGGTGTCCTTGTGCGGGGCACAGCCCAGTTGGGCACGCTCGGAACGGTAGTGGTTCGCCGCGAACCAGTGCGTGCCCCGCCCGTCGACGGCTCCACCGGTGATCTTGCTCCACAGGGCCGTGGCGATGCCCAGCTCGGCCATCGCGCAGCGCAGCACGAGCAGGGTCAGCTCGCTCATCTGCTCGGTCATGGCGATGAGTTCCCGGGGGAAGTGGCGCCGACGTCCGGGCCCGTCGATGAGCACGTGCTCGGTCTGGAAGTGTTCCCGGTCGAAGTAGACGTCCTCCAGCGTCCGGAAGCCGCGATAGGACTGGATCCCATCCGAGCCGTCCTCCGGCGGACGGTAGAACTCACGGCACAGCGTGACACCGGGCCCGGGATCGAATCCGGTGGGTATGGCGAGCAGGAAACAGCCGTCCCGCAGCGCCTGGGGCAGGCCGCCCTCGGTATGGAAGGCAAGGCCCGCCTCCTGCACTGATGCACGCTGGAGTGTCATTGCCCCGGTGCTCATCCGCGCCCGCCTTCCGCTGTGATGCGAAGGGGCGAGGCAGGCGTGTTGGGGGCTTCGGTGCCGGCGTAGATCTCGTAGTCGTTCTCGTCGATGAGCTGGCGCGAGCCACAGATGCGTTCCAGGCCGACGCCCTGAACGTAGCGGTAGATGCCCTGGTCCTCCCCGGGCAGACAGCCGCTGGAGCTGAAGTGCCCATAACTGGACCGGTCATGTTGCTGATGCGCGACCCGGTGCATGATCGCCGCGACCGGCGTTCCGCTGTTCGCGGTGAGGAGTTCCATGGCCAGCCCGAAGTTGATGATGAAGCAGTCCGGGTCTACGGGCACGACCTCCCAGTGGTCTCCACGGGCGACCTCCAGGCCCGGAGCAGTGGTCCGCAGGATGGTGAGGAAGCCGTCGTCCTTATGAGAGCTGAGGCCGATCTCCTCGTGGGCGGGCCGATAGTGGTTGAACGTCAGGTGGTACGAGCCGCCGGACTGGGAGCAGCCGCCGGTGGCCCGCGCCCAGTCCTGCTCGGATATGCCCACGTGAGCGAGTACGGAGCACAGCACCTGCTGCGAGATCCGGGTGAGCACCTCGCCGAGCGCGGCGATCTCCGGCGGATAGTCGGTGCCCCAGAAGCGCCGTTCCAGAAGAAACTGCTCGATCTGATTGATCCGCTGGTGGAAGCCGAGCAGCGGGTCGCCGAAGCGGTCGCTGCCGATGGTGCGGAACCGGCCATACGGGACGGTGGACGGCCCGCAGTAGAACTGCTGAGCGAACGCGTCACCGGCCGAGACGTCGACTTCGGCGGGGATCTCCAATAAGAAGACTCCGTCACTGAATGCCCTGTCCTGCGCAGAAGAATCCATGAAGCACAGCTCCCCAGAGGAAATCCGGGCTTTCTCGAGCTGCGCTTCACCCAGGGTCGGCTGGTCAGGAGAACGCTTCGCGTAGACGTCCCGGTATATCTGCCCCCGGCGTATCTCGGGGGTCGGCGTACGAGGCGTGGATTCCATGCTCACCGGCCTTTCAGGTGGAGGGACACGACGACGAGGTCGCGCAGCTCTTCTGGTGCTCCCGGATGTTCTCCTCTCGCTATCTCGGAAAGCGTGCTGAAAGATCCTGGATACACCATCACTGGAATCCCTTGCTGCTTGAGGCAGGCAAAGATCGCGAATTCTTCCAGGAAGTACTCGCTGGACATCCTGATGCGGTTTTCCCACTCAGTCGCACTGGCTCCGCAAGAGTGCTTGCGGTGGTATGCGCGTCCGAACGACTCCACCGACGAGCGGAACACCTCGTCCTTGGCGAAGAACGTTGTCAACTCGCCATGAAACTCGGAGAACTGCCGACTCTTCTGCACATCGCTGCAGTTCAGATAGGTGAAGTCGGTGGAGTCGCGGTACTCGTCGAAGACCTTTCGCTCGTTCTCCGCGAACTGGTTTCCGAGTTCCAGTGCGCGGCCCCGGGCCTCCTCGGGTGGTATCCCGCGGGTCGATTCCAGTGTGAGCCGGTGGATGCTGTCGCCGATGAGCACAGTGCAGCGGGTGAACCTCCGTGAGATCCATTTGACCATGCTCGTGAGTTTTGCGGTGGTGAAGTTGCTGTTCTCGAGGCTGACGCCGAGAAAACATGTGTCGTACTGCTCGAAGGTAGTTCTGCTCGTCGCGGGAGACACAGATGCTATTTCCGCCTTGTAGCGCGTCCTGCGAGTTGTTTCCAGCTGCGGACGGGTAGGGGGGATCGCTTGAGTATCCAGCGCCATTGCAACCGCCTGAGTTCGTCGCGAAGTGCAGGGATTACGTTCTCTCGGCTTCCTTCGGAATGTGCACGCAGCCCAATGTGACCCCACGAGAACATGACTCTGGAAAATCTCCGCACATCACCCTCGGGGGTCACACAAAATTGGTAGCAGGCGGACGATGAGGCAGCCAACGGCAGGGGCTCTCAATTCAGCCCCGTCGGCAATCAGGCATCGCATTCCAGGAAAAGGGCTGGTCACAGCAGGTGTGCGGGCGTAGACGCGGCGTGGCGGACGGTGCAGCACCGACCCGCTCGCGCCGGGGCCGCACACGCAAGCGACGCCGACCAGTGCCACCCCCATATGACGACCGATGAGCTGGGCATTTACCGCACGGGCACCGGATGCGCGGCGACACGGCACCGAGCCGGAGAGCACACGAGCACCACGAAGGGCGAGCGGGCCAGCACCCAGCCGATGATGGCCGATATCTCTCGGACCCCCGTGTCGGCTTCCACGACAACCAGGGGGAGTTGGCAAGCAGTTCGGTGTCGATTACAGTGATCTCAGCCGTCCGGCGAGCAGCGAGCCCTACGTATCGCTCCGCATGACGTGGCATTCCGCCTTCTGCGGACGGGCCCCTCTTCCGGGCCTCGCATCTTCCACTTCTGAGCAGCAGCGACCCTCTCTTCAGGGTCCCTCCTCTGGCTGCGCCTTCCCCCTCCGCCATCAGCTCCTCAACCGCCGCTCCACCGGGCGGCGGTGTTCCCGACGATGCTGCCGCTGCAGCGTGAGGAAGGAGGCCGACCGTAGTGACTTCGGCACTCGCTAGCCGACGATGGGCCCTGCTGGCCATGTCCGTAGGCGTGTTCTGCATCCAGCTCGATTCGTTCGCCCTGAACTTGGCCCTGCCGCAGATCGGCCGTGATATCCACGCCGGAGGCGACGGCCTGCAGTGGGTAATCAGCGCGTATCTGCTGTCCACAGGGACGCTGATGCTGGGCGCGGGACGCCTTGGCGACCTGTTCGGCCGACGGCGGCTACTGGTCCTCGGCCTTGCCCTGTTCGGCACGTCGTCCCTGGTCTGCGCACTCGCCCCGACACTGCCCGTTCTGGTCGGCGCCCGGGTGGCCCAAGGCGCGGGCGCCGCGATGATCATGCCAGTGGGACTGTCCCTGCTGACCAACCTCTACCCGAGCGAACTGCGCGGCAGGGCCACCGGCCGCGCACTGGGCATCGGCGGAATCGCCACCGCCTGCGGCCCGTTCATCGGCGGCGTCCTCACCGATGCGGTGTCCTGGCGGGCGGTGTTCTGGCTCAACGTCCCCCTCACCGCGCTCGGCGCCGTATGGGCCTCCCGCACTGCCGAAAGCTACGACACCAGCACGCACCGGAGGGTCGACTGGCGCGGGCTGTTCACCGCCACGGCCGCACTTGCGGCCCTCGCCTTCGTCGTCGACCGCGGCCGACACTGGCAGTGGCCCGTCGGCTTGGCCGGCCTGGTGGTCGTGGCTGCCCTGCTGACCTGGTTCGTACGGCAAGAACAGAAGGCAGCAAGCCCACTGGTCGAACTCACGCTCTTCCGCAATGGCCCCTACGTGGCACTCACGCTCGCCGGGGGAGTAGCCAACACCACAACAGTCATGTTCCTATTCGTCGTTCCTCTGACGCTCCAGGGACAGTGGGACCTGTCGGTCGCCGTCGCCGGTACCGCCTTCCTCGTCCCGGCACTGGCCATGGCCCTCGCAGGTCCGCTCGCAGGCCGTGTGACTCCACCAGCCGCGGTGCGCGTGATGACCATCTGCCTCGGCATGGGAGCCGTTGTCCTCGCCTGCCTCGCCTGGGCGTCCTCACTCGCGATGTACCTGACCGCGGCAACCGTCGGCGGTGTGGTCCTCGGGATAGCCAATTCACTGACCCTCATCGCCACTCAGGGAGTGATCAGACCAGAGCGCGCCGGGGAGGCATCAGGAGTCACCAAGACGATCATCACGGTGGCGGCTGGCCTCGGCGTTGCCCTCGCCGGGGCCGTCAGCGACCAAAGCCACGGCGTAGGTGCGGAAGCGGCCTCCGATACGGCACTACAGGCCACCGCACTGGGCTGCATGGCCGCCTGTCTGATCCTCGCGGTGTGGATCGGGAAACGTGAGCGACCGCGACAGGACGCATGTCTCGCGGACCACGAAGATTGACCGGCTTCCAGATCGTGCCGGGCTCATACTCCCCGCACCACCGATGCCAGGCGCCGTCACCCGGCGGAGACGGCCGCGGTGCGGCGGGCAACGCCCAATACGAGCAGTGTCAGGAGCGCGAAGGCGGCGCCGATCCAGAGCACGCTCGCGGTGGCGATGCCGTCGACGGCGAGGCCGCCGGCGAACGCACCGAGTGCGATGGACAGGTTGAACGTGGAGACGTACAGCGAGGAGGCTGCCTCACCGGTGTCCGGTGCGGCGTCGAGTATCCAGGTCTGGAAAGTTGACCGGCACCGCGCCGTATCCCAGGCCCCACAGGATCAGGATGCCGCCTGCGGTGACTGCGGTGCTGTCGACGAACGCGAGGGTCACCATGGCGGCAGGGAGGATCACCGAGATGCCCACGACGGTCTGCCGCAGCCGTTTGGGAATGAGCGCTCCGGCAATGAAGTTGCCGCAGATGCCAGCGATGCCGAAGGTCAGCAGCAGCACGCCGATCATGCTGTCGTCTACTCCGTCGTCCTGGAGGATCGGCCTGACGAACGTGTAGGTGAGGAAGTGACCGGTGATCACGAGGAAGGTGATGGCGATCCCGGCTCGAACACCGGCGTTGCCTTGAAGACCTTCGGCAGGTCCGCGTACGTGATGGTCTGTTCGGCCGGCACCTTCGGCATCAGGATGAGCATGCAGGCGAGGGACACCAGTCCGAGGATGCCCACGGCGGCGAATGCGGTGCGCCAGCTGCTGGAGTCCCCGAGGAACGTTCCCGTGGGGACGCCCAGGACCGACGCGGTCTCCACGCCGCCGAAGACGACGGCGGTGGCCCGGGGCACGTGCTTCTCCGGCACCAGCCGCATCGCTATGCCACCGGCGATGGACCAGAAGCCGCCGACGCTGATGCCGATCAGGAAACGTGCGGCCAGGACGACCGCGAAGCTGGTCGCGAAAGCGGAGACCAGGTTGGCCGCACCCATCAGCCCGACCAGGAGCGCCAGCACGATACGGCGGTCGATGTGACCTGTGGCCACGGTGACCAGGGGCGCCGTGACGGCGGCGACCAAGCCGGGAACGGTCACCATCAGTCCCGCGGTGCCCTCGGTGACGTCCAAGGCGGAGCCGACCGGGGTGAGGATGCCCACCGGCAAGAGTTCGGAGGACATCAGGGCGAAGATGCCCAGGGCCACCGCCAGGACGGCGAGCCAGCCCTTGACGGGCGAACGGCCGGTGGTGGCGGGCACCGGTGTGTCGACGGTGGTCACGGCTTCATCAGCCCTTCGTGCGGTAAGCGGTCCATGGCGCGCCACGGGCGGAAGCCCCGGTGGATGGACCACCGCCCGTGAGTGGAACGTCGGCTACTCGGTACCGGGCGTCTTGCGCGTGGTGACGTTCATCCGGTTCCACGCGTTGGTGGTGAAGATGAGCGCGATGAGCTGGGCGAGCTCCTCCTCCTCGAAGTGCTCGGCCGCCCCCTCGTAAACCTTGTCCGACACGCCCTGGGGCAGGAGGGTGACGGCCTCGGCCAGTGCCAGGGCCGCCCGCTCCCGCTGCGTGAACAGGCTCGACTCCTCCCAGGCGGGGAGCTGGTAGATGCGCTCCTCCGTCTCCCCGGCCTTACGAGCGTCGGAGGTGTGGTAGTCGATGCAGTACGCGCAGCGGTTGATCTGGGAGGCGCGGATCTGCACCAGCTCCAGCAGCACGGGGTCGATCCCCTCCCGCGCGGCGGAGTCGAGGGCTAGCACGGCCTTGAAGACCTTGGGGGTGATGGTCGAGAAGTTCATGCGCTGAGGCACCTGGAACGCTGTCATGCCTTGACTCTAGGAGCGCAAAAGACCCGAGATATGGCGCATTCCCATGGCAGAAACATGGGTCAATCTCCCCGGGGCCCGGTCCCCCGGGCCACCGAAGCCGACCGACCCAGACCCCGCTTGCGGAGGCGCCACATAGGGCCACTGCGTCGTGCCGCCCGCACTCCGGCGCGGAGCCGGCTGGCGGCCGGCAGCGGGTCCAGGTCCAGGCCGGAGAGGTGGGCGATGTCGGCCCCTCCCTCCTGTTGCCGGGCGCCGATGCCCAGTTGCTGGCCACGGTGATCGCCGGGCTACCAGCGGGCACTGGCCGCTTACCAGGCCAGCAGGCTGGAACGGGTCCTCGACATCGTGGCCTGGCCATCACCGAACGCCTCCTCCGGTTCGCGCATTTCAGGAGGCGGGGGTGTGCGTCACGGTCGCGTCCTTCCACTCCTTGGCGATCTTGTGGAGGGCTTTGGCCTCGGCGCGGTCGGCGCTGAGGTTCCAGCGGAGGTACACCGCTGACGGCTCCCGCCACGCCGGTCAGGCTCCGCGGAGATGTGCCAGTATCCGCTCCAGTTCGGCCCGTAGCGCGCCTCCCGCCGCGTCGGCGTCACCGCGCTGGACGGCCCGTATCAGTTCGGCGTGGGCCTCATGGCCATGGTCTGGTTCGTCGGCCCGCAAGCCGAGCAGCTCGATCAGATCGATGAGGCCTTGCCGCAGCGCGGGGGCGAACTCGGCGAACAGGTCGGTGAGCACGGGGTTGTGGGCGGCCGTGACGACGGCGGCGTGGAGCGCGATGTCGGCGTCGACGAAGGCCGCGTCGTCGCTTGTCGACGCGGCGCGCCGGTAGGCCAGGGCGGCGTCGAGGGCGGCGATGTCGACGTCGGTTCGGCGGTCGGCGGCGAGGCGTGCGGCCTGCACCTCGATCAGCATCCGCACCTCGTAGACGTCGGCGACGGCGGCGCGGCGGAGCTTCGTCGGCCAGTCCTCGTCGGGCTCGGTGGCGACGACGAAGACACCGGCCCCCTGCCGTGCCTGCACCAGGCCCGCCCCGGCCAGGGCCTGGAGCGCCTCGCGCACGGTGGAGCGGCCGACCCCGAGCGTCTTGGCGAGAGTGGTCTCGCTGGGGAGCTTGCTGCCGACCGGCCAGTGGCCTGTGGTGATCTCGTTGCGCAGTGTCGCGGTGGCCTGTTCCACCAGGGGGCTGCGGCGGAGGGCGCCGAGTGGCATCCGGTGCTCACCTCTTGGCTTCTCGATTCCTCAGGTTGTCTGAGGAGTTGGGTTGTGATTACTGTACCCCGCATGACGCTGCGCGGACTCCTTCTTCTCGGCTGCCGCGGCGGGGCCTGACACGACCGGCACCCCGCCGTGGGTGCCGTGCGTTGCCGGTCGGTCCTCCCACGAGCGAAAGGGCACCAGCCCGATGACGAGCACCGCCTCCGGCGTCTCCGCCGCCACCGCCCCTCCTGCCGCCTTCCCCACCCTCCGTACTCCGCACGAGCCCGTGCCCGCCGGTGCCCCCGCGTGGAACCCGCAGCGCCCCAGCGCCATGCCGTACCACCGCTACCGGCCCGCCCACGACCGGGTCGCGCTCCCGCTGCCCGATGCGGACCGCCGCTGGCCCACCCGTCGGATCGAACGCGCGCCCCTGTGGGTGCCGGTGGACCTGCGCGACGGCAACCAGGCACTGGCCGAGCCGATGGACACCGCGCGCAAGCGCAGGATGTTCGACCTCCTCGTGACGATGGGCTTCAAGGAGATCGAGATCGGCTACCCGTCCGCGAGCCGGACCGACTTCGACTTCGTACGCCACCTCGCCGAGTCCGGCGCCGTCCCGGACGACGTGACCGTGGTGGTCTTCACCCCGGCCCGGCTCGACCTGATCGACCGTACGTACGCGGCCATCGAGGGCCTGCCGCGCTCCGTGGTGCACCTGTACACCGCCACCGCCCCCACCTGGCGCGACATCGTCCTCGGCCGCGACCGCGCCGAGGTCCACGGCCTGATCCGGGACGCCGCCACGCACATGGCGCGCCTCGCCGACGCCCGCCCGGCAAGCGAGCACATCCGATTCCAGTTCTCGCCCGAGGTCTTCAACCTCACAGAGCCGGACTTCGTGCTGAAGGCCTGCGACGGCCTCACCGAACTGTGGGACGCCTCCCCCGACCGGCCGGTGATCCACAACCTCCCGGCGACGGTGGAGATCGCCACCCCCAACGTGTACGCGGACCAGATCGAGTACGCCCACCGCCACCTGGCGCGGCGCGACGCGGTCATCCTCTCCGTCCACCCGCACAACGACCGGGGCACCGGGGTGGCGTGCGCAGAACTCGCGGTGCTGGCCGGGGCGCAGCGCGTCGAGGGCTGCCTGTTCGGCAACGGTGAACGCACGGGCAACGTCGATCTGGTCACCCTCGCGCTCAACCTCTACTCCCAGGGCGTGGACCCGATGGTCGACTTCTCCGACATCGACGCCGTCCGCGACACGGTGGAGTATTGCAACCGGCTGCCGGTCCACCCCCGCCACCCGTACGGCGGCGAGCTGGTCCACACCGCGTTCTCCGGCACCCACCAGGACGCCATCAGCAAGGGCATGGCCCACCACGCCCGGCAGGCGGCCGAGTCGTGCACACCGGTCGACCAGGCCCCGTGGGCGGTGCCGTACCTGCCCATCGACCCCGGTGACGTGGGGCGTACGTACGAGGCGGTGATCCGCGTCAACAGCCAGTCCGGCAAGGGCGGTATCGCCCATCTGCTCCACGCCCACTACGGCCTGGACCTGCCGCCCCGCCTGCGCGCCGACTTCTCGCGCACGGTGCAGGCCGCCACGGACGAGAGCGGCACGGAGGTCACGCCGAAGGAGCTGTGGGAGCTGTTCCACGCCACGTACGTCGCGCCTGGCACCCCCGACCACGACGGCCGGCTGGCCCTGACGTCATGGACCACCGGCGAGACGGCCCCGGGCACGCACAACTTCGCGTGCGCCGTGCGGCGCGACGACGGTTCTGAACACCGCTACGAGGGCACCGGCAACGGCCCGCTGTCCGCCCTGACGGACGCCCTGGCCGCCGCCGGGGTCGCAGTGGACATCCTCCACTTCGCCGAACACGCCACCACGACCGGCCCCGGCAGCCCCGCCGTGGCCTACGCCGAGTGCCGCGTCGGCGATGCGGTGCGCTGGGGCGTCGGCCGGGACACGTCCGTCCTGAGGGCGTCGGTCCAAGCGGTCCTGTCGGCTGTCAACCGTGCCTGAGACCCTGTGCTGCGGCGGCGAGTTCACCTGCACGAGGGCTTCGGGGGTGTGGCGCGGCCGCGTCAGGTGGCCCCTGCGGCGGGGGCACCGCGCTGCAGGTTGGGGCGGCCATCGGCGATCACGAAGGCTCGTCTGAGCCCCTCAGCACCTGGTCGATCTGGTAGAGCCGTGCCCGCTCGTCCTGCTGGAGTAGGCGGGGAGGAGTCAGCCGGGCCGACACGGCGCTGGACCGCCGGGACGCTGGCCAGGGCCCCGCTGATCCTCGCCTTCGTGATCGGGGTGGTCGGATGGTCGGCGAAGTACTGCTGCACTTCGTCGAACGAGGCGGTGCCGCCCAGCTCGGTGATCCGGCGCAGCACCGCGCGGGCCCCGGGCATCAGCGAGGCGATCCTCCGGAAGAGCGCCTGCTCGTTCCAACCGTCCCCGATGTCGTCGCCGCTCAGGTCCCGCGGATCGGGGCGCGGGTCGACCGGTGGTGGCTCCGGCCAGTCGGCCGGGGTGACCGGGAGCAGACCGTAGGCGGCCTGCACCGGGGCTATCGCCTGCTCGTAGACACCTCACGTTGCTATGCCGTCAAGCCGCGGCGGCCAGTTCGGTGTGGAACGCGGCGTGTTCGTCGAACAGCTTGCGGTGCTGAATGCAGTGGTAGAGCTGGCCGATCATGCGGTTGAAGAGGTTGCGCTGGGCGGCGGCGTGCCAGTCTCCGTGCTCGCGTCAGCGCCGGTAGTGGGCGTTGCCGACATTCTCCCCAACTGGATCACCGCCCCGGGGCTGCTGACACGACCCGGTGCAGCCGCACCCGCGTATCTCCTGGTTGACGGCTGGTCCCGCCGCCCGGCGTCATGCTGGGCGACGGGCGGCCGGGGTCACTCGGCGGTGGCGACGGTGACTGGGGTGTTCGGGCAGTTGGCGGCGAGGTTGGTCAGGGTCTGCTGTTCGGCCGGGTCGACGGTGAGGGCCCAGCGGAGTTTGATCGCCGTCCAGTCGGTCACGTACCGGCACACCACCGCGTCGTCAGGCAGCCACTCGGACACGTCCTGATCGCTTTTTTGGCGGTTGGACCGGGCGGCCACCGCTACCAGGGCGCGGCTGTCTCCGAGGTCGTTGGCGTACCGCTCGCGCCGCTTGCCGTTCCAGGCCGAGGCGCCCGAATCCCAGGCCTCGGCGAGCGGGATGAGGTGGTCGATGTCCAGGCCACGGGCGCCCTCACCTCCTGGTCGTCGTACCAGGAGTACCAGCGCCCGCCGTTGAGGGTGCACGGCCGGTCACCTGAGGCGCCACCGTGGCCTCTTCCAGCAGTACCTCCGAGCGGGTCGAGCACCCGTCGCGGTCGGCATCGATCCAGTGGTTGAACAGATCCCGGTCGTAGCCGCTGCGGTCCTCCTCGGTCACCGGCAGGGTGGCGATGGCTGAACGCAGAGGGAGCGTGATGTCCTCGGCCTGAGCGGGGCTGGCGGTAGCGAGCGCGGCTGCGGCCAGAACTCCGGCCAGACCAGCGCGAATTGCGAGCTTCATGTCCTGAACATGGGCGGATGCTCACGGTCCATGCCGCCGGAGGCAAAAGATGCCTCGACGGAGTGAATGCCCACCACTGTGATGACCGCCGAGCCCTGCTGAACCCCCGGCTCGCGGCTGACCTGCTGCACGAGACAATCCGACCAGGTCTTCGACCCTCTGCTCACCCTGCCTGAAGTGGACCGGAACCTGAAGCACTAATTCCGGTTTCGCTGAAGGAGGTTCCATGCTCATCTGCCCTGCCCGTACCGCTCCCGGCAACGGGGCCGTCCGCGCTCACGCCAGACCGCTCCGACGGCGCGTCCTGACCTTCAACACGTCTAGGTTCTCGCAGCTGGTGGCATAGGCCGTGCTCGCTGACCAGCGATCCTGGTAATGGCTCGGGTTGATGGCATCGTCGCTCAGTCTCAACGAACGTGGCATTTCCTCAGAGCCGCGGAGTGCTGGTTCTTGGCTTCGTCCACGGCATCTTGGCCGCTGTGTCCGTCGGACCAAGCGTGCGGCCCTGACCAGATCAGTGCTTCGGGTCCGGAGCCTGTGAGGCAGGCAGGGAACGTCAGGACTCGCTCGGGAGGAAGTCCTCCAAGAAGAGACCGACGCGGCCGGTACGGGTGGCCTGGTCGGTCAGTTCCTTGACGCGGGCGGTGTCGACGACGGCGGCGGGTGCGTTGAAGAGCCAGTCGTTCGCCTGCTCCGGAGTCATGCCCTCGGGAGGCTGCGAGATGTAGGGGATGACGTTGATGGGGGTGCCGGCCTCGTGACGCCAACTGTCGGAGAGGGGGCCGATGTGGGCGGCGTCGTAGCCGATGGCGTCCATGAACCGCGTGACCTGGCCTTTGGCCCGGGCATCGTCGCCGGTGACGGGCAGGGCACTGCGCTCGGGGTGGCCGACGGGGCGGGCCGAGCTGTGCAGGCGGAAGGAGTCCATGTTGCCGAGGGCCTTGATGACACGTGAGCCGGGTAGGTGGCGCTGGAGCAGCTCGCTGCTGGTGGTCTGTCGCTCGTCCAGTTCTTTGATCCGGCCGTCGCGCTCCGGGAAGTAGTGCATGGTGTCGATGACGATCTTCCCGGCGAGTGCTTCGGTCGGGAGCTTGTCGTAGGCGTGGAACGGCAGGGAGACCACGACGAGGTCGGCGGCCTGTGCGGCTTCTGCCGGGGTGGCTGCGCGGGCGTGGTCGCCGAGCTCACTGACGAGGTCGGTGAGGGTCTGTGGCCCGCGCGAGTTGCTCATGACGGCGTCAAGGCCGGCGGCGACGGTGAGCCGGGCGAGGGCCTGGCCAATGTTGCCGCTTCCGATGAAGGCGATGGTCTGGGGCATGGCAAGGGTTCCGATCTGGGTGCGCTTGCGGAGCGTGATGGGCTGATTGGGCAGGGGCTGTGGCCGGTGGCGCGGCACCCGAGACGGCGGCGGAGTCTCCTGGAAGGGAAGACCTTGTGGCCGGAGGGCCGCAACGCGGTGCGCGTTCTGCGGGTCGGCTCACATGTCGCGGTAGCGCTTCGCTGCGGCCAGCGCGGCTCGCAGCGTGTCCGCGGTGATGGGCTGTCCTGGGCCGGGCTCGGCGCCTCGTGCCGTCGCGCTCAGGCTGTGGCCTCGGCTGAAGTACGGCTCGCTGTAGGCGGCGGTGTCGCGTTGGAAGCGCCAGCCCTCAGCGAGGGGACCGGCGTCCAGGGCGAGGTGGACGTAGAAGATGTTGTTGAGTGCTTTGACGACGTGTGAGTTGGGCAGGTGGGCTTGGAGCAGTCGCTGGTCGTGGTGGTTTCGGCGTCGAGTGCGGCGATGAGGCTGTCGCGTTCGGGGTAGTAGTTGTTGGTGTCGATGACGATCTTGCCGCGCAGTGGCTCGGCCGGGACCATCCGGTAGGCGTGCAGCGGGATGGTCACGATCACGATGTCGCCGGCGGCTGCGGCCTCGGCGGGGGTGGCCGCCCGGGCGTGCGGGCCCAGCTCGGCGACCAGGCCGGACAGGGTGTCCGGTCCCCGGCGGTTGCTGAGGACGATGTTGTGTCCGGCGGCGACGGCGAGGCGTGCGACGGTGCCGCCGATCAGCCCGCTGCCGATCAGTCCGATGGTGCTCATGGTCATGTCCTGTCGGCCGATGGTGTGTTGTGGTGCGAAAGCGATGCGGGGAGGGCTCCGCTTTCCGCCCGGGGAGTCAGAGGTCGAGTACGAGGGAGCCGACCGCTTCTCGTGAGGCCAGGCGGGTGTAGCCGTTCTCAAAGCTCTCGAGGGCGAACCTGCTGTCGATCACCGGACGTAGCTGTCCGTCGGCGGCCAGTCGGCCGATGGCGTCCAGGCCCTTGGTGATCTCGTCGTCGGAGTCGCCGTGCACGCCGTAGCCGGTGACGAGCCGTTCGCCGGCGAGCAGGTCCATGACCTCGACGGTGGCCTGCCTGCCGCCAGTGAAGCCGAGGGAGACGACTGTGCCGTGGCGGCGTACGGACCGGATGAGTTCGCCGAGCCGCGGGCCGCCGACCGGGTCCAGGGCGATGTCCGCGCCCTGGCCGTCGGTCAGGTCGGCGATGGCTTCGTCGAGGTCCTGCGAGGAGGAGTCGATGACCGCGTGGGCTCCGGCCTCGCTTGCCCGGCGCGCCTTGTGCGCGGAAGAGACCAGGGCGATCGACCGTGCCCCGAGGGCCCGGGCGGTCTGCATCACGGCGTGGCCCAGTGAGCCGGTCGCCCCGGACACCAGCGCGGTCTGCCCGCTCTGTACCTTCGCGGCCTTGGTGAGGGCCAGGTAGGCGGTCAGGTAGTTGACCGTCAGCGCCGCCCCTTCCGCCCAGTCGAGGGTGTCGGGCAGCGGCAGGAGCCGGTCGTCCCTGACCAGCGCCCACTCCTGGAAGAGCCCGTCCTCGCTCACGCCGAGATCGGAGTGCCCGTAGACGGAGACCCGGGTGTCGGCAGGGAAGCGGGCGCTGTCCTCGACGATGCCCGCTCCCTCGTTTCCCAGGACGAGCGGTGCATGCGAGAAGCCGAACCCGCCGGTCCGGATCGTGTGGGAGAGCTGGTTGATCGTCGCGGAACGCATCCGGACGAGCGTGAACCCCTCACGGGGAACCGGCTTCGGGCGTTCCTCCACGGCCATCTCGGGCGGGTTTCCGAAACGTCGCGTCACGATCGCTTTCACGGTGGATCTCCAATGGGTTGTCTGCTGATGAACGGTTCTCCGGTGCACCGCCGGTCCGCCGGTCGTGGGTCGGCTCACTGGGAGACGGAGAGGGACTCGGGCGCCTGCGCATCGGCCACAGCGGAGACAGACGCCGTAGGCACATGGCGGCGGGTACAGCGGCGGTCGATCAGCGTGCTCGCTATCGCCGCCAGGGCGAAGGCCGCGCCGACCCAGCCGATGCCTGCCAGACCGGGGCCCGCGTCGATGACCAGGCCGGACACCCACGGCGCGACGGCGATTCCGACGTTGAAGGCGGCGATGTTCATCGCGCCGCCCAGCGTCCTGGTCTCGCCCAGGGTGCCGAACACCCGAATGTTCACGGCCGGGTTGGTGACAAAGCCGCCGGCGGCGAGGAGGACGGCGAGCGGGATCACCACGGCGGGGATGTCCGCGGTCAGCGCGATCGCGGCGGCCACGACCGCGACGGTGCTCATGCCGGTCAGCAGAACGCCGAAGGGAGCCCGGTCGGCGATGCGGCCACCGACCGTGAGGCCGGCCAGCGCGCCGACCCCGTACAGGCCGAGTACCACCGGCACGAGCCCCTCGGAGACGCCGGTGACGTCTTCGAGGAGGGCACCGAGATAGGAGAAGATCGCGATGGTGGCGGAGATGGTCAGCGCAGTGGTGGCGTAGGCGACCCACAGCCGGGGCACGGCCAGCGAGCGCACCTCGGTCCTCAGCCTCGGCATCGGAGCTGTGGTGTCACGCCCGCCCGGCAGGGCGATCAGCACCGCGACGGTGGACAGCGCGGTCATCGCGGCCACCGCCCAGAACGCCGCCTGCCAGCTGGAGTGCTGGGCCAGCAGGGTACCGGCCGGCACCCCGAGGATCATGGCCAGGCTCAGCCCGGACACGACCACCGACATCGCCTTCCCATGCCGGTCGGCGGGCACGAGAGAGACCGCGGCGACCGAGGCCAGCGCCCAGAACCCGGCGTACGCCATGCCCGTGACCACGCGCATGCCCAGCTGGAAGCCGAAGTGCGGCACGAGCGCGGCGGCCACGTGTCCGGCGACGAACACCACCTGGAAGCCGGTCAGCGCGCCGCGGCGGGGCAGCCTCAGGGTGGCCAGCGCCAGCAGCGGCGCGCCGACGATCATGCCGACGGCGAACGCCGACACCAGCAGTCCCGCCCGGGACAGCGAGACATCCAGGTCGCCGGCGACGGAGGGCAGCAGCCCGGCGAGCATGAACTCCGAGGTCCCCTGGGCGAACGTGCCGAACCCGAGGATGTAGATGACGAACGGCATGGGGAAGTGCTCCGTAGGTGGTGGCCGGGGCAAGCAGAGGTGCCGCCCGACGTGCAAGCAGAGGTGCTGGTGGGGCAGGAGACGGCCTTGCGGACCTGCCCGCACTCCACCCTCCCGCCGCCCAAGGGCGGGAGGGCCGCCGGAGATGGCCCAGCTGAGCCTGGGTCCAGCTGGGCCACCCTGATGGGGGCGGCTCTCCCGCCCCTGGCCAATACTGGAGAAATGGAGCAGAACGCTGAGCTGGCAGACTTCCTGCGTAGCCTCCGGGCCCGGCTGGGCCCGTCCGAGGCGGGCCTGGCGCCGGGCCGTGGCGCCCGCCGGGTACCGGGGCTGCGCCGCGAGGAGGCCGCGCACCTTGCCGGGGTGAGCACGGACTACTACACCCGCCTCGAACAGGGCCGCCACCCCAATGTCTCCGAGACCGTCCTGGACGCCTTGGCCAGGGGACTGCGCCTGGACGACGACGAACGCACCCACCTCTTCGACCTCGCCCGGCCTCCTACCCGTACTGCCCGCACCCCGCGTCGCCGCCCGGAGCGCGTGCAGCGTGTGCGCCCCGAGGTCCATCAGATGCTGGACATCCTGGGCGGTGTCTCACCGGCCTTCATCGCCAACCACCGCCAGGACGTGCTGGCCGCCAATGCTCTGGCCCGCGCCCTGATCACCGACTGGGACTCACTGCCGTACCGGGAGCGCAACTTCGCCCGCTACGTACTGCTCGACCCCGCCGCCCGCGAGCTGTACGAGAACTGGGACGAGGCCGCGGAGATCGTCGTGGCCAATCTGCGCCTGGAGTCCGGACGCCACCCCGACGACGCCCTGCTCAACGAGCTGATCGGTGAAGCCGTCGTCAAGGTGCCGGAGTTCAGTGCCTGGTGGGACAGCCACCGTGTGGCGCAGTGCGCCCACGGCACGCAGCACTTCCACCACCCCGTGGTAGGCCAGTTCACCCTGCGCCACGAGACCCTGGCCTTCCCGGCCGACCCCGATCAGACCGTGTGCGTGTACACCGCCGAACCCGGATCCGCCTCCGCCCAGGCCCTCGCCCTCCTTGCCAGCTGGAGCGCCCCCGATGCCACCCGGGAGAACACCTCCACATCCGCCGCTCGGCCCGGCAGCACAGGCCGCCCGAAGTGACAGGCGCGCCGTGCGGCGGGCCCCGGCCCCGCAAAGTTCATAGGGGAATGCTCGCGGGGCCAGGGGTGGGCGGACGGTGCTTTTCAGCCCAGCTGCGCTTTGTAGCCGATCTGCTCGTCCAGGCTCAGCTCTTGGCACATGAACCACAGGTCGGTGATCTTGCCCTCGTCGTCGAAGTGCGGCACGCCGATCTCGTCCCACTCCACCCGCTTGCCCGTGGCCGGGGCACCGGCGAACGTACCGGAGTGCAGCGCGCTCATGCGGTACTGAAGCATGACGGTGTTGCCGGAGCTCACGATGTCGCGGGTCTCCCCGGTCTGCTCCGCCTCCTGAGCCGTCCGTCCTCCCGGCAGGCTCATTTCCTCCTTGGGCGGCCTGGATAGGACCCGGCAGGGCAGAGCGGGACGTCGTTTTTAAGCAGGGCCAGGCGCACGGTTGCGAGGCTCGTGCCTTCCCGGTCAGCTATGTCCTGTAGCGACAGATGGCGTTGCTCGTACCACTTTCGCCATTGCCCGATGCGGGTGGCCGTGTGCTGGGTGCGGCGAAACCGAGGCGGGCTCCAGTCGACCGGGTTCCGCGACAGCAGGTAGATGACGTGCGCCGTGGTGGTGTTCAGAGTTTGCGCGACGCGGGCTGGGGAGAAGTCGTCGACGGGCAGGGCCTGGTGGAGCCGAGTTGGGGTGATGCTGTCCGGGTCGGGCCCGGGGAGTGCGAGGTGGTGCAGAGTGCGGGCGGGGAGCCGGGGCGTCCACTGGAGCGGTTCGTCGATGCAGTGCTCCTCGAGGAGTGCGTGCGCGGTTTGGGTGAGCAGGTCGGCTTCGGCGGGCAGGATTCGCCAGCGGAAGCGCTGGTACTGCTGGCGCTGCGCTCCGGCGGCCGGTGCGAGTTCCGGGTGCGCGAGGTGCGGTGGCGAGCCGGTCAGGGTGTGGAAGATCCACCGCTGCGCGTGGGTGGCATCGGGGCGGTGGTTCGAGCGCAGGCGGCGCTGCAGGTCGCTCCAGCACTGTGGGTCGATGAAGTGGGCCCGTTTGGCGAACAGGGCCCGGCGGTGGGCGTAGTCGATGGGGGAGCCGTGGGCGTCGAGGTGTTCGGCCAGGAGGATCAGCGCGTGCAGGACGCCGGCGCAGTCGCTGCGGCGGGTGAGGTCGGCGAGGAGCGTGGAGACGTTGTGGAGCGGGTGTGGGAAGAGCGAGGTGAGGCGGTCCGGGGTGCTCAGAGCGTGATGCAGGGTGCCCAGGACCTGTGTCATCTCTGAGACGTGGGCGGCAGGATGCTGACATGCCTGTTGCTCACATGGTGGTGACCGAGAGCCGTCGCTATCGCCGAGTAGCGATGCCGTGAGCAGCAAGGCGGTCATCCGTGTGGCGCGGAGTTATGCGGAGGGGGAGTACGAGCGCTCGGGCGTCAGCGCGCCTCGTGGCTGTGCCGAGTGCGACGACTCAGACCAGCAACAGGCGCAGTGAGACGAACGGCAAGGGTGTCACGGCGGTGGACAGTGGCAGATAGCCGATGCGGGTCGCAGACGTCTTTCACTGGTTGGTCGGGGAGGAGTTGTGCCCAGTGATGGTCGCTGCTGAGGCGACAGACGCGTGTGGCGACGTAGCCGGTGTCAGTGCTCCAGACACGGGCGCCGTTGGGGGTGAAGGTTGCTAGGGCCTGGCCGTTGGGAGAGAAGACCGCCTTGGGTTGGCCCTCCTCCAGGGTGGGGTCGGTGAGGGTGGCGTGCAGGCGAGGGTCGTGATAGTCCCACAGCTGTACGCTGCCGTCGTTGATGTAGGTCGCGGCGAGTGTCACGTGGTCGGGGCTGAAGTCCACCCCGAGGATGGGGCCGGTGTGTCCGCGCAGGACGGAGAAGGTGCGGCGGGTTGCGATGTCCCACACCCGGATGGTGCCGTCGTCGTTGCCAGCGGCCAGGCGGCCCCCGTCGGGGCTGAAGGCGAGGGCCATGTCGGCGTTCTTGGGGCCGGACATGGGTGAGGCGGCCTGCCCGGAGCGGGTGGTCCACAGGTACGTGGTGCCGTCGGATCTGATGGCGGCCAGAGCATGGCCGTCGGGCCTCAGAGCAAGGGCCTTTACTGAGCGGTGTCCGCGCAGGACGGCTGTGGCGCGGCGGGTAGCGACGTCCCACACCCGGATGGTGCCATCGTCGCTCCCGACGGCCAGGGTGTTCCCGTCAGGAGTGATTGCCAGTTGCCACATAAAGCCGTTGCCCGCCGGGAGAGTGGCGATGTGTCTGCCTGTCGCCAGGCTCCATACGCGTACGCGACGGTCGTGACCGGCGACCGCCACGCTGTTGCTGCTCGACACCGATGTGGCGAAGGATTTTGGGGGGTGAATGGGTGTGGGGCGGGTGCGCGGTCTCGCTGTGGACCAGCGGGGGACCTGAATGTCGTAGTCGACTCGGAGGAAGGCGTGGCGGTCTGCGAAGGTGGGCTGTGACGTGATGGTGCCGGAGCGTCCGGTCAATGTGGCGACGGGTCGGCGCGAGGTCACGTTCCACAAGCGGGCGGTGGAGCCTGGGCCTGTGGAGGCCAGGGAGCGGCCGTCGGGGGAGAACGCCACAGCGTAGACGGGCGGCCCTACGTTCAGCTTGGCCAGGGGCTTGCGCGTTTGCGGTCGCCACAGACGGATGGTGCCGTCCATGCTCGTGCTGGCCAGGGTGCGGCCGTCGGGGGAGAACGCTACGTTGAGCACCATGTTGGTGTGGCCGGACAAGGTCGCGAGCAGGCGGTGGGACTGTACGTCCCACAGCTTCACGCTGTGGTCATTGCCCGCGGTGGCGAGGGTGCGGCCATCAGGGGAGAACGCCACTGTAGCGACGGCGCCGGTGTGGCCGGCTAGGACGGCGAGGGTCTTGCGAGAAGCCACGTCCCACAGGCGGGTCGTGCGCCCGCCGTCCGCGCTGGCCACGGTGTGGCCGTCAGGTGAGAACGCTACATACGTCACCGGATCGGTGTGTCCGGTGAGGAGGGCGCGTTGCTGGTGTGTGCGTGCGTCCCACAGGCGCACCGTACGATCGCGGCTGGCGGTGGCCAGACTGCGGCCATCGGGGGAGAACACGGCCCCATCCACCAGGCCCGTGTGGCCGGTCAGGGTCGCCAGGAGATGGTGGGAGCGGGTGTCCCATAGTTTGACGCTGTGGTCATCGCTCGCGGTGGCGAGGATGCGGCTATCGGGGGAGAACGCCACCGCGTTGACGCTGTCGGTGTGGCCGGTCAGGGTCGCCAGGAGATGGTGGGAGCGGGTGTCCCACAGTTTGACGCTGTGGTCGTCGCTCGCGGTGGCCAGGATGCGGCCGTTTGGCGCAAAGGCTGTCCCCGTCACCGTCTTGGTGTGCCCGGTGAACTGGTTGGCGTAAAAGCGGGCGTAGGAGCTGAGCAGACTGCTGCGCGCTTCCCTGGTGGGGGCCTGTTGGTATCCCTGGAGCGCGAGGATCATGGCCTCCTCAGGGGACTGTTCGCTCACCTGCCCGGCACGGGCGCCTAGTTCACGAGACACAGCCAGACGACGCTGAGTGTCGGCAGCGGCCGTCTTTTGAACGGCGACGGTCGTCGCGCCCAGCGCCAGAAGGAGCAGCACACTGAGGGTTCCCACGAGCAGATGGGTACGACGGGTGCGCCACTGGTTGGCCGCAGTAGAGGCGCGAAGAAAGTCCGCCTCCCTCGCCGTCAGTTCGCCCCTGTGCTCGGAAGTGTGGAAGGCATCTTCGGCCTCGGCGAGCTCCACGCCCCGTAGCAGCGCCCCGCTGTCGCAGCCGCGATTGTGCCAGTTGCGGGCGGCTTCAGTCAGACGCCGGTGGCGGCGCAGGCGCTCACGGCTATCCTCGATCCATCCGCGCAGCCGGGGCCACGCGGTAATCAGTGCTTCGTGGGCGAGGTCGACGGTGGTGTTGTCCAGGATGACCAGCCGGGTGTTGGCCAGGCGGTGGAGCACGGTGTCCGCGTCCGGGTCTGCGCGGGTGGTGGTGAGCTCGGCCTGGTCGACGGGGCGGCGGGTGTCCGGGGTGCCTTCGCCCGGGCTGATCATGCGCAGCAGGATGCGGCGGGCTGCTTCGGCCTGGGGTGGGGAGAGCTGGGTGTAGAGGGTTTCGGCGGTCTGGGCGATGGCGCCGTGGATGCCGCCGGCGGCTTCGTAGCCTTCCAGGGTCAGGGCGCGGCCGCGGCGGCGGCGCCAGGTCTCCAGCAGCGCGTGCGACGTCAGCGGCAGTTCCCCTGGCTCCTGGCCGGCCTCTTCGATGAGGCGGGCGGTCAGTGTCCGCTCCACGATCAGCCCTTCGGCAGCCGCGGGTTTGACAATCACCTCACGCAGCTCCTCCGGTGTCATCGGGCCGACGGGCAGACTCGCCTCCCCAAGGACCGCAGCCAGACCCTCGTACTGAAGACAGCGGGCATAAAAGTCCGCCCGCACTCCCACCACTATCCGCAGCCGGCTTCCGGGGTCCTGGGCCGACAGCAGCAGGCTGATGAATTGCTGCCGCTCCGCCACATCTCGACAGAGAGTGAATACCTCTTCGAATTGATCCACCACCAGCCACGTATCTCCCCCTCCCGCAGACGGGGTGAACAGCTTCTGGTGATCGTGCACCGGTCGGGGACCGGGCGTGAGAATGCGGATCGCCGCCGGGCGCAGTGCCGGGTCTTCGGTGTCCTGTAATCGGGGGATGAGTCCAGCGCGGAGGAGGGAGGACTTACCGCTGCCGGAAGGGCCGAGCACCATGACGCACCGGTGGGCTCCGGTCAGGGCGGTGAGGTTGTCTGTGAGGCGGGTTCGGCCGAAGAACCGTGCGCTGTCGCTGGGTTCGAAGCGGGCCAGGCCACGGTAGGGAGGATCTGCTGACTCCTCGTCCGTGGCCTGGGGCTGAGCGGCTTCTTCGTCGCGGGCGGTGTGCCATCGTTGCTCCCACTCCGCCTGGTCCCCGCCGCATGCCTTTGCATAGGCCAGAGCGACTGGCAGGGTCGGGAGTCGGTCACCTCCTGCGGCTTGTGACAAGGTCGCGGCCGAATACCCCGCATGACGTGCCATGCTCCGGTAGCCGGGGGCTCCTGCCTTGTCGCGGAGCTTGCGCAGTTCGTGGGCGAACCGCGCGGTGGGCCCGTCTTGCGGATCGATCGGCTTCTCCGGACGCCCCACTCGCCCTTCCCTTCCCTCGAGCAGTCCGTCTGCTCGTAACAACACACCCTAAGAACCGTCTGGCGGCCGCGACAATTGCGCCGACTGTGAAGGCTGAATGCGACCGGATGGATCAGAACCGCTCAGACGGGCTGTCGAGCAAACCTGCGGTGGCTGAAAACGAACTCGTCGCCGATCGCGGCCGGGCACTCACTAGCCCACCACCCTCACCATCGCCAGTCGCGGTGCCCGGCCGGGTCGGCGACGACCGCCGACCCGCTCGCTTTGGAACGCCAGGATGTAGTCGTACCACCGCGGGTCCCGGACAAGGAGATCCTGTCCGGACCCCGCTCGGTCTGTACGAATGCCAGCGGCGCTCGCTCACGCCGCGGCGGTCTCCCCCTCCTTTCCCTTCACCAGGGTGGCGAGCGGGGGCTGACGGGCGTGCGTGGGCGGCGGCCGTCTGGTTGAGGTGGCGGTGGGGCTCAGCAGCCCTTCACCTTGTTGACCTTGGCGGGGTAGCTCCACCAGTAGTGCCGCGTGTGACCCTTGCTGATCTTCCGACATTCGAAGTCGCTGGCCTGGTCGAGGATCACCTTCACGTGCTTGGCACGCTTGCACTTGTTCTTGATGTACAGGTGGTCCTTGTAACCGGAGAAGTTGGTCTTGAACTTGACGCACTTGGGAACGTTGACACGGTCAACGTGCGCCATGATGCCCACCCCGGCAGCCTGGGAGCGCTGAGCTGCTGTGGTCCCGCCCGTATCGGCGGGGGAGGCGACCGCGGTGGAGGCCGGGCCGACCAGCGTGCCCATACCCACGCAAACTGTCGCTACGGCCAAGCCAAGCTTCTGCTTCATGATCTTCTCCTCTGTGTCGTGTGCAGATTCCTGCGGATGCTGGGACACCCCTCCTGGAGGGCATCCCGAACTCCGTCCGCCGGCCGTTTCGCCCTTCCCCCGCAGAGAGCGAAGCGGCCGGCGGTGACTTCAGCTTCGCCGCTCCTCGGAGTTGTTCAGTAGCACCTGGCCTGCATTAATCAATCGGCCGGAGCATGGCCGGGGGCTGCACGTGGTGTTGGGGGCTTCCTACGGTGGAGCGCTCGGAAGAATGGGGGAGTGGTGTGAGGCGTCCGGAGAGGCCTGTTGATCCGCAGGCCGGGCCGGTGATGCGTTTCGCTTATGCGTTACGCAAATTGCGTGCGGAGGCGGGGACGCCGTCCTACCGCCGATGGCCGAGCAGGGGGAGCATCGGGCTGCCTCTCTGTCGCAGGCGGCCTCGGGGCAGCGGCTGCCGACGCTGCCGGTCCTGCTCGCCTACGTGCCCGAGGACCCCATCGCTCACGGCGAACTGTCCGCTTTGACCCGGCGTTTCGCAGAGGTCGCAGAGAAGAACGACCGCGGGTTCGGGATCACCGAGAGCGACCTGACCCCGGTGCGTATCCAGATCGGGGATCTCGACCAGAAGGCCGGGAACCTTGACTACAAGGTCGACCAGCTGAAGGGCGACCTCGAAGAGCTCGGTCAGAAGATGGACCGTAACCAGGCGCAGATCGTCGGACTGCTCAGGGGGCGTGCCGAGCCGCGGATCGTCGCGGCCTCGGTGAGCACGACATGGAGCGAGGCAGCATGAGCGAGGCCGTCGCTGACGGAGACGGCCCCCTGATCCCGCAGCTCAAGGCGACCGCAGAGGAGCTGCGTGTCGCGCTGGTGCGGATCGCGCCGAGCCAGGTTAACGCTCGGAGGGGGGTTTGTTGGTGGGCCGAGTGTTTGTTGGCCTGCGGTGTTGTGGGTTTGTTGAGAGGCGGGGTTGGCGGTTGGGTCGGGGTGGGCGGGGTGTGTGAGCTGGGCGTAAGGTGGTGGTAGTGCACCAGCCATTCGTCGAGCAGGTCCTGGAGCTGGGGGACGCTGTAGCAGGTGTCTTGCTCGGTGTCGGGGCCGCGGCGGGTG